>CAWGGQ010000006.1:0-10532 GCA_963822125.1 uncultured Gammaproteobacteria bacterium | reverse complement strand
GGCAAGTGTCGCCGCGCGTTCGAACTCGACGCGCGCTTCGTCGACCGCGACCGAGCTTCGCCAGCAGATCGCCACGCACGCTCGGCAGCAGGTGATAGCTCGCGAGCGCTTTTTCGCCGAATCAGCGCGTCGACCAGTTCGAGGCCCGCGGCCGGGCCGAATGCCATCGCAACGGCGACCGCGCGATTCAGTTCGACGATCGGCGACGGCGCAAGCTGCGCCGAGCGCGTCGTACAGCGCGACGATGCGCGGCCAATCCGTCTCGTCGGGAGTGCGGGCGCGCGCATGGCACGCGGCGATTGCCGCCTGCACCGCATACGGCCCGAGTCCGCCGCCGTCTTGCCGAGCGATTCGGCGCGCGTCAGCGCCGCCAGCCCGCGGCGGATCAGCAGCGGATCCCAGCGCGCGCGATCCTGATCCAGCAGCAGCACGGGTTCGCCGTGCGGCCCAACACGCGCGCGAAGGCGCGACGCCTGGATTTCCATCAACGCGACGAGGCCGTGCGCCTCGGCCTCGTTGCCGGCGAGCTGCGCGAGTATCCGGCCGAGCCGCAATGCTTCTTCGCACAGACGAGGGCCGCATCCAGTCTTCGCCGGCTGTCGCGGCATAGCCTTCGTTGAAGATCAGGTAGATCACTTCGAGAACCGACGACAGGCGCGTCGCAAGCTCGGCGGCCTGCGGCACTTCGAACGGCACGCGCGCTTCCGGCGAGCGTGCGCTTGGCGCGCACGATGCGCTGCGCGATCGTCGGTTCCGGGCAGCGACGAACGCGCGGGCGATTTCGGCGGTCGTGAGTCCGCCGAGCAGGCGCAGCGTCAGCGCGGCGCGCGCTTCGCGCGACAGCACCGGGTGGCACGCGATGAACATCAGTCGCAGCAGGTCGTCGCCGATCGGATCGTCGAATGCGGCGTCGACCGATGCTTCGAGATCGTGCGCGCGTCCTCGAGCTGACTCTCGATTTCGTGCGTCAACGAATCCTGCTTGCGGTCGTGCATCGATCGCTGCCGGATCCAGTCGATCGCGCGGTTTTTCGCGGTCGCCGTCAGCCACGCGGCCGGGTTGTTCCGGCACGCCGCTGCTCGCGGCCACTGTTCGAGCGCGGCGACCAGCGCGTCCTGCGCGAACTCCTCGGCGAGCCCGACGTCGCGCAACACGCGCGCGAGGCCCGCGATGATCTTCGCCGACTCGATCCGCCAGACGGCTTCGATCGTGCGGTGGGTGGCCGGGCGTCCACTCAGGCTCGCGACGTTCGCCCGCTCAGGTGAAACACGGCCCGAACTCGCGCACTTCCACCGTCGCCCACGCGGCGGCCGGGCATTCGCGCGCGATCGCGACCGCCTGATCCTTGTTTGCGCAGTCGAGCAGGATAGTATCCGCCGACCATCTCCTTGGCTTCGGCGAACGGGCCGTCGATCAACGTCGTCTTGCCGTCGCGAACGCGCACGCGAACCGCCTTCGCATCCGATTGCAGCGATTCGCTGCCGAGCAGCACGCCGCGCGAGCGCAGCGCGTCGCTGAACCGCAGCATCCGCTCGTAGAGCTGCCGGCCTTCTTCCTCGGAACGCTCGAGACGTTGTCCGCGCGGCTCCATGATCAACAACATGTACTGCATCGCTGTGCTCCCGCTGTGCGGGTGGGCGGCTCATCGAGGCGGCCGTCAGGCGACCTGATTGATCATCCACGCAACGCCGAATCGGTCCCTCACGATACCGAAGAGCGGCGACCAGAACGTCTTACCCAACGGCATCTGCACCGTACCGCCGTCGGTGAGCGCTGCAAATACCCGCTTGACCGCCGCCGCGTCGGGCATCTGCAGCGACAGGTTGAAGCCGGCGAATGCGCGGGCCCCGCCGCCGTGCCGTCGCTTGCGAGCAGGTACGAATCGCCGATTTTCAGCGCCGCGTGCATGACGTTGTTTTCCGATCCCGGCGGCAGCGCGCCGGGCTGCGGCGGTTCCGGGCTGTCGCCGACGCGCATCATCATTTCGACCTGCGCGCCGAGCGCGCGGCGGTAGAACTCGACTGCCTCCGCGCAGCGGCCGTTGAAGTACAGATAGGCTGAATGTTCATCGTGCGTCGCTCCCGGTGATGGCGCTGCGCTCAGCGCGCGCCTTTCATGAGTTGTTCGGTGCGCGCGCGCAGGCGTTCTTCCTGTTCGCGCAGCTGCGGCGTCATTTCGCCCGAAATCCTCCGTCTCGAAGACGGGGCGCAATTCGACGTCGGACTCGCGCCGGTCGGGTTCGGGCAGCGTTTGATCCACTCGACCGCCTCTTCCATCGATTTGACCTGCCACAACCAGAAACCGGCGATCAGTTCTTTGGTTTCGGCGAACGGGCCGTCGATGACGGTGCGTCGGCTGCCGGAAAAATGCACGCGTTTGCCTTTCGAACTCGGGTGCAGGCCTTCGCCCGCGAGCAGCACGCCGGCTTTGACGAGTTCCTCGTTGAACCTGCCCATTTCCGTGAGCAGTTGTTCGCTCGGCATCACGGCGGCTTCCGTGTCGCGGTCCGCCTTGATCAATACCATGACTCGCATGTCGTACTCCTTTTGGTCGAGGCGCAACGTCGGCTCTTGCCGTTACGTCGAACGGGCTTCTTGGAAATCGACACGATGTCGAAATAAAAGTTCTAGCCGCGAAGTGACAACCTCGCGCAATCGGCGCGGTACGACTCGAAGTAGATGTCTGTCTCCAGCGACTCGTAATAGCGGTGGTGTTTGGTAACGTCGTAGATGACGTAGCTCTGCAGATCGTCGACGGCGATCAACCGCCCCTTCAGTACGTTGATTGGCGAGGCGAGGTACTCGAACGGTGCGCCGGCCACCCACGTGTTGCCGTAGAAGTAGCGTTCGCGGCGCACCTTCGCCCAGGCGGAGAAGATGCCGAGGGTGAGCAGCGATAAGGCGAGATTGACGACCCAGATGCGGAAGTACTCAGCGGAGTTGCCGCGAAACTCGAACGGATGATGTGCGGTGCCGTCGGCAGTCGCCAGCTCCGCACCGTCCGGCAACGGTGTACCGTCGTTCGTTCCGCTCCCCATGCCCGTCAGGTTACCCGAGACCGGTACCTTCGGAGCGCGCGTGCGCGTGCAAATCGTTAAGATTCGACGTTCAGACCGGGTTTGTTGCCGAACGAGCCAGCCAAGGGGCAGCGCCGGGGAACAGCATCAATTTGAGGAATCGAGATGAGCAGTAGCGAACGACAGAGCGTAGAGCGCGATGCGGACAAACAGTTCGACGTGATCGTGGTGGGCGCCGGATTTGCCGGCATGTATCTGCTGCATCGATTGCGGGGCATGGGATTGACCGCGCGCGTGTACGAGGCGGGCGACAGCGTCGGCGGCACCTGGTACTGGAACCGTTATCCGGGCGCCCGTTGCGACGCCGAGAGCCTCGCGTATTCGTACTCGTTTTCGAACGAGCTCGAGAACGAGTGGAACTGGTCGGAGCGGTATGCGACGCAACCGGAGATCCTGCGTTACGCGGAGCGCGTCGCCGAGAAGTTCGATCTCAAGCGCGACATCCGTTTCGAGCGTCGCGTAACGAGTGCGCGCTACGACGATCGCAGCAATCTGTGGACCGTCGAAACCGACCGCGGCGATCGCGCCGTGCACGGTTCTGCGTCATGGCAACGGGTTGTCTCTCCGTGCCGCAGGAGCCGCAGATCGCCGGGCTGAAGGAATTTGCAGGCAATCTGTATTGGGCGAGCCGTTGGCCGCATCACAGCGTGAGCTTTGCAGGACAACGCGTCGGCGTGATCGGTACGGGCTCGTCGGCCATTCAGGCCATTCCGGTGATCGCGGAAACTGCGGGCCACCTGACGGTGTTCCAGCGCACGCCGAACTTCAGCGTGCCCCGTGCAACGCGCCGCTCGACCCTGCGTTCGTCGAGGCGTTCAAAGCGAACTATCCGGCGCACCGCTCAGAACCATCGGCTCGGCATGGGCGCCGGGTTCGGCGATCTGCGGATCGAACCGCACCCGGGTGGGCCGGTGCTCGAAACTGCAGCGGGGAAGTCCGACGCGGAGATTCGTGCGCTGCTGGAAAAGACTCTGGCGGATCGGCGGGGCGAACTTCATCGGCACGATCGCCGACACGATAGATGAATCCACGGAGACGAACCGGATCGTTGCCGACTTCGTGCGCGACAAGATTCGTGGGGTCGTGAAAGACCGCGCCACCGCTGATGCGTTGTGCCCGACGTCGCATCCGATCGGCACGAAGCGCCACTGCGTCGATTCGAATTACTACGAAACCTACAATCGCCCCAACGTGAAACTGGTTAACCTGCAGCGCGAATCCCATCGAGCAGCATCACGCACGAACGGCATTCGTATGGCCGACGGTACGTTGCATGAGCTCGACACGCTGGTGCTTGCCACCGGTTTCGACGCGATGACGGGCGCGCTGTTACGCATCGACGTGCGCGGGTCGGGTGGTGTGTCGCTGGCGGAGAAATGAGGCGGCAGGTCCGCGTACGTATCTCGGCATTGGCATGGTCGGTTTTCCGAACCTTTTTACCATCACCGGCCCCGGCAGCCCGTCGGTGCTCAGCAACATGCTGGTATCGATCGAACAACACGTCGACTGGACCGTCGGCTTGCATCGGACTACATGCGCAAGCACGGTCATCGACGTATCGAACCGGTGGCGCGAGTGCAGGATCAGTGGGTCGATCACGTCAACGAAGTGGCGAACGCCACTTTGTTCCCGAAGGCGGCTCGTGGTATCTGGGCGCCAACATTCCGGGTAAGCCGCGAGTGTTCATGCCCTACGCGGCGGGCGTTGGTGTGTATCGGGAAATCTGCGATCGCGTGGCGGCGAACGGTTACGAAGGATTCTCGTTCGGCGCGTGAGTACGCTGTGGTAGTTTGCGCATCGAATTTCCTGACGCTAACGCTTTTCGGAGGGTGACATGTCGAAGCAGAAAGATCGGCCGACGGTGGGTACGGATGGGCGCGCGTTGCCGCTGCTGCCGCCCGACCGCGATGCGCGGGTGTGGGCGCGGCTCGTCCGTGTGATGTTCTATACCCCGGGCTTTCTCGGACTGTTGCTGATAAAGGCCGGTGAACCGGCAGCGTTCGGCATCACGGTGGAACTGCTGATGCTCGCAAGCGGCGCCGCGATCGTCGGCGGCCTGTTCATCGGCACTCAGTCTGCAGGTGACAACTCCGCGAAGGTGGGCACCTGGAGCGGGGCGCTGATTCTGGAGTTGCTTGCAACCGTGCCGTTTCTGGCGGCGGTGCCGTCGTTGTTCCACGAACTTGCGAACAGCACGCTACTGCATGCGGCGGCACCGGGTTCCGTGGACGTTGCGCTGGGCCCGTCGGAACTGTTGCCGGCCGTCGCGATTCTGCCGTTCATGCTGTATCAGCTCGCCGGCTTCGGCACGCTGCACTACGTCGTATCGTACGCGGCGAACTTGATCATCAACGGCGGCATTCTGGCGCTCATCGTCGCCAGCTACATTGCGAACCGCATGGGCGACTTCGTCGCCGAACGTATGCTGGTCGGTACACTCGTCGTCGCGATGGCGATCACGGTGTTCTACGGCGTGATGAAACTGCGCTCGATGCAGGCCGACTTCGACGCGCGCGCGCCCGCGCCTGTCAAGGAACCGAAAGAGGCGAAAGCCTGACGATCAGGCGGCGCGCGCCTGCGCGCGCCTGCGCGCGCCACGCGGCCGGCGACACATTCGTCCAGCGTCTGAAGGCGCGCGTAAATGCACTCGCGTCGGCGTACTCGAGCACGCCCGCAATCTCGGTGATCGCCATACCGGTATCGGTGAGCAGCTGACGTGCGATTTCGTAGCGTGCCTCGTTGGCGAGATTGCGGAAGCTCGTGCCCTTCGCCACGAGCTGGCGCCGCAACGTGCGCGTCGGAATTCCCAACACATCCCGCGATCGACTGCTCCGTCGCGCGTCCCGTGGGAATCATCGTGCGAAGTGCCACGCGCACCTGTTCCACGAGGTCGCTGAACTGCGCCGACTCGGTGGACAACGTGCGCAACATCAATGCATACAACGCAGTGTCGGAGCCGGGAAGCGAACGGTCGAGCCACTTCCTTTCGAACCGCAGCTCGGTTGCGTCGGCATCGAACTCCAGCGGCGCCTTGAAGAAACGGTTGTACGGTTTGGTGTCCTTCGGCTCAGCGTGTGAGAAGGTCACGGCAGCGGGCCGCCAGCGGCTGCCACACATCGAACGCAGCACGGTGAAGCTCAGCGCGGCGACGGGATCGTGCACTTGTGCGGTTCCTGGCATGTCTCGCTGATAGATGACATGGCCCGTCGACGCGTGCACGCCGTTTACGATGCGCGTCGGAACGCCGCCGCGATTCTGCAGGTGCAGATGCAGTATCAGACTGCGCAGTGCGGCGTCGACCGTGGGGCGACTGACGCATCAGCGCACCGACGCGGCCGAGCGTCTCCACGTCAGACTGTTGACCGACCAGCAGGCCGAAATGCGGGCATGTGGTCGCTTCTGCGCAACGCTGCAGCAGTAGCCCCGCGGTTCGGAACGGCATCTGATTCTCGCCATCGTCGAATACGGATTCTTCGAGGCCGACACTCGCCACCAGTTCTGTTGGGTCGACACCTTTCTCGCGCAGCAGTGTCGGAATCGGCAACAGCGTGGCAAGCCGCACGATGCCGCCGTCGTCGATGTCAGGCTGCGTGTGGTAGGGCCGGTTGGAGGGTGTGTGTGCGTCGCGCGGCATACGGATCCGACACTTGCGACCTTGGCCGAATAAGTCAAGTGCGTGCGTGAGGTGCTGCCGTAGTCTGCGCCGTGGTCAATTGCCGGTGCATCGGGAGTACACAGAATGAAACGGGGACTCGGTAACAAAAGTGTCATCGCAGCGGTTGGCGCAATCCTGTTTGCGTCGACATTCAGTGCCGCCGTACTAGGCGCGATCAGGTGACCGGCGAACTGGGTTCGCCCAGCGCGACGACCACGATTCCGGGCAACCAGATCCCCGCGCCCGCGCCGAAGTTCGGCGGCGTGATCAAGGAAGACGCTGACGGCTCGAAGCCCTGGTGGCCGCCCACGATCGCGCCGCCCAAGGGCGCGCCGAACGTGCTGCTGATCATGACCGACGACCAGGGCTATGGCGTCAGCGGCACGTTCGGCGGCGTCATCCCGACGCCGGCGCTGGACCGCATCGCGAAGTCCGGGCTGCGCTACACGCAGTTCAACTCGACCGCGCTGTGCTCGCCGACGCGCGCGGCGCTGATCACCGGCCGCAACCATCACTCGGGCGGCTTCGGCGTGATCACCGAACTGTCGACCGGCTTTCCCGGGCTACGACTCGATCATCGGCCCGGACAACGCCACCATCGGCCGCGATCCTGAAGGACAACGGCTACGCCACGTCGTGGTTCGGCAAGAACCACAACACGCCGGACTTCCAGTACAGCGTCGGCCGGCCCGTTCGACCAGTGGCCGTCGGGCATGGGCTTCGACTACTTCTATGGCTTCCTGGGCGGCGAGACCGACCAGTGGACAGCCGTACCTGTTCCGAGAACAACCGGCAGATCTTCCCGTGGATCGGCAAGCCCGGCTACAACCTCACCACCGACATGGCGGACGAGGCCATCAACTACCTAAGGGCTGAAGGCCGCGGCGCCCGACCAGCCGTTCTTCCTCTATTACGTGCCCGGCGGCACGCACTCGCCGCACCAGCCGACGCAGGAGTGGATCGACAAGTTCAAAGGCAAGTTCGACATGGGCTGGAACGCCATGCGCGAGCAGATCTTCGCCAACCAGAAGCAGCCTGGGCGTCATCCCCGCGAACGCCAAGCTGACCGCCTGGCCCGACGACCTGCCGAAGTGGGACACGCTGTCGGCCGACCAGAAGAAGCTGTTCGCGCGCCAGGCCGAGGTCTTTGCCGCCTACGCCGCCTATACCGACCACGAGATCGGCCGTGTCATCCAGCAGGTCGAGGACATGGGCAAGCTCGACAACACGCTGATCATCTACATCGTCGGCGACAACGGCACGAGCCCCGAAGGCACGCTGTCCGGCACGCCGAACCAGTACACGTCCTACAACGGCATTCTCGACTTCCCGGTCGCCGAGCAGCTCAAGTTCTACGACGTCTGGGGCTCGGCAGCAGACCTATCCGCACATGGCGGTGGCCTGGTCCTGGGCCTTCGACACGCCGTTCAAGTGGACCAAGCAGATCGGCTCGCACTTCGGCGGCACGCGCCAGGGCATGGCGATCTCGTGGCCGGACGCGCATCAAGGATGCGGGCGGCATCCGCACCAGTTCCACCACGTCATCGACATCGTGCCGACGATCCTCGAAGCCACCGGCGTCAAGGCGCCGGACATGGTCGACGGCATCAAGCAGAAGCCGATCGAAGGCGTGAGCATGGCCTACACCTTCGACAAGGCGAACGCCAACGCGCCGTCGACGCGCAAGACGCAGTACTTCGAGATGATCGCCAACCGCGGCATCTACCACGACGGCTGGTACGCCAACACGACGCCGCCGCATGGGCCGTGGGTCCTGAACGCGCCGCTGCCCGCGCCGAACGGACTACAAGTGGGAGCTGTACAACCTCACCGAGGACTACTCGCAGGCCAATGACCTGGCCGCGAAGATGCCCGACAAGCTGAAGGAGATGCAGGCGCTGTTCGAGCAGGAGGCGGCGAAGTACCACGTGCTGCCGCTGACAACGACACCTTCGCGCGCGCGCTCGCGCCGCGGCCGAGCGCGACGGCGGGCAAGACGGAGTTCACCTACACGGGCGTGAACCCGGGCATCCCGATTGCCAACGCGCCGAACATCCTCGGCAGGTCCTACACGATCACGGCCGAGGTCGAGGTGCCGGAAGGCGGCGGCAACGGCATGCTCGCCACCGCCGGCGGGCGCTGGGGCGGCTGGGGGCTGTACCTGCTGAACGGCAAGCCGGTGTTCAACTACAACATGCTGATCCTGGCGCAATACCAGCTGGGCCGGCCAGGACGGCGCTGACGCCCGGCAAGCACACCATCGTGTTCGACTACACCTACGACGGCCCCGGCATCGCCAAGGGCGGCACCGGCGAGCTGAAGTCGACGGCAAGGTCGTCGCCACCGGCAAGCAGGCCAACTCGATCGCCTTCCTGCAGGTCGCGGACGAGACCTTCGACGTCGGTGTCGACACGCGCACCGGCGTCAACGACAAGGACTACCAGGTGCCGTTCCCGTTCAACGGCACGATCGACAAACTCAACGTCAAAATCGGTCCGTCACAGTTGAGTGCTGCGGAAACGAAGACCGCCGCCGCGGCGACCGCGAAGGCGAGCGACTAGCAGCACGCCGACAAGCGGTGGCGTCAATAGGCGTCACCGCTTTGTGTCTTCGTCGGTTCCGATGGATGAAGAGAAATGTGTTTGGCATGCGGCCACCGCCGAGTTCACACTTTCGTTCGATTTATAACTCGCGATCGGTACCTGGTTTGAAACAGATCGTCTTGTTGCTCTTGATCGGAGTCGGACTAGTCGGCTGCAACGCGGTCGGCCCTGCTGCGATTCACAATGGCCGCATGGCGTACAACGAAGCGATCATCGCGACCAACAACCAACAGTTGTTGATGGTCGCGATTCACAATCGTTATGAAGAAAGCGCCAGCCTTTTGACAGTGGCCAGCGTGACCGCGAATGTACATACCACGGAAAGGCTGCGCTCGAGGCGGGGTTCGGCGGCGGCGAGAACTACCGGGGCAATCTGGTGCCGTTCAGCACCGGGTTCACGTATGAGGAGAATCCGACCATCTCATATGTGCCGGTCGCAGGTGCGAAATACACGAGCGCCGTGATGGCGCCGATCTCAATCGCGACGCTCACGCAGTTCACCAGTACGCTGTTCGACCCGACCGGAATCTACTGGAGTCTGGTATCGAGCGTGAACGGCATTTCAAACCCGGCGTTCTCGACCCAGACACCCGATGCGCGCTTCGAGCGCTTTGTTGACGTTGATGGCGGAGTTGACTGAGCGCAGTTGTCTGCACTGGGTCGAAACGAAGCCCGGCGAGTTTGCCATCGCGATCGCGCAATGCGGCGTGGAGCACGCCGAGTATTTACTGCATTGCTCGAGTTGCTCGGTGTCAAAGGCCACGCACAATTGATTCGAGTCTGCTGTTGCCAGTTAGTCTTGCCTTCGAGCGTACTACCGATGCCGACGTCTCGTTGACGACGCGTTCGATCGTCGGGCTGATGGAACTCCTGTCCGCCGCCATCGATGTGCCTCAAGCGGACCTCGCCAGCGGTGCTGCGAAGCGATTCGCGGCGGTGGGATCGGTGGGCGCGAAATTGCCGTAGCCTTTTCGAAGGATCAACCGGAGCACGCGGCCGTTGCGGTGCCTTACCGCGGCGGGTGGTTCTATATCGACGAACGAGATCAGGCGACGAAGCGCTTCTTCCGATTGCTGACGACGCTCTGGACCATTACGCTCGCCGACAATACCGGTACCACGAATGCGCCGGTTCTAACGGTTCCAGTGAGTCGCTAAGACCCTGCATTCAATGACTGCTGCACGACTGAGGGAATACG
>CAWGGQ010000005.1:0-8280 GCA_963822125.1 uncultured Gammaproteobacteria bacterium | reverse complement strand
TCCGCGCGCGCGAACGCACTGCACAACTCTCCACAGGCCGGTCGAGCTCTATCGCCGTGTCCTCGGCGCAAAGGTCGAGATGCTGATGCGCTTCGGCGAAAGTCCCGAACCGCCGGAAACAGGCAGGCTGCCGCCGGGTATGGAAAAGAAGGTGATGCACGCGGCGATCCGCATCGGCGAATCGATGGCGCGCCACGCCGTCGCGGTTGCAATGGCTTTCGGACCCGCTGCCGGCCTCGAACGGGTGGACCAGCTGATATCCGATACGGCGCTCGCGGCCACCGTATCGTTATTTGCCTTGATCAAAACCATTACCCGCATGACTGTCGTCTCCTGTTGGTACAGCGTCTCGTCGATTGAGAGCACAGCGGCTGCTCTTACAGGTACGTCGAACGGACTTTCGGAAAAATCGACATGGCGTCGAAAGAAGGGATCGGAGCGGATCAGGTGCCGAAAGCAACGACAACGCTGCGCAGTCGACGCGGTGCGACTCGTATCGCATGGTTTGGTCGGTAACCCGAGACGGCACCGTCGTTGCGGGCCGGTGAGCGCGCGTGCGCGTGCAAATCGTTAAGATTCGACGTTCAGACCGGGTTTGTTGCCGAACGAGCCAGCCAAGGGGCAGCGCCGGCGAACAGCATCAATTTGAGGAATCGAGATGAGCAACAACGGAACAACAAAGCGCAGAGCGCGATGCGGACAAACAGTTCGACGTCATCGTCGTCGGCGCCGGATTTGCCGGCATGTATCTGCTGCACCGCTTGCGCGGCATGGGCCTGACCGCGCGCGTGTACGAAGCGGGCGACAGCGTCGGCGGCACCTGGTACTGGAACCGTTATCCCGGCGCGCGCTGCGATGCGGAAAGTCTGGCGTATTCCTATTCGTTCTCGCGCGAGCTCGAGAACGAGTGGAACTGGTCGGAACGCTACGCGACGCAACCGGAGATCCTGCGCTACGCCGAACACGTTGCCGCCATTCGATCTGAAACGCGACATCCGCTTCGAGCGCCGTGTCACCCGGGCGACCTTCGACGATCGCAGCGGAGAGTGGTCCGTCGAGACCGACCGCGGCGATCGCGCCGTGGCGCCGATCTGCGTGATGGCGACCGGGTGTCTGTCGGTGCCGCAGGAACCGCAGATCGAGGGACTGCACTCCTTTGCGGGCAATCTGTACTGGGCGAGCCGCTGGCCGCACGAACCGCGTGGACTTCACCGGACAACGCGTCGGCGTGATCGGCACCGGTTCATCGGCCATCCAGGCGATTCCCGTGATCGCGCAACAGGCCGGCATCTGACTGTCTTTCAACGCACGCCGAACTTCAGCGTGCCGGCGTGCAACGGGCCCGCTCGATCCGAAGTTCGTGGAGGCGTTCAAGGCGAACTATCCGGGCCATCGGCAGAACCATCGTCTCGGCATGGGCGCCGGCTTCGGCGATCTGCAGATCGAACCGCATCCGGGCGGTCCGAAGCTCGAAACGGCGGCGGGCAAGTCCGAAGCGGAAGTGCGCGCGCTGCTCGAAAATACTGGCGTATCGGCGGCGCGAACTTCATCGGCGTCATCGCCGACACGATCATCAACAAAGACACGAACCGCATCGTTGCGGATTTCGTCGCGACAAAATCCGCGCGATCGTCAAAGACCCCGGACGGCCGATGCGTTGTGCCCCACGTCGCACCCGATCGGCACGAAGCGGATCTGCGTGGACTCCGACTACTACGAAACCTACAACCGCCCCAACGTGAAATTGGTGAGCCTGCAGGGCAACCCGATCGACTGCATCACGCGCAGCGGTATTCGCATGAGCAGTGGTGAGTTCTTCGAGCTCGATACGCTCGTGATGGCGACCGGCTTCGATGCGATGACCGGCGCGCTGCTGCGCATCGATGTACGCGGCTCGCACGGGAAATCGCTTGCCGACGTGTGGTCCGCCGGCCCGCGCAGCTATCTGGGCCTGGGCATCGCAGGTTTCCCGAATCTGATCACGATCACCGGTCCCGGCAGCCCGTCGGTGCTCAGCAACATGCTGGTATCGATCGAACAGCACGTCGACTGGACGGTCGACTGCATCCATACATGCGCAAGCACGGTTACAGGCGCGTCGAGCCGGTGCTCGCGGCGCAGGACCAGTGGGTTGCGCACGTCAACGACGTGGCCAGCGGCACGCTGATGCTCGAAGGCGGCTCGTGGTACCTCGGTGCCAACATTCCCGGTAAGCCGCGCGTGTTCATGCCGTATGCCGCGGGCGTCGGGCGTATCGGGAAATCTGCGAACGCGTGGTTGCGAGCGGCTACGAAGGGTTCTCGTTCGGCGCGTGAGTACGCTGTGGTAGTTTGCGCATCGAACTTCATGACGCTAACGCTTTTCGGAGGGTGACATGTCGAAGCAGAAAGATCGGCCGACGGTGGGTACGGATGGGCGCGCGTTGCCGCGGCTGCCGCCCGACCGCGACGCACGGGTGTGGGCGCGGCTCGTCCGTGTGATGTTCTATACCCCGGGCTTTCTCGGGCTGTTGCTGATAAAGGCCGGTAAAACTGGCAGCGTTCGGCATCACGGTGGAACTGCTGATGCTCGCTAGCGGCGCCGCGATCGTCGGCGGCCTGTTCATCGGCACTCAGTCTGCAGGTGACAACTCCGCGAAAGTGGGCACCTGGAGCGGGGGCGCTAAATTCTGGAGTTGCTTGCAACCGTGCCGTTTCTGGCGGCGGTGCCGTCGTTGTTCCACGAACTTGCGAACAGCACGCTACTGCATGCGGCGGCACCGGGTTCCGTGGACGTTGCGCTGGGCCCGTCGGAACTGTTGCCGGCCGTCGCGATTCTGCCGTTCATGCTGTATCAGCTCGCCGGCTTCGGCACGCTGCACTACGTCGTATCGTACGCGGCGAACTGGATCATCAACGGCGGCATTCTGGCGCTCATCGTCGCCAGCTACATCGCCAACCGCATGGGCGACTTCGTTGCGGAACGGATGCTGGTCGGTACACTCGTCGTCGCGATGGCGATCACGGTGTTCTACGGCGTGATGAAACTGCGCTCAGATGCAGGCCGACTTCGACGCCGCGCGCGCCCAAAAAGGAACCCTTTGAAGGAAGCGTCGTAGCCGGCAGCGCTCACGATCAGGCCGCGCGCGCCTGCGCGCGCCAGGCGGCCGGCGACAGATTCGTCCACCGTCTGAAGGCGCGCGTGAATGCACTCGCGTCGGCGTATTCGAGCACGCCGGCAATGTCTGTGATCGCCATGCCGGTGTCGGTTAGCAGCTGCCGGGCGATTTCATAACGCGTCTCTTTGGCGAGGTTGCGAAAGCTCGTGCCTTTCGCCACGAGTTGACGTCGCAACGTGCGCGACGGTATTCCCAGCACTGCGGCGATCGATTGTTCCGTTGCGCGTCCAGTCGGAATCATCGTGCGCAACGCGACGCGCACCTGTTCCACGAATCGCTGAACTGCGCCGATTCCGTCGACAACGTGCGCAGCAGCAACGCGTACAACGCGGCGTCGGATCCGGGAAGCGGACGATCGAGCCATGTCCTTTCGAATCGCAACTCGGTTGCGTCAGCGTCGAACTCGAGAGGCGCCCTGAAGAAACGGTTGTACGGTTTCACTTCGCGCGGACGCGCGTGTGAAAACCTCACGGATGCCGGCCGCCAGCGGGAGCCACACATCGATCTCAATATGTTGTAGCTGAGGGCCGCAATCAGGTCGTGAACCTGCGCGGTCCCCGGCATGTCAGGCTGATAGATGACGTAGCCCATCGACACGTGCGCGCCATTGACGATGCGCGTTGGAATGCCGCCGCGATTCTGCAGATGCAAATGCAGAATCAGACTGCGCAGCGCGGCATCGACCGTGGGTGATTGGCGCATGAGCGCGCCCACACGGCCTAACGTCTCGACGTCGGACTGCTGGCCGACGAGCAGACCGAAGTGCGGGCACCCGGTTGCCTCCGCGCAGCGCTGCAACAGCAAGCCCGCGGTTCGGAAGGGTATCTGGTTCTCTGCATCGCCAAACGCGGTGAAGTCGAGGCCGACGCTCGCCAACAATTCCGTTGGGTCGACACCACTCTGGCGGAGCAGCGCGGGAATCGGCAACAGCGTGGCGAGACGCACGATGCCGCCGTCGTCGACGTCGGCCTGGTTGTAGTTGGCTCGGTTGGAGGGTGTATCTGCGCGCCGTTGCATAGGTGGCGACACTTGCGACCTTGGCCGAATAAGTCAAGTGCGTGCCTGAGGTGCTGCCGTAGTCTGCGCCAGATTCCGGCTCCCGCGCCGAATTCGGCGGCGTCATCAAAGGGGGCGGTGACGTCACAAGGCGTCACCGTCTTGTTGCGCCTTCGTCGGTTCCGATGGATGAAGAGAAATGTGTTTGGCATGCGGCCACCGCCGAGTTCACACTTTCGTCCGATTTATAACTCGCGATTGGTACCTGGTTTGAAACAGATCGTCTTGTTGCTTTTGATCGGAGTTGGACTAGTCGGCTGCAACGCGGTCGGCCCTGCTGCGATTCGCAATGGCCGCATGGCGTACAACGAAGCGATCATCGCGACCAACAACCAACAGTTGTTGATGGTCGCGATTCACAATCGCTATGAAGAAAGTGCCAGCCTGCTGACGGTGGCCAGCGTGACCGCGAATGTACATACCACCGGAAAGGCTGCGCTCGAGGCGGGTTTCGGCGGCGGCGAGAACTACCGGGGCAATCTGGTGCCGTTCAGCACCGGGTTCACATATGAGGAGAATCCGACCATCTCATATGTGCCGGTCGCAGGTGCGAAATACACGAGCGCCGTGATGGCGCCGATCTCAATCGCCACGCTCGCGCAGTTCACCAGTACGCTCTTCGACCCGACCGGAATCTACTGGAGTCTGGTATCGAGCGTGAACGGCATTTCAAACCCGGCGTTCTCGACCCAGACACCCGATCCGCGCTTCGAGCGCTTTGTCGCCCTGATGGCGGAGTTGACTGAGTTCGGGTGTCTGCACTGGGTCGAAACGAAGCCCGGCGAGTTTGCGATCGCGATCGCGCAATGCAGCGTAGCGCACGCCGAGTCTGTTGCTGCATTGCTCGAGCTGCTCGGTGTCAAAGGCCATGCAACGGATTCGAGTCTGCTGTTGCCGGTTAGTCTCGCATTCGAACGTACTACCGATACTGACATCTCGTTGACGACGCGTTCGATCGTCGGGCTGATGGAACTCCTGTCTGCCGCCATCGATGTACCTCAAGCGGACCTCGCCAGCGGTGCCGCAAAGCGATTCGCGGCGGCGGGATCGGTGGGCGGAAAATTGCACGTAGCCTTTTCGAAGGATCAACCGGAGCGCGCGGCCGTTGCGGTGCCGTACCGCGGCGGGTAAATTCTATATATCGACGAACGAGATCAGGCGACGAAGCGCTTCTTCCGATTGCTGACGACGCTCTGGACCATCACGCTGGCCGACAATACCGGCACCACGAATGCGCCGGTTCTAACGGTTCCAGTGAGTCGCTAAGACGCTGCGTTCAATGATCTGCTACACAACTGAGGGAATACACAACGTGAAAAGAACGCTTGGACTGAGTGTAGGCATGTGCCTGCTTGGAGCCGCGCTAAGCGGCGCAGTGTTCGCAGCGGACACCGTTAATGGCGTGTTGGGCTCGCCCAGCGCCACCGTCACGCTCGACGGGAAGCAACTCCCGCCGCCGCCCATGAAGTTCGGCGGCGTGATCAAGGAAAGCGCCAAGGACTCCAAGCCGTGGTGGCCGCCGCGCGTGGTGCCGCCCAAGGGCGCGCCCAACGTGCTGCTGATCATGACCGACGACCAGGGTTACGGCGTGTCGGGCACGTTCGGCGGCGTCATCCCGACGCCGGCGCTGGACCGCGTCGCCAAGGCGGGCTTGCGCTACACGCAGTTCCACTCCACCGCGCTCTGCTCGCCGACGCGGGCCGCGCTGATCACCGGCCGCAACCATCACTCGGTGGGCTCCGGCGTGATCGGCGAACTTCCACCGGATTACCCGGGCTACGACTCCGTCATCGGGATCGAGAACGCCACGCATCGGCAAGATCCTCAAGGACAACGGCTATGCCACGTCGTGGTTCGGCAAGAACCACAACACGCCTACCTTCCAGTACAGCGCCGCCGGACCTTTCGACCAATGGCCGTCGGGCATGGGATTCGAGTACTTCTACGGCTTCATGGGCGGCGAGACCGACCAGTGGACGCCCTACCTGTTCCGCGACCACACGCAGATCTTCCCGTGGATCGGCAAGCCCGACTACAACCTCATCACCGACATGGCGGACGAGGCCATCAAGCACATGCGCGACCTGAACGCGGCGGCGCCCGACAAGCCGTTCTTCGTCTATTACGTGCCCGGCGGCACCCACTCGCCGCACCAGCCGAAGGCGGAATGGATCGAGAAGTTCAAGGGCAAGTTCGACATGGGCTATGAAAAGCTGCGCGAGGAGATCTTCGCCAACCAGAAGAAGCTCGGCGTGATCCCGGCGAACGCCCAGCTCACGCCGTGGCCGGATGAGACTCCCGAAGTGGGACTCGCTGTCGTGCTGTAGAAGAAACTCTTCGCGCGCCAGGCGGAAGTCTTTGCCGGCTACGCCGCCTATACCGACTACGAGATTGGCCGCGTCATCCAGGCGGTCGAGGACATGGGCAAGCTCGACAATACGCTGATCATCTATATCTGCGGCGACAACGGCACCAGCCCGGAAGGCACCCTGTACCGGCGCCTTCAACCAGCTCACCGCCTACAACGGCATCCTGAAAGCCCCGAAGCCCTGCAGCTGCGCATCTACGAAGACTGGGGCACGGACAAGACCTACCCGCACATGTCGGTGGGCTGGACGTGGGCGTTCGACACCCCCTTCAAGTGGACCAAGCAGGTGGCCTCGCATTTCGGCGGCACCCGGCAGGGTCTGGCCATCTCGTGGCCCGGCCACATCAAGGATGTCGGCGGCATCCGCAGCCAGTTCCACCATGTCATCGACATCGTGCCCACCATTCTCGAGGCCACGGGCATCCGGCGCCGGAGACGGTCAACGGCATCGCGCAGACGGCCGATCGAGGGCGTGAGCATGGCCTACACCTTTGACGCGGCCAATGCCAAGGCGCCCTCCACGCGCACGACGCAGTATTTCGAGATGGTCGCCAACCGCGGCATCTACCACGACGGCTGGATCGCCAATACGACGCCGTTCGCCCCGCCCTGGGATCTGGCCACGGGCAAGCTGCCCGACGTCGTGAATGGCTACAAATGGGAGCTCTACAACATCAGCGAAGACTTCTCGCAGAACAACGATCTCGCCGCCAAGAAGCCGGCCAAGCTGAAGGAAATGCAGGCGTTGTTCCTGACCGAGGCGGCGAAATACAACGTCTTTCCGCTGGACAACACGGCCTTCTCGCGCCTGCTGACGCCGCGGCCGAGCGCCATCGCCGGCAAGACCGTGTTCACCTACACGGGTGAGAATTCCGGCATCCCGCTCGGCAATGCGCCCAGCCTGCTGGACAAGGACTACACCATCACCGCCGAGATTACCGTTCCCGAGGGCGGCGCGGAGGGCATGATCGTGACGCTGGGCGGCCGCTTCGGCGGCTACGGGCTCTACCTGCTCAAGGGCAAACCGGTCTTCGTTTACAACCTGCTGGATCTGGAACGATTCCGCTGGGAGGGTGGCGTGGGGGGTCATCGGCGAAGATGGCTGGGCAAGGCGCTGAAGCCGGGCAAACACACGCTCGTGTTCGACTTCATGTACGACGGTCCCGGTCCCGGCAAGGGTGGCACCGGCGTGTTCAAGGTGGACGGCAAGGAGACTGGCCAAGAAGACGATCGCGCACACGATTCCGCTCATGATGACCATCGACGAGACGTTCGACATCGGTGTCGATACCCGCTCGGGGTGGATGACAGCTACGAGCTGCCGTTCCGCTTCACCGGAACGATCGACAAGCTGACCTTCCAACTTGGTCCGTCGCAGCTCTCTGCGGCCGATCAGGCGAAGGTGGTTGAAGCGGCGGCGAAGGCGCACGACTGACGTGGCGGGCGCTTTGAGCGACGGCGCGGGGAAGAAGCTGCTCGCATTCGCGTCCGTCGTGGAAGCGGGCACGGGGATCGTCGTGATCCTCGTGCCGGGCTCGTCGTGAAGCTGCTGCTGGGGTTCGATGTCGCGGACGACGGCGCGGTGCTGGCCCGGTGTTTCGGCATCGCGCTGCTGGGGCTCTCGTTCGCATGTTGGCCGGGCAAGAGCGCTGGCGGCAGCGTGGCCGCGTTTCGCGGAATGTTGATCTACAACGCGGCG
>CAWGGQ010000004.1:0-482910 GCA_963822125.1 uncultured Gammaproteobacteria bacterium | reverse complement strand
ATGCACGCGTGCAGCACCATTTGTTTACGCAGGAACAGCGGCACGTCCAACAAAAACGCCTTCATGCCGGCCAGACCCGCGCCAAGCGCGAGTATCGGCATCCACCGTGGTCCGGATCCAATCTTGAAATCCGAACCGATACAGACGGATGCAAGTGGACGCGCGACGGCCGCGAGGCCAACTACGGCGGGGATCAACAGCACCCACAAAAACTCGACGTAGCGGTGTAACAAACGTCGAACCTCGGTCTCGTTGGCTTCAGCCGATGCTTGTACGAGACGCGGATACCATGCCGCACCGATCCCGCTAAACAACATGCCGATCAACTGCTGCGTCAAATCGGCGACGGCGACGTATGCACCGAACCGCGACGTGCCGAGTATTACGCCGACAACCGCACGATCCGCCCATTGTGCGCAAAAGACGAGGCCACCTAGATCGCAAGCGGTGCGGCAAATGCCAGAATCTGACGAAGGCCGCGGCGCGGTAGCAGCGCCAACGGCGTCCATCCGTGGGAAGCGCGCCGCGCCCAAACAATGTGAGCGCAACAGCTGCCGAAATCGAAAGCCATGCCACGGCACACCAGGCAGGTGCTGCGAACCACATCACGGCCGTTGCCCCCGTGATTCCCAACGCTGATTTGCTGAGTCGAGCAACCCAACACGTTTTCGTTGGAGATGGAACGTTGCGTACTGCACCGCGTAATCGAAGGCGCCTTGCGTGATTGTGAGTACGGCGGCGGACATGATCGAGAGCCGCGTGGTCGACCCACACTGAGGCGAGAACACATCCGGTCAACACGATCGAGGCGGCAGCGCGATAGAAAAGATTGGTTAGCGCCACCTGATCGCAAAGCGGGGTCGTCGAAAAACGCGCCAGCGCGGGCGCGCAGCGGCGCAAAGACGATGGACGCGACCAGAAATGCGCCGCCGACTGCAAGCGCAACCTCCGCATATCCGGCCGGACCATATGCGCGTGCAAGCACCGCGAGCATCGCCACCGACAGCATCCCGCCCACGCCACGTAGCGCGACGTAGGCAACCGACACTTCCAGGCTCACGGCCGATCGAGTCCCGCGCGCGCGACGAACAACAACGACGGCGAGACTATGGGCTCGCCCATCCGGCCGAGCGCCGCCTTCGCGAGATTTTTGAGAATTCGGCGCACTGACAACGGACCTTGCCAATTGACGAAGCAGCGCGCGGCGCATTGGCGGACACGAAAATGCGGCGCGAGCAGAGAGCGAATGGCTGCAACATCGAACGATGCAACGTGGCCCCAGCGGTGAAATGTTTTGCCACACTCGGGGCAGACGGTCTGCTGGTCGGCGAGGGTCTCACGGTACGGCACGGTGCCTACCAGCACGCCGCCGCGGCGCAGTACGCGCCTCAACTCTGTGATTACGCTCCCTCGGGCATCGTCCGCGATATGTTCGAGCACTTCGGAAACGACGACCGCATCGAATGTGTTCGATTCAAACGGCATTGCTTGCGCATAGCCGTGTCGCGCGTCGATCCCCTCTGAACGCAGTCGCGCCACAGCGTTGGCGTCGGGATTCGAGTGATGCAACCGTCCAACCATGATCCAAGAAACCGCGTTCGACGCCGCCGCCACCAATGCCGAGGTTGAGCGCGCGGCCGCGTGGCACCTGTCGTTCCGCCAACGCAACCAGCGTCTGGTACCGCGCTGCCGCATCCCGAAATCCGTCATTCGCCGGATCCTGAAAATGCGCCCAGATCTTGCTCTGTTCCATTGCGCTCTGCCAACGACGCGCGCGTCCGCGCATTCGTGTCCCTGTTGTACGTTTTGCCATCGATCGTCGCGGACTCGATCGGCGCTCGGAGTCTACCCATTCCGACGTCTTCTTGCCGACGCCACCAAGGATACTATTCATTTGATAGTGACCGATTCTGTGCCACGGGTCGGGATTCAACAGTGGCGCCTTGCTAATATGACCAAGTGTGTCGAACGGTTCGTGTTGGATGGTCGATGGTGCACGGCGATGGTGGTTGGTGATTGGGTCGCTGCGCTCCGGCGGAACGGAGCGACAGGTCGCAACCCTAGCCAATGAGTTGGCTCGGCGTGGTGAATCGGTTGCCGTCACCGTCATCGATGGACGTCATCCGGCGGCTTACGAACTAGACTCTCGAGTCGTTGTGACGACGCTTGCGTACGGCGGCGTAATCGGCGCAATCCGCGCGATGCTGCGGCTGAGGCGTCTCGTCGGCAACGGTTCGATCGTTTACAGCTTTCTCGATGCGGCGAACCTGCTCGCGGCCGCGGCAATGCTCGGTCGTTCGGTGAGGTTGTTATGGGGCGTACGCGCATCCGACGTCGCGTCCAGCGCCGTGGCCCGCCTTACGGCGCGGCTGTGCAGTCCGTTCAGCCCGCGAGTGGACGTCCTCATCGGCAACGCAACCGCGTGTCTCGACTTTTATCGTCGGCGTGGATTCCGCCCGCGGTCGCAAGCGGTGGTATTCAACGGCATTGACGCGGCGGCATGGTGTCCGGATCCGGGTGCACGTGCAGCCGTGCGAGCAGAACTTGGCATTCCCAACGGCGCGCGCGTGGTGGGTTTCGTCGCACGCGTAGATCCGCAGAAGCGCCACGATCTTCTGTTGCACGCGTTTGCACACTGTAGCGATGCACACTTGGTTCTCGTTGGCCGACGTACCGACGCGGATCGCGAAATCGCGCAGTTGATTCAATCTCTAGGCATCACCGACCGTGTCTCGGCCTTAGGGGAACGAACGGATGTGCGTAGGCTCACGGCCGCCCTCGACGTCGTCTGCTGCGCCTCGCATTTCGAAGGCTTCCCCAACAGTTTGCTCGAGGGCATGGCGTGCGGCGTGTGTTGCGTCGCCAGCGACGTCGGCGGCGTGCGTGAGGTGCTGGGCGATGCAGGGATTGTCGTCGATGAACCGACCGCCGTCGCTTTTGCTCGCGCGCTCCAAGACATCCTTCGCGACGGTTCGCGCCGCGCCGCAATTGCTGCTGCTGGACGCGCGCGCACGGTTGCATTGTTTTCGGCTGTGGCGATGACTGACGCAACCGTTGCGGCGGCCGGAGCGATCTGACGTGTGTGGGGTCGTAGGCGTCGTCGAAACAAGCGACCCTGCCGACGCGGTGCTCGTGTCGGCGATGCGCGATCGTCTTGCGCATCGCGGCCCCGACGATGCCGGAACCTGGTGTGAACAAAACGTGGGTCTTGGACATCGTCGCCTATCGATCATCGATTTGTCAGCCGAAGGGCACCAGCCGATGACGTCGGCCGACGGACGCTTCGTAATCGTCTACAACGGCGAGATCTACAATTTCGCGGAGCTACGCCAGGGGCTGCCTGTACACGATTGGCGCGGTCGCTCCGATACGGAGATCCTGTTGGAAGCGATCGCCACGTGGGGTGTCGACGCAACACTACGCCGCTGTGTCGGTATCTTCGCGCTCGCAGTCTACGATCGCGTACAGCGTGAACTCACGCTCGCGCGGGATCACCTTGGCGTCAAGCCGTTGTACTACGGCTGGTGCGGACGACGCTTCGTATTTGCTTCCGAACTGGGTGCGTTCGACTCGCTGCCGTCGAGCGAACGTCGTGTCAGTCGTGATGCACTCGCCGCCTTCCTGCGCTTCAGCCACGTGCCTTCGTCACAAACGATCTACGAGGGTATGTACAAATTGCCACCCGGCACATGGCTGCGGATTTCCACCCGCGACCCCGCGCCCGGCACGCCTCCGGAGCCGACCACCTACTGGTCTGCCGCCGAGGCGTGTGCACGACCAGTGGCGGCCGGCGATTCTGCGTCGCTCGACGAGGAAGTGCTGCACTTGATGCGGCAATCCGTATCGAGCCAACTGGTCGCCGACGTCCCGGTGGGCGCGTTCCTGTCGGGTGGCATCGACTCCTCGCTGGTCGTTGCGCTGATGCAGGAATGTTCGAGCCGCCCGGTAAAAACCTTCACGATCGGATTCGAGCGCGCGGCGTATGACGAGTCGTCGGCCGCCCGCCGCGTTGCTGCGCATCTGGGCACCGACCACACCGAACTCATGATGGGTGAGACCGATCTGCTCGACACTGTTACCGTCCTGCCCGCGTTGTGCGATGAGCCGTTCGGAGATTCATCGATTCTGCCCACCTATCTCGTGAGCAGGCTCGCGCGAGGGAACGTGACGGTGAGCTTGTCTGGCGATGGGGGCGACGAACTGTTCTGGGGCTATAAGCGTTATGCGCTGTGCGAAGCGCTGTGGGCGAGGATTCGGAACATTCCGGTCGGTGCGCGCCAATTCGGCGCCGCGGCATTGCGCTCGCGCCCGATACTTGCGGCCAGCAGCCGTCTGCCGTCGTTGGGACTACCCGGTCGATCGGGGCGTCTATCGGACAAGTTGCAGCGAGTCGCGGACGTCATCGGCTACCGGTCGCAATCTGACGTCTACCTCGACTTCATGTCGCATTGGAGAACGCCAGATCGAGTCGTCATCGGCGGCCGCGAGCGCACCTCGATTTATTCGGATACAAGACACTGGACCACTGTGTTTCCGATGTGGCGGCGCATGGCTGTCCAGGACCTCCTCGAGTATTTGCCGAACGACATCCTGACTAAAGTCGATCGCGCGAGCATGCGCATGGGTCTGGAAGCGCGCGTACCACTGCTGGACCACCGCGTCGTCGAGTTCTGTATGACGCTGCCGGAACACGCGACGCGCGGCGCGGGCGAGCCGAAGCGGCTAATGAAAAGACTTCTCGGGCGTTACGTGCCGCCGGAGCTGACGGATCGCCCCAAGCAGGGTTTTGGCGTACCCATGGCCGAGTGGCTGCGCGGACCGCTAAAGGAGTGGGCCACCGATCTGCTCGCGCCCGCGCGCCTCGCCGCTGACGGTTACCTCGAGGCATGTCCTATTCTCGAGAAACTCGAACAACACATGACGGCAAAGGCCGATTGGTCGGCGTGTCTATGGAACGTCCTGATGTTCCAGAGTTGGTACGACACCCGCAAGCGCGAAGCATCGGGTCCAGTGCAACGCTGATCGGTTGTTGGAGCCAGATGTCGCAACATACAGAAGGGCCGGACTCCGCAAGTATGGAGCGTCCTGATGTTCCTGGCCCCGCGCCACTCGGGTTGACGACGCGCGCCTCACCAGAGTCGTTTGCGCAGTCGCCGCTCAGGATTGCATTCGTCACGAGCGGACTCGAGGTCGGCGGTGCCGAAACTAGTCTGATCACCCTGGCGCGCGGGTTGCACGAACGAGGCTTCGCGACGCTGGTATTGAGCCTGCGTGACGATGGACCGATGGGCGCGGACCTGCGCCGACACGGGGTTACAGTGGTTGGCTGCGCTATGCACCGCAATCCGTTCCGCGGTTGGCACACCGCGGTTTTCGAACTGCGCAGGTTCGCGCCGCAACTCGTACAGGGCTGGATGTACCACGGCAATATGTTCGCGAGCTTGCTGTGTCGGCGCGTCGCCCCAATACCGCCTGCAGTCTGGGGCGTGCGCCATCATCTGCTGCGGATGCGCGATGAATCGATATCGACGCGCGCGGCGATCCGCGCCGCCCGTGTGATGAAGCCGCCCGCGCTCGTCATATTCAACTCCGAAGCCGGACGCCGCAGCCACGCCGCACTCGGATTTGCGCGGCATCCGTCGCTCGTCATTCAGAACGGCATCGATACCTCGCGCTTCGGGCCATCCGAAAAATCGCGTAGCGAGTGGCGCACGCGCTGGGCATATGGCGATCGCGAATTTGTCGTCGGTTGGGTGGCGCGGTTTCATCCGGCGAAGGATGCGGTGACCTTTCTACACGCGTGCCGGCTCTTGGCCGAGCGTCACGAGAACGTACGCATAGTGATGGCGGGCACCGGAATCGACGCGTCGAACGCGGCGCTCGCGACGTTGCTCGAAGCGAACGAACTCAAAGCGCGTGTCCGACTGCTTGGACCGGTCGATGCGGTGGAACGCCTCTATCCCGCACTCGATCTGCTGCTGCTGACATCGCGAACGGAAGCGCTGCCAAACGTGCTGCTGGAAGCAATGGCGAGCGGCGTACCGTGCGTTGCGACCGACGTCGGCGATTGCGCCCAGATGATCGCGGATAAGCGGTGTATCGCGCCGGTCGGCGATGCCGCGAGGATTGCCGACGCAGTTACCCGCTTCGTGTCGATGAGCCTGAGTGAGCGCGCGGCTTGTGGCGACGCGGCCACGCATCGTGTGCATGAAGACTATGGCGCGGAACGATGTGTCGACCGCTACGTTGATGCCTATCGCAGCGTTGCCTCGCCACTTCCCCGGTGATTGGTGGACCGCGCCGATCTTTTCTGACGAGTACCGTCGGCTCGGTATCGAATTTGACAGCGAAACAGCAGGTCGCATTTGTCGTGCACCGAAGCGCGGTGAATGAGTCGCGTGTTTTCGATGCTGTCTGGAGGTTCTCTGACCTGAACCTCAATGCATCGCTGTCAGCCTTCCTATGTAAGTCGCAACAACCATCGCCCAACAGGTATATATCGGCCAACGCGCGCGCGACAAGCCACCGTTCAAAGGTCCGGGGGCTTCGACGAGCGATTCTTCGTCTATCTCGAGGATCTGGATCTTCGATGCGATTTCGCGCGGTGGGTGGAAAGTGCGTGTACGCCGCGGATACGATGCTGCGTCACGCTGGCTGCGACACCACACGATCGATAAATGCAACGCGCCGCTGCCATTCTGTTAGAAGCAGGCTGCATTTTTCGCTAAGCACTCGCCATAGGTGCAAGGCTTAGTGGGAGTAGAGCTGCTACCCGCTCGTAGAGGCGAAGTACTCTAGGCGGAATCGCCTTGAGACGGTCGTTAGTGGCTTTGCGAGCGCCCGCGTTCCTGAATGCCTTTGCGTCGCGCGGCGACCTTTTCCGGCGTCAGCTCGCGGCGTGAGTGCTGGCGGCTGGCGTCGTGTTCGATGGACATGCCTTCGCCCAGCGTCGCGTTCCAGCCCTGGTTCATGATCCTGCGGATTTCCGAGCGTGTGGCCGGGTCGGTGGTGAGGATGTCGCGTGCCAGCGCTTTGCACGTGGGCAGCAGCTCCGCGGGTTCGACCACGCGATTCACCAGCCCCCATTCGTAGGCGCGTTCCGCGCTCAGATAGTTGCCGGTGAGCGAGAGTTCCTTCGCGCGATTGATGCCGATCAGGCGCGGCAAGCGCTGCGACAGTCCCCATCCCGGAACGACGCCGACGCGCGCGTGGGTGTCGGCAAACTTTGCTTGTGTGGACGCGATGAGGAAGTCGCACATCAAGGCGATCTCGAAGCCGCCGGTGATCGCATAACCGTTGACTGCACCGATGATGGGTTTGTCGACCTCGTCGAACACGCGCAGCAGATCGCGATCGTTGATTCCCGTTGTGTCTGTGTCGCGCTCGCCGCCGAGTTCCTTGAGGTCGAGGCCGGCCGTGAACGCGCGACCCGCGCCCGTGAGAATGACCACTTGCGTTGCGGTGTCGGTGCGCAGGCGTTCGAATGTGTCGACGATAGCGCCGCGAAGCGCGCGCGACAGTGCGTTCAACGCTTCCGGGCGATTGAGCGTCACCACGGTGATGCCGCCTTCCGATTCGGTTAGTACCAGCGAATTCGTCATTGATATGCCTTTGATGTTCTGTCGCGAGGGTAAGGTGCCCTTATAGCGGAAGCGCCGCGGCCCGGCTACTCTGCCACCGATGGTCAGATCCATCGCTGCAGACTCACCGCCGCCTCTCTGGTTGATCGCAATTCTCGCCGCTGTAACGGCGACGGGTCCGTTTGCCATGCAGATCTTCCTGCCGGCGCTGCCGGCTATACAGACGAGCTTTGCCGTTTCGCCTGCGACTGCTCAGCTCACGCTGAGCGTGTCGATGGTCGCAATTGCGGTCGGTACGCTGATCTACGGTCCTCTATCGGACCGTTATGGTCGCCGCCCGATTCTCCTGTTGGGGCTGGTGATGTTCGTTGCCGGCAGCCTGGGCTGCGTGCTTGCGCCCGACATTCACACACTGATTGCCGCGCGCGTTGTGCAGGCGGTCGGGGGAGCTGCCGGCATGGTCATCGCGCGGGCGGTGGCGCGCGATCACTACGGGCCAAGCCGGGCGGCAGGCGTCATCGCGCGATTGACCATGGTGATGGTGGTGGCACCGATGGTCGCTCCGGCAATCGGCGGTGTAATCGTCGACATAGCGAACTGGCGCGCGATCTTCGGATTGGTCTGCATCGCCGGCATCGTGGTGATCGGCGCGGTCGTGATACTGTTCCAGGAGTCGCACCGGCCGGAACACAGGATGGAGTCCGCGGCCGGCATGCTGCGCGGCTTCGTTCAACTGTTGGCGTCGCCGCGGTTCGTGGTGCTTGCGCTGTATCCGGCGTTCTCTTCGACCATCTTCTTTTCGTTCATCTCCGGTGCCCCCTATGTGATGGTGGTGCTGCTGCATAGACCGGCCACGGAGTATGGCCTTTACTTCATGCTGGTTGCCGGCGGGTTCATGATCGGCAATTTCGCGTCAGTACGTTTGACGGAGCGTTACTCGACGCTTTCGCTGATGACCGCAGGCATGCTGATCGCGCTCACCGGAGTGCTTGTCACCATCGCGTTCGCGGCCGCGGGAAAGCTCGAACCTCTGACACTTTTTCTGCCGATGATGCTGGCGCAATTCGGTCAAGGTGTAGGGCTTCCCAACGCTCAGGCAGAGGTGATCAACGTGTTCCCGTTGCGCGCCGGAACGGCGTCTGCACTCACGAGCTTCTCTCAGATGATGCTCGCCGCGATCGCAAGCCAGACGCTCGGCGTGCTGCAAAATGGCACGCCGTGGCCGCTGTTGACGCTGATGCTGCTCGGCGTGATCGGCGCCTTGACAGCCGTCACGGTGGCTCGGAGCATGCAAACGAACGAAGGATTGCGCGATGCGGTTCAGTGACTTCGTCATCTATCACGCGCTGCAGGAGAACAATCGCTGCCTGCACCTGCTGTCTGCACACCCCGCGCCGCTGTCCGATACGTCGGTCCACAGCCTTCGAATCGGCGTGAAACGCCTGCGTGCAAGCTGGCGCCTGCTGCAACGCGAAGTACCCGAAGCGCTGTTCAACGATGCCGAAGCGCGTTTGACCGCAATTCACCGGACTCTGGCGCCTGCCCGCGACGAGCAAGCCGTTCTGACGATGGCGCGCGGCCTCGCGGCCAAGACCTCGAAAAAGAAGACCCACGCGGCGCTCACGATCGTTGCGAATACGCTCGGCGAACACGTGGCAGGACCGATCACGCGCGCCTCAATGGACCAGGTATCCGACGGATTTCAGCAGGAGTCCGGTGTGTGGCGCGACCTCGACGTAGAAACGCTGCACGACGCGCGTCTGATCGAAGGTTTCGTGCGCTCCTACCAGCGCGGTCGTCGCCTAGGCCGCAGCGTTCTCGAGCACGATGATGCGGCACTGTTGCATCGTTGGCGGCGTTGGGCGAAAAACGCGTTCTACCAGCTCGACATGATTCGCCCGGTGCTATGCGCCGGCAACCGCGCACGTCGCTGGTATCTCGACCGCCTCGGCGATGCACTCGGCAAACACCACGACCTGCTGCTGCTGCGCGCCCGAATCGGTGATGTGATGCTCGACGAAGCCGACCGTCTCCGCGTGGAAGCCACTCTCGAAGCCGCCCTTGCCACCTACCGCGACCGCGCTCGAAAGCTACACCCCTACATCTACACCGAAAAAGCCGCCGCCTTCGGACAAGCGGTCACCGAAGACATCGCACGTTTGTCATTCGACAACGTTGTTGTATTGCCGCGCTCTGCGTGAGGGTGTGGTGGGATGGACCTTCGATTCGCGGCGGACGTGCGTGAACGCCGGTTCGGACACGCTCGAGCCATCCGTGGTCGCTCAATCGCGGCCATCCCTGGCCGCTCATGGTCCTCACCAACATTCCCCCACGTCCACCTGGGTCGCGCCACCGTCGTTAGTCGTGTGTCGTGCCTGAACGCGCGCAAAGCGCGCGTTCATCTTCGCCCCAACAAACGAAGACGCGGCTCGTGATGCAAGGTGACGGCTGATCGGTGTGGAGGGGCATGTCGCGGCCATGGATGGCCGCGCCCTAAGCGCCCATGGATGGCTTGAGCGGCCCCGGAACACCGATCAGCCGTCACCACCCCAATCGCCGAAGCCACACCTACCTGCCTAAATCACGAGCGGGACCAGGAAATAACACATGGTTGCGACGAGCAGCGCCCCGAATATGTCGACCGCGATACCCGCGCGAACCATCTGCGGCACCGTGATGTATCCGCTCGAGTAAACGATTGCGTTGGGGGGCGTGCCGGCGGGGAGCATGAATCCGAAAGACGCGGCCATCGCTGCGGCAAACATCAGCGGTGCTGCGTTGAGGCCGAAACCTTCGGCGCCAGCCGCGACGATCGGCACCATGATGCTGGCGGTGGCCACGTTCGACGCGACTTCGGTCAGAAAGAGGCTCGCGAAGCTGACCATCAGGATGGCCGGGTACGGTTCCGAGTTGACCGACGCCTTTCAGCTGCTCGCCGAGCCAGGTGGAGAGGCCGCTCTGCTGCATGCCGTAAGCCATGGCGAGACCGCCGCCGAGCAGCACGAGCAGACTCCAGTTGACGCGCGCGGCGCGCTGGATGTCGAGCGCGAAGCGCAGAGGACGCAGCGTGATCGGGATGAGTAATAAGGCGATCGCAACGCCCATTCCCACCGCGGCGTCACCGACGTCCTGATGCATCAGCTTCGCGAGCGGTGCCGGCAGACTGTCCACTGGAACGCCGAATGATGTCTTCCCAGCTGAGCGTCACCAGCGGCCACCAGCCCGGAATCGTGAACGAGCCGAGTTCGATGTCGTTGCGGAAGATCCACAGCAATGCGGCGCTGAGGAAGCCGACGAACGACACCCGCTCGCCGTGGCTCATGCGGCCGAGTCCGATGCGTTCCTGCTCGATCACGTCGCCGCCGCCGGGGAATCCGGTCGACGGTACCGGTGCAGCAACGTGCACGAGAAACAGAAACACGATCGGCAGCGCCACCAGCACGATCGGCAAGCCGATCATCAGCCACGTGGCGAAGCCGATGTCGGTGCCGAGCACGTCGGCGGCTTGCTTCACCATGATGATGTTCGGTGCAGTACCGATCTTCGTGCCGATGCCACCGATGCTCGCGGCATACGCGATGCCGAGCATCAGCGCGAGACCGAAGCGGCGCACCAGCGGATCTTCAGACCCCATCTGTTCGCCCATCTTCAACAGCACCGCCATACCGATGGGAAACATCATCACGGTGGTCGCGGTGTTCGAGATCCACAGGCTCACGAACGCCGTGGCCAGCATGAAGCCGAGCACGATGCGCCGCGGACTCACGCCGATCGCTGAAATGATGGTCAACGCGATGCGCCGATGCAGACCCCATTGCTGCATCGATGCGGCGATCATCATGCCGCCGAGAAACAGAAAGTTGACCGGGTCGAAATACTGCAGCGCGACCGCGAACGGACTCGCCACGCCGAGCAACGGATAGGCAATCAGCGGGATGCAGCCAGTGGCCCAGAGTGGAATCGGCTCAGTCATCCACCACGTCGCCATCAACACGACCACGGCACCGGCCCAAGCGGCGGGCGACGGTAGCCCCTGGCCCGTGAGCCATATTCCAACGGCTACGAACAGAATGGGGCCGAGCACCAGGCCGGTGCGCTGACGCGTGTCGAGGCGTTTCATTGCAGGTCGAGTTGCGCGATGGCTTCGCGCGCCTTCGCAAGCGAGTCGTCCTTCAGGTCGGGGCGCAACATTGCTTCCGCGAATACGAACGTCGGCGCCGGAATGCCCAGGAAGCCGAGCATGGTCGTCAGGTACGGCACCTGATTCTCGCGCGGCGTGCCCTGATATTGACCTCCTCGCGCCGCGATCACCCAGCAGTGTTTCAGGTGGTTGAGCATGCCTTCCGCACCGCGCGCGCCGACGCGGAATGTGCGTTGTGCGCGCGTCACGTGATCGATCCACGCCTTGAACGCCGACGGCACGCCGAAGTTATAGAGCGGCATTGCGATCAAAAGATCGGTGGCCGCTTCGAGCTCGCCGATCAACTCGTCGGAAAGTCGCAGTTGGTCCACCTCTTCAGGTGTACGCGCGTCAGCTGGTTTGCTGAACGCGACGAACGTCGCTGCGTCGAGGTGCGGCAGCGGCGGGTTCTGCACGTCGCGCACGTCTACCTTCGCGCCGGGATGCGTTTTGACGAAGCGCTGAATGAATATGTCGGCGAGTTGAGAGGACTGACCACCGGCGCCGAAGATGCTGGCTCGGATGAACAACAAACGACGTGTCACGCTGACCCCCGAAACAAAGCGCGCATCTTCGCACAACCCGCGGCGAGGGATCAGACCGTCGCGAGCGTCGCCCGGATCTCCGCGACCAGCGTGGCGATGTGCGCTTCCCACTGCGACGCCATCGCGGGTGTCCACTGCGCACCGCATGACTCTTGCACCGTATCGCGCACGGCGCTCAGCAGGTTCTCGTACATGTTCAGCTGCACGCCCCAGCTCATGTGATTCTTCGTCTCGAAACGCAGATACGAAAGCTGTTCGGCAACGTCGTCGGCGAGCAGCAGCTCGAACAGACTGTCGAGCATGCGTCCGCGCATGTGAACGTCAGTGAGCTGCATCAACTCGCGCGAACCGGCGCAGCGTTCGAAGTACGCGTCGTAGATTGCCGGATAGATGTCGCCGCGTTCGGCTGCAAGTTCGATCGAGTGATGTAAGTCGACAACGGACATGAAGGGTTCCTCCACTCAGTCGAACTGCCTGCTGATCGCCTGCAATGCCTGGATGTTCTCGGCATCTTTGTTGTCGCGTTCGTCTTTCGACGTGCCGTATCGCGGATTGGCGGACAACTTCACGATGACGAGACCGCGCTTCGGATTCACGTACACATATTGGTTGTAGACGCCGATTGCGCTGAAGTCGCCGTCGTTTCCTGCCGGCAACCACCACTGATAGCCGTATCCCATCGGCAACGTGTGATCGCCCACCTGCGGTTTGCCGGGCGCCAGATGCGGCGAATCCCATTTCACCGACGCAGCCACGTAGTCGGCCGGCACGATCTGTCGGCCTTCCCAAACGCCGCCGTTCCGATACAGCTCGCCCAGCTTCGCGAAATCCCGCGCCGTCATCAGCAATCCCGCGAACGCCATCTCCACGCCGAAGCTGTCGCAAATCCACGCGCCCGGCGATTCCATTCCGAGCGGACCGTAGAGCTTCTCCTGCATGTAATGCGTTAGCGATTGTCCGGTTGCACCCGCGATCAACATCGCCAGCGCCTGCGTGTCTGCAGAGTCGTACACGCACACGGAGCCGGGTGTGTTCTGACGCACCGTGGTGGACATAAACGCGTCGTAGGAACCGCCGGGCGCCAATGCGGCGCCGATACGGAAGACCTCCGAGTTCGGGTCGGAGTAGTCCTCGTTCCAGCGAGCGCCCGACGACATCTGCAACACGTCTTTGATGCGCACGCCGTCGTACGCGGTGTTGGCGAGCTTCGGCGTGTACGCGGTGATCGGATCCGAAAGGCTGCGGATCTTTCCTTCCGCGAGCGCGATGCCGATCAGCGCCGAGACATGGCTCTTTGCCACCGACATCGACATCCACTGCACGCTGCGTCCGCCGGTGAGCCAATACTCCTCGAAGCGCACGACACCGTTTTGCAGCACCAGCAACGCCGACGTGTGAGTGGCGTCGAGTAACGCACGCATGTCACGCGCTTCGCCGTTGTCGGCGAGATACGTCGCCGGAAGCGAGATCTTTGCTCCTTCCGGGAATTGGAAGCTGCGGGACGCCGGGCGCATCGGTTTGGTCGCGGCGAGTTCATGCATACGGCAGAAGTTCTGGTACTGCGGTTGGCCGTTGAAGAGTGCCAAAGCGCCGGGGCTCGCATCCGACATATCGGAGTCCTTCTCGTTGCTAGCGCGGCAGCGTAAGCTCGGAACTTGACCCGGGTCAAATATGAGATGGAGGGGCAGCGATGGTCGCGGTAACGGAACTGGGGTACGTGTGTTTTGGCGTGTCAGATCTCGCTGCATGGCGGGATTTTGCAGGCAATTTGCTGGGACTCGAAGTGTTCGAAGAACCGGGTGAACCGGACCGGCTGTACCTGCGCACCGACTATTGGCACCACAGGATCATCATCGAAAAGAACCCTGCGGACGATCTGCTTGCTGCGGGTTTGCGCGTTGGGGGCGTCGAAGAATTCAGGGCGATGCAAAACGTTCTGAAGGCGGCCGGTATTGCGTTCGAGGTGGGTGGCAAAGACCTGGCGCGGTCGCGCCGGGTGCTCGAGATCATGAAGCTCTCCGATCCTGCGGGTAATCCGCTCGAGATCTTCCACGGACCGTACATCGAAACGCACAAGCCGTTCCTTCCCGGCCGTCGCATGCATGGCCGCTTCCTGACGGGCGATCACGGCGGCGTCGGCCACATGATTCTCGCGTCAACGCGGGACTCGATAAGGCGTATGAGTTCTACAAGCTGCTCGGCATGCGCGGCGGCGTCGAATATCAGGTGCCGGCGGGTCCGAACGGCGAAATCGCCGAGATCCTGTTCATGCACTGCAACGAGCGCGACCACACCGTTGCGTTCGGGCCGCCGAGCAAGAAGAGCATCAACCACCTGATGCTCGAGGTGGAGAACGTCGACGACGTGTTCATGACGCACGACCTCGTTCAGGCGAGCAAATACCCGGTGATGATCAGCCTCGGCAAACACGCGAACGACAGGATGTTCTCGTTCTATGTCGCCTCGCCGTCGGGATTTCTGATCGAGATCGGATACGGGGGCCGACCCGCGACGCACCAGTCCGAGTACTACACGCGCGATACGTACGGTCACGTGTTCAATCGCGACATGGGGCCGGGAATGAGCCTCGATAAATGAGGATGACGATTTGAGTGCAAGGCCGACCGATGCGAAACCCGTGGCGTTTCGCCCTCGCGCGCATCGACGCAAGCTCGAAAATCGCGAGCGCATTCTGACCGAAGCGCGCCGGCTGTTCGGGCGCAAGGGTTTTGATGCCGCGACGACGGCGGAGATCGCCGAGGCGGCGGACGTGGCGAAAGGGTCGGTGTTCGCGCACGTCGGTTCGAAAGATCGATTGCTCGTGCTGGTGTTCGAACGCGACATGCACAAGTGGCTCGACGATGCCGAGGCGCGCGCCGGCCGGCGTCCGCTGCTGAATCAGCTGGATCGCTTCTTCACCGCGATGCTCGATGGCGCGGCCGAAGCGCCGGAATTGACGCAGGTATTCATGCGCGAAGTGCCGTATGCGCATCGCGAGCCGGAGATCGTCGCAGCAATGGAGCGCACGTATCGGTTGCTCAACGATCTGATCGACAGCGCAAAGGGGCGCGGTGAAGTGATCGACGTGGTCGACAGCAATACGCTTGCTCACAACCTCTTCTCGCTCTACTTCAACTTTCAATATCTGTGGCTCGCCGCCGACATGCCGAGACTCGATCGCGTGAACCCCACGTTGCGAGAGCGGCTTGCGGTACAACTCGGAGTGGTGCGGCCGCGCTAATCAGGAGATTCGAATGAACGCAGTTGCGAGACCCGAGGTACGCACACCGCTGCACTTCATCAACGGCGAATTCGTGGCGGCGCGTTCGGGCGGCGCATTCGAAGTAGTGGATCCTGCGACCGAACGACTGACGACGATGGCCGCGCGCGGCGACGCGCTCGACATCGCGGCCGCGGTAAAGGCTGCAAAAGACGCATTCGACGGCGGCGCATGGTCGCGCGCGAAGCCGTCGTTCCGGCGCAAAGTGCTGTTCAAGGCCGCCGACCTCATCGAGGCGCGCTCCGAAGAGATCATCGCGCTGCAGTCGCTCGAGATGGGAGGGCCGATCGGCCCCGCGCATCCCGGACCGCATCCGATGATCGAGCGCTCGGCGTGGAATTTCCGGTTCTTCGCCGAAGAGCAGGAGCTCGCCGGCAACGAATCGTTCAATCGCGACGACAGCCTGCTGACGTACACGATGCGCGATCCCGCCGGCGTGTTCGGCCTGATCACGCCGTGGAACGGACCGTTCATGTTGTCGACGTGGAAGATGGCGCCGTGTCTCGCGTACGGCAACTAGCGCCGTGCACAAGCCGTCGGAGTTGTCGCCGCTGTCGATGCGCGTTCTCTGCGAGATCTTCCAAGAGGCCGGCATGCCGAAGGGCGTCTACAACATGGTGCTCGGCTACGGCGCCGAAGCGGGCGTGCCGCTGGTGGAACACGACGACGTGTCGGGCATTTCGTTCACCGGCTCCGTGCCGACGGCGCGCGACATTGCGGCGCGTGCTGCGAAGCAGTTGAAGCGCGTGTCGTTCGAACTCGGCGGCAAGTCGGCAAACATCGTATTCGCCGACGCGAATCTGCAGCGAGCGGTTCCTGCGGCGGCGATGTCGATCTTCATGAACTCGGGCCAGGCGTGTGTCGCCGGCTCGCGCATCCTCGTGCAGCGGCCGATCTACCAGCAATTTCTGGAATTGTTCGAGAAGGCGGCAGCGGGGTGGACCGCGGGCGATCCATTCGATCGCAGTACGCGCATCGGTCCGCTCGTTCACAAGCGCCAATACGATCGCGTGATGGGCTACCTCGACGTGGCGAAGAAAGAAGGGCGCGTGTTGTTCGGTGGTGGACGTCCCACTGGTCTCGACAAGGGTTACTTTGTCGCACCTACGGCAATCGTCGACGTCGACAATTCGGCGCGGATCTGTCGCGAGGAGATCTTCGGACCCGTGGCGGTGGTGATGCCGTTCGAAGACGCGGACGACGCGCTGCGAATCGCGAACGACTCGTCGTACGGACTGGCCGGCTACATCTGGACCGAATCGCAGACCACCGCGCACTACGTCAGCCACAGGCTGCAGGCGGGAATGATCTGGATCAACGCAGGCTTCGAGCGCGATCTGCGCCAACCGTTCGGCGGCATGAAAAGAGTGGAACAGGGCGAGAAGGCGGCGCGCACAGCCGCGATTTCTACACCGAGGCGCGCTTTGCGTCGTTCCCGCTGACACCGCGCTGACATCGGAGACCCAGATGGCAAATGAAACCACGACGGACGTGCTGACTAACGAGCGCATCGAGGCGCTGAAGACGATTGCGACTTCGACCCTCGCACATCAGCTGCAGATGCGCGGCATCCGCAGCGCGTTCTTCTCCGGGTTGAAAGCGCTGCACCCCGAGTTGCGGATGGTCGGCCGCGCTCGCACGCTGCGTTACGTGGCCCTGCGCGAAGATCTGCAGCAGCAATACAGCGGCGGCATGAACGCGCAACGGCGGGCGGTGGAAGCCCTGAAGCCGGCGACGTGCTGGTGATCGAAGCGCGTGGCGTGCCGGACGCCGCAACCATCGGCGACATTTTCGCGACGCGGGCGTTCTCACTCGGCGCCACCGGCGTCGTCACAGACGGCGCGCTGCGCGATACGCCGGCGATCGCGGAACTACACCAGCCCGTCTATCACTTGTCCTCGCACGGTGCGACGCTCGGCCGCCAGCACATGCCGTTCTCGGTGGACGAACCCGTGACGTGCGCCGGCGTGTTCGTGGTGCCGGGCGACGTCATCGTGGGCGACGGTGAGGGCGCGGTGGTGATTCCGATCGCGCTCGTCGCCGAAGTCGTGCAGTGACGCGCTCGTGCAGGAAGAGCGCGAACGTTTCGCGCTGGAACGCGTCGGCGCCGGCGAATCCACGATTGGATTGTTTCCGTTGTCGAAAGAGCGGATGGCCGACTTCGAAGCGTGGTCCGCTTCGCGCCGGAAGGGGAACTGAAATGGCTGCGCGCAAGAGCATTCACATCGAAGGCTTGAGCCATTTGATGGCGATTCCGGTGGCAACGCGGATCGGCCCGCTCGTTGCGTCGAGCGTGATCGCATCGTTCGATCCCGGTACGCGTAACGTACCGGCCACGATCGAAGCGCAAGTTGCGAATATCTTTCGCCACGTCGGCGCGATGCTCGAGTCGGCGGACGCCGAATGGCGACACGTCGCGAAGATGGAGTTCTGGATGCCGGATCCGGCCAACGGTCGCGCTGCACTGGAGAAGCCGTGGGTGGAGAAGTTCCCTGATCCCGACTCACGGCCGGCGCGACACACGCATCGCGGTGACGGACCTGCGGTGTCCGCATCGTTCATCGCGTACGTGACCGACTAACGAGGCGATCCGGGCGCGAAGGGCTGGGGTTAAGGCGCGAGAAACCCGCCGTCCACCGGCAATGTGGCGCCGGAGATGTAGCTCGCTTCGTCGCTGCACAGAAACAGAATCGCGTTCGCGACCTCCGCAGGCTCACCTATGCGACCCAGCGGAGTAACGTCCACGATTGCGGGCGGCCATTCGTTGCCGGCGCGGCTCCGCAGCATCGGCGTAGCGATCGGTCCCGGCGCCACTCCCACCACACGAATTCCGTGATCGCCGTTTTCGAGCGCGGCCGACTTCGTGAGCGAAACCACGGCGGCCTTGCTCGCTGCGTAAAATGCCGCGCCCGCGTAACCCACGCGAAATCCCTGTACCGACGCCATGTTCACGATCACGCCGCGGCGCTGCCTGCGCATCACGGCGAGCGCGTGCTTCATGCCGTAGACGACGCCTTTCACGTTCACGTCCAGCACCAGATCGAGCATCGTCGCGGCTTGTTCGGCGATCGGCACCCAATCGCCCAACACCGCCGCGTTGTTGACCATCACCGACAAGCTGCCGAACTCTCGAACGGTGCGCTCGACCAATGCACTGACGTTCGTTTCATGGCGCACGTCGCAGTGCTGATACAACGCTCGGCCACCGGTAGCCGTGATCTCCGCTACCGCCTTCGCGCCCGCAATGTCGTCGACGTCGGCGAGCATGAGGCTCGCGCCGGCGGCAGCGAATGCATCCGCTGTCGCGCGTCCCATGCCGGAGGCTGCACCGGTGACGATGACGACGGCGCTGGAGAAATCGTGACGTCGGCTCATGAGGCGTTTTTCCCTTTCTTTTTCTTGGCTTTCAGCGGGAACACCGGATCGCCCGCGGCGTGTCGACCGGCGACGAATCCAAACACCATACCGGGCGCGATGGTGCCGCCGGCGCCGCCATAGGTCATGCCCATCGGCGACGACATCACGTTTCCGGCGGCGTACAAGCCGGCGATCGGTTTGCCGTCCACATCGAGCACGTTCGCGTTCACGTCGGTCTTCGGGCCGCCTTTTGTACCGAGCGCGCCGCTCTTGATCTCCACCGCATAGAACGGGCCACGGTCGAGTGGGCCCAGCGCGGCACCCGGCCCGCCGCGCCCCGCCGCATCGCCCCACCATTGGTCGTGCGCTGCTTCGCCGCGATGAAAATCGTCGTCGCGCCCGGCCGCTACTTGCGTATTCCAGCGTGCCACCGTGCGTTCGAGCGCGTCGGGCGGCATACCGAGATTGTTGGCGAGAGCCGCCAACGTCGATCCGCTGCTCACCCATTGCGGCGGCGGTATGCCCGGTTTACTGCCCGTGATCGGAAAGCCGTAGCGGTCGATGTAGCCCTGATCGAACACGATCCAGCACGGCAGATTCCGATACGCGAAGGCGGACACGTCCTGATCGTGGAACGCCGCGCCGATGGCGTTGTAGTTCGCCGATTCGTTCGTGAACCGAACGCCTTTGCGGTTGACCATGATGCAACGAGGCAGCGAGCGAATTCCGGCGATCAACGTAACGCCGGTCGATACTTCCTCTCGCGGGACTTCGGCTACCGGCATCCACCACGCTTCGCGCATGTTGCCGAGCATCGCGCCGACGCGCATAGCCATGCGCAATCCATCGCCGGTGTTGGTGTCGATGGACACCGGGTGTGTCATCGGCCCGCGCAGGAACGAGCATTTGAATTCTTCGCTCCATTCGAAACCGCCGGTCGCGAGGATCACGGCGTCGCAATCGATGCGCTGCGTTTCGCCGCGATGTTCGATCACCACTCCGCGCACCGCGCCTTTACGCACCACCAGGTCGACTGCACGCGATCGCGTTTGCGGTTCGATGTCGCGGTCGAGGCAGCCGCGCAGCAAACGTCCCACCAACGCTTGTCCGCTGCCGCGTTCGTGCTCGCGGGTGCGGCGTTCGAGTTCTTCTGCCGCAACCGGTTGCGGCATTGCCTGGCCGAGCGGCGTGTCGTAGATGGAGAGTCGAGGGTCGGGATAGTAGGGCGACGGCGTGACGCGCTTTTCCCATTTTCCCAGTGTCTTGAACGAATAGGGCGGTGTGTGTCGAGCGAGCGTTTGCCGTCGGTCTTTCCTCCGGGAAATTCGGCGTGATAGTCGGGGAAGTGCGGAATGGCGCGGAACGCGACGGGCGTGTGATCGCACATATGCCGCACCATCAGCGGTCCGGCGTCGAGGAACGCTTCGGCCATTTCGGATTCGATCAGCCCGTGCGACATCGACATCAGGTATTCGAGCGCTTCTTCGCGGCTGTCGGCGACGCCGGCCTCCGCCTCCAGATGATTGTTGGGAATCCACACCATGCCGCCCGACCACGCGGTGGTACCGCCGACCTTTTCCGCCTTCTCGAACACGCGCACTTTCGCGCCGGCGTCGTGCGCCGAAATCGCGGCAGTGAGCCCCGACCCGCCGGTGCCGAGAACCACGACCTGTCGTTTCTTACCCATGCGGGCGCTCCGCTGACGATTTCACTACGCCGGAACGTTCGAGCTCGTCGATGCGTTCTTCGGCAATTCCCGTTTCGCGCAGAACCTCGCGCGTGTGTTCGCCCACTCTGGCAGCGCCGCGGCGCAATGCCACCGGCGTGTCCGACAGGGTGATCGGCGCGCGCGTGTAGCGCGTGCCGTCGACGTCGGCGATGAGACCCCGAGCGATCACGTGCGGATCTTCAACCGCTTGCGCAATGTCGTTGATCGGCCCGCACGGCACGCCTTCGGCGAGCAGGCGGTCGAGCCAGTGTCGCGACGAGTTGGTTGTGAGCACGTCTTCGATCAGTACTTTCAATGCGTCCCGGTTTTCTATGCGACCGATCTCCGTGGCAAATCGCGGATCCAGTTCGAGCGCCTCTATGCCGAGCGCGATGCAGAATTTCGTCCAGATTTTCTGCGTGGCCACTCCGACCACGATGAAGCCATCAGCCGTAGCGAACGCTTCGTACGGCGCCGCGAGTCGATGTGCGGAACCGACGGGACCGGGGATTTCGCCGGTGGTGGTGTAGATGCCGGATTCCCACACCGCGTGCGCCATGCCCGACTCGAGCAGCGTCGCTTCGACGTGTTGGCCGATGCCGGTGACGTGGCGGTGATTCAACGCAGCCAACGTGCCCAGCGCGCCAAACGCGCCGGCGCTGAAGTCGCAGAACGGCACGCCCGCGGCAACCGGGCGCGCACCGTCTTTCTCGCCGGTAAGACTCATGATTCCGCCCATCGCCTGCGCGACGAGGTCGAAGCCGCCGCGATCGCGATAAGGCCCGCTGTGGCCGAAGCCGGAGATCGAGCAATAGATCAGGCGCGGATTGAGCGCGCGCAGCGTGTCGTAGCCGAGCCCGAGGCGATCGAGCGCGCCGGGCCGGAAATTCTCTACGAACACGTCGGCCGTCGTTGCCAACGAGCGCACCAGAGTGGCGCCGTCTGCGTGTTGCAGGTTCACGGCAATCGCGCGCTTGTTGCGATTGATGAAGTCGAACGCCTTGAACGGACCGACTTCTGCTTCGCGGCCGGCCTCGCCGTCGAGCGGTTCGATTTTGATGACGTCGGCGCCGAGGTCGGCGAGCAACATCGAGCAATACGCGCCCGCGATGACGTGAGTGCAGTCGATGACGCGGATGCCTGCGAGCGCGCCTGGTGCCGCCTTCGGATCGGTCGCGTTCATCGCGGCTCCTCAATGCCATGGCCGCGTTTCGGAATCAGCGCGGAACGCTTGAATGTCATCACCGTGGTGCCGTCCTGTTTCCAGCCGCGCGTCGACACCGTGACGATGCCTTGCGTCGCGCGCGATTTCGATTCGCGCTTATCGAGAACGGTCGATTCCGCATAGAGCGTGTCGCCGTTGAAGACCGGCGCCGGCAACACGATGTCGGTCCAGCCGAGATTGGCGACCGCGAATTGGCTGACGTCCGCAACGCTCATACCCACTACCACTGCGAGCGTGAACGCGCTGTTGACGAGCGGCTTACCGAACTCTGACCGCGCGGCATACGCTTCGTCGAAATGGATCGGATGCTGGTTCATCGTGAGCAGCGTGAACCATGTGTTGTCGGCCGCGGTGATGGTGCGGCCGGGCCAGTGTTTGTACGTGTCGCCGACGGTGAAGTCTTCGTAGTAGCGCCCCATGCGGATCCCCCGATACGAGTCGGGTCATCATACGTGGCGATGAATCCGAAGCGGCGTGTTTCTACTGCGACGGCTGCGAGGGGCGCTTACGCGGCGAGCGCAGCAGCGCAACGTTCGGATCGAAGAAACGCTGGATTTCCGCGAACGGCAGGGGCTTCGAGAAGTAGTAGCCCTGGCCGTATTCGCAGTCGTGATCGCTGAGGAATTTCAGCTGTTCGACGGTTTCTACACCTTCGGCGACGACGACGAGGCTCAGCCGGTGTGCCATGGAGATGACTGCGGCGGTGATCGCCATGTCGTCGGCGTTGCTCGGGATGTCCATCACGAACGAGCGATCGATCTTCACCGTGTCGATGGGGAAGCGCTTCAGGTAGTTCAGCGACGAATAGCCGGTACCGAAGTCGTCGATCGCGATCTTGATGCCGAGTTCGTGCAGCCGCTCCACCGTGAAGGCGGCTGCTTCGGCGTCGTCCATCAACATCGTTTCGGTGATTTCCACCTCGAGCTGCGCGGGATCGATGCCCGATTCGCGGATGCAACGGCGTACGGTGTTGACCAGATTCGGATCGTGGAACTGGCGCGTCGAAATGTTCACGGCCACTTGAATCGGCGCGCCGGTCTGCGCCGTGAGGTCGCGCGCGGCAATGCACGCATGTTGGATGACCCACGCGCCGATGCCGACGATGACACCGGTTTCTTCCGCGACGCTGATGAACTTGTCGGGCGACAACAAGCCTCGCTCCGGATGTTGCCAACGGATCAACGCCTCCACGCCGGTGATGCGCTGGTCGGCCAATCGCACCTTCGGTTGATAGAACAGTTCGAACTGGTTCGATTCGAGCGCCTGGCGCAGTTCGTTTTCCGTGCGCAGACGGCTCTGTGCCTTGGTATTCATCTCCTCGGCAAAATACTGGTAGTTGTTGCGGCCACGCTCTTTTGCGCGATACATCGCGAGGTCCGCGTTTTTGGTGAGGATGTTCGGCTGCACCGAATCGCTCGGGATGATGGTGATACCGATGCTGGTGGTCACCACGAGGTGATGACCCGAGATCGTGATCGGCGCGCGCAGGCGCGCGAGAATTTTCTCGGCTACCGCACCCGCGTCTCCCGGCGACGAGATGTCGTAAAGCAGAATCGTAAATTCGTCTCCGCCGGGTCGCGCCACGGTGTCTTCCGCGCGCACGCAATGGCTCAGGCGTCGCGCCACTTCGCGCAGCAGCTCGTCGCCGGCTTCGTGCCCCAGCGTGTCGTTGACGCGCTTGAACTGGTCGAGATCGAGATACAAGAGCGCCGCGTAGGTGCCGGTGCGTTGCGCGTGCGCGATGGCTTGTTCGAGGCGATCGCCGAACAGGCGGCGGTTGGCCAGATCCGTCAGCGTGTCGTAGAACGCCATACGTTCCATCTGTTCGCGGTTGCGCTTCATCTCCGAGATGTCGGCGAGCTGCACGATGAAGTACAGCGGGATCGCCGGTTTCGGATCTCTGCAGCACGACGTGGAAGTTCGTCCAGATCTCGAGGCTGTCTTTGCACAGCATGCGGCGCTCGGAACGGAATACGTTGCCGGATCGGTACAACAGGCGATCGAACGTTTCCTTCAGGCTCTGCCGCTCCGGCGGCGGCACCAGCCGGCTGATGTGGCTGCCGACCATCTCAGCTTCGGGATAGGCCAGCGCCTTCACCGCGAAGTTGTTCGCCTGGAAGATGTAGCCGTCGGTGTCGGTTAGCAACATGCCGATCGGCGCGTTCTCGAACGCGCCGCGGAAACGTTCTTCGCTGACTGCGCAACTTGCTTCGGTCTCGCGTTGCGCACGATTGTCCTTCGCGATGCACACGAGACTCTTCTCGCCTTCGAGTTCCACCACCGTCGCCGAGACGAGCGCGGGGATCAACTCGCCGTGCTTCGTGCGGAACGTCAGTTCGAAGTTCTGCAGGCTGCCTTCTTTCACGACGATTTCGGTCAGAGCGCTTCAGTTGCTCGATGTCGTCGAATATCGGCAGGTCGCTCACGCGATGTCCAACGAGTTCGTCGTAGCTGAAGCCTGACGACGCTGACGAAGGCGTCGTTGATGTCGACGATCCTGTTGTCGACGAGGCTGATGATGACGATGCCGTCGGGGCTGCCTGTGAAGATCCGCGCAAACTTCTCTTCGCTTTCCTTCAGCGCGGCTTCGGCGAGACGACGTTTCGTGATGTCGCGACCGATGCACAGCACGCACAGTTCGCCGTCGAGCTCGAAGAAGCGCACGGAGATTTCCGTCTGCAGCACTTCGCCGTTCTTCGCGACGAGCTCGGTTTCGTAATCGAGGCATTCGTACTGAGCTTCGAGTTCCGCCTGAACCCGCTCGCGGTCGAGCGGATTGCCCCAGATCTTCAGATCGGGCTCGCGCGTGCCGATGGCTTCTTCGCGCGTGTAACCGAGCAGTCGGGTAAAGCCGGTGTTGAAGTCGACGATGGTGCTGTCGGAGTTGCGCAGGATCAGCACGGCGTCGGGGCTCGAGTGGAAGATCGTCGAGAACTTCGACTCGGAGAGGCGCAGCTGCTTCTCCGCCTTCACCTGGTCGGTGGTGATGCGGGCCGTCATGACGGTGCCCGAAATGCCTGGCGCATCTCCGAGCCCGGTGAACTGCACGTCGAGGTAGACGTCGTTCGCCTGCAGGCGGATGTCGGTGAGGCGGAACGTCTCGCGCGGACGTGTGCTGGTGCGGGCGAGTGCGCGGCCGAATTCGTTGCGATCGACGGAATGGATGAACGGCAGCGGTTTCGCGCCGATCAACGACGTGGCCGATGCGCCGAATACTTCGTAGGCCTTCGGGTTGGCGTAGCTGATGCGACCTTCGAGGTCGATCACCAGTGTGACTTCGCCGGTGTTCTCGATGATGCCGCGGAAGCGCGATTCGCTGATGGCCAGCGCGCGTTGGGCGCGACGCTGTTCGGTGAGGTCGAGCACCTGCAATACCGCGAAGCGCGCTGCGCCGGAGGGGTCGCGCAGCATTCGCGCGTACACCGACGCCCACACCTTGCGTCCGTCGCGCCGAACGAAGTCGCGTTCGAAACGGATGTGGGCGTTCTCCTGCGACATCAGCTCGTTTCGCTGCGTGCGGATTTCGTCCCAGATCTTCTCGTCGATCAGTTGATCGAGCCGGCTTCCGACCATGGGCTCGTCGCCCTTGCCCATCAGATCGGTGAACGCCGAGTTGGCGTGCACGATCGTGGCGTTCGTATCGAGCAACGCCATTGCGGCGGGTGCATGCGCGAACGCTTCGTGTATCTGCACGATGTTGAGGTTGCGGTGGCGCGGGTCCCAGATCAGTAGTGCCGCGCTCATCCAGTAGAGAGTGGCCCACAACAGTTGGCTCGCGGCGACGTGCAGCAGCGTCGTGGAGTTCTGCCAGATACCGGCGTCGAACACGGTGGGCAGCAGATGCGACAAGGTGGCGAAGAGCGCGCTGCCGATGACCAGACCGCGACGATTAGTACGGCTGGCGACCAGCATGGCGAACAGGAACATGGACGCAGCGACTTCGTGACCCGATGTCACAACAGAGACGGTCGCGCCGGCGAGCAGGGTGATGATCGTCACCGCGGTCGCAACGGGCTGATCGAGCTGCCGCGGTGTTGCCAACGCGTCCATTGTGCGTCCTTAGGGGAGTTCCGTTATCCTCGCCCGCTCTTGTGCGCGGTGCTCCGCGAAACCCGTGTCGGTGCGAGTCCATGAACTTCGAATTGACGGTATCGGTTCACGGTCAGGGACTCTATGAAGTCACGCACAAAGTGGCCGAAAGAGTACGCGAAGCGGGGATAACCGACGGTCTTGCAACGGTTTTCATCCGCCATACCTCTGCCAGCTTGATCATTCAGGAGAACGCCGATCCGGCCGTTCGCGCGGATCTGGAACGCTGGCTCGACCGGCTGGTGCCGGAACTCGATCCGCTTTACACCCACACCGCCGAAGGTCCCGATGACATGCCCGCGCACATCAAAGGTGCGTTGACGGCGGTCAGTGTGTCGGTCCCGATCATGGGTGGCTCACTGGCCTGGGCGTGTGGCAGGGGATCTATCTGTGGGAGCACCGACATCATCGCGGCGAGCGCCGGCTGATCGTCAACGTGCTGAGCTAGCGCCGCGAGAGAGAAGCGGCTCCGACGGGCGGGAGATCAAAGCCCGTCGAAGCCTTACCAGCGAACCGCTGATCTTGGGAGGAGGTGCGATTCAATGGCTGGGGCAACTTTAGCTAAACCGCGCAGCGTATTTCCGCATTTTGGCGCGTTAATTTCGAAATTTTTTCCAGCTGATCCAAAAAAAGAAGGGGGCATAAGCCCCCTTCGAGTCGATTAACGGATTGTTGTTATTTCAGCGCACCGAACTTGTAGTCCACCGAGATTCCGAGTTGCTGCGGAATCGTGTTCGAACCGGAGCGACGGAAGTTCACGTCTTCGTTGGAACCGTAGTGGTCGACCTGGCGCAGACCGATTTCGTCGAAGACGTTATCGGCGAATGCCGCCACGGTCCAAGCGGTGCTCGGCGAGATCCACGTGGCGCGCAGGTCGGTCCGTTGATAGGACGGCGCCGCGTCTTCATCCGACTCGAACGCCGAGAAGTACACCTTGTCGATCCAGCTCCAGTTCGCCAGGAACGTGAGCGAACCGCGGTCGGCCATCTGGAAGGTGTACTGCGCGTACACGCCGCCCTTCATCTCCGGCACCTGCAACATCTGTTTGCCGTCGAGATCGATCGGGATTTGCAACGGGTCGAACAGTGACGGCGGACGATTCGGATCGTTCGGATCGTTGACCGTGAAGTTGTCGGTGTACTCACTGTGCGTGTAGCTGAAGTTTGCGCCCAACGTGAGGTTGTCGGTGATCAGCCAATCCAGATCGGTATCCCAGCCGATGATCATCGCCGTCGGCACCGAGAACACGCTCGTCGACGTGTCGACCGGGTTGTAGGCGGACGGTCCCGTACCGAAGGTTTCGACGTTCTTGTAGTCGTAGTAGTACACGGCCGAGTTCAACTGCATGGTGCCGTCGCGCAACGTGCCTTTGTAGCCCAGCTCGTAGGAGATCAGGCTTTCCGTCTTGAACGAGCGGTTCGCACTGAAGTACACCAGGTTGAATCCACCAGCGCGTGAACCTTTCGTCGCCGACAGATAGATCAGGTCGTTGTCGGTCGGCGTGTAGTCGAGGTTCACGCGCCAGGTAATGTCGTCATCCTTACGCTCCAGCGCCCTCCAGAGACCCAGGCTCGACGGAACCCCGGCCACCAACAACCGCTGTGGATTCAAAATCGTGCCATCAGCCCCGAGGTATCCGAATGCTTGATTGATCCCTGCAAGCGATGAAGCTGTCGTAACAGTGCCGCCAGCAGTACATCCCGGGACCGCCGGGACCGCTGCCGGATTACACGGCTGACCCGCAGCAGCATTGAATCCCAACGGGACAACACCCGTTTCGGTGTAGTAAGCAATATTTTCTTCGCCGTTGAGCTGGTCGCGGGCCCACCGTGCGCCGAGGGTCAACGCGAAGTGCTCGTTGAACGTATAGACACCTTGCGTGTACGCCGCATACGAGTTCCGCTCCGACCGCGTCTGATACTGCAGGTCCGTCGCCGAGACGAACGGGTTCTGGTGCGCGACGTGACTGTTCGTATCGCCCTTCCAACTGCCGTAGCAGAGGGCCGACGTGTTTACCCCAAGCCCGCCAGGATTTGCGGCAGTCTTTCCGCCCGGAAAACAATTGAAGGTGAGGCCAGGGACCGGGGCTGCGCCATTGACCTGGCGCTGACCAAAGGCCTTCGCACTGAATAGCTGCATCTGCGGCAGTGTGTCCATGAACCCCAGTCCCGGTATCGCGGCGTACGGAATAGGGTTCGCCGCAGTGCCGAAGGCCGGATTCGCGTAGCGAGAGTCACAGGGCTGGTTCAACGTACAGAGGCTGTCGTAGAAGTCGCCGCGCTGGGTGATCTTCGAGTCGTAGTAGAACAACCCGGACGTCAGCGAGAACTGGTCATTGACGTCAATGAACGCCTGCAACTCGTGCGAGGTGTATTCCGCTTCCTGGCTGACGTAGAACTGGTTGTCGAACACATCGCTGCTGGTCAGATCCACATCGGTGTTGCGATCGTAGAAGAACGACGAGTAACCGAAGATGTACTTCATCGTCACCTTGTCGTTCGCCTGCCAGAGATTTCAGACGTGCCTGCCTGCTGGTCGAAACCTTCGTTCTGCAGACCGTTGGTATCGGTCACCAGGTCATCACCCTTCAGATTGTCGAAGCCGAGCACCCGCAACTTGGACTGATCCGCACCGTACGCATAGTTCGGGTGCGTCGTCGTACCGCCGCCTTGTGCCTGGTCTACCCCAGGGACCGCGCGCTGCGCTGTGACGGTCGTACCGTTGACGGGATTCGTGAACGTGAACTGCTGAAGCCCGGAAACGCGCACAACCCACACCGCCGCGAACGCCCAGGAGCGGCGACTGTCGCCGTACGCGTGAACTGGTTGGCGCACGACATTGGTGGGATCGACGGCGCGATAGCCGAACACATAGGTGCTCGTATCGCGCGCGTTCTTCTGGTCGTTGCCGTTCTCGGAGAACGTGATGATACCGGCCGCATCGGCACCGCCCATCCGACGACGCAGGCTGCGTTCGTTACCGCGCACCAACCAGGTGATGTCGTCGGTCGGTGTCCACTGCAATGCCAGTGCATAGTTCTCGTCGCCGAAGTTGTCCGGATCCTGGTTACCCGACAGATCCTTGATGGCGCCATCACGGACACGCTTCACACCGGTCAACCGCGCATCGAGGATGCCGGCAATCACCGGTCCCGACAGCATGCCGTACTCTTCCTGCAGACCGTTGCTGCCGGTGATCACCCGCGCCTGACCTTCGAACTCGTCGGTCGGCTTCTTGTTGATGAAGTTCACCGCGCCGCCGATTGCGTTACGGCCGTACAAAGTGCCCTGCGGACCCCGCAGTACTTCGACCCGCTCGATGTCGAACAGACCGCCTTCGGAAGACGCGATACCGAAGTCTTCCGAGTAAACGCTGTTGGCGTAGGTGGCGATACCGGGGTCACCACCCAGGTTGCGGAAGTTCCGGCCGATCCCGCGGATGGCCATGTCGTAAGGCTGGATGACCGCCGCCGGAATCATGTTCTGCAGGTCTTCCGCGTTGCGGATCCCGAAGTCTTCGAGCATCTGCCCGGTGAACGCCGTAATCGAAATCGACGTGTCGCTGATACTCGCCTCTTTACGTTCGGCGGTTACCACGACCTCTTCGATCTGACGGCGATCTGACCTGGATTGATCGGACGCCTCCTCAGCGAAGGCCACGGGTGTCGCAAACCACGACAGCAACACGGCCGAGAACCCATAGGCGGCTAGGCGCCCCGACTGACCTGTTTGGAATCTACCCTTGGGATGAGACGCACGGGCACGGCCGTGCTGGCCCATAGGCCTACAGCGAATTGACATTGATAGCTCCCCATAATTTGCAACCTACGCGGGGCGTCGCTCTGCTTTCGAGCGGCTAGGTGCCGCTCGAAATAGTGCATTCCGCCGTAGACGTAGAAATTCGGTTCCCCTGATGGGCGCCCTCCTCAGGAACGCCCACTGCTCGGAAGATACATACATTCAATGTCTTTTGAAATAATTTCGAAATTATGAGTCGAAAATGCCATTTGCGATGAGTCACTGAGTTCTGACTGTTGCGACCTCGTGCGGACACAGGAGATGCGGCGGGGTCATATCCTTGGGTTCCGGCGTGCGTCGGGTCGATTTCGCGAAAGGTGTCTTCGAGCTTATTTGGGATGTTCTCGCGTAAGGGGGTATGCACTGGGTGCCAGCGTTGCGCGCCCCCTACGTTCAGGTGAACAGGAATGCGAATTGAAGCGCCATATGCGCGGCTACAATCGAGCTTGACTGCGGTCGAAAATGCGAGTGAGATTTCCAACATTCCTACAAGGGGGCGTAAGGGGAGTTGAGTTGGCGGTCGCCGCGAAATAGTTCTCCCGACAAACTCCCTCAGTCGCAACCAACGTGATCATCAGAATTTCGAAATTGAATTGATGTAACGAAAATCAATACCGTTCGTGCAAATACGCGAGCAAACGAGCGAACATTGGCGATTTCAGTGTTCAACCGGCTGCGGGCGGATGTGCTCAATGGCCAATTGGACCCCGGTTCAAGGCTGGCGATGGCGGAGTTGAGACAGCGTTACGCGATCGGGCTGAGTCCTCTGCGGGAAGCGCTCTCGCGACTGGTGGGTGAGGGATTGGTCGTCGCGGAAGGGCAGCGTGGTTTTCGAGTGGCCCCATTCAGCGCAGCGGACGTAGACGACCTTCTGTTCGTTTGGCAGACCCTCCTTGAAGGTGCTCTGCGCGCGGCGATGGCGCGTCGTGACGAACACTGGGAAGCAAGCGTCGTGGCTGCCTTCCACGTTCTCGAACGCCGAGTCGATTACGCCGCATCGGAGAATTCAATCGAAAGGGACTCTTATGAGGAGGCACATCGAGCGTTTTTCCTCGCTCTAACGGCGGGTGCCGGATCCCCCCGGGCGAGCTACATCCAGGGAGCGCTATACGATCAGGCGCGACGCTATCGGCTACTCCTGAGTCGAGTTCAACCTGACGCGAGGGGAGACCTCGAAGCGAATAGAACGCTGATGAATCTGGTGTTGACCGGTCAGACCGAGGCGGCAGCAGCAAAACTACACGCGGACCTGAGTGTGTGGCGCGACGGGGTTATGCAGCACGCCGGCTGGTAGCGTTCTGCTAGTCCGCGAACTTCAAGTGAGCTTCTCGCGCTGAGCGTCGGCCCATCGGCGATGTCCGGCGGGATCGAGAATCATCGAGCAGAAATACAGCAGCATTTGCCGATGTGTGGTGGTGAGGTGACATCGGTCCATCGCCAGCTCGCCGGCTTTGCTGTTGATGAAGCGGAAGCACTCCGTCAGCGTCTCGCCGTGCCCCAACACCGGTTCGATCGACTGATTCAGGAAATCGTGCAGCGGCTCCATGTCCTCGTCGGTCAGGCCAGCTTCCGCCGGGTCGAGCACGATGTTTGCCCACAACGTGGCGATGTTGACGCGAAACAGATCTTTGTCGACGAAGCTGCCGGCCACGCTGCAGCGGCGTTCGATCTCGTGGAGTACCGGTGCGAATCGTTCGTCGAAGTCGCCCACCGCCTCAGCGCCTCTTCTGTCGAAGCGCTTTGAGTTCTTCGATGGTTTTCGTGAGGCGGTCCAGCCGTTCCGAAATCTGGTCGAGACCCACGTCGTCGATCGATGCGGATTTGATGCGCTCGTACTGTGCTTCGAGGCGTCGTCGTGTGTCGCGTTCTTCCGCAATGAAACGTCCGAGCAGTTTGCCCGTAAGCGGGTCGATGGTTTCGTCTGCGAAAATCCCGCCTAAGCCTTCGTCGTCGCGTTCGCGGCCATATCCGAAAACCGATTCGAATTTCTCGATGTCGGAAACGTTCGAACGCAGCGTTTGCAAACGCGCCTCGAAATCTCCCGCCGGCCTTTCGAGAACGCTGTAGCCGAGTTCACAGAGGCGCTTCGTGAATGCGGCCGCGTGTTCGCACTCGCGGATTGCGACGATATTCAGCGTGCCCGCGAGCTCGCGATCGCGCGTCGTCTTTGCCCATGCATCGAACAGCGCGTGGCCGCGCGTTTCGCCTACCGCGATGGCGTTCAGCACTTTGAGATAGCTCGGCTTGTCGGACATCGCAGTACTTCGTGGTTCGTGGGTCTGCAGGTATGTTAGCGGCGCAGTCTCCCTCCGCAAGTCGCGCCGGCATCCGCGTTTGCATTGCCAAAATCCCGCCGCTAACGTAGCCGGGCTTCTGAAAGTAAGGTGCTGTGGCGTAGTGGAAGGTCTTCGATTCGACAACATCAGCCTTCCGCCGCAGGCGGAGGCACTGCGCGGCGAAGTGCGCGAGTTTCTGCGCTCCCATCAACCGCGCGAAGCGCTACCCGACTCGGATTTCAATCATGGCCACGATGCCGCGTTTTCGGCCGCGCTCGGCAAGCGCGGCTGGATCGGAATGACCTGGCCGCGTCGTTATGGCGGGGGTGAACGGACGTTCTTCGAACGCTACGTCGTTACCGAGGAACTGCTCGCGGCCGGCGCACCGGTCAGCGCGCATTGGATCGCCGACCGGCAGAGCGGTCCGTTGTTGTTGCGCTATGGCACCGAGGCGCAGCGGGAGCGGTTTCTGCCCCCCATCACGCGTGGCGAAAGTTATTTCTCCATCGGCATGAGCGAACCGGATTCGGGTTCGGATCTCGCCTCGGTTCGCACCAGTGCGCGCAAGGTCGACGGCGGCTACGTCGTCAACGGCACGAAAGTGTGGACCACCGACGCGCACCGCAATCACTTCATCATCGCGCTCGTGCGCACCGACGCACCGGGACAAAGCCGGCATGAAGGCCTCACGCAATTGATCATCGACCTGCATGGCGACGGCGTGCAGGTGCGGCCGATCCGCAACATCGCGGGCGACGAAGACTTCAACGAAGTCGTGTTCACCGATTGTTTCGTTCCCGACGATCAACTGGTTGGCCGCGCCGGCAACGGTTGGGAGCAGGTAACCAGCGAATTGTCGTACGAGCGAAGCGGACCGGAGCGCTTCCTGTCGGCGTTTCGTGTGCTGGTCGAATTCGTGCGCGTGTCGGGACCGACTCCGACTGATCACCAAGCGGCGGTCATTGGGCGCCTCGCCGCGCACCTCATGACGTTGCGTCAGATGTCGATCTCCGTTGCCGGCATGCTGCAGGCGGGTTCCAGCCCGGCCGTCGAGGCGGCACTCGTCAAAGCGCTCGGCAACGATTTCGAGAAGGAACTGCCGGAAATCGCTCGTCTCGCCGCACCGCACGCCGATTCAGACAACCGGTTTCGCGCAACGTTGGCGCAAACGTTGCTGCACATGCCGGCATTCACGATCCGCGGCGGCACGCGTGAAATTCTGCGCGGTGTCATCGCGCGTGGACTGGGGTTGCGCTGATGGACACGACACAACTGATTCTCGATACCGCGCAGCGGATGTTCACCGACCATTGCGACAAGGCGCTGCTCGATCGCGCTGAACAACATCATTATGCCGCGCAGTTGTGGGACGTCATTGCGGAAAACGGTTTGCCGCAACTCGCCACTTCTGCGGGTGGTGGCACGCTGGCTGATGCGTTCCGGTTGCTGCGCGTTGCCGGTCGGCACGCGCTACCCGTACCGCTGGCGGAAGCGTTGATCGCAAATCACCTCTTGGGTGCATCTGAGTGCGGCGTGTTCCAGGGCCGCATCAGCCTGGGCATTGCCGATTCGCACAGCGCCGAAGGCGGAGAAGTGAACGTGGCACTCGCAGGCGTGCCGTGGGCGCGCGCAATGGAGCGTATCTGCTACGTCATCGGCGATCCGCTCGAAATCGTCATCCTCGATGTTTCGGAGTGCGAAATCACCGAACACGCCAACATTGCTGGTGAGGCGCGCGACGACGTGCGGTTCATCGGCGTTCCCGGCCGATGCGGAACGCCGACCGGTATCGACGTGACGCGTGTGTTCGAATGGATGGCGCTGTCGCGCGCGGCACTCATGTCCGGCGCGCTCGAGCGCGTGCTCGAGCTGTCGCTCGACTATGCGAAGGAACGCAAACAGTTCGGCAAGCCGATCGGCGGCTTCCAGGCAATCCAGCACAACCTGGCGCTGCTGGCGGGCCAGGTTGCAGCATCGTTGCGGGCGACCGATGCCGCCATCGCGGCATTGGATTCGCCGCGGTTCCCCATTCAGGTTGCCGTTGCAAAAGCGCGCGTCGGTGAAGCTGCCGGCATTGCGTCTGAGATGGCGCATCAGGTGCATGGCGCGATGGGATTCACGCACGAGCATCAGTTGCACCATTTCACGCGGCGGTTGCTGGCGTGGCGCGACGAGTTCGGTCGGGAAAACTACTGGCAGCAACGTGTCGGCCGGCAGATCGCAGCCGGCGGCGCCGACGCGCTTTGGGACTTCGTCGTTGCATGAGCTGCTGCCCGATCGACCCGCTCCGCCCCTCACTGTTGCTGTTAGTGACTGCCTGACCGGATCCGAAGTCCGCTACGATGGCGGACACAAGCGCTCGTCGCTTTGTCATGAACAACTCGCGGGTCTGTTCACCTTTCGCGGCATATGTCCCGAGGTGGCGATCGGTATGGGCGTGCCGCGCGAACCGATCCGTCTGGTCGGCGACGTCGCCGCGCCGCGTGTCCGCGGGGTAAAGAACGCGAGCGTGGACGTAACCGACCGGTTGCAAAGGTATGCAGCGGAGTGTTGCCCTCACTGGCCGATGTGGCCGGCTACGTGTTCATGAAGAACTCGCCGACCTGCGGTTTACATCGCGTGAAGGTCTATTCGGAAGCGGGAGGCACTTCGAACGGTCATGGGCGCGGTGTGTTCGCTGCGCGGATCGTGGCAGTACGACCTGAACTGCCGGTGGAGGAGAGCGGGCGTCTGGAAGATCCGGTGCTGCGCGAGAACTTCGTCACCAGGGTGTTCGCATTCGCACACTGGCAACGGCTCCTCGATTCAGGCATTACCGCCGCGCGGCTGATCGCGTTCCACAGTGCGTACAAGTATCTGCTGATGGCGCACAGCGTTTCGCACTACAAGGAAGCAGGTCGATTGCTGGCGGATTTGTCGGACAACCCTGCGTCGCGCGCTGACGGCTACGTGCGAGTACTGATGGAGGGACTCTCGCGTGCGGCGACGCGCGGCGGTCACGCCAACGTGTTGCAGCATCTGCAGGGTTACGTGAAGGACGATCTCGATTCGATGACACGAAGGGAACTCGCGGAGTCCATTCACAGCTATCGCCGCGGCGAGATTCCGCTACTCGCGCCGCTGACGCTGCTTCGACATCACTTGCGTCGTTCCGCGGACAGCTACGCACTCGAACAGATCTACCTGGAGCCGCATCCGCCCGCGGCGGGTCTGCGTCGCGCGTTGTGAGAGCCACGAAAGCAGGCGGAACCGCGCACGCTCGTGTGGTTCCGCAACGACCTGCGTACCGACGACAATCCGGCGCTCAGCGCAGCGTGTGAACGCGGCGCGGTGATCGGCGTGTACCTGTGTGCGCCGGGCCAGATGGCGTCGCACGGCGCAGGTGCAAATCGACGTTCGTTCGTGCTGCGCAATCTGGCGGCGTTGTCGCGCGCCTTGCGTTCGCTCGGCATTCCGCTGTTGATCCGAACCGCGTCGCGCTTCGGTGCGCATCCAGCGGCGATCGTTCGAATCGCGCGTACGCATGGCGTCGACATGGTGACGTGCAACGACGAATACCCGCTCGACGAACAGCGCCGCGATTCGGAATCGGCTGTGAATGTCGTGATGCCGGCATCGCGTTTCGTCGTTTCTCCGGCGGCGTGGTCATCGCGCCGGGTCAGGTGCTCACCGGCGAAGGCGCGCCGTACACGGTGTTCACGCCGTTCAAGCGCCGCTGGCTCGCGCTGGCCGATGAAGGTCTGTTGCAGCCGCTGCCGGCGCCGCGGCGACAACCCAGGATCGACATCGAGTCAGACCCGATTCCGAACCAGCTCGGCCGGGTAGGTGACGACCGGCTTGCCGAACTCTGGCCCGGTGGTGAGAAGGCGGCGCGACAACGCCTCGATGCGTTTGCCGATGGCGCGATACGGCGCTATCACTCAGACCGCGACCGGCCGGCGATCGACGGCACCAGCCGCCTGTCGCCCTATCTCGCAGTGGGCGCGATTTCGGCGCGTCGATGCATCGCGACGGCGCGCTCGCGCAACGGCGGCGCACTCGCGAGCGGTGACATCGGTACTTCGACGTGGATAAGCGAACTGATCTGGCGCGAGTTCTACGCGCACGTTGCGGCGGCATTTCCCGCCATCAGTCGCGGTCGTGCGTTCCGCGCATCGGCCGACCATGTGCAATGGCGAAACGACCCTGCCGGGTTGCGCGCGTGGACCGAGGGACGCACCGGCTACCCGCTCGTCGACGCCGCGATGCGGCAACTCGCCGAAACCGGCTGGATGCACAACCGTTTGCGCATGCTTACGGCGATGTTCCTGACGAAACACCTGCTGATCGACTGGCGACTCGGCGAACGCCACTTCATGGACTTGTTGGTGGACGGCGACTTTGCGGCGAACAACGGCGGTTGGCAGTGGAGCGCATCGACCGGCACCGACGCGGCGCCGTACTTCCGCATCTTCAATCCGGTGACGCAGGCGAAGAAGTTCGATCCCGATGGTGCGTTCGTGCGCCGATGGGTTCGGGAACTGTCCGGGCTGGAGAGCCCGGCGGTGTTCGAACCGTGGCGGTTCGGCGGTGCGAAGGGTTATCCGGAACCGATCGTGGAGCACAGTGCGGCACGACAGAGGGCGCTCAAAGCGTTTGCAAAGTGAATGCGGACAACCCGGCATGCGAATTGCTATTCAGTTGGCGGTGTGGTGGCTCTGAGGACGACGAACATGGCGATACCGGGTTCGAGGGCTGACGGAAAGGCATTGATGGTGGTGGAGTCGACGTCGGAACGCTCCGGCGAGCGCTCTGAATTGGTGCGCACGCCGGTGATCGGTACCGCTTCGGTGCAGGCGCCGCCGCTAGCACGTAGTCGCGCGCAGCTCGAAGGTCACGTCTACCTGTTCATCTACCGCGTTCGACACAACTACGACGCCTACGCGTGGGTCGACAACATCCGCTACTGCACGGTGTTCGCGTTCGGCAGGACCTTTGCCGAAGCAGAGCGCATCGCGATCAACTGCGTCCATCAGCACGGCTGGCGCATCTTGAAGACCGACACTGCGACGGCTTTTTCGACCGACCGATTCACGGGCGAGGGTACCGATGCGGCGCACGTCGCGAACCTCGCGGACTTCGGGGTGTCGTTCAAGCTGAATCACTGAAGGGACTTACAGGCTCCGGCGGAACCCAGAAGCCGCCTTGGTCGACGTAGCGAGTGACGCGATGCTCGATTCGATCTTCTCGTTTGAGATCGCGCTCGGTGAAACGGAACAGTAGCGCCGTATCCGTCAGGCAGCGGGTGTCGTGGATGTCTCCGGGAAGATAGACCTGCACCTCTCCTGCACTCACGATCGTGCTGTCGCGTCGCACCAGGCGGACGCCGCCCTCAGTCTCTATGCGCGCGAAAGTGCGCATCTCGATTTCTCCCTGCTGCACGGCGTAGATCACCCATGCTCGTCCATGGTCGTGCGGCGGCCGATAGAGACCGGCGTGTTCGGTGTGTGCCAGCAGCACGAAGCCGTGGTCCGGATCTCGATAGAGTTCCTCGTTGGCAGGCATCGATCGATGCAACTCCGCGAGCCACGGCTCCGAAGGCGAGGTTCGTAACAGCGTCTGGGCGTGACTGCGACAACTGATCAACAAGATCCGTCGAAAGAGGACCCCAGCTGCGTCGTACTGATTCCACGAAAGTACTCAAGCCGTCGTTCTGCAAAGCGTTCTTCTCCATCAATTTTCGGGGTAAATCATGCGTCGAGGCGGTGGCGAAGTGTATTAGCCGAAGCGTCGAACGATGGCTACACCAGCGTCTTGCGCATCCTGATGTTCGTCGGCTGATCGAAGCCCTTGTGCGCGTGGCGCGAGATCTCTGCGTAGCCGCAACGCTCGAACAGCGCCCGATTTTCCGGTAACGCGATCCGCACGGCGAGCAACGTAGCCGGGAAGCCCTGGTCGCGTGCGTACATTTCCACCGCATCGATCAACCGTCGCGCGATGCCGCGACTGCGGCACTCGGGCGCGACCGAAAGCCGCCCGAAGTACAGATCGCCGCCATCGGGCTTGCACAACACGCAGCCGACGGGATCTGCAGCGTCGAGCGCCACGAAGCCCAACCGTTCCGGCGTTGCGAGTTCCGTTGCTATCGCCGCCGCGGTTTCGTTCAGCGCGCCCGACGGCGGCACCAGCGATCGCGGTATTCCGCGAACGCCGTGGTGATGAGCCGCGCGACAACCGGCGCGTCCTGCGCCGTTGCGCGCCGAACGGTGATCACGCGGCTCACACCAGGCGCGGACTGAAGTCCGTCAGTTCGCGGGTGGTCTCGGTGAGGCTCTGCTGCCGATACAGATCGAAGTAGTGTCCGCGCAGCGCAATGAGCTCGGCGTGTGAACCGATCTCAATGATGCGGCCGTGTTCGATCACCGCGATGCGCGTGGCATTGCGGATCGTCGACAGCCGGTGCGCGATCACGAATGCGATGCGGCCCGCCAACACGTTTGCCATGCCGCGCTGGATACGCTGCTCGGTTTCGGTGTCGACCGACGACGTCGCTTCGTCCATCACGAGTATCTGCGGATCGGCGAGGATCGCGCGCGCGAACGACACGAGTTGCCGTTGCCCGGCCGACAACCGGCTGCCGCCTTCACCGACTTCGGTTTTGTAGCCGTCGGCCATTGCCATGACCAAGTCGTGCGCACCTGCCAGCCGTGCTGCGTCGTGCACTTCTTCGTCCGTTGCCTCGAGCCGTCCATAGCGGATGTTCTCGAGGATCGAGCCGGAGAACACATGTGCGTTCTGCAGCACGATGCCGAGGTTCGACTGCAGCCAGTGCAGCCCGCGCTTGCGATAGTCGATGCCGTCGATCAGCACGGCGCCGCGTGTCGGTTCGTAGAAACGACAGATCACGTTGACGAGCGTGCTCTTGCCGCCGCCGGTGGCGCCGACGATTGCGATCGTTTCGCCTCTGCTCGCCGTCAGGTTCACGTGGTCGAGCACCGGCCGGCCGTTGCCGTAGTCGAAGCAAACGTCCTTCAGTTCGATGCGTTCGATACGCGCGGGTCCGCCGTCTTCACCCACCGATTGCCGCGCGGGCAAGTCGCGTTGCATCGCGGTCGCTTCGATCACGTCGTCCGAATCGCGGATTGCCGGCACCGCGTCGATCAGGCTGATGATGCGTTCGGCCGATGCCTGCGCCATCTGCATCTCGGCGAACCAGCGGCCGAGCTGTTCGACGGGTCGAAGAAGTTGCGCGCATACGCCATGAACGCGACCAGCGTGCCGACGCTGATCACGCCGTGCAGCAGATCGAAGCCGCCGACCGCGAGCGTAAGTCCCACCGCCAGGCTCGCGAGCGTGACGATGATCGGCACGTACAACGCGGCCTGAATCATGTTCTCGACCGACGCGTCGTACATTTTCCCGGTGAGCTGCTTGAAGTCGTTCAGGTTTTCGCTTTCGCGCACGAACGCCTTGCTGGTGAGCACGCCCATGATGCTCTCGTTGTACGTGCCGGTGATGCGCGAGTTGGTGCGGCGCACTTCGCGCGCGCTGCGCAACATGCGTTTCTGGAAGCGCGCGCTGACCCACGCGAGCATCGGAATGACCGCCAGCGCGAGCACCGCGAGCTTGACGTTCATCGCGAGCATCGCGACCGCGATGCCGATCATCAACGTCACGCCCCAGATGATGTCGAGGAACGCCCACGCAAGAATGTTCGCGAGCCGCTCGCTGTCGGAGGTCATCCGCGCCATCAACCAGCCGACCGGCCGGTGGTCGTAGAACGAAAACGACAGCCGCTGCAGATTTTCGAATCCGTCGCGACGGATGTCGTGGCCGATGTGCGTGCGCATTTTGCCGCCGGCCCAGATGAAGCAGCCGACCGACAGCGACAGCACGCCGTGGTGCACGCGATGTACGCCGCCGCATAAGGCCACAAATTGACGGCCGCGCCGTGCGCATCCACCGCGTCGATTACGCCGCGCGTGATCAGCGGGAACGACACGTCCATCAGCGCCGTCAGGGTGGCGAAAAACCCGAGCATCAGCAGTACGCGGCGATACGGTTGCGTGTACGCGAACAGCTTGCTCCACAGCTGCAGCCGCATCCGCCGCGCGAGCGCTTCTTCGTCGAATCCGTCGTCGTAATTGTCGTCGTCGTACATGATTCCTTAACTCCCCGCTCTGGACACATCGACGCGAATCTCCGCGTCGAGCGACCCCTGAATCCGACACAAGTGCCGATACGGTCCATCGACCGTCGACAATTCCGCGTGGCTGCCGATCTGCACCGCGCGTCCCGCTTCGAGCACCACGATGCGGTCGGCCTCGACCACCGACGACAACCGGTGCGCGATGATCAGCGTCGTGTGGCGGCCGCGCCGCGCGCGCAGCGCGTTCAGGATCAAACCCTCCGTGCCCGTATCCACTGCCGACAGTGAGTCGTCGAGCACCAGCACCGGCGGGTCTTTCAGCAAAGCGCGCGCAAGCGCGAGCCGCTGCCGCTGTCCGCCGGACAACGTGACGCCGCGCTCACCTACCAACGCTTCATAGCGCTCCGGCAATTCCATGATCGAGTCGTGGATCGCCGCATCGACGCACGCCTTTTCGAGGTGCTCGTCCGGCGCATCCGGCCGGCCGACCTTCAGGTTCGCAGCGATCGTGCGCGAATAAAGAAACGGGTCCTGCAGCACCACGCCGATCTGATGGCGCAACCAGTGCCGGTTCACCTCGCTCACTTCCTGACCGTCCAACTTGATCGAGCCTTGCTGGTACGGATACAGCCGCAGCAGCAACCGGATCAGCGTCGACTTGCCTGAACCCGGCGCGCCGACGAACGCCACCGTCTCGCCCGGCTGCACGTGCAGCGAGAAATCGGTGATCACCGGTCGCGCGGCGTCGTACCCGAACGTGAGGTGCTCGATGCGAATCTCACCGTCGGCGCGGCCGCGGCTCGGCGTCGGTTCCTGCGTCTCTTCGACCTGATTCAGAATTTCGTTGGTGCGGCCGAGCGACACGACCGCTTTTCCTGAGTCGGTCAACACGCGGCCGAGCTGTCGCACCGGCCAGATCACCATGCCTTCATAGGTCAGGAACGCGAACAGCGTGCCCACCGAAATGCGGCCGTCGATGATCGCGAACGCGCCGGCGGCGAGTACGAGGCCGATCTGCATCAGCGAGAAGAAATCCGCGGTGCCCCAATAGCGGCCCATCAACGTGATGAGGCGGTTGTTGAGGTCGCGGTGGATGCGATTCTTCTCGGCGAACTTCGCGATCTCGTATTCCTGCCGGGCGAACGCGCGCACTACACGAATACCGGTGAGGTTCTCCTGCAGCACGCCGGTCATTGCCGCTTCCGCTTCGTCGGTGACCTGGAACACCTGCTGCACCTTGTGGAAGAAGATGTAGGCGAACAGACCGATGAACGGAATCAGACACAACGACACCCACGCGAGCTGCGTGTCGAGCCAGAACAGAATCGGCGTGACGGTGAGGATCAGCAGGATCGAGCGGCCGATCTCCACCACGTCGCTCGAAAGGAATACGCGCAACGTTTCGACGTCGGAGCTACAGCGCTGAACGAGGTCGCCGGTGTCGGCGTCGTCGTAGTAACCGGCGCGCAGGTCGTGCAGATGGCGATAGAGCGTTTCGCGCAGGCGGCGCACGATTGCTTCGGATGCGATCGCAGACCAGCGGCCGCGCACGTACTGGAACACGCCGCCGACGCCGGTCACCGCGATGGCGAGTACGGCGGACAGCAGCAGGTACCAGGCAAACGCGTTCTGCGAGCCGAATGTCTGCTCCAGCCATTGCGACGGAGCCACCAGCATCGGCGTGCCGAGCGTGACGTCCTTCGCCACCACCACGTCGATCGCATACTTCGCGATCAGCGGCGCGCCGAACATGCAGAGGTTTGCGACCGCCATCGCGACGATGGCACCGGAGTAGCGGACGCGCTGCCCGGTGGTGACGGCCCAGAGATTGTCGTGTTTCGCGTGTGCCATGATCCGTCCTAAGTCTTTTTAGACAGAGCGGGTTCAGTGCAACTTTTAGAAAAAGAAACCCACTCGCTTCAAACGATGAGCAGGCCTTGCGGGGTCCGGGACTTTCGAAAGAGCTCGGATCAGCTCGGGCAGCTCACCTGCGCGCGTAATGTCCGATGTCGATGAGCTGCATATCTTTCCGTCCTTTCGTCAAACCCTTCTTCAAACAAGAAGAAGGCCCCGGGCGGGGATTTGTGGGTTCGGATGAGGCGCGCAGTGTACTCCGCTGAACGACGACTGCAAGGGGCGGAGAGCGCCGTTGGCGAGCCGTTGGCGAGCCGTTGGCGCATCCGCGCCGCTCGTCGAACGGCTCGCCGAACGGCTTCGTCATTCGCGTACGAACTTGTCGATGAACCGATCCGTGTGACCGCGCACGGCTTCATCGAACACCGCCTTCGTGTGGTCGTCTGCGGGATTGCGCAATACGTCGAGCGAACCGACGAACTTGAAGCCGCGCGATTCGATGTCTTTGCGCGCGAAGGCTTCGTCGATGCGGTGCAGTTCCTGCGCAGACGACGAGCCGGTGCCGGCATCCGCGGCGTGGTCGATGATCGCGAGTTCGCCGCCTTTCTTCAGCATCGCGTGCACTTCTTTGAAGAGCATGGTGGGGTCGACCGAGAAGCCTTCGTCTTTGAAATACAGATCGTGATAGCTCATCGACATCAGCACCACGTCCACCGTCCCCGCCGGAATGCCGATTTCGCCCACTTCCTTCTCGATGACGGTGACGTTTTTCATCCGGCCGCTCGCTACGCGCGCAGCTAGCGGTTTTTCCGCGAACTTCGCGAAGCCTGCGTTGTTGTAGAGATAAACCTTGCCCTTCGGCGCGACGACGCGCCCGATCAACTCGCTGTAGTAGCCGCCGGCCGCGAACACATCGGCCACGACCATGCCGGGTTTGATGCCGAAGAAGGTGAGCACTGCGATCGCGTGATCGCGCTCGTCTCGCGCGCGGTCTTCCGCGGTGCGGCTGGGATCGGCCACCGCGGCCTTGATGGGATCCGAATCCGCGGCCACGCAGAGCGACGAGGCCATGCCCGCCAGCAACGTTGCCGACACCAGCGTTGCCGACAACAGGGCTCCAACCAGTCTGCTACGCAGCATCCGCATCACTCCTCGAGTTGCACGACCATTTTGCCGACGTTCTCGCCGGTGAAGAGTCCGATGAACGCCTCCGGCGCGCGCTCGATGCCCTGCATGATCGTTTCGCGATACTTCACTGCGCCGTTGCCGATCCAGCTTTCCATGTCGCGGCGGAACTGCGCGCGCAGGTGATTGAAGTGCGACACGATGAAGCCGCGCAGCGTAAGCCCCAGGCCGATCGCCAGCGTCAGGTTGTTGGGACCGGGCGGCGGCGTGGTGTCGTTGTACTGCGCAATGGCGCCGCACAACGGAATTCGCCCGAACTGCCGCATGTGGCTGAGCGCCGCCTGCAGGTGATCGCCGCCGACGTTGTCGAAGTAGACGTCGAGACCTTTCGGCGCGGCGTCGCGCAACTGCCCAAGCAGGTCGCCACCGTGATAGTCGAATGCACGATCGAAGCCGAGTTCGTCCGTCAGCAATCGCACCTTCGCGGAGCTGCCTGCGCTACCGACCACGTGACAGCCTTTGATCTTCGCGATCTGACCGACGATCGATCCGACCGCGCCGGCGGCGCCGGATACGAAAACCGTTTCGCCGTCTTTGAGCGCGCCCACCTCCAGCAAGCCGACGTACGCCGTCATTCCCGGCATGCCGAGCGCGCCGAGATAAGCGGACGCGGGCGCCACCAGTTTGCCGAGCGGCGACAGCGCTTCGCCTTTCGCCGTGAACGCCTCGCGCCACGCGAAGCCGTTCTCCACGTAATCACCGGCTTTGAATTGGGGATGCTTCGACTCGACGACGCGACCGATTGCGCCTCCGGTCATCGTTTCGCCGAGCTGGAACGGTGGAACGTACGACTTGCGATCCACCATGCGGCCGCGCATGTACGGATCCACGCTCATGCAGACGTTCTTCACCAGCACTTCGCCGGCGCCGGGCGCGCCAACATCGACTTCGACGATCTGAAAGTCGTCCGCCTTCGGCAGACCCACCGGCCGACGCTTCAACTGGACTTCTCGGCTGCGGGTCATCATCGTTCTCCTTCATCAGTACGCATATGCAGGCGCCGACTATAACCGCGCGGCGGAGGTGACGACACGATGAAAGCCCAGTCCAGATGAAAGCCCGATCCCCATGAAGACCCAATCCGCATGAAAGGAAAGGCCGACGGAACGATCAGCGAGGAAGCAGCGCGGCTGCTCGAAATCCTCGCGCTCGAACCGATCGAATTGAATCTGTTCCGCGGCGCCAACGAGGACCGGCTCGGCCGGCTGTTCGGCGGCCAGGTACTCGCACAGGCACTGCGCGCCGCCGCGAACACTGTAGAAGGCCGCAGGCCGCATTCGCTGCACGGCTACTTCATGCGCGCCGGCGAGCCCGATCGACCCGTGTTGTACGAAGTGGAACGCATCCGCGACGGCTCGAGCTTCACCACGCGTCGCGTTGTCGCTGTGCAGAACGGCGAAGCGATCTTCAACATGGACGCGTCGTTCCAGGTCGAGGAACCGGGCCTGAGCCACGAAATCGCGATGCCGAACGTGCCGCGCCCCGATGCGCTCGAAGACGACGTCACGCGGGCGCGCCGCGAAGCGAAAACCAATCCGCAGATCAGCATGTGGGCACAACATCCGCGCCCGTTCGAAATGCGCTCGGTGTTTCCGCAAGACCAACCACGCGCGGCCCGCGAACAGTTCTGGAATCCGGTGTGGGTTCGGTTTCGCAACGCCGTTCCCTCCGACGACGCGGCACTACGCTTCTGTCTGCTCGCTTACGCCTCCGACATGGGCATGGTCTCCACCGCGACATTGCCGCACGTCGACACCGTCCCCCGCACTGAAATCCAGATGGCGAGCCTCGACCACGCCTTGTGGATTCACCGCGACTTCCGCATCGACGATTGGCTGCTCATCGTCAAACGCACCAGCTCCGCGAGCGGCGCGCGCGGCATGAACCACGCGGAGTTCTTCGATCTCGATGGCCGGCTCGTAGCGTCAGCATCACAAGAGGGGTTGATGCGGCGCATCGGTTGAGTTCTCCGGGCGCGCGAGGCGTGAAGGCGCGATCGGCAGACTGCGCACCAGGGTCAGTCCAGCTTCAGCACACGCGCGGCGTTGCCGCCCATCCACTTGGCGCGCACCGCTTCGGTCAACGGCAGCGCGTCGGTCTCGGCGACGAGTTGCGCGAGCGGAATCGCTTGCGTGCCCCAGCCGGACGCGAAGATCACCTTGTCCTGCAGGTTGCGTGCGCCGTAGTAGATCAGCGCCTCGTAACCTGCCCCCGGCGCCAGCAGGTGCTTGACGCGCCGACACGCGAAATCGACGAAGAGGTTGGCGTGGCGCGACACGACCGCGCAGGTCTCCGCCACCCAGGGCCAACCGGCGAGGCCGGCCACGATGCGCAACGTCGGAAACCGCACCGCGATGTCGTCGAGGTATTTCGGATGAGCGTAGTCGTAGGGCCGATCCGTCAGCAGATGCATGCCGATGGTGATCCGCACAGGGATGTCCAACTCGACGCACTTCGCGAGGAACGGCCAGTATGCCGGGTCGTTCACGTAGCGTTGTTCGCGATACGAGGCGATCTCGAAGCCGCGGCAACCGAGTTCACGCACGCCGTGCTCCAATGCGCGGACACCCGCGTCACCCTCATCGGCCCAGATGCGAAACCAGGGGATGAGACGCTTGGGGTACTCCGCGGCCAGACGGGCGCCGTCTTCATTCGATGCGCGGCGCCCGGCCGTGCCGATGCACGCCTGCGCGACGCCCGCTTCGTCCAACATCGCAACGACCCCGGCGTGGCTCGTCACGCGAGCCATGTCGACTTCGCACAGCTTCAGTGCCAATGCGGTGAGCCCCTCTCTGGCTTTCGCTTCGTTGAACTGCGCGAGGCTCATGCCGAGCTGCGCCGCCCAACCCGGCGCCATGATCTGGGCGTAGCCTTCTTTGTCGAAGCCGCGACCCTCCTTGATCAGGCGCACCGTATCTTCGATGCACTCCTTCGTGAGCGTGTCGCATTCGAAATCGATGATGTTCATCGGATCGTTGGTCTCCGTGCGTCAGTTGCCGGCATGTGATCCGGCGACGAAGAGAGTATCGGTGTCGCAAAGTGCTGGCTACCAAGGGACGCGACATGGGCACCCGTCACCTGTCCGAACCCCCCAACGAAATCACCTTGTCTGCAAGTTGAGCGACCGCTTCGCGATGAGTCGTGTAGATGCACGTGATACCGAGCTCCGCGATCGACTGCATGATCGCGAGTTCGGTGGGTAGATCGAGGTGGCTGGTGCCCTCGTCGAGAAACAGGATCGATGGTTCGCCGATAGAGCGCGCGTGCGAGCAGCAGGCGTTGTTGTTGGCCGACTGAGAGTGCCGATCCCATGTCGCCGATGCGGCTGTCGAAGCCCATCGGCAGCTGAACGATGTCGTCGTAGATGTGCGCGATGCGTGCAGCGCGTTCGATTCGGGCGAGGTCGGGGGTGAGATCGAAGAACGCGATGTTGTCGCGTATCGAGCCCGAGAGCAGCGCGTCGTCCTGCAGCAACGCGGCGATGCCCGCGCGATACGAGCGGATGCCGAGGCGGTCGAGCGGAACGCCGTCGATGTCGATGCGGCCGCTGCTGGGCGCGATCAGGCCGAGTAATAGCCGTAGCAGCGTCGACTTCCCGACGCCGGAGGGGCCGACGATGGCGACTCTCTCACCCGCTTCGATGCTGAAATTCAGGTCGTGCAACACCGGTCGATCGTCGCCCGGATAGGCGAAGTTCAGGTCGTGCACGCGCAACGCGCCGCGCACCGGAGCCGCGAACGACGACTGTGCGATGAGGCCGGCTTCCTGCTCGGCGAACGCAATGTCGGAGATGCGTTCGAGATGCAGCGTCAACATCATTCCCTGCACGACCTGCGTGATCAGCGAGTTCATCGCGTTCGAGAAGTGCGTTCGGTATGCGATGAAGGCGTACAGCATGCCGATGGTCAGCGCACCCGAGAGAACCTGTTGTGCGCCGACGAACACGATCAGCACGCTTTCTACGCCGAGCAGCAGTCCGCTGAGTGCGTCGTAGCCTAGATTGAGCCGCGCGACCCGCACGCTTGCGTTGAGGGAATCTACAAACAGGTCTTGCCAGGTGCGTTCGCGCTCGGCTTCCCTGCCGAACAGCTTCACTCCCTGAAGCGCGCGAATCGTTTCGAGAAAGTGCGAATCGAGCCGTGCGTCGGCTGCGATGTTCTCGTGATTGCGCCGGCGCAGCGGTTGCAGCAGGGCTACGCGCAGTGCCGCATAGAGCAGGAATGCGACGAGCGCGATGCCCGCGAGCACGGGTGAGTAGATGAAGATGACGATCAGCGTCGTGAGCGCCATGGCGCCGTCGATGACGACCGCAACAACGCCGCCGGTGATGAACTCCTGCACCGGTTTCAGCGAGCGGAAACGGGACACCACGTCGCCGACGTGACGGCGCTGGAAATACTCGAGCGGAAGCCGGATCAGGTGGAAGAACAATCTCGCACCGAGGGCGAAGCTCAGCTGATTCGCGAAATACAGACTGGCGAACCCGCGCAGAGTTTTCGTCGCAACGTTCAGGACTGCCAGCAGCAGGAAGCCGAGCGCGAGCAGCGGTAACACGTCGACATCCTGTTTCACAAGTACGTCGTCGACCACCAACTGCATGTACGACGGCGTCGTGAGCGCGAACAGCTGAATGAACGCGGACAACACGACCAGTTGCACGATATGCCCGCGCGGCACTTCGCTGCCGCGCCACAACGACCAGAGACTCAATCGCGGCGTACGTGCCGCGCGCTCGAACGCTGCCGTTGGGGTTAGTTCGAGCGCGACGCCGGTGAAGTGTTTCGACAGCTCGGCAAACGGAAAGCGCCTTTCGCCGACTGCGGGGTTGTGGATTTCCACGTGGCGTTTAGCGACGCGTTTCAGCACGACGAAATGATCGAAATCCCAGTGCAGTATCGCGGGGCAGGTGAGCTGGCGTAGTTCGTCGATGTCTACACGAAGTGCACGTGCAGACAAACCGAGCGTCGTTGCGGCGGCGATCAACGTGCGCAACGACCAACCGCGCAGCGTCGCGCCGAGACGCCTTCGCAATACGTGCGTGTCTGTTCCACCGCCGTGGAATGCCGCCAGCATGGCGAGGCAGATCAGGCCGCACTCGGACGCTTCGGATTGCAGCATCACCGGCAATTGGCCGCGCATCAGCCGCGTCCACGCATGCCGAGCAGCGGCTCGATTGCCCATTCCAGGATGCTGCGCCGTTCCAGCACGATGTCGGCGCTGAACAGCATGCCCGATTGCAACGGCACGTTGCGCGCGTCGGCGCCGATCGTCTGGCTGAGCAGGTCCACCGACGCCGGGTAAGCCGGCTTCGTGACGCGCAACGGTCCGTAGTCGTCGCCGTCGAATAACACGCTGCGCGCGATCTCGTGCACTCGCGCGCCATGCACGCCGAAATGCTGGTACGGAAATGCGTCGTAACGCATGCGCACGTCCTGGCCGGGTTCGACGAAGCCGATCGCGGTCGTTGGAATCAGCAGGCGACCGATCAGTTTCGAGTCGTTCGGAATCAGCGTCAGCGCAAACTCCGACGGTGATGCGGTGTCGCCGACTTTCCGGTTCACCGTCACCACGCGCCCGCTCACCGGCGCGCGGACGTCGAAGTTGCGGCGCGCGCGAATCTGCACTTCGGCGCGTTCGATGGCGGTCTCGCGAGTATCGAGATCCGCGACACGCTCAGCGTGTTCGAGCGGCAGTCGCCTCAGCTGCGCGGTTAGCGATGCGCGTTCGCCGACGATGCGCTCGTAAGATTGCCGCGTGGTCTGCAGCGTTCGCGAACCTGCAGGTGCTGCTCGCGTCGCGACAACCACTCCACCGCGGGTAAGGCGCCGCTGTCGTGCAGCTTGGCCAACGCGTCGAGTTGCCGATCGGCGAGCGCGCTCTGTTCTACCTGTACGTCGATCAGCCGGTTCACTTCGTTGGTTTGTCTGCGAAGCTCGTCTGCAACTGCGCGAGCAAAGCCGCGCGGTCGGCTGCGAAGCGATTCGATTCGCGCTCGCGCGTCGCGACGAGTGCGGCGCGTTCGTTCGCATATCCGGATAGAAGCCGCGTGTCGGCATCGCTTCCGTCCGGCATGGATTGCAGATCCACGACATTGAACAGCACGTCGTCGCGACGAACGCTGTCGCCCCCGGACACGTGGATACGTTCGATGACGCCGGCGCGTGGTGGAAACACACGGATGACACCGCGATCGGGCTCGAGATAGCCGCTGACGGTTTCCTTGCGCGCGTATTGGCCGAACACCACGAATGCAATCGCGGCGGCGACGATCGTGGCGATCAGCGCGGTGGTGGCGCCAATCGTCGCGCCGGCGCCGAGCCGTGTGGCGCCGAACGCGGCAGCACCACGAAACGCAACGGCGGACTCCCGGAACAGTGCCGCGCTCAGGGGTTCAACGGGATTCGCAACGGAGTGAAGGAATGAGACGTTTCATCAGAACCAGATCCACTGCCAACTACCGATCCGCTCTCGCCGCACTGCAGCGCGTTTCGCCGTTGGACCCGACGTTGCGCGTGCGGCGTTCGATGTCGAGGGTGCTGGCGCGTCGTCTGCTGCCAAAGAACCTCGAGCCGCTAACGTACGCCTTTGAGGAACTGTTGGGAGAGTCGCATGCGGCTGCACGTCGCCTGATCCATGACTGGTTTTTCTATAGGCATTTGGAGAGTGCGAGCTGGACCGACCCGCGCCACCGGCCTCGAAGCGTGTTGCGCGACGCTGCCCGTATCGGCGACTACCTGAGCGCGTGCCCGCGCGGGGTGCTCGTGGCGACCATCCACCTCGGCGACTATCTCGAAGGGTTGCGGCAACTCGGCCTCGCGATGTCGACGACGAAACGCGTTCTGCGTGATGCGCCGCCGCGCATGGAGCGAGATCGAGGAGCGTGCGTTCGCACGGACTCGCGGAGCCTTCGATCGCATTGACGGTGGTGCGTGCCGGTGACGGTGCGCAGGCGGTGCGCGCGTTGCGAAAGGGCGACATCGTGGTGGTGTTGTACGACCTGCCGCGCCGTTTCGGCCGCACCGTCGAAGTCGGTTTCTTCGGCCGCCGCGCACACGTCGTGCGAGGTCCGGCGGAACTCGCGGTGCTCGGCCACGCCGACGTGTTGCCGCTGTTCACTCACTACGATGCGGATGGCATATCGGTGACGTGCCGCGGGGCCGGTGATCGCCGCCACCGCGTCGCGGCCTTACGAACGCGCGGCTCGCATCGCGACGATCACGCAGCGGCTGTGCACGATGGCGGAGCAGGAGATCCGCGCGTATCCGAGTCAATGGTCGCACTGGTCGCTTGTGCGTGAGCTCGTGCACGAAGGTGTGCATGAACGTGTGGACGAAGTGGTGCACGAGTGAGCCGCGGAGGAGTCGGGCTGATGTCGCACACGCGGAGCGGGCGAAATCGCGAGGAACTCTCCGACATGTCGGTTTTCGGCGGATGCGCTCGCTGCGTAGTGTCGGTAGCGGGTCGACAGGAACCCGAACCCACACAACAGTCAGGAGGACGAGAACATGAGGACGCTATCCGGAGCGGAAATCGATCAGGTGAGCGGCGGCGTCGACGCGATCAAGGTCGGCGGCATCTCGATCACGGGAATCGATGCGGGTCTGGCGCTGCGCAATGCGATGGGCGCGCTGGGCGCGTCGTTCGCGGCTGGCTACGGTGTCGGCACACTGGCTCAACACGGGCTACACCGCGTCTCCGGTCATTCGCTCGGAACCGACATCTACCAGGCTTCGCAAGAGAGCTAGAAGCGGAGGCAGCGTGATGCAGGACGAAATTCCTGAATCGGTTGCCCGAGTAATTGGCTATGTCTGCGGCGTCATCGCCGTGGGCATGGCCATCCTCGGTCTGTTGGCGATCTGGGGCGCTGGCGCACAAGCCATCGGCAGTGCTCATGTTCGCCGCGTTGTTCTGCGGCGGTCTTTCGTTAGTGATGTTTCGCTGGGCCGGCGCGTTGCTCGGTTGTTGGGATGCGCGCGATCGGCTGGTGGTGTCGAAGTTCTTCTATTCGGCGTTCGGCGCGCTGTTCGTCGGGCTCGTGCTCTTTCGGTAGCCGCGACCAGTGTGCGGCCGCCTCTGTCGCTCGACGAGGGCTTGCTCGTGGTGATCGGGATCAGCGGCGGGGTCGCACTCATCTATCTGTGCTATCTCGCGTATCGCCGCTTCAAATGAGGCGCCGTGAGGCGCCCGTCCGTCACGAGCAGCCGTCACGAGCAGCCGTCACGCCTCGCCGGCGGCGGGACGGGCGATGTAGCGGCGGACGGTGTCGATCAGTTCCGTTTCGCTTTCGTAAGGCACGCTGCGCAGCACGCGCCAGCGGTTTTCGACGATCGGCTTCGGCACCATCACCGAAAACACGCCGCGGTTCGAAATGAAGATGCCGTGGGCGCCGTCTGCGGGGCTGTAGTCGGGCGCGAGGCAGATGTCGAACAGCGGCAGGCCATCCTGGTGGGCGACGAACTCGAGCGGCTTTTCGGGTGGATCGGCCGGTTCGACGTACACGCGACCGAGCCGGTTCGATAGCCCGCCTTGTCGAGCAATTCCATCAGTTCGGATCGGCGGACCTGGCGCGGATCCAGCACCGGCGGGCCGGCGCTTCACGTCTTCGTCGATGCCCGGGATGAAAGCGACGTCTTCGCCTTCGTCGAGCGCCTGAATCGCGTTCGCGACGGACGCCAGTTTCGCGACCGCTTCGGGGTCGTGGTTGGCGATGGCTTCGAGGTCGAGGTGGCCGAGGATGCTCTGCGCACGCTTGGCGATCTCGACCAGCTCATTCAAGCTGCGGTCCTGCTGTTCCGTCTCGCATACCCGTTCCCATGGCGTGCTTCTGACTGAGTCTAGACCAGATATTCCGGCCTGCTTGCTCGCGCGGCTGCGCAGGCGATTCCGCTACAATGCCGCCCGTTTTCACCACGTACGCACAGCACGGAATCCGCATGTCAGACGATCAGCCAAAGCCGGCCGAACCCACCGACTTCATCCGCCAGCGGGTTCGGCACGACCTCGACGAAGGGGTCGTGCGCGGGCGTCGTCACGCGGTTTCCGCCGGAGCCGAACGGCTACCTGCACATCGGCCACGCGAAGAGCATCTGCCTGAATTTCGGCGTGGCCAACGAGTTCGGCGGCTTCTGCTACCTGCGCTTCGACGACACCAATCCGCTGAAGGAAGACGACGAGTACGTCGAATCGATCCAGCACGACGTCCGCTGGCTCGGTTTCGACTGGGGCGAACACCTGACGAACGCGAGCGACTATTTCGAGCAGCTGTACGACTTCGCGATGCAGCTGATTCGCGACGGCAAGGCGTTCGTCGACAGCCTGTCGGCCGAAGAGATCCGCACCACGCGCGGCACGCTGACCGAGCCCGGCAGAGACAGTCCGCACCGCAACCGCGCCGATTGCCGAAAGCGTCGATCTGTTCACGCGTATGCGCGCCGGCGAATTTCCCGACGGCGCGCATGTGCTGCGCGCGAAGATCGACATGGCGTCGCCGAACGTGAACATGCGCGACCCGGTGCTGTACCGCATCCGCCACGCGCACCACCAGCGCACCGGCGACAAGTGGTGCATCTATCCCACGTACGACTTCACGCATTGCATCTGCGACGCGCTCGAAGGCGTTACGCATTCGCTGTGCACGCTCGAATTCGAAGACCACCGCCCGCTGTACGACTGGGTGCTCGACAACATCAACGTCAACTTCCATCCGCCGCAGATCGAGTTCTCGCGGCTGGGTCTCGAATACACCGTGATGAGCAAGCGGCTGCTGCACGAACTGGTCACCGAGAAGCGCGTTGCCGGCTGGGACGATCCGCGCATGCCGACGATCGCGGGCCTGCGCCGCCGCGGCGTCACGCCCGGCCGCGATCCGCGATTTCTGCAGCCGCATCGGCGTGACGAAGCAGGACAACGTGATCGAGGTGAGCCTGCTCGAGTTCTGCATCCGCCACGATCTCGAGGCGACCGCGCCGCGCGGCATGGCGGTGGTCGATCCGCTGAAGGTGACGATCACGAACTATCCGAATGCCAGCAGACGAAACGCTGTCGGCGACGTGGCATCCCCAACGGGCGGACATGGGGGTGCGGTCGTTGACGTTCGGGCGGCACGCTGTACATCGAACGCGACGATTTCTGCGAAGGTCGCCGCCGCCGAAATACAAACGGCTGATCGCCGGCGGCATGGTGCGGCTGCGCAACGGCTTCATCATCCGCTGCGACGACGTGGTCGAAGATGCGAGCCGGCAACGTCGTCGAATTGCGCTGCAGCTACGTGCCGGAATCGAAGAGCGGTTCGGACACCAGCGGCCTGAAGCCGAAAGGCGTCATCCACTGGGTGTCGGCGGGCATCGGCGGTGGCCGCGGAATTTCGCCTGTACGAACATCTGTTCAACGATCCGAACCCGGCGAAGCTCGAATTCGCCGACGCGCTGAACCCGAAGTCGCTGACGGTGCGCAACGGGTTCGTCGAACGGGCGATCGTCGAATCCGGCAGCGCCGCGTTTTCAGTTCGAACGGCTCGGTTACTTCTGCAAAGACGATTCGTATCGCGCCGACAAACCGGTGTTCAACCGCACGGTTGCGCTTGCGCGAAGGCTTCAGCGGCGGCTGACACACCTCAGAGGTTCCGCATGGCGTGATGGCGCGCGTCGGTGACGGTGATGGAAGTCAGTCCGCGCGACGGACTGCAGAACGAATCGACGCTCCTGTCCACCGACGACAAGCTGACGCTGATCCATCGCGCGCTCGCCGCCGGGATTCCGCCGCATCGAAGTGACCAGCTTCGTGCATCCCGCGCGTGTGCCGCAGATGGCCGACGCGGAGGCGGTATGCCAGGGCCTGCCGCAACGCGGCGACGTCACGTACGCCGGTCTGATCCTGAACCGCCGCGGCTACGATCGCGCGCTGGCGACGGGACGGCTGCAGGAAGTCGGCATGGTGGTGCCGGCGACCGATACGTTCGGTTCGCGCAATCAGGGACAGACCGTCGACGAGAGCGTTGCGGTGGGTTGCGAAATTCTGCGCGATGCGGCCCGGCGCGGATTGCGCGCCACGGCGACGATCGCGGTGGCGTTCGGCTGTCCGTTCGAGGGCGATGTCGACGCGCGCGCGCGTGCTCGACATCGCCAAGCGCCTTGCCGATGCGGGTCCCGGTGGAACTCGCGCTGGCCGATACGATCGGCGTCGGCGTGCCCGGCCAGGTGCTCGACCTGTTCGGCGCCTTACGTCAGTCGTTGGGCGCGTTGCCGCTGCGCGCGCACTTCCACAACACGCGCAACACCGGCATCGCGAATGCGTTCGCGGCGCTGCAGGTCGGCGTGGAGACGCTCGACGCCAGCATCGGCGGCATCGGCGGCTGTCCGTTCGCGCCGAAAGCAACCGGCAACATCGCAACCGAAGACCTCATCTACATGCTCGACCGGATGAAGGTGGACCACGACGGTGAACTCGATTCGGTGATCGAAACCGTCGCACTGGCTCGGCGGCGTGCTCGGCAAGGAGCTGCCGGCGATGGTCAGCCGCGCGGGCGGGTTTCCCGACGTGACGGAAACCAGCGAAGCAGCCATTGTCTGGGCCGATGTTCTTTGGTGCAATCGGCATCGGCTACCTCATCTACGGGCGCAAGCAACGCAAGCCGATGGCGTTCGTTTCGGGGCTCGCGCTGATGGGCGTGCCTTACTTCGTGGACAGCGCCGTTGCGATGGTCGTGGTATGCGTCGCATTCATGGCGTTGCCATTCTTCATCGAACTATGAGCGAAACAGTGAACAACGGGCCCCTCGCCGACATCCGCGTGCTGGAACTCGGCCAGCTGATCGCCGGTCCGTTCTGCGGACAGCTGCTCGGCGACATGGGCGCCGAGATCATCAAGCTCGAGCCGCCGGGCGTCGGCGACGCGATGCGCGATTGGGGTCGCGGCGTGCCGGTGTGGTGGAGCGTGATCGCGCGCAACAAGAAGAGCGCGACGCTGAATCTGCGCGAACCGCGCGGCCAGCAGTTGCTGCGCGATCTCGTCGCGCACGCCGACATCCTCATCGAGAACTTCCGGCCCGGCACGATGGAGAAGTGGGGACTCGGCTACGCCGAACTCGCGAAGATCAATCGCGGCCTGATCATGGTGCGTGTGTCCGGGTTCGGGCAGACGGGTCCTTACGCGGAACGCGCGGGCTACGGTTCGGTGGGCGAAGCGATGGGCGGCATCCGCTACATCGCCGGCGATCCGGATCGTCCGCCGGTACGCGCCGGACTTTCGATCGGCGATTCGCTCGCCGCCACGTTTGCGTGTGTGGGCGCGCTGGCGGCGCTGCACCATCGCAGCAACAGCGGCGTGGGCCAGGTGGTCGATTCGGCGATCTACGAAGCGGTGCTCGCGATGATGGAGTCGACCGTGCCCGAGTACAGCGAAGGCGGACTCATCCGCGAACGCAGCGGCGCGATCCTGCCGAAAACCGCGCCGTCGAACGTCTATCCGACGCGCAGCGGCGAAATGATCGTGATGGGCGCAAACCAGGACTCGGTGTTCAGCCGGCTTGTGCGAGGCGATGCGAGCGGCCCGAACTCGCGCGCGATCCGCGCTTCGTCGATCACGTCGCGCGCGGCGAGAACCAGGCGGAACTCGACGAGCTCATCGCGGCGTGGAGCGCAACGCTCGATGCGGATCCGCTGCTGCAGCGGCTCGACGGACTTCGGCGTGCCGGCGGGGCGCATCTATCGCGCGCCGGACATGCTCGCCGATCCGCACTTCGCGGCGCGGCGTTCGATCGTCGACGTGCCGCATCCGGAGTTCAAACACCTGAAGATGCAGGACGTGTTTCCGCGCATGTCGGCGACGCAGGGCACCGTGCGCTGGCCCGGGCCGCCGCTCGGCGCGCACAACGACGAGGTCTACGGCGAGCTGCTGGGGCTCGATGAAGCGGCGCGGCGCGCAGCTCGGCCACGCGACGGCGTGATCTGACGATGGTGAGCTCTCGACGACGTCCGCGCGGCGCACGACCGGATCCGGCCGCATATCCACCGACACGCCGGTATTCACGAGCCGCGCCATCGACGAGTTGTTGGGAGCGCAGCGTCACCTTCAAGTGCGAGAGTTTCCAGCGCGGCGGATCGTTCAAGATCCGCGGTGCGTTGAACGCGGTTCTGTCGTTGACGACGAGGACGCAGCGCAGCGCGGCGTCGCCACGCATTCGTCCGGCAATCACGGCGCGGCGCTCGCCATTGCCGCCGGCATCCGCGGCATTCCGGCATATATCGTGGTGCCGGCGAACGCGCCGCGGGTCAAACGCGCAGCGATCGAAGGTTACGGCGGCATCGTGACCGAATGCGCGTCGAACGTGCCGGCGCGCGAGGCGGCGCTTGAGGAGGTCGTGGCGCGGACCGGCGCGCATTTCGTGCCGCCGTACGACGACCCGCGCATCGTGGCGGGCGCAGGGCACCGCCACGGTCGAGTTGTTGGAGCAGGTGCCGCAACTCGATCAGATCTGGGTGCCGGTCGGCGGCGGCGGTCTCGCGTCGGGCGCGGCGGTCGTCGCGCAGCGCGATCGACCCGCGCGTCGCGTGATCGCGGCGGAACCGTCGCGCGCCGACGACGCATTCCGTTCGCTCGCCAACGGCCGCATCGAGCCGATGCGCAATCCGGCGACGATCGCCGACGGCCTGCGCACGCCGCTCGGGTCAGGTGAACTTCGACATCCTGTCGACGCCATCGGCGTGACCGTCGAACTCGCAAGCGAAGCGGCGATCATCGCGCGCAACGCGGCTGATGTTCGAACGGATGAAGCTCGTCGTGGAACCGTCGGGCGCGGTGCCGCTGGCGGCGCTGCTGGAAGCGCCGGCGTCGCGGCGCGGCACAGCGCATCGGCGTGCATCGTCGTCGGGCGGCAACGTCGACCTGGACGCGCTGCTCGATATCCTCAAAAAGCCCTGCCGGGTATTGACGCCGTCGAGCGGATAAATCGGCCGGCGTACCTTCTTGAACTCGAGTTCCGAATAGTCGGACGTACATACGCCGACGCCGGCGCATTCGACGATCGCTCGCGCGAGCTTGCGGAAACCGACGCGGTAGTGGATGCGGCTCTTCAGCATCAGGTATTTGCGCCGGGTCGGGTCGATGCCGAGCGACGTGAAGCAGCCGGGGTCGAACGGTTCGATGTGCCGCGAAATCACGACGATGTCGACGTTGCCCGTCGAGAGCACCGCCGTAGTACCCATGTTCATCGTCAGGCCGCGCGACATGGCGACGGTCGCCGGGAACCTGCCGTCGGAGATCAGTTTCACGCGGCCGGTGACGGACAGCGGCTTGCTCTGCCGCTTGATCGACGGCATCGGCGAGCTTGCCCCCGAGTGAAACCGTTATCTGGTTGCCGACGCCCGCGCGCACCATTTCCTGTACGGCGGCGGGATCGAAGATGCCGAACACGGCGACGTCGTCGAGCCCCTGCGCGCAGGATTTCGGCGAGCACTTCGGTCGTGTCCATCGTGCCGCCCGAAGCGGTGTTGTCGTAGTGATCGAGCAGTATGCACCGGGCCGTCGCCCGGCCTCGCGCCGAGCGTTTCGCTCTGGCAACGGAATCGGCCAGCGGCTCCGGCCGATACACGAACGCGGCGCGATCGTTCCACGCGCGGTCGAGCAGCTCGTCGCGCCACACCTCCGCCTGACGGTGTCGCTGTCGGTGACCACGACCACCGACAGGCCGGCCTGTTCGATGTCGGCGTGCGGGAAGCCGGTGAACAGGCTGACCGCGAGCGCGCCTTCGCGCTCCATTTCGCGCGCGCGCGCCTGCAGTTGCGCGTTCGGAAAGTCGTCGGTGCCCTGGCGCATCACGTGCGGCAGCATCGGCGCGTTGCCCCACACCATCGTCGGCTTCGCGGAGCCATCGAGCATCTTCAGCAGCGCGCGGCCGGCGCGTTCCGCGGTTGCGTCCATGTCGATGTGCGGATAGGTCTGATAGCCGGCGATCACGTCGGCGCGCGCGACGATTTCCGGATACAGGTTCGCGTGCATGTCGAGCGCCAGGGCGATCGGCACTTTCGGCGCAACCTCGCGGATGCGCCGCAGCAGCTCGCCTTCGCCGTCGTCGTAGGTCTTCGTCGACCATCGCGCCGTGCAGGTCGAGCATGATCGCGTCGCAGCCTTCTGCTGACAGCCGCGACGATTTTGCTGCGCGATGTATTCGAACGCGGCGTCTTCGACGGGCCCGCTCGGCGGCGCGCCGGCGGCAATCGGCAGAACGATTTCGCGCGCCGACCGACTTCGCACACCGCGATGAACCCGCCGAGGCACGTGGCCGTGCCGCGAAATGTCGCGATCGCGGCTTCGCCTTCCAGCGGCACCGCCGCGCCGTGAGAGAAGCGCGCGAGGTCGGTGACCACCGGCGAGAACGTGTTCGTCTCGTGGCTCATTTCGGCGACGATGATGCGCATGGTCGGTGTCTGCTTTTGGATCGGAGCGGGCATTCTAGCGGCATTCGCCGCGCGGGCAGCGCCGCTATACGAGGCCGCCAACGAATCTGCTACGCTGCGACGCTATGCACGAAGCCGGAACGCGTTCGATGAGTGAGAGCAGTCGCGCCCGCGACGACGGAACGATTCTCGGACATCCGCGCGGCTTGTGGTTGCTGTTTTTCGTCGAGATGTGGGAGCGCTTCAGCTTCTACGGCATGCGGGCCTGCTGATCTTCTACCTGACGCAGCACTTCCTGTTCGGCGACGCGGCCGCTTCGGCGCATCTACGCGAGTTACGGCGCGCTGGTGTACCTGATGCCGCTGATCGGCGGCATCATCGCCGACCGTTACCTGGGTTTTCGCAAGGCCATGACGTTCGGCGCGGTGCTGTTGTGCATCGGCCACTTCGGCATGGCGATCGAAGGCGATCCGCCGCGCAGGCCACGGCGGACGGCGTGCAGCGCGACGCCGTGTCGCTGCAGATCTTCTACGCGTCGCTGGCGTTCATCATCATCGGCGTCGGATTTCTGAAGCCGAACATTTCCAGCATCGTCGGCCAGCTGTACGGCAAAGACGATCCACGCCGCGACGGCGGCTTCACGTTCTTCTACATGGGCATCAACCTCGGCGCGATGCTGGCGTCGTCGATCGTCGGCTATCTCGGGCAGACGTTCGGTTGGGCGTACGGCTTCGGGCTGGCCGGCATCGGCATGCTGGCGGGACTGATCACGTTCATGCGCGGCATGCACCTGCTCGGAGACGCGGGCCTGCCCGGCCGATGCGCATCGTCTGACCGAAGTCGTTGTCGGCCGGGTCTGACGCGCGAACGGCTGATCTATGTGCGCGGGGCTGCTCGGCGTCGTCGTCGCGTGGCAGCTCGTGCAGTCGCACGAAGTGGTCGGCGATCTGCTGATGCGTCGCCGCGGTGGTCACCGTCGTCGGCGTCGTGGGCTTCGCGGTGTTGCGGCTGCGAGCCGGTCGATCGCGACCGGATGCTGGTGGTGCTGTTTCTGACCGCGGTGTCGGTGGTGTTCTGGGCGTTCTTCGAACAGGCCGGCAGCTCGATGAATCTGTTCACGCGAGCGCAACGTCGACAGGCACGTGTTCGGGTTCGACTTCCAGGCGTCGCAATTCCAGTCGCTGAACCCCGCGTTCATCCTGTTGCTCGGGCCGGTGTTTTCGTGGCTGTGGGTCGCGCTTGCGCGGCGGCGGTTCGAACCGAGCACGCCGGCGAAATTCGGGCTCGGTGTGGTGCAGGTGGGGCTCGGGTTCGCAGCGCTCGTCTACGGCGCGCAGCATGCCGACGCAAACGGCATGGTCGCGGCCGGATGGCTCGCGCTTGCGTATCTGCTGCATACCACCGGCGAGCTGTGTCTGTCGCCGGTCGGGTTGTCGATGGTCACCAAGCTGTCGGTGCCGCGCGTGGTCGGCTTGATGATGGGCGTGTGGTTCCTGTCGAGCGCGTTCTCGCACTACGTCGGCGGGCTGATCGCGGCCGGCGCGAGCGTCGAACGAAGCCCCGGCGGCGTCGTCGGCGCGCGCATCGCTCGCGGTGTACGCAGCGACGTTCGGCTCCGTCGCGTGGGTCGCGGTCGGCGTTGGCATCGTCGTGCTGCGCTGTCGCCGTTGATGCGGCGCTTCATGCACGAGCCCTGCGCCGCGGAAGGCGCAGCGATGACGCGCCCGCTGTGGGTTCAATACAAAACCGCGCGCTGCATTCTGTGGTCCGGCGAACGTTTCCTGCTCGCCGTGCATCACAGCTATCTGCCGCTGAAGTCGCGGCCGCTGGGGACTGCCGGGCGGACGCATCGAGATCGGCGAAAATCCGGAGGCGGCGGCGCGGCGTGAAGTCAGACGAAGAACTCGGCGTGAACTCGGCGAGCTGATCGACTGCGGCGACTACCGCTACAAGGGCGCGCGCCACAAGGTGTTCGGCACGCGGTTCGACGGCACCGTTGGCGCGTTCGACCGCAACGAACTCGAACGGATCGGCTGGCACAGCCTCGACGACGTCGCGCGTTCGCGCGGACGGCCGCCTGCATGCCGGCTTCGAACACGACGCGATACACGCATTCCTCAAACGCATCGGGTAACAGGAAGGGGGTCAGAGTACAGGAAGGGGTCAGAGGTACTTCCGATTGGAAGTACCTCTGGCCCCTTCCGCGCTCTGCCCCGTCTACAGCCGCGGGTCGACCAGCACTTTGACTTCCTGCGGCGCGTCGGACGAGCCGCGCGAACGCATCGCTCAGTCTGCTGCAGCGACACGGTCGAGGTGTGCAGCGCGGCGCAGCGGATGCGGCCGTCGGCGACGAGGCCCTGCGCGATGTCGAACTCTTCGCGCAGGTATGCAAGCGACGTCGCGATGCGCACTTCCTTGATCAGCCATTCCGCGGCGTGAATCTGCGCGGGACGATTCGGAACGCCCACCAACGACACCACTCCGCCGCGCCGGACCAGCGATGCGGACTGTTCGATCGTGCCGCGGAATGCCGGCGCATTCGAATACCACGTCCGCGCCCTGCGCGCCGATGTGCGCGTTGATCGCTTCGGCAACGTCGCCGTCGGACGGGATCGATCAGCTTGTCGGCGCCGAGTGTGCCGCCGAGTTCGCGGCGGCTGCGCTGCGGTTCGACCAGCACGACGGTGCCCGCACCGGCCGCGCGCGCCGCCTGCAGCACCAGCAGGCCGATCGGGCCGGCGCCGAGCACCACGACCGAATCGCCGAGGCGGATGTCGGTGCGGCGCACGGCGTGGACGGCAACGGTGGCGGGTTCGAGAATCGCGGCGTCGATGTCGTCGATGCGCGTCCGCACCCGATACAGCCGGCTCGCGTCGATGGCGATCGCCGATGCAAAGCCGCCGTGCGGCGCTGCCAGCGGGCCCATGCCGATCATGCCGGCGAACGCGGTTTCGCAATGCGCTGCGTCGCCGCGCCGGCACGTCGCGCAGGTACCGCACGCGGTCGCGGCGCCGATTGCGACGCGATCGCCTTCGCGAACGCGTGGTCACGTCTGCTGCCGACGGCGCTGACGCTGCCGGTCCACTCGTGGCCGCAGATCGCCGGGTTGTACGGTTCGCCGGACTGATACGCGTGCAGGTCGGTACCGCAGATGCCGCAGTACGCGATGTCGACGACGGCTTTGCCGGGCGCCGGCAGCGGCTGCGGCATCTCGCGCAGTTCGAGCGTGTGTTTGCCGGTAACGAGTCCAACCTGCATCGCCGTATCCCCTCGATCGTGATTTACCTATAATCCCGTGCATACGCCGCCCGAGACCACCCTCATGTACATCGACGTCGTGTCCGATCTGATCTGCCCGTGGTGCTTCATCGGCAAGCGACGCCTCGATCAGGTGCTCGCATCGCCGGCCGGTGCCGGCGTGATTCCGCGCTGGCGGCCGTTTCAGCTGTATCCGCAACTGCCGATGGAAGGGCATCGACCGCGCCACGTTCATGCGCGCGCGATTCGGCGAAGAAGGCGCGAAGCGCGGCACGCCGCAGGTGATTCTCGACGAAGCGCGCGGTGCCGGCATCGAACTGAACTACGGCGCGGTGAAACGCGTGCCGAATACGCTGAACGGCCATCGGCTCGTCGACTGGGTCGGGCCCGGGACCGCAGCAGCACGCGCTGATGGACACGCTGTTTCGCGTACTACTTCTGCGAAGGGCGCGATCTGGGCGACCTCGACGTGCTCGCCGATGCGGCGGCGTCGGTCGGACGTCGATCGCGCCGCGGCGCTCGACCATGCTGCGCGGCGATAGACGGCGTGGACGAAGTGCGCACGCTGGTGCAGGACGCATACGACGCAGGCGTAACCGGTGTGCCGTGTTTCGTGTTGCCGACCGGTTATGCGATTCCGGGCGCGCAGTCGGTGGAAACGCTGACGCGATTCATCGAACGAGCGCGCGAGCTCGAACAGAGCAACAGGCCTAACGATATACCTAACGAGTCAGAACGAAGGGGACGGCAATGAAAGGGTTACAGGTCATCGCGGAAATCCTGAAGCGGGAAGGCGTGGAGTTCATCGCCTGCTATCCGCACAACGATCTGATCGAGGCGTGCGCGCAAGTCGGCATTCGGCCGATCGTGTGCCGTCAGGAACGCGTGGGAATCGCGATTGCCGATGGCTTCAGCCGTGCGACGAACGGCAAACGGCTCGGCGTGTTCGTGTGTCAGCAGGGTCCCGGCGCGGAGAACGCGTTCACCGGCGTTGCGCAGGCGTTCACCGACAACGTGCCGATGCTGGTGCTGCCCGCCGGCGAAGCGACGCAGCGGCAAGGCATCTCGCCGGTGTTCAGTTCGTACGACAACTACGCGCACATCACGAAGTGGCGTGCGTTCGTGTCCGACGTCAATCGCATTGCGCCGACGCTGCGCCACGCGTTCTACCGGTTGCGCACCGGCCGCGGCGGACCGGTGTTGGTCGAGACGGCGGTCGACGCGATGGCGGCGGAACTCAAAGGCGAACTCGACTATGTGCCCGTTAAGGGCTCGCGGTCCGGTCCTGATCAGGAGGCGGTGCGCGAAGCGGTCGACGCGCTACTCGCGGCAAAACAGCCGGTCGTGTTCGCCGGGCAGGGCGTGTTGTTCGCCGAGGCGAGCGCCGAACTCGTGCGCTTTGCCGAGCTGCTCGACATCCCGGTCACGACGACGATGCCCGGCAAGAGCGCGTTCCCCGAAACAGCATCCGTTGTCGCTCGGCGCATCCGCGATCACCAAACCCGAACACATGATGCAGTTCCTGACGGCGGCCGATGTCGTGTTCGGTATCGGCACGAGTTTTACGCGCACGATGTACGGCACGAACGTGCCCGGCACGAAGGTGCTGATCCAGGCGACCAACAGCGAAGCCGACATCAACAAGGACTACCCGATCCAGCACGCGCTCGTCGGCGATGCGAAGCTGACGCTCGAGGCGTTGATCGCCGAACTCGGACGCCGCGGCATCAATCGCGGGCCCTGGCGCGGTCGCCGAACGAGTCGTCGAGTGCGAAGCGAGCGTTCATCGCGAAGTGGAAGGGTGAATTCACATCCGACGAAGTGCCGATCAACCAGTACCGTGTGATCGGCGACCTGATGAAGCGGCTCGATCCGGCGAATACGATCATCACGCACGACGCCGGCACGCCGCGCGAACAGATCATCTCGTTCTGGGAAGCGCCGGTACCGCGCTCGTACATCGGCTGGGGCAAGACGACACAGCTCGGGTTCGGCCTCGGCGCCATCATGGGCGCAAAACTCGCCGAGCCGAACAAAGTGTGCGTGAACATCATGGGCGATTCGGCCATCGGCATGGTCGGCATGGACATCGAAACCGCCGTGCGCAACAAGATCGGCATCATCACGGTGATCTTCAACAACGGCATCATGGCCATCGAAACGCCGTCGCTGAAACACGCACACGCGACGTACGGTGCGAATTTCCAGGGCGGCAACTATGCGCAGCTGGCCGACGCGTTGGGTGCGTGGGCGAAGCGCGTAGAAAAGCCCGGCGATTTCCTGCCCGCGCTCGATCAAGCGCTGATCGCGCACGAAGGACGGGCCGCCCCGCGGTGATCGAATGCATCGTCAAAGCCGGCTACATCTGGCCCGGCCGCGGCGAACCGCAGGCGTAAGCGACGGATGGGCGGATATCAAGCTCTATGGTGCGAAGGGCAGCGGCTCGATGATCGTCGAGGCCGCGTTCGCACGCACGCAATTTCCGGTGGAATTCGTCGATCTCGCGTGGGACGACATCGGCTGGAAATCCGCACGCTCGCGCCCCTCAATCCGCTTGGTCAGGTGCCGACGCTGGTGATGCCGGACGGAGCGGTGATGACCGAAAGCGCCGCGATCGTTCTTCATCTGGCGGAACATCGCGCCGGCAGGCGCGAGCTGGCGCCGCCGCCACGGTCATCCGCAACGCGCCGCGTTCCTGCGCTGGCTGGTGTTTCTGGTTTCGGCGGTGTATTCGACGTTCACCTACGGCGATGTGCCGAAGCGCTGGGTCGATGGCGACGAAGCAGCGGGAAAGTGCTGCGCGAATCGCACCGACGACCATCGCGAAATGCTGTGGCGATATCTCGAAAGACAAGTCGGCAGCCCGTGGTTTCTCGGCGATACGTGGTCTGCGCTCGACCTCTACATCTGGCAGATGAGTTCTGGCGGCCGGGCCGCGACTGGTTCGCCGAGCACTGCCCGAAGCTGCATGCGATCGGCGCGGCGATGGGCGACGACCCGCACTGCAAGGCCGTGGCGAAGCGCAACGGATTCTGACGACGCCGGTTGGGCGCGGGCCGTCAGCGATGGCAAAAGCGTGATCGACTCGGGCATCTTGCGTCCATGATCCATACCTTCAGGCGAATACGGAGTGCGCTCATGGCGGAGCGGCGGCTGGGCGAGTACCTGCGCTATGCGGTGGGCGAGATCGTGCTGGTGGTCATCGGCATCCTGATCGCATTGCAGATCAACAACTGGAACGAAGAGCGCATCGAGCAGAACCAGGTTCGCGTTTACGCGCACGCGCTGGCTGGCGATCTCGCCCGCGACTTGCAGATGCTTGCGCCGATCGATGCGCAGATCCGCGCGCTGCTGCGGCAGATCGACGAGTTCGCCGACTACGCACGCGGTAAGTCCGTTGCCGATCTCGCCAACAGCGAGCTGTTCTTCTACACGTACGCCTGGGCATACCGGCCCTATGCTTGGAATCGCGCCGCGCTGGAGCGGCTCAAGGCGTCAGGTACGCTGCAAGCCATGCGCAATCCGGAGCTGATCGCGAAGATCGTCGCCTACGATGCGCTGACCCATCACCTCGATCAGGACCTCGTCGACGACGGCGAAATGATCCGCGCCGCGAAGGCGTATTCGGATCGTGTTCGAAACGGCAACTATCCTCAGCAACGCGAAGCGCGTGTGTACTTCGCGAGTATTCCCGACAGCGACTACGAGAAGGGGAAGTTCCGCTTCAAGGAGACAGAGACCTATCGGCAGATGCAGGCACTGAACCTGCCGCTGCTGACGGACGATCTCACCGACGTACAGGTCATGGTGAATGCGATGCTGGACATTCGCGGCGGACTCACCCCGCGTGTCGACGGCGAACTGCCACGGTTGCGCAACATGTCGGCGGAAATCACCGCGCTGATCGACGCGGAATATCGATAGGAATTGATACCCGAACCGCATCGGACTTGTACGCACGTGCCCGCGAGTTGCCGCCATCCAATCGATGGCGACGCGCATCGTGTTTCGAACGTGCTACTGAGCCATCGTTTCGAACTGCGGCAACGCATCCGTGATCTCGTACCACGGCGCCTTCGAGCCGACGAAGATGTGATAGCCGGGACGTATGCCGGGGTCCGTGTCGAGGCTGACCGCCGGGGATGTTCACGCGGCCGATCTTCGGCGAATGGCGCGGCACGTCGCTGCCGCAGATGCCGCAGAAGTTGATGCCGAACCGTTCGGCGCCGGGCAGGTCGAACACCTTCACGTGGTCTTTCGCCGCGGGTCCAGCGGAACTGATCGATCGCCGACGAACATGTTGGTTGCGTGCGCCGCGCTGCGGCCGCGGCGGCAACGCGAGCAGTGGCAGTTCACCATCACCAGCGGCGCGCCGTCGACTTCGTAGCGAACCTCGCCGCATAAACAGCTGCCGCCGATCTCGCCGGCTCGGTCGGCGTTGCGCACATCCGTCGGCGATGTTCGGGTCGGCGTATCCGTCGGTGCGGCCGGGAACTGGTGCACCGATCGGTGATCTCGTACCACGGCGCTTTCGATGCGGCGAAGATGTGCATTTCGGGTCTTGCGCCGCAGTCTTCGACGAGATTGCCGGCCGGCACGAAGCGCAGCTCACTGGGGTCGTCGGCGCCGGGACCTTACCGAACCGCACGTCGGGCAGAAGATAGCGCGGAAATCCGTTCGTGCCGGCGTCCACGTCGCTGATCGAGTTCTTTCCGCGAAGCCACTGGAATCCCGTGGCAGGCGCGCCGACGAACGTCGCGAACGCGCTGCCGTGATGTTTGCGGCATCGCGAGCAGTGGCAATGCATCATCATCTGGAACGGACCATCGAGGCGGAACGTGATCTTGCCGCACAAACAGCTGCCGAGCGCCGATACGCATCTCCACCGTGAGGTCCCTGCGACTATAGCCACCGCCGTCGGCGCAACGCAACGAGACCGTCAGCGCTCGGGACGACCTTTTACGATTCCGAGTTCGTCCGCCGTCTGTCGGCGCGTCAGGGCCGATAGCCGAACGCGACCGGCCCCGGCCGCAAGCGCCGGCGCGCGAGTTGCACCCAACGCGTCAGCACCGCGCGCGTGTCGCGCGGGTCGATGATCTCTTCGATCTCGAAGTACTCGGCGGAGCGGAACGGCGAGCGCAGACGATTCAGGCGCGCTTTGATCGCGGCGAGATGCGCGTCGGGATCGGCCGACGTCCGCGAGTTCCGCCTTGTACGCCACCTCGATGCCGCCTTCGATCGGCAGCGAACCCCAGTCGCCCGACGGCCACGCAACGCGGATGTGATGGCTGCCGGGCTTGTGATTCGCGGCGCCGGCCACGCCGAATGCCTTGCGCACGACGACGCTCATGAACGGCACCGGCGACTGCCCGAGCGCGGCGAGCGTCGGTCGAACCGAAGCGGATCGTGCTGTCTTCTTCCGACTGTTTGCCGATCAGAAAGCCGGGGCAGTCGACGAGATGCACCAGCGGCAGGTGGAAGATCGCCGACAGGTCGATCAGGCGCGTCAGTTTGCGGCACGCGTCGGCCGTCCACGCGCCGCCGTATACGAACGGATCTTCGGCGAACAGCGCAACCGGCACGCCGTCGAGCCGGGCGAGGCCGGTGATGATCGACTTGCCCCATGCGCGGCCGATCTCGAAGAAGCTGTCGCGATCGACCACGGCCTCGATGATCGGCCGCATCTTGTAGACCTTGCGCGGATCGTTCGGCACGACGTCGAGCAGAAATTCCTCGCGCCGCTTAGGATCGTCGTTGGTCGCAACGACGGGCGGCAGTTCGTCGACGCTCGTCGGCAGATACGACAGGAACGGCGCGGCGCGCTCGAACGCTTCGGCCTCGCTCGCCACTTCGTCGTCGATCGCGCCGTTGCGCGTGTGGATGCGGCTGGCGCCGAGTTCTTCCTTCGACACGTCGCCGAGCTTCGCCCAGTCCACCAGCGCGGGACCGGCGATCATCATCTGCGCGGTGTCCTTGCACGATCAGCGAGTAGTGCGACGTCGACACGCGCGCGGCGCCGATGCCGGCGACCGATCCGAGCGCGAGCGACACCGACGGCGCCACGGCGAGATGCGCGACGACGGTTTCCCAACCGGCGAGCTGCGGGATGTACGTGCGGCCCGGCCGTCTCGATCGTTTTCACCGAACCGCCGCCGCCCATGCCGTCGACGAGGCGGATGTGCGGCAGCCGCAATTCGAGCGCGAGCCCTTCGGCGCGCTGGCGTTTGCCGGCGATCGACGCATCGGCCGAACCGCCGCGCACGGTGAAATCGTCGCCGGACAGAATCACCGGACGGCCGCCGATTTCGGCGGTGCCGAGCACGAAGTTCGACGGCGTGAACGCGCGCAGCTCGCCGTTGTCGTCGTAGTTCGCCGACGCCCGCCAGCGTGCCGATCTCGTGAAACGTGCCGGCGTCGCTGACGGCGGCGATGCGCTCGCGAATCGTCAGTTTGCCGAACTCGTGCTGGCGCGCGACCTTGTCGGCGCCGCCCATCTGCAGCGCCAAGCGCTTCGCGGCGGCGCAGTTCGTCGATCTCGTCGTTCCAGCTCATCGATAATCCTCAACCAAGACTTAGAATCGCAGCCGCCGCGTGGACGATCCAGCACGACAGCGCCGAGCGAGACGCCGGACGCCGTCAGCGCGGCCTGCAACGGTGCGCGCACCGCAGCGATGACGCGCGAGCGCAGCGCCGGATCGATTCCCGCCAACGAGCGGCTCAAGGGGCCGACTTCGCAGACCATTTCGAGCGCCGTATCGACGTCGCGCCCGAGCATCAGCGTGGTCGTGAGTGCATCGATGCCGATGTCGCGGAAGCCGGCGCCGGTGAGAATCTGCGCGTACGTAGTCGGGCTCGGCGAACGCGAACGGACCCGGCGCGCGTGGGTCGAGCGTGGGTTGCGGCGGCAGCAGCGGCCGCGCGACGCAGAACGGCGCCGAAATCCACGCGTTGAGTTGCGGCGGTTGCCAGCAGACGAAACACAGCTTGCCGCCGGCGCGCAGCGCGCGGTGCGGATGTTCGTGAACGCAGCGGTGGGGTCGCTGAAGAACATCACGCCGAAACGCGAGAACACATGATCGTAGATTCGTGTCGAAACGCGTCACGGCCGCGTCGCCGAGCACGAACGTCGCCGACGCGACCCTCCGCGGCCGCGCGTTCGCGAGCGCGCGCGAGCATCGGTTTGGAAATGTCGACGCCGTCGACCGTTGCGCCGCGTGCGGCCAAGCGCAGCGACGTTTCGCCGCAGCCGCAGCCGACGTCGAGCACTCGCTCGCCGCGTTTGACCGGTACACGCTTTCAGCGCGGCTTCGCTGATCGGTGCGAGCAACGCATCCATCCGATCCTGCCGCTTCGCCCACATCGCGCCGGCTTCGCCGTTCCAGTATTCGATCTGCTCGGCGTTCGTGTTCGGTTCCATTCGCTTCTCCGAGCCTCTTGTGTAGAGCTATCAGGGAATCAATACCACGCGGCCGAACGCGCCGCGGCTTTCGATGTAAGCGTGCGCCGCGCCGCATCGCGCAGCGCGAACTGCTTGTCGATGACCATCTTCAGGGCACCGGATGCGAGGTCTTTCAGGTGGTCTTCGATCATGTTGCGCACGCGCGGCGTGGTGATCTCGGCGCCGAGGAACACGCCGGTGATGCGATTGATTCTGGCCGAGCAGCGAGCTGATGTCGTAGCTTGCGTTCGCCGCGGCTCGCGTTGCCGACCGTGACCACGCGGCCGCGGTAACCGATGATCTGCAGGCTCTGCGCGAGCACGTCGCCGCCGACCGGGATCGACCACGAGATTGACGCCGCGGTTGTCGGTGGCGCGCATGACTGCGGCGACGAGGTCGCCGCGCGCGTAGTTGATGCCTTCGTCCATGCCGAAGTCGCGCAGCCGGTCGAGCTTCGCGTCGGACGACGCGGTTGCGAACACACGCGCGCCGGCGCGCTTCGCCAGTTGAATTGCTGCGAGTCCGACGCCGCCGGCGCCGCCCTGGATCAGCACCGATTCGCCCTTCTTCAAGCGGCCGAATTCGAACAGGCAATCGTCGGCGGTGCCGAACGGAATCGGCACGCACGCGGCGAGCGTGATGTCGAGGCCGGCGGGCACCTTCCATGCGGTTGCTTCGGTCACGGCGCGCCGCGCGGCGTGACTGCCGAACGCGCTCGACCGTGACGGCGTGATCGCCGACCTTGAATGTGGTGACGTTCGCGCCGACTTCGCGCACGACGCCGGCCGGCCTGATAGCCGACGACGTGCGGCTTCGTGACCAGCGCGCCGCCGGCGCGATTCAGCACGTCGCCGCCTTCGATGCTGACGGCTTTCACGTCGATGACGATGCCGTTTGCATCGCACACCGGATCGGCGACGTCCTCGTAGCGGAACACCTGGGGTGCGCCGTTTTCATAGTAGACTGCGGCCTTCATTGAATTTTCGCCTGAACGGTTGCGGGGTGGGCAACGTTAGCCGACTCGCGCGTCGGCTGGCAAACGCGACGACGCGATTGCGCGGCCGACGTGCAACACGGGAACCCCTGCATGGACGAGCACGAGGTTCGAAGGGCCGAGCTGGGACCTCGCGAGCGAATATCACGGGTCCGGATTCGGCCGAACTGAAGGCCGACCTGCGCGCGCTGACCGAACTGCTCGATCGCATCGAGGCGTTGAATCCCGCGCTCGTCGACGTCACTGCCGACGGCACCGTCAGCTCGATGTCGCAGCGGCGCCACCGAGAGTATCGCGGTCGGCGCAGCAGATTTTCCGTGCTCTCGGAACAAGCGGCGCCGCTGCTCGGCAATCCGCTCACGTATGCGAACTGTCTGTTGTCCGTCGATGCGCAGGACGAAGTCGGCGCAGGTGCTGCAGGGCCGACTGCAGAAATACCAGAAGCGCTACGGCGAACTGCTCGAGCCGTGGTCCGAGTATTCTCGATCTCGTGTCTGACGAGATCGTCGAGGCGTATCTGGCCGATCCAGCGGTCGTCGGTGTCGGCGTTCTGCGGTCGCCACGGTCGCGAGCGGCGCCACGAACTGCTGAGCCTCGCTGAAGAGAATCTCGTCAGCGGCCTGGCGCAGGACGGCATCCACGCGTGGGGACGGATGTACAGCCAGCTGTCGTCGACGATGACGTGCAACGTTCAGGTCGGCAACGAACTGAAGACGATGGGTATGGCGGAGGCGGCCGGCCTGCTGCAGAAGTCCGATGAGCGCGTGCGCGCGCGATGCGTGGCGCGGCATCAACGCGGCGTGGCGCACGCACGAAGAATCGTGCGCGGCCGCGATCAACGCGATCGCCGGCTGGCGCCTGGAGCTGAACCGCAAGCGCTCGAAGGTGCGGCCCGTGCATTTCCTCGACGCGCCGGTGCACATGAACCGGATCAGCCGGCGCACGCTGGATACGCTGCTCGACGTCACGCTCGAAGCGCGGCCGCTCGCGCGGCGGGCGACGCAAGGCGATGGCGCGCGCGAGCGGCCGCGAGCAGATCGGCCCATGGGACATGCGCGCCCCGGCGCCGCCGTTGGGCGATCGAAGAGCGCCCGATGCCGTTCGACGATGCGGTTGCACTGATCGCGCAGGCATACGGCAGCGTCGATCCCGCGATGGCCGATTTCGTGCGGATGATGCGCGCAACCAGTGGATAGAAGGCACCGTGAGTTCGCGCAAGCGGCCGGGTGCGTATTGCACCGGATTCGAAAAATCGCGCACGCCGCGCGTGTACATGACGTATCACGGCACGACGTCCGACGTCATCACGCTGGCGCACGAACTCGGGCACGCGTTCCACTCGTGGGTCATGCGCGATCTGCCGGACAGCCAGCGCAGCTACGGCATGTCGCTGGCAGAAACGGCGAGCACGTTCGGCGAAACGGCGGTGCGCGATGCGCTGCTGGCGCGCGCGAAAACATCCGCGCGAGCGTTTCCAGATCATGTGGGAAGAGATGGCCGCGATTTCCGCGTTCATGCTGAACATTCCGGCGCGCTTCAGCTTCGAGAAAGCGTTCTACGAGCAGCGCGACGGAGCGGCCGCTGCGCGCGGCGGAACTCGAAGCGCTGATGAGCCAGGCGTGGCAGGACTGGTACGGCGATGCTTGCTCGCGAGCCCGATCCGATGTTCTGGGCGTCGAAGCTGCACTTCTTCATCTCGGGTCTGTCGTTCTACAACTTCCCGTACCTGTTCGGGTATCTGTTCAGCATGGGCGTGTATCTGCGACGGGCCGGCGGCGGCGACGATTTCTACCCACGCTACGTGGCGCTGCTGCGCGACACCGGACGAATGACCGCGGAACAACTGGCGCGGCAGCATCTCGACGCTGCGCTGGATGGGCCAGCGTTCTGGCGCAGCACGATCGATCGGCTCGAACCGCGCGTCACCGCGTTCGAAGAGGTCGTTGCCGCAGTCGTGTGATCCGACGGCGTCCTGCATGGCGCCAAGTCATTAGCCGACGCCGCTTGCATTCTTCGGTTACACCGTCGCAATGTCGCCACGAGAGGTTGCGATGATCACTATTCGGATTGGAAAAGCTTCGATAACTGCCGTCCTGACGCTTGCCGGCGTGATCGGTGTTGCACAGGCGACGGGCGCAGCAGTTTCGAATACGAATGCAGCTCCTGCAGGCATCGCATCGTCGGAATCGGCCCCGATACCAGCCTCTGCGATCGCGGTGGCGGGCGTTGACTCGGAACAGCCGCGCGTGAAGTTCGAGGCTTTTCGCGCCGCACTCGACGGTTACGGCATTGCTGTCGCGAACAGGGTTCGAAAGCCGGGCGCTGAATCAGATGCGCGCTTTCAGGCGGCTTCACGCCAGGTGACACGCGCCGGCCGAACGTTTCTGGACAGTATCCGGAATGCCACCGACGAAGCCGACCGTTCGAGGGCGTTGAAGGACATCGACGAATTCGATGGCTCCGGCAAGCGATTGGTGAGCGCTGCCGACGACCAACGCGCACTGCTGCTCGACTATTCCAATCGAGTTCGAGCGATGGCGGCGCGCACTCGGGAAGCGATTGACGAGGCGTGGATGTTGTTCGGACGCGTGTTCGCGCGCGACTCGTTGGTTGCGCTGAAGGCCGAGCTTGCGGAGTTGCGCCGTCGTTCGGAGCATCTCAACGGCGCGCGCGGAAGCGACCTCGACGCCGTGTTGGACGCTCTTTCGGCGGGCGAACAGGCTATCGAGGCTACGCTGAACGGCGACCGAGCCGAACTCACGAAATCGCAAGGCCGCGCGTGGTTCGAAAAAATGCTCGAAGATCTCGCTTCGCTTTCGGACACACGGACGAAGCTGCAGATGTCGGACGTGCATCAAAGCGTCATGACGACCCGTTTCGCCGATCTCGGATCTCGACTCAAGCGCCCCATCGAACTCGTATCCCGATTCGTTCCCACGGAACCCGCATCGCAGGAGCCCCAGACACAACCCCCGGCCTCGGCGCCGGAGCGAGCGTCGTCCGCTATCCCGCTCGACGCCGCAATCGAGACACCGCCACTGGTACCGCCACCGCGGCGGGAAGGAGCCGACAGAGGCGGCTTCGTAAGCGGATGGGTCACGGGAACAATCGCGTTGTTGCTCGTCGTGTTGGCGGTGGTTGGGGGAGAGCGGCGCCGGCGTGCACGATTGTCGACAACGCAGGTCGACACGGTTGAAACCGATTCGATGGCGATTACCTACGATCGAGTGGCTGAGCGGCTGACGCATGCCGAGCACGCGCTCGCTCAGCTCGAGACGCTATTGCCGAATTCAGAGCAGCAGTCGGTGGACGCGCCGGACCACGCCGGGCCGATGGAGGCCTCGCAGGAGCGCGCTCGCATCTCGGTGTCGTTCGGCGATGTCGACCGCCCTGCACCAAAGCGAGCGCCCGCGAAGACACGGGTCACAAATGCCGCGGCCAGGTCCGATCAGCACCAGGCACAGTGCAGCCAGGATCTGCTTCGCATGTTGGAGAACGACGCGCTCGAGCTCGCTCTACAACCTGAACTGAACCCCGATACGCTCGCAGTCGAATCGGTGGTGGCGCGCATTTCCAGACGTGGCGCCGATGCCGGACTGGGAGTGAGCGGGGAGGTTTTCGCGCTGCCTGAAGAGCCGGAAGCGATTCTGCCGATCGGCGAGTGGGCGTTGCGATCGGCGATGGAAATGGCGTCGCGATGGCATCACGGGACCTGGCCGCGTGTTCGTATCTCGATGGACGTATCTCCGGCGCAACTCGTCGAACCGAACTTCGTAGAGCGGGTGCAAGAGCTGCTGGATGAGTTTCGACTTCCATCGCACTGCCTCGAGATCGGCATATCGGATGCAGCGTTGCGAGACGTCAGGGCGCGGGATGAGGAGGTGTTACGACGGTTACACGCGATGGGTCTTGGCGTTGCGCTGAACGATTTCGGGATGAGCTACTCGTCGCTTGCCTTGCTGGAACAACTGCCGCTGACCCGGATCAAGCTCGATCCCAGTCTGGCTAACGAGGTGGATACGGGGCTTCGTTCGTCGAGCATTGCGCGCAATCTCCTCGGTTGGGCACGCCGCGTCGGGTTGCGCGTTACGCAGGACTCGATTGGAGCGCCTGAACAGTTCGCTCTTGCGCTGCGCGAGGCGAGCAGCTGTTCTCTCCATCATTTCGTGCGCCTTGGTCAGAGCACGGCAGGCCACCGTGGTCGGCGCGCAGCACGCGTCCGCGCCGTCTTATGGGTCTGTGATCGCCTTTCGCCACTCCCTCGTGCTGAAGGAGTTCGAGCCCGGCCTGCGCGATGCGGCCGACACACGCGCTGCAATCCGCGCAGACTGAACAAGCCGATCGCGCAAAGGGCCTGTATCCTCCTGCCCGCATGAACTATCCCGACATCCTTGCCGTTGCCGTGACGCTGTTCTTCGTCATGGATCCGCTCGGCAACATTCCGGTTTTCAACGCCGTGCTCGCGCGCTTCGATGCCCGCACGCGATCGCGCATCGTAGCGCGCGAACTGACGATTGCTCTGGCCATCCTGCTGCTGTTCCTGTTCGTCGGTAATCCGGTGATGAGGTTCATGGGGTTGACGCAGCCGACGTTGAGTCTCTCCGGCGGCATTCTGTTGTTCATCATCGCGCTGCGGATGATCTTCCCGCGTCCGGCCGGCGCAGAAGACGAAGAGGTGGTCGATCCGTTCATCGTCCCCCTTGCCATGCCGTTGGTGGCTGGCCCGTCGACCATCGCGATTTTGCTCTTGCAATCTTCGCGACACCCGGAACGCGTGTGGGAGTGGTGTCTCGCGCTGGTGCTGGCGTGGATTGCAGCGACGGCCATCCTGGCGTGTTCGCCGTGGTTGATGAAAGCGCTCGGCGACAGAGGCGTAAAGGCGCTCGAACGCCTGATGGGCATGTTGCTGGTATTGCTCGCCGTGCAGATGTTCTCTGACGGCGTCGCGCAGTTCGTCGCGGGTTTAGCCGCCGGCTGATTCGAAAGCCAGTGCGACGTCGTCGAGATCGATGACGCCCGCCGGCGTTGCGTCGAAGCGGAAGCGGACCGACGCGATGTCGCTGCCGTCGATTCCCTCGAGGTCCACCGTCGGAATGGTGTAACGCTGAAAGATCGGCTCCGACGGATCTACCGCGTCGAGGAACGCGAATTTGCGCGTCGTAACCTCTATCGGCGGATAGAGCGGTTGCAGGCTCGATAACGCCACGGTCGCCTCGCGACCTTCTCGATCCGTCAGCACGATGTGGAAGTCGACGGAGTCGGGTCTTTTCCACTCTTCGTCCGCGTCGTCTTCCAGCGGACTGTCGTCGGACATCGCCAGGCTGAAGCTGAGTTGTCGGCTGCGCGCACTGGGTTCGGGAAGATCGATGCGCAGTTCCGGCACGGTATTGTCGTCCGTTCTATGCCAGCCGATCACGGCCGCCTGTGTATCGAGATCGTTCCACTTCAACGGAAGCTCCGTTTCGTGCCAACGTGCGAGCGACGCGCCGCTGAGACGAACGCCGGGAGCCGACCCGGTCGTCAGATCGGCGTCTTCGTCGAAGTTTGCGATCGGCGTTTCGTCCGCAGCCGAGTATTCGTTGACGAAGCGGATGTTGGGGCCCAGCCAGGCGAGCCCCGCAGCAGGATTTGCCAGAAAAGGTCGATACTCGTCGCGTTCGTGCAACACCACTTCGAGGAATGCGCCGAACAGTACATCGGCAACGTTGCGCTGCGCTTCGGGGTCCATGATCGGAACGACATTCAGCATGCGTCCCCACATGCCGCCGCTCAGATCGTTGCGTCCCCAGGCGGTATTGAACTGGCCGTGGTTGGCGTCGAGCAGATAGACGCCGGCCTTGAAACAACGGTCGCACTCGTCGAAGTCGACGCGCGAGTATTGAGCGGAACCCATGTACGACTGCACGTCGCCGTCGTTGCTGCCCTGGATGACGAGGTAGCTCACGTCGTCGAACTTCGTCGGTTCGCCGCGCGGCTCGTACTGCTCGTCAGACGGTGCAATCGCAATGACACCGCGCAGGTTGAAGTTGTAGTCGAACGCGACGCGACCGTCGTCGGGGTAATACGGCAAACGATTGAACAACGCCGCGATGGCGACCGCTTCGCCGCCGCGCGAGTGGCCGATCAGCGCAATGTGGTCGAGGTCGACCTTGCCGTGAAACCGGCTGCCGGGATCCCCGTTCCATTGCCGCCACAAGCGCAGGTGTTCGAGCAACATCCAGCCGCGCGCGTCGTTCTCCTTCTTCAGGCCGCCTTTGATGCCTCCCAGCAGGTCGGCGTTCGAGCTGTTGAGGAAATTCTGGTCCACGGACACGGCGATGATGCCGCGGCTCGCGAACAACTCGCCGAGATACGCATAACCGGGATCGGAGAAATCCTCCATGTCGTGATTGCCGTGCACCATCAACACGAGCGGAAACGGGCCGTCGCCGTCAGGAAGCCAGACGCGGCCTTGCCGCGGCAACTGCTTCGCGTCGAATCCCCAGTATTTCGTGCGCGCCCATCCGGCAAGGCCGGACCAACCTTCGATGAGTTTCGATCCGTCCACCGATTCGCTGACGACGTCGACCTTCTCGCCGAACTCCTCGCGATGCAGGTCGTGACCGCTCCCGTACGTGAGCGTGCTGACTTGAAACGCGCCGCGCGCACCGGGGTTCGGCAAGTCCAGGGCCGCGACCTGCTGCGGTGTCCATTCACGCGGCTTGGGTCCGTTCCATCCCGGCAGCAATATTGCGACCAGCAACGCAGTTGCACCGAGCGCGCCGATGGCGGTTGCTGCGGCGCGCGCGCGAGTGAATCCGTTGGCGCGCCACAGTGCCGCGCCGCCGCATAGCAGAGCGACGGATGCTATGACGGCGGCAAGCATGGCGGCGAAGCCGGACGGCGCCACCACGAAGCCGAACGTCAGGGCGAGTACCGCCGTGGTGAGCAGCAAACCCCACCAGAAGGACAGCGGTCCGCCGCGGAACAGGCGCACCAGCAGGTACGCGAGCAGGGCAGCCACCACCACGATGCCGCCGGCGGTGAGCGCGCCGAGCCCTCGCTCCCAGGAGAAGTGCGGGAAGGCGAGTTGCATCACTGTGATGACGACGAGCGACCATCCGACGATGCGCAATCCGGTACCCGCACCGCGCCACGCCACGGGATCGATGGAACGCTTCGCAGTCAGACGTGTACGAATTCGAACGAGGCGTTCGGTGAGTTTCATGCTGCTCCCGTCGTGGTTTGACTCGCTGCTGGCGCGCACTGCGGCGCGTGTGTAGGTTGTTCGCAAATCGATTCGGCGGCAAACGGAAATGGCGTTGGTCCATCTGATCGTCAATGGGAGTGCGTGTCAGGTCGACGTTTCGCCGGACGTTCCGTTGATCTACACGCTGCGCAACGCGCTCCACTGCAAGAGCATCAAGCTCGGTTGCGGGTTGGAACAATGCGGAGCGTGCACGGTGCTGGTAGACGGCGTACCTACGCTGTCGTGCGTCGCATCCACCGAGTCGTTCGAGGGGCGTCGAATCGAATCCGTCGAAGGCTTGCGGAGCGCCGGCGCATTGCATCCTGTTCAGCGGGCGCTGCTCGACGAGAACGCGGCACAGTGCGGCTATTGTCTGTCGGGGATTCTGATGGCGGCAAAGGCGCTGTTCGACCGGACGCCCAATCCGTCGGGCCAGGAGATTCGCAGCGCGCTCGACGCGCATTTGTGCCGTTGCGGTGCGCACCCGCGAATCCTGCGTGCGCTCGAGAGGCTGGCCGGGCAATGAGTGAGTTACGGGCTGAGCTGCCGGCGTCGCTGAAGCGCAATCCGTCGCTCGATCAGTGGGTGCGGATCGATCCGCGCGAAACGATCACCGTGCGCACCGGCAAGGTGGAGATAGGGCAGGGCATTCTCACCGCGCTGACGCTGATCGCTGCGGAAGAACTGGAAGTCGACCCGAGTCGCGTGCGCGTCGAAACCGCGGTTTCGGGTCGTTCGCCGAACGAACTCATCACGGCCGGTTCGATGTCGGTGGAAGACAGCGGTAGTGCATTGCGGCAGGCGTGTGCGCACGCACGGCGGATCATGCTCGAACGCGCCGCGGTGGATCTGGGCGTGGAGCTGTCCGCATTGCGCGTGAACGACGGCGAGATTGGCGTACCCGGTGCAAACCGCACCGTGAGTTATTGGGACGTGCAGGGCGGCAGCGCCTTCGGCCTGCAGATTCAGGAATTGATCGACGAACGATCGCCCGCCGAATACCGCGTCGTCGGCAAGAGCATGACGCGCATCGATCTGCCGGCGAAGGTGAGGGGCGAAGGCGTGTTCGTGCACGACCTCGACCTCCCTGGCCTGTTGCATGCGCGTGTCGTACGTCCGCCGAGCTATCACCATCGGCTCGTGTCGTTCGACCGCAGTCGTGTGCTCGGCGATGCGGCGCTGGTCGAACTGATCGTCAACGGCAGTTTCATTGCAGTGGTCGCCGAGGAAGAACACGCCGCGGTGAGGCTGATGGAACTCGCGGCGCGAAGCGCGTCCTGGTATCAGACCGAACCGTTGCAGACACCGTCTGCGCTTTCCGAATATCTGACACAGCACGAAGCCGGTGCGTATCCGATCGTGGACGGCGTGCCGCGCGAGGCGTCGGTACCCGAATTGAAGATCCCCGACGGTTCGATGAAGGTGCAGGCCAGCTATGCCCGGCCTTACGTGATGCACGCGTCGCTTGCCCCTTCGGCGGCTGCGGCGTTGTGGGACGGGGAACGCCTCACGCTCTGGAGCCACAGTCAGGGAATCGAGTTGCTCGGGCCGACGGTAGCGAAGGTGCTCGGTATTCCGCCGCAGCAGGTGACGGTCATCCACACACAGGGTGCCGGAGCGTATGGCCACAACGGTGCGGACGACGTTGCGCTGGACGCCGCGCTGTGCGCGCGTGCGGTTCCCGGCCGGCCGGTATTGCTGAAGTGGACGCGCCAACAGGAACATCAGTGGGAGCCTTATGGTCCCGCGATGCGCATCGACCTCGAAGCGCACGTCGATGCGCAAGGCCGCGTGCAGACGTGGTCGCACGACGTATGGAGCTTCACGCACGTCGGCCGTCCGATGCCGTTTCACGAAGGCTCCGAACTCGTCGCCGCGTGGCATCTCGAGAAGCCGTTTGCACGTGTGCCGCCTGCGCCGCGATTGGGACCCGAGGTCGGCATTCATCGCAATGCGTGGCCGTTGTATCGGTTCGCGCAGACGCGTGTGGTCAAACGGTTCGTCAAAGACAGTCCTTTGCGGACGTCGTCGTTGCGCGGCCTGGGTGCGCACGCCAACGTGTTCGCGATCGAATCCTTCATGGACGAACTTGCGACGTCGGCGCAGCAGGATCCGATCGAGTTCAGGCTGCGCCACACCGAAGACCCGCGTGCGCGCGACGTGATCGAACGCGTCGCCGCAATGGCGCGCCGCGACGTTTCACCCCCGCCGTCGCTCGCGCGTGGCCGTGGTATCGGCTTCGCGCGCTACAAGAATCAGCAGTGCTATGCGGCGGTGATGGCGGAGGTGGATGTCTATCTCGACTCCGCCGAGATCCGCGTGAACCGCATCTGGATCGCGGCCGACGCCGGCCGTGTCGTCGATCCCGACGGCATCACCAACCAGTTGGAAGGCGGCGCCGTGCAGTCGCTCAGCTGGACGCTGAAAGAGGCGGTGACGTTCGATCGCGACGGCGTGACGTCGGTGGACTGGGACAGCTACCCGATACTGCGCTTCAGCGAAGTGCCGATCGTGACGACAGAGTTGATCGATCGCCCCCAAATGCGGTCGTTAGGTGCGGGCGAAGCTACGCAAGGACCGACCGCCGCCGCGGTTGCCAACGCTGTGGCAGCCGCGACGGGGATTCGGGTGCGAAGCCTGCCGATGACGCCGGCGCAGTTACGCGTCAGCGCGAGCGGCTGAGACTGCGGCGGCGGCTTGTCTGGCCGCTTTGCGGTCTTCCGTCTTCGATATGCGCAAGGTGGGGATCGCCACGGCGATCACTTCCTCGAGCCGCTCGACCAGCGTGATCGACAGTTCCTTGCGGACGCTGTCGGGCACCTTGTCGAGATCGGCCTCGTTGTCCTTCGGCAGAATCAGGTGCTTCATGCCGGCGCGATGTGCCGCCAGCACTTTTTCCTTGATACCGCCTACGGGCAGTACGAGACCCGACAGCGTGATCTCGCCGGTCATCGCGAGGTGCGGCCGGATCGGCTCTTCGCTGTATGCGGACACGAGCGCCGTTGCCATCGTAATGCCGGCCGACGGACCGTCTTTCGGCACTGCGCCCGCGGGCACGTGAATGTGCACGCCGCGCTTCTCGATGCGCTTGCGGTCGATACCGAGTTTGTCGGCCGCCGACCAGATGTAGCTGCGTGCGGCTTTCGCCGACTCCTGCATCACGTTGCCGAGTTGGCCCGTCAGCATTACGCGCTCGTCGCGATGCGTCAGGATGGCCTCGATGTACAGCACGTCGCCGCCCGCTTCGGTCCAGGCGAGGCCCGCAGCAACACCGGCCGGCAACGATTCACGGCCCTTATCGGACTGGAAGCGCATCGGGCCGATCAGGTTCGTCAGCCGTTCGGCGGTGATCGGCGGCAAGGGTTCGCCGTTGTGCTTCTCGAGCACCTGACGAGCGCGCTTGCGCGCGAGGCGTCCGATGACGCGCTCGAGTTCCCGCACGCCCGCTTCGCGTGTGTAGCGACGGATCACCAACGTCAGCACGTCGTCGGGAATGTCGAGCTGCGCAGTCGTCGAGACCCGTTTCCGCGACTTGTCGCGGAATCAGATAACGTCGGGCGATCTCGCGTTTCTCGCGGTCGCTGTAGCCGCTGAGGTCCATCACTTCCATGCGGTCGAGCAACGGCCGCGGAATACCCTCCAGCGTATTCGCCGTGGTGATGAAGAACACTTTCGACAAGTCGAACGGCAGGTTCAGGTAGTTGTCCCTGAATTCCTTGTTCTGCGCCGGGTCGAGAATTTCCATCAGCGCAGCCGCCGGGTCGCCGCGGAAATCGCGACCCAGCTTGTCGATTTCGTCGAGCATCAACAGCGGATTGCTGACACCTGCGCGCCGCACCGCCTGAATCAGACGGCCGGGCATTGCACCGATGTAGGTGCGACGGTGACCGCGCAACTCGGCTTCGTCGTGCAGACCGCCGAGCGACAGCCGCTCGAACTTGCGCCCCATCGCGCGGGCGATCGATTGCCCGAGCGACGTCTTGCCGACGCCGGGAGGACCGACGAGGCAGATGATCGGCGCCTTCGCCTCCTTGTTGAGCTGCATCACCGCAAGGCTTTCGAGGATGCGATCCTTCACGTCTTCGAGACCGTAGTGGTCTGCGTCGAGCACTTCCTGCGCGTGCTTCAGGTCGAGCGCGTCTTCCGTGCGGTTGTGCCACGGCAGTTCGGCGATCAGCTCGAGATAGCTGCGCGCGACCTGATAGTCGGCGGCGTTTTCCGACATCCGGCCGAGCCGCTTCAGTTCGCGATCGACTTCCTTCTGCACGGCTTCGGGCAGGTTGGCCTTCGCTAGCTGCTCGCGCAGTTCCGCGGTTTCTTCGCTGCCGCCGCCTTCTTCGCCCAACGCCTGCTCAATGGCGCGCTTCTGCTGGCGCAACAGGTGTTCGCGTTGCTGTTTGTCGATGTCGTGCTTCGCGGTTTCTGCGATTTCGCGGCGTACCTCGTTGACGTTCTTCTCGTGCAGCAGAATGTCGTGGACCTTCTCCATGAGCGCGAGCGTGGTCGGCGCGGCGAGCACCTCCTGCTCTTTCTCGATGTCGAGGTTCGCGAGCGAGGCGATGCGATACATCTGCACGATCGGGTCGGTGATCGAACCGATCAGCTGATGGAACACCTGCAGGCCGTTCTCTGCGTCGAACAGTTGCGCGATGGCGCGCGCCAGTTCGAGGTTTTCGAGAACGAGCGCCTCGACCCGCGGCCGGTCGGGGTCGTGCTCGTCGATGACGAGATTCGGCAGCGGGCGGAATTCCACTTCGAGATGTGGGTTCGTTGCTCTTTCTGCGCGAGCACGCGCACGCGCTGGATGCCCTGCACGATGACGTTTGCACCGCCGTCGCGGCGCTCGACGCGCTTGATGGTGACGAGTGTGCCGATGTCGTGAATTCCGTCGCGATCGGGCGCGTCCTGCTCGGCATCGCGCTGAGCGACCGTCAGCAGCTGCTGATTGTGCTCCGACGAAGCCTTCACGGCGGCCAGCGATTTCGGCCTGCCGACTGCAAGCGGCACGACCAGCTCCGGGAACACCACGGTGTTCTTCAGCGGAAGGACTGGAAGCGTCTGAACCGTATCGGTCATGAGTTGCCTGCCAAAAGTGGACGATTTCCCAATCTTGGGGGCATCCGATGTGAATTCAATGAGCCCGCCCCGTGGCCCCCTGACGCTCAGACGACGCGTCGACGATCGTCAGTCGATCAGCTCCTGCAGCACGCGCCGCTTCCTCGCGCAGCCGTTCCGGGCTGCCGAGCAGTTGCCGATTGAGGCCGATGCGCTTGAACCAGTAGTGCAGGCCGACCAGGTCTGTGAAGCCCATGCCGCCGTGCACCTCGGTTGCGGTCTTCGCGACGAACTTGCCCACCTCGGCGACGTGCGCCTTGGCATGACAGGCGGTGACGCGCGCTTCGCTCGGGATCGAATCGACCGCGTGTGCCGCATACCACACCAGCGACTGGCACGGCTCGAGTCCGGCGGCCATCTCCGCACACATGTGTTTGACGGCCTGGAACGAGCCGATCGGCCGATTGAACTGCTCGCGCGTCAGCGAATAGGCCACCGCCTGATCGAGCATGTTCTGCGCCGCGCCGAGCGTGTCCGCCGCAAGCAGCACGCGGCCGACGTCGAGTACGTCGGCGAGCACTTCGCCGTCGTCGCTTCCCGGCAGCAGTTGTGCGCGAACGCCGTCGAGCACCAACTCGCCGACGCGTCGCGTGGCATCGATGGTTTCGAGGTCGCGGCGTGTCAGCCCCTTGGCTTTGCCGTCGACGAGATAGAGGCGGCGGCGATCGTCGGCGACGAGATAGGCGTCGGCTTCGAAGTCGAACACGAACAGTGTCTTGCCGGACAGCTTGCCGGCGTTCGCCGTCACCTTGGCGCCCTCGCGCGCGCCGCTCGCTGCTTCCGACAGCGCAACGCCGACGATCGTTTCGCCGGCTGCAATGCGGGGTAGCCATTCGGATTGCTGATCGGCGCTGCCCGCGTTGATCAACGCGCGGGGCGCCAGTACCGAGGTGCCGATGAACGGCACCGGCGCAATGGCCGAACCGAGCGCTTGCGCAACCGTTGCGGCATCGAGCGTGGCGAGTCCGACGCCACCGTGCGCTTCCGGAATGACGAGACCGGGCACGCCGAGTGCCGACGAGTCCCTCCCACAGATCCTGTGCGCGGCGCTCGCCGCCGTCGGCGAAACGACGCGCACGAGGCAGGCCGGCGTTGTCGGCGAGAAACCGCGTCAACGAGTCGCGGAGGAATTCCTGTTCTTGCGAGAGTCCGAATTCCACGATCAGGCTTCCTTGCTGAATTTGGGTTCTTTCGGCATGCCGAGACCGCGTTCGCTGATGATGTTCTTCTGAATCTGCGACGTGCCGCCGCCGATGATCAGCCCGAGATAGAACATGTAGTGGTACTGATACATGCCGTGATCCTTGAGGTACGGCGAATCGCCGTACAGCGCGCCGATTTCGCCGAGCACATCGATGCCGAGCGATTCGAGGTCGTGGCGCAGTTCGGTGCCCTTCAGTTTGACGATCATGCCGGCGAGGTTCGCGTTCTTGTTGTTGAGCTTTGCCGACAGCAGACGCAGATCGTTCAAACGCATCGCCGTCACTTCGCCCTGAATCTTCATCAGCCGGTCGCGATACACGGGGTTGTCGATGAGGCGGCGTCCGTCGAGCGTTTCGGTCTTCATCAGTTCGGTGAGCGCGTTCAGCCGCGTGAGCATCGCGTTCGGGTCGCCGAGCATGCCGCGTTCGTGACGCAGGATCGAATTCGCCACCAGCCAGCCTTCACCGCGGCGGCCGACGATCTGTCCTTTCGGTACGCGCACGTCGGTGAAGAACACTTCGTTGAAGGTCGCATCGCCCGTCATCGTCTTCAGCGGACGCACTTCGATGCCGGGCGTCTTCATCGAGAACAGCAGGAAGCTGATGCCCTGATGTTTCGGCGCATTCGGTTCGGTGCGCACCAGACAGAAGATCCAGTCGGCGTGTTGCGCGGTGCTGGTCCAGATCTTCTGACCGTTCACCACCCACTCGTCGCCGTCGAGTTCGGCGCGCGTGCGCAGGCTCGCGAGGTCGCTGCCGGCGCCCGGTTCGGAGTAGCCCTGGCACCAGATCGTTTCGCCGCGCAGCGTCGGCCCCATGAACTCACGTTTCTGTTCTTCGGTGCCCATCTCGAGCAGCGTCGGCACCAGCATGGAGATGCCCTGACCGCCGAGGCCGCCCGGCACCTGCGCGGCCGCGAACTCCTCGGCGATGATCCGCGACTTGATGATGTCCGCATCGCCACCGTAGCCGCCGTACTGCTTTCGGAATCGTTCGAGCGGTGTAGCCGCGCTCGATCAGCATCTTCTGCCATGCGCGGGTTTTTGCGGAGCGCATGCCCTGGCCGTCGGGGGCGTCGTTGCGGTGCGTCGCTATGAAGTCGCGCACCTCGTTTCGAAAGCGTTCGTACTCGGCGCCGTACGTCAGATCCATGGTCGTTCTCCGAAGAATGAAAAGAGTTTAACGGGCCGGCATTTCGAGCGGCTACTAGCTAGAGCAACTACTAGCTAGAGCAATTCCTAGCTAGAGCAACTCCTACCTAGGGCAGCTAGGCCAATCGCACGAGCTCGTCGTAGCGAACGCGATGCTTCAGCGCCTGGCCGCGTGCATAACGTTCGATTTCGTCGACCACGTAGTCGGCCAGACGTTGCGTTTCAGTGCCGAGCGAGCCCGCTATGTGCGGCGTCAGCAGCACGTTCGGCAGGCGGAACAGCGGTGAATCGCTGGGCAGCACTTCCGGTTCGGTGGTATCGAGCACCGCGTTCAGCCGGCCGCTGATGAGTTCCGCTTCGAGCGCCTGCTGATCGACCACCGCTCCACGCGCGGTGTTGATGAACGTGGCGCCGTCTTTCATCAGCGCGAACTCGCGCGCGCCGAGCATGTGCCGCGTTTCAGGCAGCAACGGCGCGTGCATCGAGGCGACGTCGGAGTTCGACAGCAGTTCCGACAGACCGACCTTGTGCGCGCCGAGTTCGCGCAGTTGCAACGGGGTCATGTACGGGTCGTACATCAGCACTTTCATGTCGAATGGGCGCAGCAGTTCCAGCACCTTGCGCCCGACGTGCGAAGCGCCGATGAGGCCGACGGTCTTCTTGTAGTTGCCGACGTTCGGCGCTTCCTTCGTCCACGGCGCGCGGTTCTCGTGGTTCTTTCGGTAGAAGTCGGCCAGCTGCAGCACGTGTTTGTTCGAGAACAGAATCGCGGCGAGCGTGTACTCGGCTACAGGCACGGCGTTGGCTGCAACGGCGTTGGTGATCTGCACGCCCATGCGCCACACCGTTTCGTCGATGAAGCCTTTTACGGAACCCGCCAGATGCGCGATCAGTTTCAGACCCGGCAGTGTGGAGACGACGCTGCGGTCGATGCGCGGACAACCCCAGCTCGTGATCAGCACTTGCACGCGCGCGGCTTCTTCGCCGAGACCGTCGAAGCTGCGGAACGGCGTCTGATCTACGAGACGGCAGGTGCGTTCGAGGCGTTGCAGGTGCGTTTCGCGCAGCAACTCTTCCTTCACGACCGGATGCATGATCATCGCTGTGATGGGGCCGCCGGCCACTCGCACACCTCGGCACGGGTTGTTTGAACTATTGTCGCGTTCTTGGGAGAATCCAAGATAATGCACCACCGCAACGAGAGATACAGGGGACGCACGTGGGAGTGAAACTGACGAAGAAGGCCATCGACCTCGGCATCATCGTGAAGAACGGGCCGGCCGCGCTCGGGTTCTATCGCGATGTGTTGGGTTTCAAACACGAAGGCGACATGCCGATGCCGGGTGGCGGCACGATGCATCGGCTGCTGTGCGGCGACAGCCTCATCAAAGTCGTTGTACCGGAGAAGGCGCCGCCGGCCGTTTCGCCGCCGGGCGGCATCGGTGGTTCCACCGGCTATCGGTACTGGACGATCTCGGTATCGAACATCTCCGAGCTGGTTGCCGCCTGTGCGAAGGCCGGTCGCAACGTGGTGGTGCCGGAACGCGAGATTCGCCCGGGCATCCGCATCGCGATCGTCGAAGACCCCGACGGCAACTGGGTCGAGTTCCTGCAGCAGGCCTGATCGATGAGCCGCGCGCAAGGTGGAGCAGCAGCTCGTCGCGATGGCGCAATTGCAGGATTCGCTGAACGCGAACGTGCACCCGCAGTGGCGCGACCAGGATCACGCGTACTACCGCGCGATCTGGGTGGAATGCGCGGAGCTGCTCGACCATTTCGGCTGGAAGTGGTGGAAGCACCAGAGCACCGATCTCGAGCAGGTGAAGCTCGAGATCGTCGACATCTGGCACTTCGGACTGTCGCAGCTGATCCGCGAAGGTCGGGCGGACGGAAGTTCGGTCGATGAATCCGTGGTGAGTGCGTTTCAACACCTCGGTGCCAGAACCCGCCGGCGAGTTCCGCGAAGCGGTAGAAACGCTGGCCGGCGCCGTGCTGACACAGCGCGATTTTCCCGTGAACGAATTCGTAAAGCTGATGGCGGCGTTGCCGCTCGATTTCGACGAGCTGTATCGGATGTACATCGGCAAGAACGTGCTGAACAACTTCCGCCAGGCGAACGGTTACAAGTCCGGCACGTACATCAAGGTATGGCTCGGGCGCGAAGACAACGAGCACCTCTTTGAACTCGTTGGCGAACTCGACGATGCGTCGGGTTCATTTCCAGACGAACTGTATCGCGCGCTCGAATCGCGTTACGCGGCAACGAAGCGCGCGTAAGAACCAGTGCGCCTGAGGCGCGCATAGGAAGGAAACAGCGCGCCTCCGGCGCGCTGTTAGATCAGCGTCATTCCGCCGTCCACCACCAGCACCTGCCCCGTCGAGAAGCCGCCGCGGATCAGGTACAGATAAGCCTCTGCCACTTCCTTCGGATCGCCCGCACGCGGTAGCGGCTGACGCTGCGTCATCTGCTTGATCTGATCTGCGCGGCGTTCCGCCGGAATGCTGTTCCACACTTCGGTGAGCACGAAGCCCGGACACACTGCGTTCACGCGCAGTGGCGCGAGATCCACTGCGAGTGCGCGCGTCAGATGCTCGATTGCTCCGGCCATCGCGGTGCTGATCGCCGCGCCTTTGCGTGGCCGGTGAGCAACCGCGCCGTCGGTGAGCGTGATCGATCCGTTCGGCGAGATGCGCCCCTGCGCGTGTTTGATGGCGGACAACGCGCCCCAGAAGCGCACCGTGAACGCCGCGTTGGCGCCCGCCAGATCGAGCTTCGCGATGGCGCCGCCGCCGCGCTTCGGGTCCCAATCGCCGGCGGTGTAGACCAGATGATCGAACGATCCGATGCGTTCGAAGAATGCGGCGACGCTCGCTTCGTCCTTCACGTCGATTGCCGAACCCGACGCGCCGCCGCCGAGTCGCGTCACCGCGTTATCGACACGATCGGCGCCGCTCGAGCCGATGACGACGTGAGCGCCGTCGTCGAGCGCGAGTTGTGCGACGGCAAAGCCGATACCGGAACTGCCGCCGATCACGACGACGCGACGATCTCGAAGGGATGGGGTCGACATGGCGAACTCCTGTGGGAGTCGGGGATGCTATCGCTGCCGGGCGATCGGGTCACGGTAGACTGCGTTTCATGCCACTCAGAACTGCTACCACCGCCGAGGTCGACGGTTTCGTCGAACTGCTCGAAGACGCCGCCGAATGGATGCGCGAAAAGGGTATCGATCAATGGCGCCCTGGTTCGCTGCGCGAGCAACGAGCGGCGTTCGTTGCCGCGCAAGCGCGCGGCGAAGTGCTCGTGTTGGAGCAATCGGGACGAATCATCGGCGGCGCATTGTTGCGCAGCGAGCCTGACCCGATATGGGCCGATATGCCGGCGGCCGGCGCGCTGTACGTCAGCAAGCTGGTGGTTGCGCGGGATGCGGTGGGTGGCGGCGTGGGCGCGCGGATACTGGGTGATCTCGAGACGATTGCGAAGGAACGGGGCGCAACGTGGTTGCGACTCGACTGCGTCGCCTCGAACGACTCGTTGGCGCGCTACTACCAGCAGCGCGGCTACTACCCGCGCGGCCGCGTGCGCAGCGGCGGCTTGTACCTGTTGCGCCATGACAAGCGGTTGGCACCCGAATCAGGAGTAGCGGTGGGATCGCTCGACGCCGTCGACTTCGCACGTTGGCAACCCGATCGAGTGGCAACGCTACTGTTCGTGGTTCGTGATGGACAGGTGTTATTGATCCACAAGCAGCGCGGCCACGGCGCCGGCAACGTGAACGGTCCGGGTGGAATGGTCGAACCCGGAGAGACGCCTTTGCAGTGCGCGTTGCGTGAGATCGAAGAAGAAGTGGGCGTGCGCGCGCTTCAGGTAACGGCGTTGATCGAACTGCGGTTTCAGGACACGGACGGCAGCAGCATGCTGGGTTTCGCGTTCAAAGCGCTCGATTGCGACGGCGCACCGCGCCGCAGCGTCGAAGCGATTCCGTTCTGGTGCCCGATCGAACGTATTCCCTACGATCGCATGTGGCAGGACGACATCGTGTGGCTGCGCTATCTGATCGACGGCGAGCCGATGATCGGCGAGTTCCTGATGCACGACGATCGGCTGGTGGCGCATCGGTTGCGCGCGACATCGGCCGCGGAACTCACGCGGCAGACCGGTCGACCTCATCGAGCGTGACCGTTCCCTTCGTCGAACCGATCTGCTATTCACGGGACTCACTTCGCGGAGCGCAAACGTGCGGATCGGAATTTCTGTTACCAGTGCATTCGATGTTGCCGACGTTCGTGTAGGCGCGCGTTACATGATCGAGCAGACGCGCGCAGCGCGCGACGCGCAGTTCGATTCGTTGTTCGTGGGCGATCATCACGTTACGCCGCGTCCCTATTATCAGAACTCGCCGATGCTCGGGAGGCTGCTGGCGGAGTGGGGCGATAAAACCGCAGGCGCGCTGTACCTGCTGCCGCTTTGGAATCCGGTGCTGGTTGCGGAGCAGACGGCGACGCTCGCGTGCCTCAATCGCGGCCGCTTCATCATGCAATGCGGCATCGGCGCGGACGAACGCCAGAGCAGCGGCATGGGTGTGGACATCCGGTTGCGACCATCGATGTTCGAAGAGTCGCTCGAGACGATCCGCGCGTTGTGGAGCGGCGAGAGCGTCACGGTCGACGGGCGTTGGCGTTTGCATAAAAGCCGCATCTCGCCGTTGCCGCCTGAACCGATCGAAGTGTGGATCGGCGCTTCTGCAAAAGTCGCGATCGATCGCGCCGCGCGGCTCGGCGACGCATGGCTGGCCGACCCCGGTTCGGATTTCGAAACTGCGCACCGCCGTATCGACGAATACCGCGAAGCGTGCGTGCGCTACAACCGATCCCCGACCACGATCGCGATTCGCCGCGACACGCATGTGGGTGCAACGGCCGACGATGCGCGGCGTGAAATGGCGCGCTACATCCGCAACGGCTATCGCGGCTTTTCCGAAGACGCATTGCTGATCGGCGACGTGGAACAGGTGGCCGAACGTATGGCCCGCCTCGGCGCAATGGGCTACACGGACGTGATCATCCGAAACATCAGTTCCGAACAGCCCGAAGCACTCGCCACCATCCAGCGTCTCGCGCAGGTGCAGAAGCTGGTGAGCGGGATCTGATGCCCACGGACTCGCGCGAGTGGCTCGCGCGCGCACAACGGCTGCGGGCGATCGCTCAAATTGGCCGGACCTACACGCGTGATGGGTACGATCGTGAGCGCTACGAAGAACTCGCAGCGATTGCGAACGAGATGCTCGCCGACCTGACCGGCGCGCCCCTTGAGGCAATCGTTGGCATCTACCTTCCGGAACGTGGCTACCCAACGCCGAAAGTGGATGTTCGCGCCGGCGTATTCAACGACCGAGGCGACGTGCTGCTGGTTCAGGAGGCGAGTGACGGACGTTGGGCGTTACCCGGCGGCTGGGCAGACGAACACGACACGCCAAAACGCAACTGCGAACGCGAAGTGCTCGAAGAGTCCGGCTACCGCGTTACCGCCATCAAACTCGTTGCCGTAAAAGACCGCTCGATACATCCCTACACCCCGCCGCGCCTGGAACGGATCTACAAATTGCTGTTCCTGTGTTCGCTCGACGGCGGTACGGCGGCGACGAGCGTGGAAACCACCGCCGCAACGTTCTTTCCGCTCGACGCGCTGCCCGAGCTTTCTGTCGGTCGCACGTTGCCCGAGGACATTGCGTTGTTGTCGGCGCATCGCGATGAGCCGGGGTTGCTGTGTTACTTCGATTGAATGGAGTTGGCGACGGCTGATCGGTGCTACGGGGGCGCTCGAGCCATCCATGGTCGCTCAGGCGCGGCCATCCATGGCCGCTTATGCCCCGTATCACCGATCAGCCGTCACCTTCACACATCAAGGTCGCGCCTTGGTTGGAGGGGATGAACGCGCGCTGCGCGCGCGTTCAGCACTACGCGCTTAGCGACGTTGGTGATCTAAGACGGCGATGGAGCTTCGACTCAGGCGGGCGTGGGGGAATGTTGGTGAGGACCGTGAGCGGCCATGGATGGCCGCGATCGAGCGACCCAGGGATGGCTAGAGCGAGTCCGAACCAGCATTTACCCACGCCCGCCGTGAACCGAAGCTCCATCCCACCCCGTCCCACTATCTCGTAAAGCGACTCAACTGTTCAAAGCCCTGTTGGAGAGCTTTTGCGTCCATCGATTCGTTGATCGAGGACGTAGTTCGGGTCACGCACTTCGTAGCCGCCCCACGACAGGAACACGTAGGTGCGGGAGTCGGTGCGGATTGCGCGTTGGGTCCACTGCTCGATCGGCAGAGCGCGGTCGATGGCGGTTGGTTGGAAGAGTGGGGTGCCGGTGGTGTATCGGTCGAGTGGCGTGTCGCACCCGAGTGCGTCTGTCAGCAGAGTGGGCGCCCAGTCGGCGTGTGATGTGAGGCGTTCGATCGTTGCGGGCGCGTGGCCGGGCCATTTGACTATGAACGGTACGCGTACCTGATAGTCGGAGAAGTCGGAGTTGTGTCCCCAGGTGTTGTCGCGGTTTTCGTTGAACGCCTGGCCGTGGTCCCCGGTGATGAGAACGATGGTGTTGGAAATCTGCTCGTCGTTCGATATGGCGTGAAGAACCGAGCCGATCAGTGTGTCGTCGAACAACACCGAGGTTTTGTAGAGATTCAGAAACGGTGTTGGATCGAAGTCGTTGTTCAACGCGACATAGTTGATCGAGTCGAGACGCGGTTCGAATGGCGAAGCCATGTCGGTGGGGTGCGCGTAGGCGTGCGGTGCGTCGAGGAACAGGAAGCCGAAGAAGGGGCGCGAGCGGTCGCGATTCGCCAATCGAGTCGATCAGGCCATGCGTGGTTGCGCGATCGCGTTCTACAACGTCGCCGGGGCCGGGCGGTGCGACGCGATCCCAGATGCGGGTGAACGCAGTGCGATGAAACTCGGGGCTGTCGAGCGGTGCAGAGCCGTAGACGAAGAACTGGTAGCCGAGGTCGTCGAGCACATCGATGAGTACCGGTCCGCGACGCTCCGCGAGCGCGGCGTGCCAGTAGCCGCCCGGTAGTCCGTACATCAAGCCGAAGATGCCGAAGCGAGTTCCGTTGCCGGTGCTGTAGTGGTGTTGGAAATGCGTCGCGCCGTTCGCCCATGCCGACGTTGCCGGCATGACGTCGCTTGTCAGCATGTCGAAGCGGAGCGAATCGACGATCGATGCATCAGGATGTTCGGCTTCGATGCACCGGTGCATTGCATCGGTGCGAGCGGATAGTTGAATACGCCGGGTGTGCGTTGTGCGAGATCGGCCGACTGGCCGGGAGGCGCGACCAGTCCGAACCGCGCGAGGAACGATTTTGCGGTGAGCGGTTGCGCCCAAGGGATCGTGCGCACAGCCATGAGCAGCGGCTTTTGCGCCGTGGCGTCTGCGTACGCGTTGATGAACTGCGTGACGACGCCGACGCACAACAGCGCAATCGCGTAGTGGCGGATGGGCATCGCTGTGATACCGGAGCGCGCGATTGCCCACGCAACGCCGAGTTGTGCCGCGTATACGAAGAGCGCGATCGCGATGGCCGCGAACCACGTCTGCGATGAGAACGACAGCGTTTCCATCGCGGCGCCTTGTGTGAGCAGGAACCACACCATCGAGTTCAGATGGAACTTGTACAACGCGTAGACCATCGCGTTGATGATGACCACTAGCAGCAGCGTGCCGAATATCAACGTTGCCACGGCCATGGAGATGGAGCGGCGAACGCCGAAGCGCGTCAGCAGCCATGGGATGATCGCGAGCAACATCGCGAGTGCAGTGAAGTGCGCGAGCATCGCGGCGATTTCGAACAGACCGATTGCGCTGGGTTGCCATTGGTTCGCGAGCCACAGATGTGCGGCCGTTGCCGCGAGACCGTTGAGTGCGGCGAGCGTCCATGGCCACGCCGAGCCGACGTGCGATGTCGGGCATCAGGAGTGAGGCGGTTCTGGAAGGCGCGGCAGCGGCGCGCCGTCAGGGCGAAGATTCCGTGGGCCTCGAGCGTGCGGCAAAGTACGCCATGTTCTCGTTCAGGAACGCTTCGAGCTTCGGGTTGCGACCGGGCCGGTGGCCGTATCGAAGCAATTCGGCATAGGCGTCATCCGGCGATTCACCCAGCACCAACGTGCGGTACAGATAGATCACTTCCCCGGTGCGCTCGCTGCCGGCTGCGCATTGCACCAGTACCTGATCGCCGCGGCCGATGCCTTCGTGGATCGCGACGAGTGCATCGACTACCAGCGCCGGATCGCCGGTGCCGTTGCCCTCCAGCGGAAATCGCTGCAGCCGGATGCCGCGTTCAGAAGTGAGCTGCTGTTCGAGCTGCCGGTACTTCGGCGAGTTCGTACGTCAGCGTGACGATGTCGTCGATGCCGTATCGGTCGAGCACTTTCGGCAACAGTGAAGGATGGATGCGGCCGCTGCGATACAACTCGTGCTCGACGACCATGCCGAAGCGCTTTGCGAATCAGCCGCGGCTGCAAGCAACTCCTTCCACGCGAAGAATGCGCCGATCAAGTACCGCGACGATCAGCAATGCGACGACGACTGCCGCGGAAGCGACGCGAACTGCGGCGTGCGACTCGGCGATGTCGCCTGACTTTGGGGGTTGTGTGGGGCGGCCGTCGTGCGCCATCAGACCGGTTTCACCTCAGCACCTCGTCGAGGCTCTCCGACAGCGCGCGCACCATTTGTTCGATTTCGGCGTCGCCGATGATGAACGGCGGACCCATGCACACGATGTCGCGAACGTCGCCGGTGCCGCCGCCGTAGAAGAAGACGCCGCGCTTGCATGCGCCGCGCCGATCACGCGGTTGGTGATGTTCGCGAAATGTCGAAGGGTTCGAGCGTGGCCCGGTCCTTGACGATTTCGATCGCCTGCAGCAACCCGCGGCCGCGCACTTCGGCGACGTTGGGTGATTGCCGAGTACGTCGTTCAATCGTTTCTGCAGCACTTCGCCGGTGCGCGCACCCGCTGCAGGAGTTTTTCGTCCGTCATCAGACGCAGCACTTCGTTGGCTGCGGCACACGCGGCCGGATGCGCGCCGAACGTATGGAACATCACGTTCATGCCGGCCTGTCCGATCGGATCGGCGACGGCGGACGTCGCAAACACTCCGGTGATCGGCGCGTATCCGCCGGCAAGGCCTTTGCCGGATACGAAGATGTCCGGTTCGATGCCCCAGTGCTGGAAGCCGAACGTCATGCCGGTGCGGCCGAAGCCGGTCATCACTTCGTCCAGGATCAGCAGGATGCCGTGCGCATCGCACAACGCGCGCACCCCCTTCCAGTAGTCGTCAGGCGGAACGATCGCGCCGCCGCTGGAACCGTTGATCGGCTCGGCGAGGAACGCGGCGATCGTATCAGCGCCTTCGTCTTCGATGACCTTCGCGCGAGCGCGTCGACGTAGTAGCGGCCGGCGTCGGGATGGTTGCGGCCCGAGCGGACAACGCAGCGGATACGGCGTCGGCACGCTCGGGTACGACTCGAGCACGTGGGCGAGACCTTTTTTGCGCGCGGTGTGGCCGCCGACCGCGGTCGTTGCGAACGTGGTGCCGTGATACGACACCGACCGGCCGATGATCTTCGTAGCGCTTCGAGTTCGCCGCGCGCGGCTTGTGACTGAATCGCGATCTTCATCGCGGTTTCGACGCCTTCGGAACCGCCGCACGTCAGATGGATGTGATCGAAACGCGGCGGCAACCAGTCGGCGCGCAGACGTTCGACCAGTTGCCGGCGTTCGGTCGTCAGCCATGGCGGCACGACGTACGTCGTCGTTTTGGTTGCGTGGTAAACCGCCTGCGCGACGCTTTCGCGACCATGGCCGACGTTCACGACGATTGCGCCACCGGCGGCATCGAGCAGTCGCGTGCCGTCGGCGCGGATCAGGTACGCGCCTTCGGCGCCAACGATTTCGATGTTGCGTGCGGTCGGTGTGAACGGCCATGGGACGTCGCTTCGGGGTGTGGTCACGCGGTGCTCCGTTAGGGTTCGCGGTAGGGTTGATCGCGCTGGAATAGTGTCAGGCGACTCTGCAGATCCTGCAACGCTTCGGGGCTCGCGTCGGGTTGTGCCTGCGCAAGCGCTTTCTGTTCGGTGCGCGATGCGGCGGCGAAGTCGCCGGCTTCGGCCTGCGCGGCGGCGAGCGTGTCGAGATAGCCCCAGCTGTCGTACAGCACGGCCAGCGGCTGCGCGAGCGTAACCGCGCGTTTGCCGTCGCGCAGATCTGCGGTCGGACTCGTTGCGAGCAGCCACGCGAGATTGTTGCGCGCGGTCACGTCGCCTTTGGCCATCGCCACTTCGTAGAAGCGCTGCGCGCGCGCGTGATTTTTTTCGACGTAGGTACCGAGCTGAAAAAAGACGCCGAGCCGCGTGTTGGCCGCGGCGTGGCCCTGCGCGGCGGCGGCGTTCAGCAGTTCCAGGCCGCGGTGCCGGGTCGCGGAGTCCTCGAACATCAACTCCGACAACTGATACTGGGCTTCGGCGATGCCGGCGTCCGCCGCGCGGCCGTACCACAAGGTCGCCTTTGGCGCGATCGGGGACGGGACGTTCGAAGAACCGGTACGCCTGACCGAGCAGAAGTGCCGCGTCGGGATTGCCCTGGTTGGCGATGCGCTCCAGCCAGCGCAGAAACGTCGGGTCGACGCTTTTGCCGTTTGGATCGTAGAGCCCGCCGCTGTACTCGTCTGCGCTGGGGAGCCGGATCGTTCCGTTGGCGACGAAGTCGCCGTCCCACGCGCCGGTAATCGTGATGCCTTCCGCCGATACGCGTGTACCGGGACCGACCGGCGCGCCGTTTTCCCAATGACCGTCGTGCGATGCGCCGTTGGGCGATCTCAGAATGCCGCGGCCGTTGCGTTGATCGGCGTGCCATTCGCCCACGTATTCGCTGCCGTCGGGCCGCAGCTTCGCGGCCGTAGCCCTGTCGTATGTTGGCCACCCAGGTGCCTTCGTAGCCGAACGTGTCGGCGACCAGCATTGCGCCATAACCGGATCGTTGGCCGCCGCTCCAGCCGCCGTCGTAGGTGTAGCCGTTGGGTTCCACGAGGTGGCCGAAGCCGTCCGGGACGTCGTTTTGCCAATCGCCTTCGTAGTTCGAGCCGTCCGGTCTGCGATACGAACCGAAACCGTTACGGCGTCCGGCGAACCATTCGCCGTCGTAGCTCGCGCCGTCGGTATAGTCGAATCGACCTGTGCCCTGCGGCACGTCGTCGGCCCATTCGCCCTGATAGCGGCCCGCCGCGCTCTGAAACAGGCCGTTGCCGCTGCGCGCGCCGCCGGCGAACTGACCGTCGTAGCGGCTGCCGTCGGCGAGAGTCAACGTTCCCGTGCCGTCGTGACGACCGTCTGCCCAGTCGCCGTCGTAGGTGGATCCGTCCGGCAGTTGTTCGACGCCGTGTCCCTGCGGCTGGCCGTCGACGAAGTTGCCTGAATAGCTGCGGCCGTCGCTCCAGACGAAACGCGCGATGCCGGTGAACGTCAGCTCGTCGTAGCGAACGTGAGTTTCAGTGCCGTCGATCGTCGTCAGAACGCCGTCGTTCGGATCGTCGGCTGCAGCGGCGACGCCGCCGATGCAGAACAGGAACGCAGCGGCCAGTCGAAGCCCGACGAGGTGAACCGGTCGCGTCATCAGTCACCGAAGTCGGGTGACGGATTGAACGGCCAGTAATCGGATGTCGTGACGCGTCGGTAAGGAATCGTGCGCATGTCCGCGGCGAGGGCGCCGCGGTCGCCGGTGTAGATGACGCGCGCGGAGATCGGCGCAAAACCGGCGTAAAAGTGCTGTGTCGATTTGACGACGATGATGCGTTTGGTCGTCGGATCGATGCCGGCGCCGCTGAAGAGTTCGGGTGAGCCCGCCTGAACGCGGCGCGTCGTCAGCAATACCTCGATGCCGTGGATCGTCGCCCGGCACGTGAATGCGCACTGCCGCGCACGCGCCGAGGCTCGATGGGCCGCCGTTCAGCGTCTGCACGACACGATTCGGCAAGACCGATGACCGTGCAGTCGACGTCGAGCGGGTCGCCCGATTCGGGGCCGAGTTTCCCGCCGATCCGCAGCCGCAGGCGCGCGCCGGTCCCGCCGTCCTGACACACCGCCACGGCGATCGGATCGTACAACGGTCCAACCGCGACGTTGGCGATACGGCGTTTGATCAGCGCAGCGAGGAAAAACGTCGAATCGCCGGGCGCACCGCCGCCGGTGTTGTCCGCCGTGTCGGCGATCGTAATCGGGCGGCGGCCGTCTTCGAGGGCGAGGTCGAGTGCGGCTTCGATGCTCAATGTGGTGGTGCTGACCGCGTCGCGCATCGCGAAGAATTCGTCGCGCAACCGGCGCGCGATGGCGCGCGCCTTAGCCGGGTCGTTATCCGTCGCAACGACGACGTGTGCGCCGATGCTCGGCACGTCGCCGTAGGGAAAGCCGTGCGCCAGCCAGACGTTGAGCACACCGGGCTCGCGCTCGAGCGCGTACATCCGGTCGACGAAACCGGACATCGGTTCGCGCGTGGTGTGATACATGCCGATCATCTTGCATGCGGCGCTCGCCATCGTCGGTGTGACCGTGCCTTCCTGGGTGTCCGCGACGATGTCGAACAGGTCGAGCAGGCGCTCGTACGTATCCGTGTGTGGATAGTGTTTGTAGCCGACCAGCACGTCGGCGGTGTTCATCATCGTCGGCGTCACGTGGCAGTGCAGGTCGAGTTCGGCGCCGATCGGGATGTTCGGGCCGACGCGTTTGCGCACGCGCGTCAGGATGTCGCCTTCGCAGTCGTCATAGCCGTCGGCCACCATCGCGCCGTGCAGGAACAGCATCACCGCGTCGACCGGCATCGAGGCTTCGAGATCTTCGAGCAATTCGTCGCGCAAGTGCTTCGTAAACCTCGCGCGGCGTCGTTCCGGCCGGCACCGCGAATGCCTGCAGACCCGGCGCGAGCGTCCAGCCGCGCGCGTCGAGACGGGCAAACAGCGGCGCGTAAACGCTTTGGCGGCGCGAGATGGTCGGATCGTGTTCCTTGCGTGCCGAAGCACCGTGTCGCGCCAGTTGTTCCAGCCCGTAGGCAACGGCGAAAACGTGTTCGTCTCGGTGGCGAGCATCGCGAGGAACATTTTCTTCATCGATTACGTTCCGATCGCGAACCGCGATGCGCCAATGCCAATGCCGATGGCCAATGCTGCCAATGGATGTGCCGATGACTGTGGCGTGAGGAGCGCCGCTGCGCGCCGCTTGTGGAATGCCGCTGGCGCCGATTGTGACGCGCGCTGTGCCATGGACAAACCGCTGACGAAAAGCCGGTATTATACGCAGCTCGTTTGGGAAACCGGGGTTGGGGGGCGACATGGTGGAAGGAATCAACGCCGATGGCGTGACGCAATGGTTGCGCGCGCACGTGCCTGCACTCGAATCGCCGGTGAAGTTCACATTGATTACCGGCGGCCACTCGAACCTCACGTATCGATGCGAAGACGCGGCGTCGCACGCTTACGTGCTGCGTCGTCCGCCGCTCGGACATGTGCTCGAAAGTGCACACGACATGGGACGAGAGCACAGGATCATCGCGGCGTTGGCGAAAACCGAAGTACCGGTTGCACCGGCGTATGGGATGTGCAGCGATGCCGCGGTCAATGGCGCACCTTTCTATGTCATGAAGTTCATCGACGGACTGGTGCTGAACGATTCGACCGCAACCAAGGCCATCTCGGTGCCCGATCGACACGCGCTCGGCCTTCACGTGATCGACGTGCTTGCGAAATTGCACCGGCTCGATCCCGATGCCGTCGGGCTGGGCGATCTGGGGCGCAAAGAAGCGTATCTCTCTCGCCAGTTGAATCGCTGGACAAAACAGTGGGAAGCGTCGAAAACGGACGAAATTCCGGCGATGGAAGAGACGCGACGCCTGCTCGAAGAGCGGATGCCCGCGCAGATCGGCAGCGGCATCGTTCACGGCGACTATCGGCTCGGCAACATGATCGTCAAAGGTCCGCGAATTCTCGCCGTTCTCGACTGGGAACTGTGCACCTTGGGTGATCCGTTGGCGGACGTCGGCTACCTGATGAACGCATGGTCTTCGCCCGAAGAAGTGGAGGCGGCGGGCCAGGGCGATCAGGCGCCGACAGCCGCGGGTGGCTTCCCCACTCGTGCCGAGTTATGCGAGCGCTACGAGGCGGCGACCGGCCGCGACCTTTCCGGAATCAACTACTACCGTGCGTTCTCGCACTGGCGGTTAGCGGCGATCGGGCAGGGCGTTTACAAGCGCTATCTCGTGGGCGCCATGGGTGCGAACCGGGACATGAACCTCGACGTCTACAAACTCAGCGTGCAGCGCCGCGCGGAAGCAGCGCTGGCGCTCATCTCGGAGTAAACGTTACGGTTGCTTCGGCGCGCTGAGATCTACTTCGCCGAGCACCGCCGCCGACTCGTCCAGCACCTTTACACGGCCAACGGCCGGGTCGGCGATGCCAACGACCAGACAAGGGTGCGTGATGACCTGTGCGAGCATCGCGTCCTGCGGCGGTCGATCGGTTTTGATCCTGATCGTGAGCACGCCTGCCGCCAGCTCCGCCCCATCCTGTAGCGAGATGCTGTAGCCGGGCGTCGGAAACTCGCCGGCTATCGCAACCAGGTGTAACGGTCGTTGCGCCGCTTCTACGGATTCCGTCATGCCGATCAGACGCGTGCCCTGGAATGCGGCGAGCGCCGCATAGTCGATAGCGCGCACGCCGGCTTCGTCGGTTCGACAATTGTCATTCGCCAGCACGGTTGTTACATCGACGCGGTGTGCCTGCGCACAACCGACGAGGAGCGTTGCCGCAACGGCGAAGGACGAAAACGTGCAGAGTTTCATGGTGTACGAGCCTCCTTCGATGGCACTGCCGGAATGTTGCTGATGTCGATCGGTTGGTTTCGGACCGCCTCCGACGACACGCTCGAGTTGAACAAATTAACCGGAAACGCGCTGGTGAAATCCAGATTGGCGCGGTCGGAGTTGATGTTCAGCACTTCAGGCGCATCGAGCGTGCGGAATGCGCCGCAGGCTTCGCCGGGATCGCAGATCAACGCGTCGTTGTCGGAGTCGCTGCCGGCATAGATCCAGTACTGCCCGGCACCGACGTTGTTGAACGTGTAGGTGTATTCGCCGTCGACCGCGCTCACTACCGCCGAGTTCGCCACCAGATCACTGACGACATCGATCAGCAGCACGTATTGCAGTCCGGCGTTGGCGCTTGGGCTGACGGTGAACCGCTGCATCACGATGCCGATGTCGATCGGGTTTGCGGTCGACGTGACCGATATCGTTCCGGTGTAGGTTCCATCGGATGAAACCAGCGTGCGATCGACCGTAAGGCGATACGTGCCGAGACCGTTCGCATCGACGTTCAACGGAGCGGCCTGCAACCATGGCTGATTCGACGAGGCCGTCACGATGCTGATGCTGCCGCCGCCGGCGTTGCGCAGTTCGACGTCGAAGGTGTTTTCGAACGCGCCGAAGTTGATCGATGCGGGCGAGACAGCCAGCACCGGATCGACCGGCGTACCGGCGCCGCTGGCCAGCGCGACCGCGGCATTCACTGCCTTCTGTGCGTTGATCAGGCCGTTGCCGAACTGGTCATCGCGCCCGGGTGGGCCGAGGTCATCCGTGAGCAGACCGTTGGCCAACGCTTCGTCGAACTGCGCTGGCGTGAGGTCCGGATACACGGACTTCATCAGTGCGGCGGCACCGGCGACGTGCGGTGTCGCCATGGAAGTTCCCGTTAGTGCCGCATAGCCGAACGTGACCGGAAGGTGCGCGTCGTCGCCGAACGTGCTCACTACGCCGTCGCCGATACCGTCGCCGTTGACGTCGGTGGCGGAGTTTCCACCCGGAGCCGCCACATCGATGGTCGGACCGAAGTTGGAATACGACGCATGCGTGCGTGTGATGGTCGTTGCCGCCACCGAGACGACGCCAGTATAGGCAGCCGGGAACGACGGGTTGCTCGAGGCATCGTTACCGGCGGCAGCGATGATGATGACTCCGGCGTTACGCGCCTGATCGATCGTGTTCTGTTCGGTCTGCGAGGACGAGTTCGATCCGAGGCTCAGATTGATGATGTCGGCTCGACGCGGCGGCGTGGTGTTCGAGTCGTTCGATAGCCCCGCGGCGTACCGGATCGCCTGAATGACGTCGTATGTCGTTCCGCCGTCTACACCGAGTGCGCGAACCGGCATGACGCGGGCCAGCCACGCAACGCCCGCGACGCCGTCGCCATTGTTACTGTGCGCGGCGATGGTACCGGCAACGTGAGTGCCATGAAACGAGCTCGAACCGCCGAAGCCGAGATCTCCGCTATCGTTCGGGTCCGGATCGATGCCGTCGCCATCGCGTGCACGATCGGGATCGCGAATGAAGTCGTAGCCCGCGATCAATTGGCCCTTCAGATCGGGGTGTTCGAGCAGCACTCCGGTGTCGATGACGGCGACGATCACCTGATCGGAACCCTGGGTCAGGTCCCACGCCAGAGGCAGGTTGATGTTCGAGTAGTTCCATTGATACGCATAGAACGGATCGTCGGGAATACGGCTGGCGCGACGGATGTAGTTGGGTTCTACGACGACGACGTTTTTGCCGCGTTTGATCCGCGCGACGGCAGCCAGCGTTTCGTATTTGCGGGCAAGACGCGCCGAGTAGCGCGCGCCCTCGCGTGTCGCATCGACACGATTGATCGCTGCGCCCTGCGGCGTCTGACTGACCTTGTATAGCGCTGCGCTGCTGCGGCCGGCTACTCGCCGAACGGCGTCGTCGTGGGGGTCGCTACCCTGAACGATCAACTCGCCCGGCACGAAGTCGTCGGACGTTCGCGCCGGCAGTGCGCTGCCGTTGGTGGGTACGTTTTGACCGACGTTGAGGATGTAGGTGGTCGCGTTGCTGAGAATGTCCACCTCGACGAAATAGTTGCCGGCCGCATGTACCGACAACGAGGCCGATGTGCCGTTCACCACCGTTGCATCGACGATCGTCTGGTTCTCGTCCAGCAGCATCAGCGATAGTTCTGCCGCTGGATTCGTGACCGTGAGCAGCACGTTCTCATTTCCAGCGAAGCTGATGCGGAATTTGTCGGTAACGTCACCCCCATCTCGCAGCGCACCCGCCTTGCCGGCGCCGGGCACATTGAGGTATCCGCCCAGACTCACCGGGTTCGGCAACACCTGCGCCTCTGCAAAACTGTTATTGCGCACCAGCGGTGCATCCGGATCGTTCACATCGGAATCAACGGCACTCGACGGCAGGATTTGAACGCGCCCGCTCAATGTGAACGAGCCGCTTGCCGGACTGACATTGATCGTCGCAATGCGCGATGCGCTGCCGCCGCGGTTGTCGGTTACGGTGAGCCGAGAGTCGAAGTTTCCCGAGCTTCCGTACACATGACTGGCACGGCTGCCGACTGCGTCGGGCGTGTCGTCGCCGAAGCTCCACGTGTACGTAACGATGCTGCCGTCGTCGTCGTGCGAACTGGTGCCGTCGAACGTCACGCTCAGCGGCGCTGCACCGTTGGAGGGCGTCACGGTGAAGGCTGGCTGGGGCAGCACATTCGCAAGCGCCGTCCCGCCGGATCCACCACCCGAACCGCCGCCGCAAGCGACGACGAATACTGCGGAAAAGCTCAGGGTGAAGAGGGCGTGGAGAGGGCGACGCATGGCGGCGCAGTCTCGCACAGGCGCAAACGAATCGGGGCTGACTTTACAGGGAGAGGAAGTGCGAGGCACTCCGAAGAGGCGCGGGTGCTGCCGGGCAATGCCCAACCCGCATCATCGACCAATACAGCCGACTAGCCTCCTCGGCAGGAACGAGCACGAACGGGAATAAAAGGGCGTGTCGCCGGCAGCAGCCGGCGAAGACAACTTCACTTCTGGGGGAAGGACACTTGAAAGGGAGGACTGCATCACGAAGTTGTACGCACGCCGAAACTGAAACTGGGTTCGATTATGTACAGTACAAATCGGATGTCAACAGGGTCTGTACAGTATTTGTATAGTTTTTCTCAAGTCACGGTTCGACGCGACTCGATCGCGGCGGCGAGCGCGCGTTCGAGTTGCGCGCGAGCGTAGGAAGCATCTTCGCGCAGGCGATCGTACATCGGCGCGTCGTTTGATTCGGTGAGGCACTGCGTTGCGTAGTCGGCGAACGCATTCAGGTCGGTGATCAACGTGACGAGGTGGCGCGGTGCGTCGAAGCCGCGAGTGCGGGCGCGAGTCGCGATCTCGACCAGTTCGTGATCGGTATACCGACGTGGTGCAGCGCGTCCCGCGCGTGCGCCATCGCCGGCAGGCGTCGCGCACGCATGCATCAAATCCGTCCAGGTCAACGGCCACGCCAGCGCGGTTGCGCCGTGCTGATCCGTTGCGTTCGCAAGCGCTTCGCGACTGGCGAACTGGTAGATCACGAGCAGTCTGCAGTCGGGCGCGGCATTGCGAACTCGCTGCAGAACATCAGCATTCAGACTGGGAATTTGAACGGCAACTGCGTCGAGCTGCGCGCGTTCCGCAGCTCGGCTCTGCACGAAGTCGTCGACGCTGACCCAGCGCTGATTGATCTCTGCGCGATCGGAATCGCCCGCATCCTGTTCCAGAATCATCAGATTCGGCCCAACGAGACCGATCTGCGGCAAACGATGCGGGCTGACCCGTGGACGGGTGATGCCGATGCGCGCGTCGAGTTGTTCTTCTGTAAGCTCGACGAGCGAAGAGATGGGATGTCCGTCTTCGGTGAGCGCTTTGATCTTCTCGAGTCGCTTCAATTGTGTGCGGCTGTAGAAGCGGGTGCGGCCTTCGCGTTCGGCCGGAGCCAATCCATGGCGACGCTCCCACGCGCGCAAACACTCCACGCTGATCCCGGTGAGTTTTGCGACGGTACCGATCCTGTACAGCTCGGTTTCGCTCAAGTCGTGCTCAGAATCTGGACAGGGGGATCGGATTGTACAGAACGGCCGCACACTGTCCAGTACGGTTCGGACGAGCGGTGCAGGGACGAACATGAGGGGAATTAAAGGATGGCGTGGTGACAGTACCTAGATACTGTCATCGCGGCGCTGGGAGGAGGGGAGAGAGACACCGCGCCACGCCATTACGTCGTTCGGAGTGGGGAGACCCCGAAAAACGAGCGAAGTCTACGGGGTTGAGGACAGAGTGGAAAGGAGAATCTGGGAATTTTTGTAACACGCCTGTTTCAGACGTTCCCGGACGTAGCGCGTGGGTTCACTCCGGCCGCTGTTTTGAACAGAATGCCGTGGAGGCAACCAAACGGTTGCAGCTTTGCACAGCGATCGCACGGCAAGGGAGCGGGGAATGCAGAACAACATCGGTGCCTTTCTATCGAAGCGGGCGTACCTCAGTCCGGATGCCGACGCCTATGTCGATGGTGCGTCCCGGGAGCGGCTCAGCTTTCGCGCGCTGAATGCGAGCTGCAACCGTCTGGCAAATGCGTTGGTTGCAGACGGCGTGAAGAAAGGCGAGCGCATCGGCTTGCTGATGATGAACAGCGCCGAATTCATGGAAGCGTACTTTGCATTGGCAAAGGTCGGGGCCGTGGTGGTTCCGCTCAACTGGCGGCTCGTTCCGGACGAACTCGAATTCATACTCAAGGACAGCGGCACGACCCGACTGATCTACGGCGAAGAATTCCTGGACACCGTCGTTGAGTTGCACGCGCGAGGCTCGAAAACCGACGTTGCACAATGGCTACAGGTCGGCAGTCTCAAACCGCTGACCGATTTTGCGCAGAGTTATCAGCACTTTCGCGACGCGGCATCCGACGCCGAGCCGACCATCACCGCGCGCGACGACGACCGCCTGTACATCATGTACACGTCCGGCACGACCGGGTCTTCCGAAGGGCGTGGTTCACACACACGCGACAGCGGTGTGGGGTGTGCTGACGATTGCCGGGACGACGTATTACCAGGAACGCGAGCGCTACCTCGCTTGCTTACCGATGTTCCATGTTGGTGCGCTGACACCGCTCACCGTAAACGTCTACCGAGGCGCCGCGAGCATCGTGATGCGAACGTTCGACCCCGTGCGGGCGTGGGAGTTGATCGAGGCCGAGCGGATCACCTGCGGTCTCTGTGTGCCCGCGATGCTCAATTTCATGCTGCAGGTCGGAGACCTGTCGCGTTTCGATTACTCGACGTTGCGCTGGTGCATGTGCGGTGCGGCGCCGGTGCCGGAACCGTTGATCGAGGCTTACGCAAAGCTCGGCATCGAAGTGCATCAGATCTACGGGCTCACCGAGAGTTGCGGGCCGGCGTGTCTGATCGATGCGGAGCATGCCCTGAAGAAGATCGGCTCGACCGGCAAAGCGTTCTTTCACACCGACATTCGCGTGGTCAACGAGGCAGGGAAGGACTGCAGCTGCGGGTGAACCCGGTGAAGTGTTCGTGCGCGGCCCGCACGTGATGCTCGGCTATTGGAATCGGCCCGAGGCGACCGCGGAGACGATCGTCGACGGCTGGCTGCGTACGGGCGACGTCGCGGTGATGGACGACGACGGCTACATCTACATTCAAGACCGCATCAAAGACATGATCATTTCCGGCGGCGAAAACGTGTATCCGGCCGAGATCGAGAATGTTCTGATGGCGCATCCCGGAGTTGCAGAAGCGGCCGTCATCGGACAACCGAGCGAAAAGTGGGGCGAATCGCCGTTCGCGATCGTCGTGCGCAAAGACGGTGCGCTGATCGAAAAGGATGTGATCGAGTTCTGCCGCGGTCGGCTGGCTGGATTCAAACAGCCGCGCGGCGTTGTGTTCGTCGCGGAAATCCCGCGCAATCCGAGTGGCAAGATCCTGAAGCGCGTTCTGCGCGATCGCTTTCCGGGCCCTGCACCTGTTTGAGAGGAATCAGTCGATGGAACTGGATGAATTGACTCGACGCCTGGTGCCGTTCTGCCAGCACCACTACGACGATCCGGATGCGCGCGTTTTCGATGTGCACAAGATGCCGGGCCACGCCGGATTCGCGTACGGCTTCAGTGTGGCGAGCCGCAACGATCGCGAGGGCTGGTTCATCCGTCTGCCGCCGCCGAACGTGCAGTGGAAAGGCACGGCGGACGTATTGCGCCAGGTCGAAGTGTTGAATGCGCTCGACGGTACGACGGTACCGCATTGCAGCGTGCGTTGGTCCGGAGCAGATACGCAGTGGTTCGGATGTCCATACTTCATCGTGCCGAAGCTGCAGGGCGATGTTCTGCGTCTGGGAGCGGGCGAGTGGGGAGCGGCGCTACCGCACAAGGTGCTGAACGATCTCGGCAATCAGGCGATGACTGCGCTGGCGAAAATTCATCGCATCGATTGGCGCAAGAAGACGCCGTATCTCGGCGATCCGATTCCGTTCGAAGACGACGTAGTGCGTTGGGATCGGTTCTACGAGCGCGCCGCGGATCCGGAACGTCTGGCGCTAGTGCCGCAGGTACGGAAACGTTTGCTCGATCGCTTGCCGAAGGATGCCCCCGTCGGCGTTTTCCACGGCGATTTCCAGACCGCGAACCTGTTCTGCTCGCCCAACGGAACGTTGCTGGCCGTAATCGACTGGGAACTCACCGGCGTGGGCGCGACCTTGAACGATGTCGGCTGGATCGCCACGTTCAGCGATCCCGCACGCGTGGCACAAAGGCACGGACGCGCGGCCGTCGTTCCTCGATCCCGACACGTTGATCGCGATGTACACCGATGCTTGGGGAAGACCATTACCCGACATCAACTGGTTCCGCGCGCTGGCGGCGTACAAGTTCGCGATCATCACCGGTTTCAACTTGAGCCTGCATCGTCGTGGCAAGCGCGACGATCCGCTGTGGGAAGTCACCAAGTTGTCGATGGAGCCGCTGGTGCAGCGCGCGCTCGATCTGCTCGCCTGAGCAAAGCTCAGTGAGCAAAACGATCGAACGCGACCATCGTCCAAACGACCACGACCGTCGTCAGGCTGACGAACACCGCGGCTGACCCCATGTCCTTTGCGCGTCCGGCGAGTTCGTTCAGTTCCGGACTCGCGCGGTCGACCACCGCTTCGATCGCCGAATTCAACAACTCCGTCGTCAGCACGAACGCGAGCGTCGCGAGCAACAACGCAATTTCTGGAAGCGAGCGTCCCAACCAGAATGCCAAAGGGGCGAGCAGCACCGCCAGCACGGTCTCTTGGCGAAACGCCGACTCGTTGCGCCATGCCGCCGACAACCCTTTGAGCGTATATCCGGTCGCATCGACGATGCGTTTGAATCCGGTGGCGCCCGGCTTCATCGGTTATCGGCCGAGCAGGCGTTTGATCTCGGCGACCGCAGCGATGCCGGTCTCCGGATCGGCCGCGACGGGCATCAGGTTGAACAGTCGACAACCCGCATCGCGATAGCGCGCCAACGCTTCGGCGACAACCTCAGGTGTGCCGAACGGGCTGTACTTTTCAAAACGCTCGAACGGAATCCGGTAGAAGCGCTCCATGCCCTTGGCTAGACGCGCTCGCGCCTTAGCTGGATCGTTGTCGATGCCGATCCACAGCTGGATGCCGTTGTGCATCGGTGCGGGTCTGCCGATCGCCGCCGCTCGTGCGGCGATTTCCGCCAGCGCTTGAGCGTAGCGTTGCGGCGAACACCATATGCCGAGCCAGCCGTCGCCATATTGCGCGGTGCGTTGCATCGCCGCATCGGCGCGGCCGCCGACGAGAATAGGAATTGCGGATTCGGGCTTCGGTTGAATCCAGGCGCGTTCGAACTGGAAGAACTCGCCGTTGTGGTCGAGCGGTTCGCCGTCAAGCAAACGTCGCACGATCTGCAGCGATTCGTCCGTTCGGCGGCCACGCGTGCGCGGGTCCACGCCGCACATTGCAATTTCGTTGCGGTCTTCGCCGCCGACCCCTACGCCGAAGACGAGTTGCCCCGGTGCCGATTCGGCAATCGTCGCGAGTTGCCTCGCGACAGTGACGGGGTGTCGCAAAGCGAGAAGGTACACACCCACGACCACCTTCAGCGCCGGATTGGTCGCCGTCAGAGTTGCAGCGTTGATCAACCCATCCATGCCGGTACCGACGTGGAAGCTGACGTGATCGGCGATGAACACGTGATCCAGTCCGGCGGCGACGATTGAATCGATGAAGCGCGTTCGTTCCCGATGCGGTGCGCGGAGAATTTCCGGGGCGGCGAGCGTACCGACGCTCAGCGGAACCGCTCGTCACGACTTGCGCAGATTGCGCGCCATGCGGAACGCGGACTCTTGCCCGCTGTAGTAGCCGGCGAGGTAGTCGCGTTCGTGATAGCCGCGTTCGCGATAGAACGAACGCGCGCCCGTGTTGCCGGCCCGTACCTCGAGTTCGATGCGACTGATGCCGGCGGTGACCGCGGTCTCTTCGAGCCAGTCGAGCAGGTTCGAAGCGATGTTGCGGCGGCGCGCGCGAGGCTGCACGGCGAGCAACATCAGGTGCGCGGTTTCGAGCCCGTAAGTCATGACTCCGAAACCGAGTACGTCGCCGTCGCGATAGGGTGATGGCGTAGGCGCGTCCTGTTGCCGCAGCGCCTGCGTTCGGGCGCACAGCACGACCGTCTCTTTGTCGAGGATCAGCCCGCGGATCTGCGCGTTTTGCCAGCGCCAGTGCAGACCGTGTTCGATGTAGTCGCGCGACATGCGCGCAAGCACCGGCGCTTCCGTTATTCGCGCGAGACCGAGTTCTATGGCAAGGGTTTCGGACATGGAATCCATTATCGCCACAGCTTCGAAATGCGGGCAATACTCCACGCCGAATATGTGGTTCGAGCCGACACGATCAACCTGCGGGATTCGGCTTCGCGCCGTTCGGGCTTCGGAACGCGACCTTCAACGTTCGCGTCTTGAAACGCCATCCGGCATCGGTCAGCACGAACGTGTCGTCGTAGTGACCCACGGCGGTGGGAAGCGTCGACGCAACCGGTATGTCGGCACGCAGGCTTTCAGTACCCACATGTCGGTACAACGTCAGGTAGGAAATGCCGCGTGCGTGTTGCGAGTCCTGCACCTCGATAAAAATGTTGGTGAGAACGTGGCGGGAGCGAATCTCGTCGGATCGCTTGTGCATCGATTCGCGGATCGCCTTCTTGCCCTTGATCTGCATTCCAAGATCCAGAAGGGCATCGTCGGTGAAAAGCTCGACGAAGGCGTCGTAATCGCGAAAATCGACGGCGCGTGCGTAGGCGATCGAGAGCTGTTCACAAGCGCGCTCGATGACCATCCGTTTGATCGGGGCGAGGTCTGAATCAGGCATCGGATGTTCCGGGGTCGGCCAGCTGTCCAGCGTCATGCATACGTTCCAGCCAGCCTAGCGCAGTCGCACGTAACGGGTCGCGCCCGTCTTTGTATCCGTAGTAAGCAGATCCAACTGCATACGCAATTCCCCATTGTCGCAGACGAGCCCAATCGTCAGATGCAAGGGTTTGGCCCCATTCGGGCAGGGCCGCGCGGACCACGCGATCACCACCCCAGGCCCACAAGCCGACCAGGTCGGCGATGCGGCTTCCCCAGCCGGCGTCGCCCCAGTCGATGATCGAGACGATTTCGCTGCGGCCGCGATCCACCAGAATGTGCTCTACGCCGAGATCGCCGTGCTGGAAACTCGGCGGTTCGTGATCGATGGCTGGCGCGCGCTCGAGTGCCATTCGACATCCCTCTGCGATTGCCGGCGGCAGCGCTACGCTCGATTCGTCGAGTTCCTGCCGGAAGGCGATGAGGTCGGACGGGAATTGATCGTGATAGGTGCGCGGTTTTCGGGTTGGCGTTGTAGCTTGCAGAAGCCGCAGGAATACACCGAGCTGACGGGCGATAGCCACGCGGTCCAGCGAATCCGCATGGCAATCGACCAATGGTTCGCCGGAGAGAAACCGATACCCGACATACGCCACGTTCGAAAGTACGGGCGTCTCCACGTGGTACCGATAGTGCGGAATGGCGATAGATTGCCGTGCTAGCGGTGCGGCGAGCGCATCGAGCACCTTTCGCTCGCGCGCCAGTTGCCGCACCCACTGGCGCCGTTTCGGAAATCGAAACACCCACTCGTCATCGACCAGGAACGTCGTGTAGTCCCAACCTTCTCCGAGCACGGCCACTCGAGGATCCGGGAAATCGGGCAGGTCGGCGGCGATGACTTCGGCGACGCGCGCGGGCGTCATTGGAAAATCGTTGTGCCAGGGATCGCGTTGCATCGGCGCGAGCTTAGACGACGCGCGCGGAAAGTTCTCGACGCGTGTCCGCCATTTCGGTTACATCACGCTCAACATTTCAAAGCGGTCATAGGAGAACGTCATGGCGTACGAACGCGTGTCACTGCAATTCGACGGCAACGTCGCGGTACTGAAATTCAACCATCCGGAAGTGCTGAACGCGATCGGCGGTCAGATGCTCGGCGAACTGACGGAGGCGGTGCGCGAGGTTGCGAATCCGTCGAACGGCGCGCGCTGTCTGTTGTTGACGGGCGAAGGCCGCGGATTCTCCTCCGGCGCCAATCTGGCGGACCGCGCCGGTTCCGGCACCGGCGCGGGTGACACACTGCGTTCCGGGTATCACCCGCTGCTTCTGACGATCCGCGATCTGCAGATGCCGATGGTCACCGCGGTGAACGGCGCGGCGGCAGGCGTCGGCATGAGTTTCGCCATGATGGGCGACATCGTTTGCGCGTCCAAGAATGCGTTCTTCATGCAGGCCTTCGCGCGCATCGGCCTGATTCCCGATGGCGGTGCGACGTTCCTCTTGCCGCGCATGATCGGCTGGAGTCGAGCGATCGAGCTGTCGTTGCTCGCGGAGCGTCTGCCCGCTGAGAAGGCCTTCGAATGGGGACTCGTGAACCGGTTGTACGAGGACAACGCCGCGTTGATGGACGGCGCGATGGGCATTGCCCGTCAGCTCGCAAACGGACCGCGTTCGCTCGCGCTGATCCGGCGAGCCTACTGGGACACCTGGACGAACGCGTACGAACAGCAACTCGATCTCGAGTCGCGCTTGCAGAGCGAAGCCGGCAGAACGAGCGATTTCGGCGAAGGTGTGGCTGCGTTCCTCGAAAAGCGCGACGCCAAGTTCAAAGGCCAATAGCAACCAGCATCGAACAGCGGAGCATCAGTCATGTCGTTAGCAGGACGAGTCGCGCTGGTCACCGGCGCGGGTCGCGGAGTAGGCCGCGGCATTGCAATAGCGTTGGCGGAAGATGGCGCCGATGTGGCGATCAACTACCGGCGCGATGCCGATGCGGCGGCCGAAGTGGTTGCGGCTGTCGAGGCGCTCGGTCGGCGCGCGCGGGCGTACCAGGCGTCGGTCGACGATTTTGAACAAGACCGCGAAATGGTCGGTCAGATCGAAGCCGACCTCGGCCCGATCGGAATCCTCATCAACAACGCGGGGATTGCGAGCAGAGGCCAGGCGGTGGCCGATACCGATCCGGCCGAGATGCAGCGTGTCGTCGCGTGCCACGCGTTCGCTCCGCACTACTTGTCGAAGCTGGTCATCCCGAAGATGCGCCAACTGGGCCGGGGCGACATCGTCATGATCTCATCCGTCGCAACGCGCAGCCTCGGTGCCTTCGGCGCGCCGTACAACATGGGAAAGTGCGCGATGGAAGCGCTTGCGTTCACGTTGGCCAAGGAAGAACGACCGCATGGCATTCGCGTGAACATCGTTGCACCTGGCCTCGTCGAAACCGAAATGGGTCGCCGCCTGATGAAGGCGTCAGCCGGTGTGCAGGACCTGCGCGAACTCGACAAGGTGATGCCGTTCGGCCGTGTTTGCCAACCGGAAGACGTGGCGAACGTCGTTCGCTTCATGGTGTCGGAGCGGAATTCCTATCTGACCGGCGAACGTGTGTATTGCGATGGTGGCGGTCAGGCCGCGCTAGCGCGCCTAAGTGTTTTGCTGCCTGAGTGAATCAGGTGCCGGCGAGCAGCGCTTCCACGTGCGTTGCCGCCGAACGTGCCAGCGCCCCGAGCGCGTAGCCGCCTTCTAGCACGGATACGACACGCCCGTGGGCGTACGTGTTCGCTTCGGACACGATCAGCTCGGTCACCCACCGATAGTCGTCTTCGACGAGTTCGAGTTGCGCGAGCGGATCTTCGACGTGCGCATCGAAGCCGGCGGATACCAGAATCAGATCGGGCCGGTGTTTCGCCAACGCCGGCAGCCAGTCGCGCTCGATCGCGTTGCGAAAGCCCAAACCGCCGGTGAACGCGGGCAACGGCGTGTTGACGATGTTCGGGCGCTGCAGGTCGAACAGGCGATGCGGGTAATGCGGATGCTGGAAACTCGAGCACACGAGTACTTCAGGGCGTTCGCGGAAGATATCGACCGTGCCGTTGCCGTGGTGAACGTCGAAATCGAGGATTGCCACGCGCTCGATACCCGGTTGAGCCAACGCCACCTGCGCGCCGAGCGCGACGTTATTGAAGAAGCAGAAGCCCATCGCCTGGTCTTCTTCGGCGTGATGCCCCGGTGGACGTATCGCACAGAACGCCCGCTTCGAATCGCCGCGCAGCACCAGGTTAACGGCATCGCGCACCGCACCGGCGGCGAGCTCCGCCGCGTTCACGGTCATCGGGCCGAGGCTGGTATCCGCGTCCAGATGGGCAATACCGTGATTGGGAATCGCGGCGTACAGCGAGCGCACGAAGCCTGAATCGTGGATGGTGTCGAATTCGGCGATGCCTGCGGGATTCGGCCGCAGATACTCGAGCTCGGATTCGAGCCCGGTTTCGATCAGATGATTGAGGATCGCAACCAGCCGCGCGGGCCGCTCAGGATGGCCGGGTTCGGCTTCGTGAAGCAGGCAGTCGGGATGTGTGAACAGGGCGCAGCGCATCGGCGCACCCTATCACAATCGCCTGCGCGGTCATGCGCGGGTGTGTTGACGCTCCGCGTGCGCGGCAAGAAGCGCCGTGAAATCAGCCGGGGAGAGCGGTTCAGCGAACAGATAACCCTGCAGGGCGTCGCAGCGCAGCGACTCGAGCACAGCGCGTTGTTCTTCACGCTCTACGCCCACTGCTACCGTCATGATGCCCTGCGCGCGCGCAGCATCGATCAGCGTCTCGACCAGCGCTGCTGCGGCGCGATCCCCTGGCAAGCGGGCGATGAGCGCGCGGTGAAACTTCCATGTAGTCGACGGCAGCCACGTCAGCAACGTTGGATCGATGACGTCGGCGCCGATGCCATCGAGCACGAAGCCGACGCCCAGGTCGTACAGATCCGCAACGATTCCCGCGTTGCGCTCCGCCAGCCGCGGCAGCGCCGTGGTGGGAATTTCCAGCTCGATCAGCCTGGGGTCGAGGCGGTTGTCGTCGAGCGCGCCCGCCAGGACCTCAGCGAAATCGTCAGCAGCGAGCTGGCTCGGCGATATGTTGATCGATAGGCGCATCGGTTCTGGCCAGAGAAAACGCCACTCGGCCGCATGCCGGCACGCGCGCTGGATGATCCAGTCGCCTAGTCGGCGCATGTCGCCGCGTTGTTCGGCGGCTGCGACCAGCGCTTCCGGCGCGAGCGTCGGCACCGGCAAGCCATTCCATCGCAGCAGGGTCTCGACGCCGATCAATGAACCACCGTCGATGCTCCAGCGCGCCTGGAAATGCAGCGCGAAGTCGTCGAGATCAGGGAGAGGTTGGCGCATCGATTCGGTGGCGCGCTGTTGCACCGAGTGCAACGCGTCGCGGATCAGCCGTGCGCGGCCGAGATTGACGGCGGTAACGAGTGTGGTCACCACCTCCGCCGGATCTGCGGTGTCGGCGACGATCTCGTCGTGCGCGGCTGCGCTGAGGTCGAGCCACACGCGGGGCAGATCGTCGAGCGCCGCGGCATATGCCGGATCCCAGCGCTCGAGCAGCACGACGTCCGGTATGTTCGCGCCGTCGGTGAGCAACGCTTCCATAGTTGCAGGCGCGCCACCGCGACAGTGGCTCACCAGCGACTCGAGCTGCGACTGCATCGCCGCGAGCCGCTCCGATCGAGGCTCGTGAACGCACCACACGGAGAGGGGGATCTTGGCCATGGTCCGGTTATCGGCAGGGTGAGACCGCACCTTAGCAGACTTGCGCGGCACGGTTCGCGGCTCAGTTCTCGTGTAAATCGGCCGAGTCAGCGGCTATCGTCTGCGCCGATGAATGCGCAAGACATGAAATATTCGCGAATCGAATACGAACGGCGATTTCTGGTGCATGCCACCGCCGCTTGGCGTGGCGCTGTGCGTCCAGGGTCGAAACGTATCGAAGACAAGTACCTGCACGGCACGCGCTTGCGCCTTCGCGCCATCACCGACGCCGCGTCGAACGAGCGCACGTTCAAGCTGACCAAGAAAGCGGACTCGCCGTCCGCCTACTTCAGGACCATCAGCCGGATTCTGCTGTCGAACGACGAACTACGAGTGTTCGACGCGCTGCCTGGTGACCGGCTGACGAAGACTCGCCACCACGTTTTGCATCTCGACCGCCTGTTCGCGGTGGATGTCTTCGATGGCCTTCTCGAAGGGCTCATCCTCTGCGAAGTCGAGGCGTCGTCGCTGGACGATCTGATGAACGCGCAGCCGCCTGCATTCGTGCGCGGCGAAGTAACGGAAGACCCGTTCTTCAGCGGCGCGAATCTCTCGCGTGTCGCGCGCGACGATCTGCTCGCGAAACTCGCATCGCTTGGCGCATGCTAACGACGTCACCACAGCAGGTAACCGAATGGCCGATCTGAATTTCTACGCGAACATCGCAGAGATTGTCGGGACACTGACGATCATCGGCGGCGGCATCTTCGGCGCGGTGCAACTGCTGGAGTTTCGCGGCCAGCGCCGCGACGCTGTTGCGGTCGAACTGATGCGATCGTTCTACAACCCGGAGTTCAGCCGCGCCGTCACGCTCATCAGAAATCTGCCGGACGGACATATCGGCGGAGGACTTGCGCGCGCAAGGTCCGGCACCCGAAGAAGCCGCCCTTTGATCTGCATGATGTACGAGACGATGGGGCTGCTCGTCTATCGCAGGATCGCGTCGTTCGGACTCGCGCAGGAACTCACCGGCGGATTGCTCGAGGTGCTTTGGCGCAAGCTCGGTGTCTGGGTTGCGACCATTCGTCAGGAGCAGTCGCATCCGCGATTTGCAGAGTGGTTCGAGTGGCTTGCGATCCAGTTCGCCAAGCCCGACAACCGCGGTATGCCTGCCCACGAGGCCTATCGGGACTGGAAACCGTAAAGCGCTTCACCATCCATCCCAGTGAATTACCTCGCTGACGGGTTTGCGCGTTACCGGTCCGAACGGACGATCCGGATAGCCGACGCACAGCGTGGTGCCGATCAGCACGTCGTCGGGTAATCCCAGTGTCTCGCGCACCACCGGTTCGGCGACCATGTGGAACGTCGTGAAAGTAGTGCCCAGGCCCAACCCGCGCGCGGCGAGAATCAGGTTTTGCGATGCGGGATAGACCGCCGACCACACGAAGCCGAGATTCGGATTGACGGGTGGATAACCGTTTCTTGCACAGACGAAGACGATTGCAGGAATACGTGCCAGTGAATCGACGAGATGCATCGCCCCTTCGTACATCCGTTTCTCCGTGCCGCTGCCCGATGGCCGCGACTGCATCGCTGGTTTCATGACCTTCGCCACCGCATCTGCGATGCGTTGCTTCTTCGCCGCGTCCTGAAGGATGACGAACGACCACAGTTGCGAGTTGCCCGGATTGGATGCGCGCGTGGCGTAATGCACGAGCCGTTCGAGCAGTTCGCGCGGAATCGGATCTGCCTTCAGGTAACGGATCGCACGGCAGGTTTCGAGTGCGGTGAAGATGTCGATCGGACTGTTGTTGCTCATTAGGTGATTTCCCTTGTTCGTGAACGTCCGAATATAGCAGCGGCTCGATGTAGACTGCGCCGCCTGAAACGAACGCAAGGGATGGCGACGCGCGATGTCCGGCCCCGAGATTCTGTATACCGAGCGACTGGTGTTGCGACGCCTGCAGTCCGCGTCCGAAATCGCGGCGCTGCTCGATCTTTGGACGGACCCGGAAGTCACTGCCTTCATCGGTGGTCCGCGCAATCGCGAGGATCTGCAGGCGGATTTCGACAGCGACACTCGAGTCGCCGCATCGCGATGAGTACGACCTGTGGCCGTTGCTGGAACGCGACACGTTGCGCGTCATCGGACACTGCGGCTTGCTGCACAAAGATGTCGACGGCGCGTCGGAAATCGAAGTGGTCTACGTCATCGCGCGATCTGAGTGGGGTGAGGGTTATGCGAGCGAAATCGCTTCCGCGCTCGTCCAGCATGCGTTCAAGAAGTGCGGGCTGACGCGCGTAGTTGCGCTGATCGATCCGGGCAATGCGTCTTCCGAACGAGTCGCGTGCAAGAGCGGCATGCATTTCGAGCGCGACGTGGTGCGTCCGGGCGGCGCGATCCGTCGCGTCTACTCGGCGGAAGCGGCACAGAAGCACGCCGACGTGCTGCTGCAGCGGCTCAAGTACGGGTCGCCGTCGTGGAATGCATGGCGGCGAGCCAACCCTGAACGATCAATCGTGCTCGACGCTGCCGATCTGAGCGGGATGATCCTGACAGGGATCGATCTGTCGGGAGTGAGTCTGCGCGGCGCGACGTTGCACGCGACGAATCTCATGAACGCGGATTTGCGTGGCGCCGATCTATCGGGTGCCGATCTCACCGAAGCAGATCTGATCGCGGCGCGGCTCGACGATGCCGTGTTGAGCGGCGCAACGCTGCGCGAAACGGACCTGCTCGGTGCGGTGCTGACGAACGCACGCTACAACGCAGACGATCTGCACGGTGCATTGCACGTCCCGTCGAACGCGAAAGTGTGATTGGGCCAATTCAGCCGATACGTTTCGCCGGAAACACCAGCTCGATGCGCCGGTGATCGCGCGCAATGTCGAACACGTCGGCTAGCCGCGCCAGGTAGCGACTCTCACTCGGTGGTGCGCCGTCGATGGTGTCGACCGGAATCTTGCGTCTCACCGTGAGCAGATGCGTCAGCAATGCGACCGCCGGTGCCAACGCTGCGTCGTCGAGATCCGGCGCGAACGTGAGGCGTTTTCCGTAATTTTCCACCGTCAGCACGAGCACGCCGCGGTGCAAGGCCAGATAGTTGCCGGCACGCCGGTGCGGCAACGGATAGGGCCAGTCGATGCCGAGACCGGTGGGTGCCACAGGGTCCGTCGCATTCACCCAGAACGACTCGGTGCCCGTGCCGCGTTCGAGACTCCGTAACGCGGCTGGCGCGGCAAATTGCGGCCCCGACAGACCATGGAAGAACAGCCCCGAAACGATCTCGCCGGACAGTTCCATGATGCGCAGCGCACGAAACAGGGTTGCCCAGCGGAACGGGCCGCCCTCGCGGTTCGCAATCTCGCGGCTCAACACACCGTATCGATCGAGCAGTATCCGCACGCGGTCTTTTGCGGTTTCGAGCTCAGTGAGCGGATCGTCATCGCCGCGCGGCTCGTCAGGAAGCAGGAACCAGTGACCGGGCCAACCGATGCTCGCGCTGCGGGCGTGTCGCCGCGCGACGCTGCGGTGTCGTTGGGCACTTGCGTACATGGGACCGGTAGCTTGGGGTTGGGCTGCTTGTTGAGAAGGAGCCGGGGCGCCGAGTGTGTAGTCTCGCGCGCTGCCGGCGCGCAACACCGCCAGCGAATCCGCGCTGACCGCGCCGGACCACACTGCCTTCCAGAGCGCGTCATTGAGTGAATCCGTCGACTGTCCTGATGCATCTACGAGCTGGTGAAAGCTGTAGCGTGCGGTGCGGTCTCGAAATGCGGCTTCGATCTCGCCCCGAGCGGATTCATCCGCCGTATCCAGCAACGCCAGGTCGTCCAGGGGCATCACGGTTACTACGCCGTGGCCGCGGCCCGTCCACGCGAAACCATTCGTGGCGATCGCGTCGTCGACGTGTCGCGTATCCACTCCAACGTGGCGCGCCTCTATGAGATCGTTCAGCCACGTATCCACTTCCGCCGCAAACCCGCGCAACCGCTCGAGCGTTTCTCCCAGTGCATCGTCCGAGGGCATGCGACCGAACCGTTGCCACCCGGCAATGAATCCGGGCAACTCCGTCAGCGGGCGCGGTTCGAGCCGATGCCGCGCAGAGGCACGCTGCATGCGCAGCAGAATTTCCAGGTTGTCGGCGTCGCAGTAGAAGATGTCATCGTCATTCGACACGAGGTGACCCACGACCAGCACGTCGTCTTCCACGAGGTCGCTCAGTGCGGCGTCCAGGTTGTCGGATGTCAGCGGGGTCAGCGCCTCGATGGCCGCTTTCGTGAGCGGACCGTGAAAAGACAATACTTCGCGCAGTAGTTGCACCCGGTCGCGCGGATCGCCCACGTCGGGAAGACGTCTCGTCCACTTCGCCGAGCATCTGTTCGGTGGCGCTGCGCGCGAATTCGGGATGAACTGCCCAACGGCGTCCCTGTGCTGCGAGCCAATGCACTGCAGTACCTGCTGCATCTGGAATCTGAGCGCTCAGTTGCGTCCACTCCGCGTCAGTCATCACGACGCGTTCCTTCAACCACTCAGACAGTTCCGAAGCATCCGTCGGTGAATACCCGGCGGCTGTGCGTTGACGTTTTGCCACGAACGTTTCGATCACGCCGGCGTCGATGCGCGGTCGCAACGAAGCGTCGAATACCGCGGCACGGATCAGATCGTCGGAAAGCGCGCTGGGTGTATTCGTTTCCGGTGAGTCGTCCGCGTACATGTAGCGGGTGATCTGCCCCCACGCGATGTTGGCGGCAAACGGGCTGGGTGCTTGCGTGGCCACCGTGGTGACGCGTATCTCGCCGCTTTCTAGTTCGAACAGCGCGCGACGCAACGCAGCGAGATCGAACTCGTCGACCAGACACGTGCGGTGCGTTTCGAGCAGCACGGGAAAGTCGGCATATTCCTTCACGGTCGTCAGCAGCTTTTTCGCGTGCATACGCGTCATCCACAGCGGCATGCGCTGGTTGAAGCGCTGTCGCGTTACCAGCAGTGCGCGGCCCGCGCATTCCCGAAAGCGCGCGCCGAAGAAGCCGGAACGTTCCAGCGCAACGTGCAGCAATGCGTCGAGCTCGTTGCTTCTCACGAGATCGATGATGCGCGCCGGATCGACGGCGCCGTTCGTTTGAACGGCGACCGCCTCGTTGTCGATGTGCAGTTCAGGAGCGTAGCCGTACTCGCGCTCCCACGCGGCCGACAGTGCGAGTGCGTACGGCCGATTCACCCGGCCGCCCCAACCGGTGTGAATGACGATCTGTTCTTCGTCCGGACCTTCGTAGCCGCCTGGTCCGGTCTTGATGTGTTCTACCAACACGTGTCGGCGATGTGGTAACGGCACGCCCGTGTGCTCTCGTTGGCGATCGAGGTAACCGATCAACTCATCGGTTGCGGACGGGTCGAAACCGCGCCGGGCGAGATCCGCCGCAACACCTTCGTGATCGTCGCGCTCCAGCAGCGCATCGGTGCGTTCGAGGAACTCGCCGATCCGCCCCGAATAGTGGGCGCTGCGATCGTAACCTTCCGACAGCCAGAACGGCGTCGCGGTGGTCCCTGCCTTTGCTGGCGACGCGAGCACATCGTTATGCGTGATGCGGTTGATCTGCCAACCCTGATTACCGAATGCGAACGTCTGCCCCACGGTTGCTTCCCAGACGAACTCCTCGTCGAGTTCGCCGATCAACGCATTTGTCTCGGTGTGGCGCAGGTGGTAGTAGCCGCGATCCGGAATCGTGCCGCCGGAGTTGTACAAGGCGTACACCGCGCCTTTCGCCGCGTGAATCGTCTGTTCGATGCGGTCGAATACGATGCGCGGTTTGAGATCGCGTAGTCGTGTGCCCGCATAACGTCCTGCGAGCATTTCCACGACCAGTTCGAAATGCTCGTGCGGAAGCGTGCGATACGAGTGACTCTGCTGCAGCACCGAGTAGAGATCGTCGACGTGCCACGTCTGATTCGCCGACATCGACACGATGATCTGCGCGAGTACGTCGAGCGGATTTTCGATGCAGGCCAGCGGTTCGAGATCGCGCTCCGCGATGCCGTCGGCCAATGCGGCCGCTTCGACGAAATCCTGCGCGTGCGTGGGAAACAGAGTGCCGCGGCTCACGTCGCCAACGCGGTGTCCCGCGCGGCCCACACGTTGCAACGCCGATGCGATCGATGGCGGCGACTGAATCAGCACGACTTCGTCGAGGCTGCCGATGTCGATGCCCATCTCGAGCGAATTCGTCGCGACGATGGCGCGCAGTTCGCCGGATTTCAGGCGCGTCTCCACTGCGGTACGTATCTCGCGCGACAGCGAGCCGTGGTGCGCGTAGGCGAGCGGCTGCGGCGTAGCGTCGTTGATCTTCAACGTGATGCGCTCCGCCAGGCGACGGCTGTTCGTGAAGAACAGCGTCGAATGATTGCGCGCGATGATTTCCTTGAACGTCTTCGTCAGCGGTTCCCACATCTTCTGCCCGGCGTCGAGCGCGGCGCGGACGTGCGGCGGGAAGCTGACCTTGAAGCTGACCTGTTTGCGGTCCAGACCTTCGACGATCTCGATGGGGCGCGGCTCGAGGCGACGGTTGCGGCCGGCGACGAACGCCGCGATCTCGGTGAGCGGATTGACCGTGGCCGACAGCGCAATGCGCTGAAACTCGCCGGCGACGCGCGCAAGGCGCTCCAAGGATGTCGTCAGCACGGTGCCGCGCCGGTTGTCCACCACGGAATGGATCTCGTCGAGAATCACCGTCCGAACCGTGCCGAGAGCAACGCGCCCTCGTGCATTCGTCAGCATCAGCATCAGGCTTTCCGGTGTCGTGATCAGTATCTCGGGCGGCCGCCGCAGCATGCGCTGGCGATCACCGGACGAAGTGTCACCCGAGCGCACCTGAACACGGATCGGAGGAAACGGATCGCCGGCAGCCTCGAAGCGCTCTCGCAGCGCATCCAACGGCTCGAGCAGATTGCGCTGGATGTCGTTGTTCAGCGCCTTCAGCGGGGAGAGGTACAGAACCCGAGTAGCGCCGGCTTCGTAGCGACCGCCCGCGAACGCGTCCAACGCCCACAAGAACGCTGTAAGCGTTTTGCCGCTGCCTGTCGGTGCGGTAATCAGCGCATGACGCCCTGCCGCGATCACCGGCCAACTGCGCGTCTGTACGTCGGTCGGCGCCGGGAATGTCGACTCGAACCAGTCGCGCGTGTGCGGATGGAATGGCGCGAGTGCGGCGGTGGCAGCATCCATGCGTCAGATTCGCGACGCTATTCCTGCGCCACGCCTTCGTCTTTGAGGGCTCGAGACCGTCCAGATCGACCTCGTTCACCGCGGACTTCAGGTCGGCCAGCGCAGCGGCGTCGCCTGACACCTTTACTGTGAATCTGCTTCCAACTACGACGGAGTACTCACCGGAACCGGAGTTGTTCCATTGTTCGTGAATCATGCGGCCGTCGTCCGTGTAGGTCTTGCTGTAGCCATCGGCGGTCTCCTCGTCCCCCTGTACCGATGCGACACCCGCAAGCGCCATCAGCCCCTTGGCGGAGCCGGTGTCGGTGATTTCAAGCTGCAGCGAACGACCGTCGCCGGAAAACGTGGCGTGTGCTTGCGACATCTGCATTCCCATGGCGCCACTACGATCGACGGACATACCCGTACGGGGCAGCGAGTCGAGCGACGCGGGGATGAACGGCTTGAGCTTGTCCGGCGCCAACGCTTCGACTTTGCCGCCGAGCGCCGTTCCGAGCATGTTTCCGACCGCGGCGCTTTGAGCCGCGGCATCTCCCGATTGTTGGGCAGCCTCTACCTGCTTTGAAGCCGCTTCCATCTTCGTGGTCCAGTCGTCGAGTTTGCCCATTGGACTGTTCTTGTCGAACTGAATGTCGGAGCTGGTTGTGCGCCCCGGAATCGCCCCCTGGGTGATCGAACCGACCGCGTAGGCGACGATCGCCCCCAACACGATCGCAGCGATGATGCACACTGCCGTATAGGCGCCAGCCCGATCCGCTGGGCATTTCATCAAGCTGGGAAGGCCCAGGTAGAACAGATAGATGCTGTAAATGCCTCCCGCAAGTGCGAGAAGCGCGCCTATCCACGGAACGATTTGAGCAATTCCCGCCAGCCACGCCGCGGTGAACGCGTATGCAGCCAGCTTCAGCGCCTGAATCTGGCTCTTTTGCCCGCCGAACGTCGGCGCGAGTGCATCGACGATCAGCGCGATCAGGTAAACCTGCACGAGGCTCAACGCGTAGCTGAGCACCATCCCGCTGAGGCCTGCGCCGATCGAAACACGCATGTTTCCGATCAGTGGAATATCGATTCCAAACAGACTGCCCTTGATGAAACCGAATACGGCAGGAATCGCGGCAAGCACGATGATGTAGTTCCGGTACAGCGCGGCCACCGTAGTGGACTCTGCAGCGATCACGGGCCACTCGGTTTTCGGAGTGAGCAGAATTGCCCTGGCTCGGGCGATCAGCAGTTGGAAATCCATTCTTTTTCCCCCTCCCAAGGGCTGTTCAGCGCGGTCAACTGTAGGCCAAGTCTCCGCGATTCTCACGCAGCCGAACGTTGGGGCATCGTGCTGGCCACGTTTGGCGCGCCGTGGATACTCGGACTGAACTGCAAGGCGTGCCATTCGTCATGACGTCCTGGGTCGATGCTTCTGCCGTGCCGGGTTACCTGAAGCCCGGTATGCGCGTGTATGTCGGTGGTTCGTCGAACGAGCCTGGTGGATTACTCGACGCGATCGTAGCTCAGCCGGCGTCGGCAGCCGGCGTAACGTTCGTGCAGTTCCCGCTGGCGGGGCTCAACAACCGCGATCTCTCTGCGGTGCATCCGGATGCCCGCCTCGAGTGTTTCTTCATGGCGCCGCAACTTGCCAACGGATTAGCGCAGGGGCGGGTGGCGTTCTTGCCGATGCAGATGCGCGCGGTATTCGACTTCGTGGCATCGCAGGCCTTCGACGTGGCATTGCTGCAGGCCGCATACGACCGTGGTGGGAAGCTGCGCCTCGGCCCCAACGTTGATTTCGTGGCGGCTGCGCTGTCGAGCGCCAAGTCGCTCATCGCAGAGGTCAACGAGGCCATCGTTGCGCCCGCAGGCTGTCCGCTCGTCGAGCCCGATCGTTTCGACGCGCTCGTGCGTACGCGGCGTCCGCTCACGCCGTTCGGTGGCGGCGCACCCGATGTCACGGCACACCGGATCGCCGAGCACGTCGCTGCGATCGTCCGCGACGGCGACTGCATCCAGACCGGCATCGGCGCGATTCCCGCGGCGATCCTCGCGGCGCTCTCGAACAAGAACGACCTCGGCATGCATTCGGGGTTGATCGACGACGGCGGAATGGCGCTGATCGAGCGCGGCGTGATGACCGGCAGCGCGAAGCCCATCGACCGGGGCTTGCACGTCACCGGCATGGCGCTTGGTTCCGCGGCATTGCTCGATTGGTTGGCGACTCGCCCCGACGTGGCATTCCGCGGTGCCGATCACACGCACGAAGTCGCGCGTAATTCGGCGAGATTCCGAATTTCGTGTCGATCAACTCAGCCGTGGAGATCGATCTGCTCGGCCAGGTGAACGCCGAGAGTGTCGGCGGAAAGCAGATTTCCGGCACCGGCGGTTCGGTCGACTTCATGCGCGCCGCGAAGGCATCACGTGGCGGCCGATCGATCGTCGCAATGACCGCGACCGCGCGGGGCGGCAGCGTGTCGCGAATCGTGCCGCGGGTTGAGCTGGTTACGGCGCTGCGTACCGACGTCGATCTGGTGGTCACCGAATTCGGCGTCGCCGCGCTGAAACACGCCTCGTCGCGCGAGCGTGCCGAGCGGTTGATCGAGATCGCGGCCCCGAGCTTTCGTGACGAGTTGCGCGCCGCGTGCACGAGTTCACGAACCCCCCGCGCTTCATTCGCCCGCCGCCGAGCGAGTTCCAATGTCTGCCTATACTGTCTTCTCCGGCGCGCGCGCGCGATCGCGTCTGGCATGGCTTTCGCACCATATCGAGGGACATCGGGATTGCGCGGAGTTTCGGTCGCCAAGCTGACACTCCGCGTCGCATATCGACGAAGGAGGCGCGTAATGGACTACGTAGGTTTGGACCCCACCGTGGGCCTCGAATGTGGCGGGTGCAAGCACATCGTGCGGTTGCCCTACAGCGAGCTGCTGTCGAAGGTCATCGACGTTGCGCAGATGAGCTGCGACGGTTGCGGTCATGCGATCGAGCACGACTGGACTACGATCAACATCGTCCAGAACATCATTCGCCGCAGAATGCGCGAAGCGCAGAAAGCCGAACAACATCAGTCGATACCCCGCGTGGTTCGCTGAACGGCTCGTTGTGTCGCGCCGCTCCGCATTCGTTGGGGCGGCGTCTGATCGACTTGTTACGAGCGACCCATCACGCTCAGCACGAACGCATACTCCTCTGCGACTTCGCGCAGTGAGTCGTAGCGCCCCGTTTTGCCCTGAATGCCCGGCGCCCATGTTGGTCTTCAGCAGCAACGCGTTGCTTTGGTCCGCTGGTTCGCCGCCAGAATCAACCATCGCCCCGACTATGCTCTCGCGTGAATCCGATGTTTCGCGCGGCGCCGGATTCGGATAACGTGCCCGCGATTTCGCACAACGGAGAACGTCGAAAATGAAGCGAGTGTCTGGCCGGCCGGATCCGCTCGTTGGGGCGATGACTGCCCTACTAATGCTCGCGGGTTGCAGCAAGCCGAACGACACGGTCACACACGCCGAAAATCAGTCGGCGGCAGCCGGCATACCGGCGCCGAGCATCGAAGAGGTCAAGGCAATCGCCGAGGCCGGCTTCATCTACGGCCTGCCGATCGTCATGAACTACGCGGTCATGTACGAGTTCGTGATCGACAAGAACTCGGGCCAGTACAAGGCGCCGTTCAACACGATCTACAACGACGCACCGCGTCTTCACCTACAGGACACGGCGGTCGTCACGCCGAACAGCGACACGCCCTATTCGATGCTGTGGCTCGATCTGCGCGCGGAGCCGATCGTGATCTCCGTGCCCGGCGGTCGATCCGAAGCGCTACTACTCGGTGCAGCTCGTCGACGGCAACACGTTCAACTACGGCTATATCGGCAGCCGCGCGACCGGGCAACGACGCGGGCGACTACATGGTCGTCGGCCCGGACTGGAAAGGCGACACGCCCGCCGGCATCAAGAAGGTGTTCCGCTCGTCGACGCGATTTCGGCGCTCACGATCTTCCGCACGCAACTGTTCGACGCCGGACGACATGGACAACGTGATCGCGGTGCAGGCCGGCTACAAGGCGCAGCCGCTGTCGACGTTTCTGCGAGCAGCCGGCGCCGCCGGCCGCGCCTGCCGATCGACTTCCCGAAGATCGACAAGGACCTGGTCAAGACGGAGTTCTTCGAATACCTCGACTTCGCGCTGCAGTTCGCGCCGCCCGGTCCCGAGGAGAGCGGACATCCGCGCGCGGCTCGCCCGCATCGGCGTCGGCCCCGGCAAGACGTTCGCTTCAAGGATCTGTCGTGCAGAACACAAGGCGGCCGTGCTGCTCGGCATGAAGGACGGCGCAGCGAAGGTCGCAGCGAAGGTTGCCGACGATCGGCAAGGACGTCAACGGCTGGCGCGTCGGCTCCGCGTTCGGCGACCGCGCGCTTCTTCAACGGCGACTGGCTGCTGCGCGCCGCCGCGGCGCAAGGCTGGCATCTACGGCAACGACGCGGTCGAGGCGATGTACCCGATGGCCAAGCGCGCTCTCGGACGGCTACGCCGCTCGACGGCATCGAAGGACAACTACACGCTGACGTTCGCGAAGGGCCAGCTGCCGCCGGTCAACGCGTTCTGGTCGGTCACGATGTACGACGGCAAGACCCAGCTGCTGATCAAGAACCCGATCAACCGCTACCTGATCAATTCGCCGATGCTGCCGAACATGAAGACGCAACGCGGACGGCTCGCTGACGCTCTACATCCAGAACAGATTCGCCGGGCAAGGACAAGGAGTCGAACTGGCTGCCGGCGCCGGACGGCCCGATCTACATGGTGATGCGCCTCTACTGGCCGAAGACCGAAGCGCCGTCGATCCTGCCGCCGGGCGAAGGCACCTGGCAGCCGCCTGCGATCGCTAAGGCGAACTGATCGGCTGGTCCTCAAACAAGAGCATGAGGGGCGACGGCCCCTCGTGTTTGCGGGCTTTACGAACCGCCCATCACGCTAAGCACGAACGCATATTCCTCCGCGACTTCGCGCAGGGAGTCGTAGCGTCCCGATTTGCCCTGATGCCCGGCGCCCATGTTGGTTTTCAGCAGTAGCACGTTCTCATCGGTCTTCAGCGCGCGCAGCTTCGCGACGTATTTCGCCGCTTCCCAGTACGTAACCCGCGGATCGTTCAGGCCCGCTGTCACCAGCATCGGCGGATAGTCCTGCTGTCGCAGTTGTTCGTACGGTGCGTACGAACGGATTGTCTCGAACGCCGCCTTGTCGTCCACCGGATTGCCCCATTCGGGCCACTCCAGCTTGGTGAGCGGCAACGTGTCATCGAGGATCGTATTCAACACGTCCACGAACGGCACATGAGAGACGACAGCGCCCCATAGTTTCGGTGCCGAGTTCGCCACGGCACCGGTCAGCGTGCCCCCCGCGCTACCCCCGGACGCAACCAAACGGCCTTCCCCCGTGTAACCCTGTTGGACGAGGAAGTTCGCGGCGTCGATGAAATCGTTGAACGTGTTGGTGCGTTTGTCGAGCTTGCCGGCTTCGTACCAGGCATAACCCAGCTCGTCACCGCCGCGTACGTGCGCGATCGCATACGCGAAGCCCCGATCGAGCAGCGACAGCCGCGCGGTGGAAAAACTCGGCGACATGGCCACGCCGTACGCCCCGTAAGCGTAGAGATACAGCGGTCGCGTGCCGTCGCGGACGAAGTCGCGCCGATACACGATCGATATCGGCACTTTCACACCGTCGCGCGCCGACGCCATCAGCCGCTCGGTGGCGTATTGAGATGCGTCGTATCCCGACGGCACCTGCCGCACCTTGCGCGTCACCAGCGTGCGCGTCGCCAGGTCGTAGTCGAACACCGTCTGCGGCGTAACCATCGAGTCGTAGCCGATTCTCAACACCCGGGTCGTGTACTCGGCATTGGTGCCCAGCCCGGCGTCATAGGAACTCTCCGGGAACGCGACGTTGTGTTCGTTGCCGTCGTAATCGCGGATGCGAATCTGATCGAGCCCGTCGACGCGCTGTTCCAGCACCATGAAGTCGGCGAAGCAGTCGAGCCCCGTGAGGTAGTCGCGAGCGGAACCTTCGATGACGCTTGGCCAGTTCGTTTCGCCCGGATCGCTCAGCGGTGCGCGCACGACGCGGAAGTTCTCGTGGCGGTCGTTGGTGCGGATGTAGAAGTGCGCGCCGTGGTGTTCCACGTCGTACTCGTGGCCGGTGCGCCGTGGGGCGATCAGCGTGGCCGCGGTGTTCGGCGCGTCTGCCGGAATGAAACGAATCTCGTTGGTCACGTGATCGCCCGCGCTGATCAGCACGAACGCGTCAGAGAGCGTTTTGGCAACGCTGACGAAGAACGTACCGCTCGCTTCCTCGTAAACGTCGCGATCGGAAGCTACGGCCGCGCCGAGGCGGTGCGCTCTCACCAGATACGGCTGCCAGTTCTCCGTCAACATCACGTAGAACAGCGTTGTGTTGTCGTTCGCCCACACGGTAGCGCCGCTGGTACCGGCGATTTCCTCCGCCAGCAACTCACCGGTGTCGAGGTCCTTGATTCGCACCGTGTAGCGCTCGGATCCATCGGTGTCGGTGCTGTAAGCGAGGTAACGTCCGTTCGGGCTGACGTCGAGCCCGCCGAGGCTGAAGTAGTCGTGCCCCAGCGCGAGGGCCGGTTCGTCGAGCAGGATCTGAACCGCATCGGGCTTGCCGACCGGCCAGCGTGTCCACACGCGGTACTGCGCGTCCTCCGAGTAGCGCCATTGATATTCGTATGGGCCGTCTTTCCACGGTACCGCGGCTTCGTCGGGTTGTTGGCGAGCCTTGAGTTCTGCGAAGAGCTGTTCGATCAGCGGCTGATGAGGTGCCATCACGGCGTCGAAGTACGCGTTCTCGGCTTCGAGGTAGCCGAGAATCTCCGGATCGTTTACGTCGGGATATTCCGGGTCGCGCAGCCAGTGATAGGGGTCTTCTACCGAGAAGCCGTGCCGCGTGAACCGATGCGGTTTACGCGGCGCGACCGGTGGGGCCGTAGTGTCGTTCGGGCGGCCGGTCAATCGGGCAACCCGAGCACTCGCTTCGCGATGATGTTGCGTTGGATCTCGTTCGAACCGGAGTAAATCGACGCGGCGCGTTCACCCAGGAAGGTGCGCATGCCTTCGATCTCGTCTTCCGCGAAATCCGTGCCGCTCCAGGCGATGCCCTGGAAGCCACGCAGTTTCACCAGCAACGCCGAACGTTCCTGCTGCAACTCGGTGCCGTACATCTTGAAGATCGATGTTGCTGGGCCTGGTGTCTTGCCGTCGCTCGACTCTTCCACCGTGCGTCGCTGCGTGAGGCGGAACACGCGCGAATTCATGCTGTGGCGGATGACTTCCGAGCGCAGGGCCGCATCGGCGAGTTTGCCGTCGCCGCTGAACCGACATACGTTTTCGCCACGTCGGTGACGCTGGGCCGGCATCGCGCGGGCCGCCCCCGACGAGCGCCGACATGCCGGAACGTTCGTGTTGCAGCAGACGCTTGCCTACGGTCCAGCCTTTGTTCACTTCGCCAACGAGATCTTCCTTGCGCGCGATCGCGTTGTCGAAGAACGTCTCGCAGAACGGCGATGTACCGCTGATCAGCTTGATCGGCTTAACGGTGACGCCCGGCTGATGCATCGTCAGAAGCACGAAGCTGATGCCGTCGTGCTTCGGCACGTCGGGATTGGTGCGAACGAGCGCGAACATCCAGTCGGCGTACTGCGCACCCGACGTCCAGATCTTCTGGCCGTTGATCAGGAAGTGATCGCCGCGATCTTCCGCGCGTGTGCGCAAGCTGGCGAGATCCGAACCCGCGCTCGGCTCGCTGTAACCCTGACACCAGCCCACTTCGCCGCGAACGATCGGCGGAATGTGGCGGCGCTTCTGATCTTCGGTGCCGAGTTCGAGCAGCGTCGGGCCGATCATCGACGTGCCCATGCCCATCAGCGGCGTGCGCGCTTCGATGCGGCGCATCTCCTCGACGAGCACGATGTACTGTTCTTCGTCAACCCGCCGCCGCCGTATGCCTTCGGCCACATCGGCGCGGTCCAGCCTTTTTCCGCCATACGTGTCAGCCACGTGCGCGTATCCGGATCTTCGATCTTGATCTTCGTGCTGCCGGTTGGAATCTGCCCGGGCCCGCGTGCGCCGGGCGGACAGTTCTGTGCAAGCCATGCACGTGTTTCTGCGCGGAATTCGTCGATCGCCGCCATCTGTATGCTCCCCCCGATGAAGCATCGAAGGATCGGGGAACGGTCCACAAAACTCAAGACCACGGTATGATCGCGCCGCTCTAAACCGGACCAGCAGTAACACCATGACCACCTTCGCGAAACCGCTCGCGCAAACGCGGCGCAACGAAATCGCACTGCGCGACGAACGCGTTGCGATGACCTGGGCCGACGTCGACGACACGCTGAATCGCGTTGCGAACGCACTGCTTTCGGAGAACCTCGGTGAGTCGCGCCGCATCGCGGTGTATGCCGAGAATGGTGTTGAAACGGCGTTCTCGAATCTCGGCGGATTGCTCGCCGGTGCATCGGTGGTGCCGGTCAATTTCCATCTGAACGCGGATGAAGCCGCCTACATCCTTGCCGACTCCGACGCACGCGTGTTGTTCGTGGGTCCGGAAACGGTCGAGCGGGGATTAGAGGCAGCGCGACAGAGCGGTGTGAAACGAGTGGTGGGTTTCCGCTGCGCCGCTCAACCGGGATTGATTGCGTGGGATGCGTATCTCGCGGCCGCGGGTGGTGCTGAGCCGCCGTCCGATCATGCGCCGCGTCCGAATCTGTTGTACACGTCGGGTACCACGGGCCGGCCGAAAGGCACCGAGCTTCCGCCAACGATGTTTGCGGGGGGCGCGACCGTGGCGGAACACCTCGAGAACATGAAGAAGAACGCGTTCGCGCAGTTCGGCACACATCTCGTGGTCGGTCCGATGTATCACACCGGTCCGTTGTCCGGCGCGCGATTGCTCGCGGCCGGCGTGCCGAGCGTGATTCTCGGGCGCTTCGATGCGGAAAAGACGCTGCGCACCATCGCCGAGTACGGCACACAGACATCTGTAATGGTGCCGACGCATTTCGTGCGCATGCTGGCGCTGCCGCAGGCGGTGAAGGACAAGTACGACGTGTCGTCGATGAAGTACGTCGGACATACCGGCGCGAAGTGTCCGGTAGACGTGAAGCGTTCGATGATCGAGTGGTGGGGACCGGTGTTCTTCGACGCATACGGCGCGAGCGAAGTAGGCACCACCTGCGTGATCAACTCCGAGGAGTGGCTCGCGCATCCGGGTTCGGTGGGCCGCGCGGTTCCGCCTTTCACCGCGCTGATTCTCGACGACGACGGCAAGCCACTGCCCCCGAATACCGAAGGGCGGCTGTACTTCAAAGACGAAACCGGGCGCGGCGTCGTTTATCACAACGATCCCGAGAAATCGAAAGCGGCGCACGTGGTGCCCGGACGTTCACGCTTGGTGAGATCGGTTACATGGATGCGGATGGATACGTATTCATCACCGATCGTTTCTCCGACATGGTGGTGTCGGGCGGCGCGAACATCTACCCCGCCGAAGCCGAGCAGGTGCTCATCGAGCATCCGTTGGTTGGCGACGTGGCGTGCATCGGCGTGCCCCATAACGAAATGGGTGAGGAACTGAAAGCGCTGGTGGTGCCGGAAGATCCCGCAAATCCGCCCGACGCGGCAGAACTGATCGCGTGGTGCCGGGCGCGCCTGTCGCACTACAAATGTCCGCGCAGCGTCGACATCGTCGAATCGGTGGGACGCAATACGATGGGCAAGATCAACAAACGCGCGCTGCGCGCACCGTATTGGAAGGATGCCGTCGTCTGACGGCGAGGCGAAACCCGATATGTTCGAAGACACACCGCACGATCACTCGCTGGCCGATCCGTTGCCGGCCGATCCGTTCGGCCTGCTGCTGCGCTGGCTGATCGAGGCGCAATCGAGCGGCGCGCTGAATCCCGATGCGATGGTGGTGGGAACGCTCGACGAGCACGGCCATCCGCGCGCGCGCACCGTGTTGTGCCGCGGTGTCGACACCGTGCGCGGCGCGCTGATGTTCTACACGAATCGCGAAAGCGCAAAGGGTCGCCAGCTCGCAAGCCGCGCACGTGCGAGCGCGACGTTCTATTGGGACGCACTCGGACGCCAGCTGTGCAGTTCGGGGGTGGTCGAACCCGCGACGGACGCAGAATCCGATGCGTACTGGAATACGCGGCCGCGGCTGTCGCAACTTGCCGCGCGCGGCAGCCGGCAGAGCCAACCGATCGCATCGCGCGCCGCGTTGCTGGCGCAGATCAACGACGAAGCGGAACGCTTCGGCGGTGTTGACGGCACACAGCCGGTCCCCGCCCGTCGCACTGGGGCGGCTATCGCATCGTGCTCGAGCGGGTGGAGCTCTGGGTGGGTTCGCACGGGCGTGCACACGACCGCGTGTTGTGGGAACGGCCCCACGAAGGGGCGGCATGGAAGTTCGGCCGATTACAGCCGTGACGCGCTGACAGCCTCACCTGGCTGCGGACGTGCTTGCGGACGCCCGTGGCCAGTATCGTTCGATTGCTGTGTGCCGACCGGTCCCAGATAGCGGTCGAGCCAATCGCCGATCTCGCGGGCGATTTCGTTGCGCGGCAGCGGCCAGTGTCCGGTTTCGTAAAGCACCAGACGTTTGTCCTCGGCCGGCGTGCCGATGCCGTCGTAGAAACGTTGCGCCTGGCCTTTGGTAACCATCGGATCGTAGCGGCCGTTCAACATCAGCACGGGAACGTGGAGGCGTCGGTAGAACGTCACCTGCCACGGTTCGGCGATCAGATCGCCACCGCTCATCAGGATCGCGGCGCCGAAGCGCGACGGGAAGTAGTAGGTCATCGACATGGGACTCAAGGCGCCGTAGCTGAGCCCCAACCAGCCGACCTTGTCGGAAAATTCGGGCGCAGCGCCAATGTAATCGAGTACCGCTGCCGTTTCGCGCACCCACGCCTGAAGGCGCTTGTGCCGCACGGCCAGGTAATCCTTGATGCTCGGGACCTCGTTGAAGCCGTCGTAGCGCGAATACGTTCCGTACCAGATTGGCCAGATCACCGCGCGGCCGCTACGCAGGATCGGTTCGAAAACGTTGAGATCCCATCGGTACTGCGCTTCGAAATCCGGCCTCGGCCCGTAGTCGCCGGCGAAGTAAAGCACCGCCTGATACGGCGGCGGCGCGTCGTTCGGCGTGAACACGTAAACGTCGAAGCGTCCGCCGCCGTCATCCGCGCTGAGGCTCACGCGCTGCCTGCTTATATCGCCGAGCCGGAGCTTCTCGAGGGGACGAGGATCAGCGTCGAAGGATCGGTAGTTCAGCCCGAACAGAACGCCGTCTAGTACCGCCTCGGGCATCGGCGCCGGCAAGGGCGGCAGTTCGTCGGGAGGAAGATCGGCCAGCAATGGCGCCGCGGGTGGCTCCGGATAGGTTGCGCAGCGCACGCCCGTCAGCGTTGCTCGATCCCACGGTGATTGCGTGACGCCGGCGAGGACGTAGTACCCGACATACGGCGGGCCGGTAGCGGCGCCGCCTGAAACCAGATGCTCGGCACCCTTGGCGTTCGACACCCATTCGGCGGCGTTGCCGATCATGTCGTATGTGCCGAACGGGCCCAGCCCCGATTGCCCAACGGGTTGCAGATGGCCTGTGAAGTTACCGAACCGCGTCATTGGCGCGGTGATGCTCTCGCCGACTGCTCGTCGCCAGTGGTGCGCCGTGGGTAACGATTTGCCGCGGAACTTCGCGTACGCGGCCGCTTCGAACCAGCTCACCCCGGTTACGGGCAGATCCGCGGCGCCTGCCGGGTACTTACCCAATTGCCAACCCGCGGGACCGGGTCGTCCGGTCGTGTCGACGAACCGACTCAGTGCGGTCTGCCGGTCGAGCACGCGCTCGCCGTCGATGAACTCGAGATCCTGCCAGTAGCGAGGATCGGCGTAGCCGCCGGCATCGACGAAGGTCTGGTAGTCGCGGTTGGTCGTCTCCAACCGGTCGATGAGAAATCCGGGAATGTCGATATCGAAGTGTTGCAGCAGAAAGGGTGGCAGCCGCGGTGCGCGCGACGCCGGCACCCAGACCATTTCGCTCGGCACGCGATCGGTTGGCTGCAGTTCGAACGTGACGATGTCCGCGGTGGCTTGCGTGCCTGCCTCCGGCGGGTAGATGCCCGGCGGATATTGCGCTCGCTGCGAAGTCGCGTAGCCGGCCTTCTCGACGTTGAACACGATGACATCGCGAGGTAACCGCATCGCGTCGATCGGCGTCTCGCCCAGTGCGATCCAAGGCTGATCCGGCGTTTCGTAGCGTCGATAGGACACCTGCGCGCCAACCGGCGTCGATCTGATCGAGGCCGTCACGGCGATTTCCTTCCATCGTTCGGCGGACAGAAACCCGGGACCGACGCGCGACTCGAGTGCTTCGGCGCGTTCGAAGGCCGTGCCGAGATCGTCCCCTGCAATCGCGGCTTCGATGGCAGGTATCGCTTCGTCGGCCGCCCACCGTGCGTCGCGATCATGCACGTACCACAACGAGAGCGCCGCAACGATCGCCGCGCGCCCCCGGCCAAATGCTACTGCGCAGCCGCGATTGAGGTGCTGTCGCGGTTGAGCCGTTTGCGTGTGGAGTCATCGGTCGCGCAGGTAACAACCACCTGTAACCGATACCGCGCACGGCCGTGAAATAGCGCGGCTCGCTGGCGGAGTCGCCGAGGCTGACGCGCAACATTCGGGCGCGCTGAGCGATCGTCTCGGGGCTCACGAAATGGTTGCGCCAGACCCGCGCGACGAGTTCGTCGTGTGTGACGACGGCCGGAGCCGCGTCGATCAACGCGATCAGAAACTCGAACGATAGCCGTGGCAGATCGATGGTCTCACCGGCACGCCAGACGCAACGGCGCTCCCGATCGACTTCGAGATCGACCGGCGTTGAGGGACCTGCTTCGGCCATCGGGTCACCCTGTTTCGAGCGGACTATGTGCAGGCCCAGCCCACCGAAGCCTACGTTGGATGTCTCCAATACACGAGAGCGTGAAACGATCATGAGGCAGCACAGGCTTCGCGGTAGGCTTGTCGTTGCACAGTAAGGGCATTTCGGAAAGGGGCGAAGGCAATGGAACATCGACGATTGGGTCGTTCGGGGCTGAAGGTGTCCGAGGTCGGCATCGGCTGCAACAACTTCGGCGGTCGCTGCGACGAGCGGCGACGCAGGCGGTCGTCGACGCGGCGATCGACGCGGCATCACGTTGTTCGACACGGCCGACGTCTACGGCGACCAGCAGTCGGAGACGCTGCTCGGGCAGGCGCTCGGCGGCGTCGCCGCAAGCAGGTGGTGATCGCCACGAAATTCGCGATGCCGATGGGCATGACGGTGCACGATCGCGGCGGTTCGCGGCGCTACATCATGGCTGCGGTGGAAGCGAGCCTGCGGCGGCTCGGCACCGACTACATCGACCTGTACCAGATGCACGCGCCCGATCCGGACACGCCGATCGAGGAAACGCTCGGCGCGCTCGACGACGTGGTCCGGCAGGGCAAGGTGCGCTACATCGGCAACTCGAACTTTTCCGGCTGGCAGATCGCCGATGCGGACTGGACCGCGCGCACGAACCACGGCGCGCGTTCGTGTCGGCGCAGAACCACTACAGCCTGCTCGAACGCGGCATCGAAGCCGATGTGCTCGGCAGCTGCGAGCGCTTCGGTCTCGGCATGTTGCCGTTCTTCCCGCTCGCGCAGCGGCATGCTGACCGGCAAATACCACCGCAACGAACCGCCGCCGCAAGGCACGCGCCTCGCAACGGTCGCCGCCTGGCGGAACGCGCGCTGAACGAGCGCAACTTCACGGTCGTCGAAGAACTGACGGAATTTGCGACACAACGCGAGCACAGCCTGCTCGACCTCGCGTTCGGCTGGCTGCTGACGAAGCCGGTGATTTCGAGCGTCATCGCGGGCGCGACGTCGGCCGCGCAGGTCGAAGCGAACGTCGCCGCGGCGTCGTGGCGGCTCAGCGCCGACGACATGGCCGCGGTGGACGCGATCACGAAGCGCTGATGTGCGGTCGCGTCAACGTCAGTTCGGGACCGCTGACACTGCTGTTCATGGACATGGTCAGCCAGCCGTATCCGCGGCGAGTGATCCGACCGCACAACATGGCGCCGACCGAGCCGGTGCTGGTGTTGCGCGCGAACGCGCTCGGCGACCTCGAGAGCGCGACGATGCGCTGGTGGCTGACGCCGTACTGGTCGAAGGAAGCTGTCGACGAAATACAGCATGTTCAATGCGAAAGCCGAAACGCATCGAAACGAGCCGCGTCGTTCAAAGAGCCGTTTGCGCGGCGCCGCTGCTGGTGCCGGTCTGCGGGTTCTACGAATGGACGAAGGACGGCGAACGGAAATTGCCGTATTACATCCGGCCGCAGGACGACGCGGCATGCTGCTGGCGGGAATCTGGGATCGCTGGCGCAAGGGCGACGAGATGCGTCGAGAGTTTTGCCGATCGTCACGCACGCGGTGCATGATCGGCTGTCGTTCGTGCATCGCGCCAGCCGGCGATGTTGACGCGCGCGGAAGGGCGGCGGTGGGTGGACCGCGCAGAAGATCCGAACGATTGCGCAAGACGAGTCTGCTGCGGTCGCGGTGCCGGTGAAGTTGAGCGTGGTGCCGGTCAGCACTTACGTGAACAATTCGCGCAACGAAGGACCACGTTGCATCGAACCGATCGGCCGGACGACCGAAATCGACGTGGAGGTGTATGTCGTGCGCGGGGTTGATCGAATCTCGCTCTAGTCTAACGACGCTGCTGGGTGCGGCGACGGCTCCGTGAAGGTCGTGTTTCGGCGATCGCCGCTTTCTGTCATTCTCGGCGTTCAATCCGTCGCGAAACCGGGGCCGATCAGACGGTGGCATCGCGGCGATGTCGTAACGCTCGATGGTTCGAACAGCGACGCCGTCGGCAGAATATCGGTCGTATTCGTGGGCGCAGACGGGTGGCCCGCCGTGACGCTGACCGATGCGAACAATGCGCGCGCGACGTTTGTCGCACCCATGGTCACGAGCAGCGCCGACCTGACGTTTCGCCTGACCGTCGTGAACGACGCGAACCAGGCCGACAGCAATTCCGTCGTCACGGTTACCGTGCAGCCGCCGGCCGCGGCGGTCGCGAGGGCGCTTGAGTTGTTCGAGGTTCGTTGCGACCGGCGCTGGCGGTTGCGTCACCGGCGAACGGCTCGCCGACGGCTGTCCTTCTGCGACCGCGATCTGCCGCCGGATCGAGCCGCGGCGCAACGTGGGTTGTGGCTGGCCGCGCGCGTCATCGCGATCGCGCAGCGGCATCGACGCGAAGATCCGAGCGCTTCCTCGACCGTGTCGCGTTCTCGTGCGCGCAGCGACGCCGCGTCGAGCGCCGATGTCGCCGGCCAGATCGAATCGTTCGGGTTACGCTGCTCGGTTCGCTGACGCAAGAACGCGATCCCGGCGCTGCACGATGCGGTCGCGGCACAGACTGACGAGGGCGCGAACGATCGACGATCCTGCGGCGCTGCTCGAGTGGGCAGCAGCAGGTGACGGACGTCGATGGTGTCGCAATCGAAGTCGTAGCCGACCCGGCGATCGAAACGCGCGCGGCGGTCGCGCGGTTGCTCGCGTCGCGATCGCGATGCGTCCGGATGCTCAGGCTGTCTCGACTCACAGCCGACGGATTGCGGGTGATCGCTCGGCGGCCACCGAACACGGCGGCTGACGTTCAGCCGCTGCGCAGATACGGCTGGATCAGCAGTTCGACCTGATTGCGCAACGTCTTCAATACGGCGACCTTCGACGGATTCGGTTCGAGCACGAAGCGCAGGAACGCGAAGTCGGTGATCGCGTGCAGCGTGTGCGCGAGCAGGTCCGCATCGACGTAAGGATCCAGTTCGCCGGCTCGTCTGCGCGTCGTGCAGCAGCGTGCGCAGCACGTTGAAACCCGCGCTCGCTTTCAGCGCCTGCAGCGCGAGGTACTCCGGCGCGTTTTTGATCACTTCGAGAACGATCTCGCGCCACAACGCGCGTTCGCGATGCGCGACCAGATCGAAGTAGTGCTTGATGATCTGGTTCAGTTTGCCGATCAGACCGCCGGAACCGGCGATGATCGCGGCGATGCGCGTGTCGAGCCTTGTCGACGTCGGTCAACATCGCCTGAACGATCAGCGCTTTGCTGGGGAAGTAGTTGTACAGCGTCTGGTACGACAGATTCGCCGCGTCTGCGATCTCGCGCATCGTCGTGTTTTCGTAGCCCTTGCGCGCGATCAGCGTGTTGGCGGCCGCGAGAATGTCGGACCTCGCTCGGACCTTCTTTTGCTCGCGAAGCGACATTAAATTGACACAGTCAAAAATTTGAATGTATAAAACTATGCCCGAGTTCCCCTCTCTGGTAAACGCCGCGGCTCGTAACGCGCCTCAGGTGAAAACATGCATGCGGCTGCTCGGATTGAGGCTGCTCGGTTCTGCTGCTGCTGACCACGGTTGCGATGTCGCTGGCGATGCGCGTTGCCGCAGCCGAGCCGGTCCGACCGCGCGCGATCTGATCGCGGGCGTGATCGACCTGACCCGCGGGCAGACGTCCTATGCCGAGTTCTCGATGGTGATTCATCGCCCGGATTGGGAGCGCTCCTCGAAACTGATCGCGTGGACGCGCGGCCGCGAGGACGCGCTGATCCGTTTCACCGCGCCCGCTAAGGACGCCGGCAACGCGACGCTGAAACAGGGCGAGCAGATGTGGACGTTCACGCCGAAGCTGAATCGGGTCATCCGCCTGCCGTTCAGCATGATGTCGCAGGGCTGGGCGGGTTCCGACTTCTCGTACAGCGATCTGTCGCGCACCGACCAGCTGCTGCACCAGTACGAGCTCACGCTGGTCGCGACCGAGACGCGCGACGGTCATCAGGTCTACACGGTCGACGCGGTCCCGCACGACGACGCGCCGGTGGTATGGGGTAAAGAACAGATCGTGCTGCGCGACGACTACGTGCTGCTCGGCCAGACGTTCTTCGATCAGGCGATGAAGCCGCTGAAGCGGCTGGAGGCGCGCGAGATCAAGACGCTCGGCGGACGCACGTTTGCGACGCGAATGCGGATGGTGCCGCTCGACAAACCCGGTGAGTGGACCGAGATCGCGTACGACGAGGCGACAATTCGACATCGCCGATCGACGACGGCATGTTCACGGTATTCGCGCTGCAATCCGGGTCGCAGCCAATGAGCGTCGACGTTGCTTCGAACGCTCGCGCGTCGACGCTGCCGGAGACGGTCGCCGAACGCGCTGGGTCTGTCGGGACCGATCGCGTGGCGCAATTTGTGGCGCAATCGGCGCCGCACGTTGCTGTCGGCCGGCGCGATCGCGTTCTCGGTGGCGCTGCTGTCGTTCGCGATGTCGATGCAGGCCGGCACGTACGCCGCCATGATCGACAACGCGACGCGATCTGCTCGACGGTCATCTGCAGTTGCAGCGGCGCGGTTATCTCGACGACCCGCGCATCGAGAACGCGATCGACGACGCTGCCGCGCGCTGTTGCAACGGTCCGCAGCGTACCCGGCGTCGTCGCGGCGACGCCGCGGATCGCGGCATTCGTGCTGGTCTCCGGCAACGACCGCAGCTACGGCGCGCAGCTGCTCGGCGTCGATCCCGCCGGCGAACGCGCACTGTCGAGCCTTCCCAACCATGGTCGCAGAGGGGCGCTACATCGACGAGCGGCGCCGAGGCGTATGCGGGGCGAATGCTTGCGCGTAATCTCGGTGTCGTCGGTCGGCGACCAGATCGTCGTCCTCGGCAGCGCCGCCGACGGCGGAGTCGCCGCGCTGGCCGTGACGCTGGTCGGCACGTTCGACTCCGGCACCGCGGAGCTCGACAGGCAATTGCTCGAGATTCCGCTGCCGTCGTCGCGGAGGCATTCGAGATGCACGACGCCGTGCATGCCATCGTCGTGCGCGCCGAATCGGTTGCCCGCGCGCAGTCGCGTTGCGCGAGGTGTTGCGCAGCGGACGTGCCGGCAGACCGAAGTCGGTGCTCGAATGGCCGGCGCTGCATCCCGGAGCTCGACAGGCAATCCTCTCGACCGCGCGTTCGGCGAACGTGATGTTCGGCGTGCTGGCCGCTGTGGTCACGATCGGCGTGCTGAACGGTTTCCTGATGACGGTGTTCGAGCGCACGCGCGAGTTCGGCATGCTGCTGGCGATCGGCATGCGTCGCGCGCGGCGTCATCGGCCTGCTGCAGATCGGAAGCGCGCTGCTGTCGTGTCTCGGTTGCGCGGTAGGAATGGCGGTCGGGCGTGCCGCTCGTGCTGTGGTTCGGCCGCGTCGGCATTCCGGTCGGAGACACGGCGCCGCGATGCGCGCGTTCCACATTGCCGACCGTCTGCATCCGGCGCTGAGTGCGGCCGCCCTCGTTCGGCCGGTCGTCCTGATGATGGTGTGCACGCAGCTCGCCGCGTTCTGCCGGCGCTGCGCGTGCGGCGAATCCAGCCGGTGGAGGCGCTGCGTGCCGCGTGAAATCGTCGACCTCGCGGTGCAGGCGTCGCCGGCGCTTGCCGCGCGCATCACCGGCGCCGGCGGCATCGGGCTCAACGGTGCGCTCGCGTGGCGCAACCTGTGGCGCAATCCGCTGCGCACGGCGCTCACGTCGGGCGGCATCGCATTTGCGGTGTTGCTGATCGTCGCGGCGTATTCGCTGCAGGGCGGTGCGATGGACGCGATGGCCGACAACGCGACGCGGATTGTTGAGCGGGCATCTGCAGATTCAGAACGCTGCTTACGCCGACGATCCGTCGATGCGCAACCTCGTGCCCGATGCCACCTCGGTCGGCGCGGGCGCTGCAAGGAGTGCCGGGTGTCACGGCCGTTGCCGCAGCGCGCCTTGGCGTTTGCGCTCGTCTCGGTCGGCGAACGCAGTTTCGGCGCGCAGGTGATGGGCATCGATCCGCAAGCGGAACCTTCGGTCTCGTCGCTCGCCGACAGAGTGGTCGAGGGGCGATACATCGAGGCGCCCGACGATGCGATAGTCGGGTTCGGTGATGGCACGCAACCTCGGCATCGGTGTCGGCGACGAGTTCGTCGTGCTCGGCAGCAGGCTCGACGGCAGCGTTGCCGCGCTGTCGCTGCGCGTGGCCGGCATCGTCGATTCCGGCTCGGCGGAGCTCGATCGCGCGCTGGTGCAGATGCAGCTGGCGGCGTTTCAAGACGAGTTCGGTCTGGGCGATCAGGTGCACATGGTGGTGGCGCGTGTGACCGACTTCGAGCGTGTCGATGCATTGCTGCCGTCGGTCGAGGCGGCGATGGCGGCGCTTGGAACCGACGTCGTCGCGCTGCCGTGGCAGCGGCTGATGCCGGAGGTCGCGCAGACGATGCAACTCAAACGCGCGAGCAGTCTCGTGATGTTGTCGCTGATCGCGCTGCTGGTGACATTCAGCGTCTTCAACAGCTTCATGATGACGGTGTTCGAGCGCACGCGGGAGTTCGGCATGCTGCTCGCGATCGGCATGCGGCCGGCGGGAATCATCGGCGTACTGCAGATCGAAGCAGCCTGGCTCGCGCTGCTCGGCGCAGCGTCGGTCTCGCGCTCGGCGGCGGCGTGGTGAGCGCGATACACCACGTCGGCATTCCGCTTGGACAGATGGCGGGCGAATCTGCGCACTCGCTATCACTTGCCCGATCGGATCTACCCGTCGCTCAACAGTCGGCGCCATGGCTGCTCGCACCGTTGCTGATGCTGATCGCCACGCAGTTTGCGGCGCTGATTCCGGCGTTGCGCATCCGCAAGCCTGGTGCCGGTCGATGCGTTGCGCGTGGGAGCCTGAGCGGTGCCGTTGAAACTGCTGCTGCAGTTGAGCTGGCGCAATCTGTGGCGGCACCGCCGCCGCAACCTGATTCTGTTCACCGCGATCCTGGTCGCGATCGCGGCGTGCGTGCTGCTCGGCAGCCTGATCCGCGGCATGCAGATACGACATGATGAAAGACGCGGTCGAAAACCTGTCGGGCAACCTCAAGGTGCTTGCCCCGGGATATCGCGAGGACCCGTCGATCGAGAAGGCGTTCCCACTACGCGACGGCTATCGCCCCGACATTCCGGACGACGAAATGATGGGTTGGACGCGGCGCGTGCGGGTTCCTGCAGTGGTGACCTCGGAACGCGAGACGCGCGGCATTTCGCTGGTCGGCATCGATCCGGGAGAGGAACAGGCCATTTCGTTCCTCGCGCAGGTCACCATTCGCGGCGAAGCGCTGGCCGACGAGAACGACGACCGCATCCTGCTCGGCGCAGAACTCGCCGCGCGCCTCGATACAGCTGTTGGGCGGCGCGTGGTCATCATGACCCAGGGAGCGGACGGCCGTAATCGCGAAGCCGGCTTCCGTGTTGCCGGCTTGTACGACGCACCAGGTACCGCGCTGGAAAAAGCGTATGCGTTCACCGGTCTTCATCCTCTGCAAAAGCTGCTTGGCACCAACGACGTCACCGAAGTATCGATCCGGCTGCGCGACGATCGCTTCAGCGCGGCCGCGAACGGCTCGCTGACGAAAGAAATGAGCGGCCTCGAAGTGCTGAACTGGCGCCAACTCGATCCGCAAGCCGCCGCATTCTACGAAATCGCCGATGTCGGCATAACGATCTGGTACGTGATTCTGCTGCTGGCGCTCGCGTTCGGCCTGATCAACTCGTTGATCACAGCGGTGCTGGAGCGCGTGCGCGAGTTCGGCATGTTGCGTGCGCTGGGCATGCGACCGCGCGCGGTGGTCGTGCAAGTGGTCATCGAGTCGGTGCTGATCGTGCGCGTTTGCGCTCGCCGGTGGAATCGCGGTGGGCATCGCGCTGGTCGGGTTTTTCGCAGAGGGAATCGATCTGTCCAACTATGCGGCCGGCGCCGAATTGGCGGGCATGAGGAGCAGGCTGGTGCCTCATCTGGTTGTGCGCGACGTGTTGCTGTTGAGCGGGCTGGCCGTTGCACTGGCGGTTCTTGCGAGCGCATACCCGGCTTGGCGCGCGGTGCGCATCAAACCGCTCGATGCATTGAGGAGATGAACGATGAGCAATGAGACGCCAGTGGTGACGTGTCGTAACGTGGCGCGCGTTTACGACACCGACACGATTCCGGTGAATGCGCTCCGTGGCGTCGATCTCGATAGTCGAGTGCGGCGAGTTCGTGAGCCTTGCCGGGCCTTCGGGTTCCGGTAAGTCGACGCTGCTCAATCTGATCGGTGCGCTCGATCGGCCGAGCAGCGGCGAAGTGATCGTCGATGGCGTTGCACTGGCGACGCTCGACGAAACGCAGCTCGCCGATCTGCGGCTGAACAAGATCGGCTTCGTGTTTCAGGCGTACAACCTGATCCCGGTGTTGTCCGCGCGCGAGAACGTCGAGTTCATCATGCAGTTGCAGGGCGTGCCTTCGCGCCGAGCGCCGCGAGCGCTCGCTCGAGGTACTTGCGTCGCTCGGTATGGCCGAGCTTGCCGACAGCCGCCCGGGGCAAATGTCGGGCGGCCAGCAACAACGGGTTGCAGTAGCGCGCGCGATCGTCACGCGGCCGGCGTTGCTGCTGGCCGACGAACCGAGCGCGAACCTCGATTCGGAAACGACGAAAGGACTGCTGGAACTGCTGCGACGCGTCAACGTCGAACGCGGCGTCACGATCGTAACGGCAACGCACGATCCGATGGTGATGAGTTACGCGCGCAGGCGAGTGCAGCTTGTTGGACGGCCGCATCGTGTCGGATCAGAGGGTTGCGGCCGAAACGGCATGAACGCGACGCTGCAACGCGCACTGCTGTGCTTGTGTGTGCGTGCTGCATACGCCGGCGGTTGCCTGGGATCTCGATGCGCGAGCGCGCGTGTTCGGCAACGCCGAATCGCTGCCGGAAGACGACGTGCAGCGTTCCATCGACGGCACGCCGGTGTACGAAGCGAGTGCCGATCTGCGCCTCATGTTTCGCGACGAATATGACGGCTGGCATCTGAACGCGGCGCTGACGACGCTGTACGAGGTCGGCGATCAGTTCGCGTTCATCAGCAATCCGCAGGACACGCTGGATCAAACGCCGCGCAACGATCGTTTGCGCTTCATGGACCTGACGTGGACGCTCGAAGACGGGCCGCGGCACGAGATCATTCAGCGTTTCGACCGACTTGCGGTGGAATATCGCGCCGAACACTGGGGCATGACGATCGGGCGCGACGCGATCAGCTGGGGTAGCGGCATCGTGTTCCAGCCGCTCGACATCTTCGCGCCGTTTGCACCGACCACGGTGGATCGCGACTACAAACCGGGTGAAGACCTGGTGAAGTTCGACGGCGTCACCGAGCGCGGCAGCGACTGGCAATTGCTCGGCGTGTTTCGGCGCAACATTCGAAGGCGAGCGCACGACGTCGGTCGATTCGTTCGGTGGCAAATGGCACAGCCTCGTTGGCGACTACGAAGTCGAATTCCTCGGCGCGAAACACTATCGCGATCGAGTGGCCGGCTTGAGCGTGAAGCGCGCGATCTACGGCGCGGTGCTGCGCACCGACTGGCTGCTCACCGATCTCGACGAAGGCGGTTACAAGACGTCGGGCGTGGTGAACCTCGACTACAGCTTCGTGTGGCTCGACCGCAACTGGTACGTTTTCGGCGAATATTTCCACAGCGGATTCGGCATGAACCGTCAACCTGTCGATCTCACGAAGCTGCCCAAGGCGCTAACGGACCGGCTGCTGCGCGGCGAATTGTTCACGCTGATGCAGGACTACACGGCGCTTGGTACGCGCCTCGAATGGCATCCGTTGGTGACGCAAAGCCTGACGCTGATCACGCAACCTGCACGACGGTTCGAACCTGGTGCAGACGCAGTTCGCTTACGAACCCAGCGACGCGCAGCATCTCGACGCAGGTTACGTCCGCAACCTGGGCGGAACGGGCAAGGAGTACGGCGCGATCGCTTTGCCGCCGCCGGCGCGGCGCTCACCACCGGCGGCGGATCGCAGTGGTATCTGCGCTGGACGTATTACTGGTGATGGAGAAGGGGCAGAGGAAGGGGTCAGACCTTTTGCCGTGAACGCAGACGCGTTCATCGGCAAAAGGTGCTCTGACCCCTTCCTTCTGCCTAATCGATGACGATCGACTTGCCGGCAACCTTCACTGCAGCGTCGTGGCTTTGCGCGCTTCGATGAGCTCGGCACGTAACGGTCGAGTTCCGCGAGCGTCCACGTACCTTTCGTTTTCTGGAATGACTTGATGATCGCCGGCTGCTGCATGATGCCGATCGATCCGCCGCGACGGCGTGAAGAATCTGGTTGGACACGCCGCACGCACTTTCGGATGCGAGCCACGCAACGAGCGGCGCGATGTGCTGCGGTCCGCCGGCTTCGAGTTCGGATGCTCTGCCACCTGTTTCGCCGCGCGCTTCGCGCAGCGGAATCGTCATTCGCGTCAGCGCGCCGGGCGAAATCGTGTTGACGGTGCAGCCGTATTTCGCAAGTTCCAGCGCGAGCACGCGCGTGAACCCGGCGATACCGGCTTTCGCCGCGCCATAGTTCGCTTGGCCGAAGTTGCCGAACAGCCCCGATACGCTGGAGAAATTGATGATGCGGCAGTCCGTGCGGTTGTGTTCGCGGATGTATTTCGCGAACGGCCGCGAACAGCAGTAGTGGCCCTTGAGGTGCACGGCCATCACCGCGTCCCAATCCGACTCTTCCATGTTGAAGATCGTCTTGTCGCGCAGGATGCCGGCGTTGTTGACGAGGATGTCCATGCCGCCGAATGCGTCGAGCGCGGTCGCAAGCAAGCGATTCGCCGCCTTTGACGTCGGCGATCGACTGCGTGTTCGACACCGCTTCGCCGCCGGCGGCGCGGATCTCCGCGACCACTTCGTCGGCGATCTTGCCGGTGCCGGTGCCGTCGGTGTTGCCGCCAAGATCGTTCACGACCACCTTGGCGCCTTCCAGCGCCATCAGCTTCGCAATCTCGGCGCCGATCCCGCGACCGGCCCCTGTTATAACTGCGATTCGACCGTCGAGCCTACCCATGCTGCGCCCCCAGTCTGCTGCCCGTCTTCAGTGAGCCCTTACCAGACGTCGGTGCGCGGCGGATCTTTGTCGGGATATTTGCCGAGTTCCATCCGCGCAACGGTACGGCGATGCACCTCATCCGGACCGTCAGCGAGCCGCAGCGTGCGCATGCCGGCGTACATCCTGGCGAGCGGGAACACCTGCGATACGCCGGCACCGCCGTGCATCTGGATCGCGTCGTCGATGACCTGCAGCGCGATCTTCGGAACCGCAACCTTGATCTGCGCGATCTCGCTGCGCGCCACCTTGTTGCCGACCGTGTCCATCATCCATGCGGCTTTCAGCGTCAGCAGCCGCGCCATTTCGATGTTGATGCGCGCATCGGCGATCTTGTCGAGGTTGCCGCCGAGTTCGGACAGCGGTTTGCCGAAGGCAACGCGCGAAACGGAACGCCGGCACATCAGTTCGAGCGCGCGTTCGGCCACGCCGATGGAGCGCATGCAGTGGTGGATGCGGCCCGGTCCGAGCCGGCCCTGCGCGATTTCGAAGCCGCGGCCGGAGCCGAGCAGGATGTTGTCTTTCGGCACGCGCACGTTGGTGAACCGCACGTGACCGTGGCCGTGCGGCGCGTCGTCGTAGCCGAACACCGTCTGCATCTTGATGATTTCGATGCCTTTTGCGTCGCGCGGCACGAGGATTTGCGACTGGCGCGAATGGCGCGGCTGCATCGGGTTCGGTCACGCACATCACGATCAGCACTTTGCAGCGCGGGTCGCCGATGCCCGAGGACCACCACTTTTCACCGTTCAGCACCCACTCGTCGCCGTCGAGCCGCGCCTCGAGGGAAATGTTGGTGGCATCGGACGATGCGACCAGCGGCTCGGTCATGCAGAACGCGGAGCGGATTTCGCCGTTCAGCAGTGGCTTCAGCCAGCGTTCTTTGTGCTCTTCGCTGCCGTAGCGCTCGATCACTTCCATGTTGCCGGTATCGGGCGCAGCGCAGTTGAACACTTCCGACGACATCGGATACATGCCCATGATTTCGGCGAGGTGCGAGTAGTCGAGGTTGTTGAGCCCCGCGCCGCGTTCGGAATGCGGCAGGAAGAAGTTCCACAAGCCCGCGCTTCTTCGCGCGTTCTTTGAGGTCTTCCATGATCGGCGCCGGTTGCCAGCGATCGCCGGCGTTGATCTGTTCGGTGAAGACGCGTTCGTTCGGAACGATGTTCTTGTCGATGAAGTCGAGAATGTCGTTGCGGAGCGGTTTGACCCGCGCGGAAATACCAAGGTCCATGTACCTTCCCCCAGTGTTTTGCCTGCCCAATTGCGGCTTGTAAAGCGACGTGTCGTGCGTCGCCGGCTTCGAACGATGGCGCGACACTTGTCATCGCGAGAGCCTATGGATACTAATACAGCCGAATTAACCCTGTCATGGGCCCATCATGGGCCCCATCATGAGAAACATGCGTGACCCAATACGGAGAAACCACGCTTGCGTTGATTGCGGACGTGTATCGACGACGGCGCCGATCACGTCGCTGCGCTGATACGACACTCCGCGCGGGAGTTCGAACCCGGACGGCACGATCTGCTGAATCCGCTGACCGATGAAGGGCGCATAGTTGCGCGCGAATTTCGGGAGGTCGCTGCCGAAGCGTCTGCTGGTACGCGGTTATGCGAGCCCCGCGGAACGCTGTGTCGAAACCATTCAGCTGATTCTGCAGGGTCATGGCGACGCCGGCGGTCGCGTGACGCGGCACCGGCCGATCGAGGCGCTCGGCGTGTTCTATGTGCTCGATCAGATGAAGATGTTTCGGGCGATGACGTCCGAGCCGCGGGGCAGGTCGCGTTTCTCGCGCAGTGGTTTGCGGGCGACGTGGCGGACGACGTGATGATGCCGGCCGACCTGGCCGCAAAGCTCGTCGGCCGCGTCGTTGCGTCGAAGCTCGAGGCGCCGCTGGAGCGGCCGCAGCTCGACATCTGCGTTTCGCACGACATGTCGCTGTATCTGGTGCGCGATCGTCTGCTGGGGTTGGGCGTGGAGACGTCCGGCGCGGTCGATTTTCTCGATGGCGTGGTGTTCTACGAACGCGATCAGCAGCTGTGGATGCGCGGCCTTCGCGGCGCTGCGCGCGCGGTGGAGCTGGGAGTTTGAAAGACGAGTTGAACGCGTAAGCAGCCGATCAGGCAGCCGATTCAGCAGCAGAGGGGGAGCGATGGGGCAGGGGAACACGAGTACGAGCAGCGGTCGCCGATCGCGCTCGAACAGGCGGCGCTGCAAGGCATGGTGATCGCTCATGTTGCGGCGCGATTCCCCAACAAGCTTGCGGTGGCGTCGCCGTTCGGCAACCGGACGTTTGCGCAACTCAATGCGCGGGTCAACCAGCTCGCACGTCTGCTGCGCGCGAACGGCATCGGCGACGGCGACTCGATGGCGCTGGTGTCGAGCAACCGACCCGCATTCGTCGAAGCATATCTCGCAGCGCTGCGCACCGGCATTCGATTCACGCCGGTGAACTTCCACCTGACAGCCGAGGAAGTGGGCTATGTCATTGATGACTGCGAAGCGAGCGTGGTGATCTACGACGGCACGTTGCCGACCGCGGCCGACGCGATTGGCGACGCGCCGCGCGCGCGGCTGAGGCTGATCGTCGACGGCGCGGCCGACGGATTCATCGACTACGACAGCGCGATTAGCACCGTTCGACGGCCAGCGACATCGAAAATCCCGTACGCGGTACGCAGATGTTGTACACGTCGGGCACGACGGGGCGGCCGAAAGGCGTATATCGGCGCGAACAGCCGGTCGTGCGCAGCGCGTCGCAAATTGCCGCAGCCTGGAAGCTCGAAACCGACATGTGTCTGTGCACGGGGCCGGCGTATCACGCTGCACCGCTCGCCTTCAACGTCGCCGCACCCCTCAACGCGGGTGTTGGGGTGGTGTTCATGGACAAGTGGGACGCAGAAGAAACGCTGCGCCTGATCGCCGACACCGTGTAACGCATACGCACATGGTCGCGACGATGTTCCATCGCCTGCTGCAATTGCCGGAGAGCGTGCGGAGCAGCCACGATCTATCGAGCCTGCGTTTCGTATTGCATGGCGCCGCGCCGACGCCCGTGCACGAAAAGCGCGCCATGATCGAGTGGTTGGGCCACGTGGTGTACGAGTACTACGCCGCGACCGAAGGCGGCGGCAACTACTTCGTCGATTCCAAAGAGTGGATGTCGAAGCCCGGCACGGTGGGCCGGTCGTCCACGCCGGAGCTCACGCGGATTCTCGACGACGACGGCAACGACGTGCCGCAGGGCCAATCCGGCACGCTGTACTTCAAAGCGCCGGAGGTCGGCCGTTTCGAGTACTTCAAGGCGCCGGAGAAAACCTCGCAGAGCTATCGAGGCGACTGGTTCACGCTGGGCGACATGGGCTATCTCGACTCGGACGGATATCTGTTCCTCAACGGTCGCAACGCCGAGACGATCATTTCCGGGGGCGTGAACATCTATCCGCAGGAAATCGATTCGGAATTGTTGAAGCATCCGGCCGTGGTCGACGTGTGCACCGTCGGAGTGCCCAACGAGGAGTGGGGCGAAGAGGTGAAGAGCGTGGTGCAGCTGAAAGCAGGCGCAGTCGGCAGCCCCGAGCTCGCCGCGGAACTGATCGCGTTCGCTCGAACGCGTTTACCGGGATTCAAAACACCGCGGTCGATCGATTTCGTTAGCGACTTGCCGCGTTTGCCGAGCGGCAAGATTCAGCGCAGGCTCGTGAGAGCCCCGTATTGGGCCGGCGCGAGACAGGCAGATCTGAGGCTTGCGTCAGCGGCGCGCCAGTCGCCGCGGACGAGGTCCACGAAGGGTTTCCACATCTCGCAACGGAAGGGTGGCGTGGCGCTTTCCCTGGAGACACGCCTCGACCGTCTGCGTCAGCCCGTCCGCGATGTGGGTTGCCCGGCGATTCCAGTGATCGAATCCGAGACGCATCGAAGTCCAAGCGGCGACTTGATCTGCACCAGCGCCTTGAAGCGTTGTCGCGATGGTCGGCGAAGAACATCCTCAGTTGTTCCGTTCTGGATCGCGCCGATGTTGCTACAGCGCGGCGAGCAAGCCCGCTGACGTTTTCGATCGCCTCCTCGGTGGCGATGAACTCCGCGGCGACGCCTCATCCTGCATGACCCGCTTTGTCGGCAACTTTCTCTGCGACGTCTGTGATGGTGCCCGTCGATCCTTCGACGAGCGCGCGAACGTCGCGCTCCAGTGCGCGAGGTCTTCGTTCAGCGATTCGATCGACACTGACTCTTCTCCTGGACCTGATGGTCGAAACGACGCGAGTCTACAAGAGTGCAGGCGGGATCATCGTGGGGATCGCCGATGATCCATACGGGGAAGTACGGGTAACCTGACGGCGTTCTTCGGTTAACTTGGTGCATCGATGACACGACGCGAGGTGGTCATCCTTGACCACCGCACGACGTCCCTGTCACATCCAAGATAGTAACGAAGTTGACGGCTGTCGAATCGGAGATATCGCGATGAACGATGAGCTTTATGCGCCGAGCGTGAATGCCGGACGGCAGTCTTACGAGACGCTGATCGGTGGTCAAAGAAGGCGCGATCGACTGGCTCACGCTGAACAGGCCGTCGGCGCTGAATGCGATGAGCCGCACGATGATGCTGGAGCTGCAGCACTACTTCGGCGGCCTGTACACGGATCATTCGGTGCGGGTGGTGGTGCTGACCGGCGCGGGGCGCGGCTTCTGCGCCGGGCTCGACCTGAAAGAAGACCGCATCGACGGACGAGTCCGGCGCGGTCGCGGGGCTGCGCGTGCAACGCCGCGTCAGCGAAATCGTCATGCGGATGCGCCGCGCGCCGCAGCCGATCATCGCGCTGATCAACGGGCCGGCGAGCGGCGGCGGGTTCGCGCTGGCGCTGGCGTCCGACATTCGCATCGCGGCGCCGGCCGCGCGAATGAACGCGGCGTTCATCCGCATCGGACTGACGGCGTGCGACGTCGGCGTGTCGTACTTCCTGCCGCGCCTGGTCGGCTCGGCGCTGGCGTCGGAGCTGCTGCTGACCGGCCGGTTCATCGACGCGGAACGCGCGCAGCGGGTCGGGCTCGTGTCGCAGGTGGTGGCGCAGGACGAGTTGCACGCAGCCGGCCGCGCGATGGCGCAGGAGATCCTCGGCAATTCGCCGGTTGGCGTTCGGCTGACGAAGGAATGCCTGAACATGAGCATCGACGCCGGCAGCCTCGAAGCGGTCATCGCGATGGAAGACCGCCAGCAGATTCTCGTTGCACAAACCGGGCGACATGCGCGAAGGCGTCGGCGCGTTCCTCGAAAAGCGTAAACCCGACTATCGCGACCGCTGACGGTCAAGGGGCCGCGCCGGTCACCAGCGGCAGGTTCGGATCGCGCACCCACTCGGACATCGACCCGTCGTATACCGCGACGTTGTCGTAGCCGATCAGCTTCAGCGCGAACGCATCCACCGTGGCGGATATTCCGCCGCCGCAATACGTGATGACGCGGTCGGCTTTTCGTGGCGCCGACGCGTTCCATCGCGGCGGCGATTTCGTCGGCGCTGCGGAACGTCTGTCCGTCGAGGATCGATCCGTAGTAGAGGTTTTTGCTGCCGGGAATGTGTCCGGGCCGGCCGTAGTTCATCTTGCGCCGTGCCGGCATAGACGTCGGGCGACAACGCGTTGATCGTGCAGACGGCGCCGTCGCCGATGGACGCAAGCACCTCTTCGCGCGTAGCCCACAGACCCGGGCGCGGCCGCACGGTCATGTTGCTGGTCGGATACGGCGTGGGGTTGGTGTCGATCGGACGTCCATCCGCGATCCACTGCGTATAGCCGCCTTCGAGCAACGTGACGTTCTGGTGGCCGGCCCAATGCAGCATCCACCACAAGCCGCGTCGCCCACATGATGTGCGTCGTGCTGTAGAGCACCACGAGGCTGTCGTCGGCGACGCCGTATTTGCGGAAGTCGTCCTGCAGCTGCTGCGCGCTCGGCAGCGTAAACGCGAGCGGGCTGGACGCATCCGACATCCCGCGCGTCAGATCGAGCAGCCCCGCGGTCGGGAATGTGCCCCTTCAGATAGTTGTCGCGGCCGCTTTCGACGCGATAGCGCGGGCGGATTCGGGCTGCAGATAGACGGTGGTGTCGAAAATGCGCAGGCGTTTGTCGCGCCGCTCGATTCCGTCGATGACGTCTTCGGCGGACGTGAGGTATTCGGGGTGGGCGTAGTTCATCGAGATCTGCTCCCCAGCGTCGTCGAGTCGATGTGCGATTAAACACCAGCTCGAGAGGGCTTTGCGTACCATCGTGGTCCCAGCCGCGCGGTGAGACTTTGACGAGAGTCGACCGTGTCGCAGTCGTTGAACGCGGCGAACTCGCGCGCGGCCTCGGCGAACGCGGCCGAGAAACTGCTCGCGGTCGCCGATGTCCCGTTCGATGTGCAGATGCACCAGATCGAGGCGTCGCAGTTGACGGTGCGCTTTGCAGTCGACGCGGCCGACGAAGCGGTCGCGATACAGGATCGGCAGGCAGAAATAGCCGAACCGTCGCTTCGGCGCGGGCACGTAACACTCGATCTGATAGTCGTACTCGTGCAGGGCGACGTTGCGGTCGCGCTGAATCACCGCATTGTCGAACGGCGACAACAGCCGCACGCGCGCCGGCGTTCGCGGCGTTGCGCGGTCGAGCAGTTCGGGGTCGGCGTAGTAGTCGGTGCCGCCGTCTTCGCACTTGACGACGAGCTGCCGATCGCTGACGATCTGCATCGAGGCGCGCGCGCAGTGCGGCGACGAATGGCGGCGCCGCGGCGCAGATACGTGATTTCCTTCGCGCTCGCGAAGCCGTGGGCGCGCAATGCCGTGTCGAGCAGGTAGCCGGCGAACTCGTCGATGGTCGGCGTGGACGTATCGACGTCGGCAGGCAGCACGCGCTCGGGCAGGTCGTAGACCTTCTGAAATCCCTCGCGTCCGGCGACCATCAGGTCGCCCTGCATGAACAGCTGTTCCAGCGCGCGTTTGGCCGGTTTCCAGTCCCACCAGCCCTGCTTGCGGCCCTTCGGCGATTCGAAATCGCGCGCCATCAGCGGCCCTTCGGCGCGAATTCGATCGAGCACCGCGCGCATCAGCTTGCGGTCCTTTGGCGAACCAGTGCCGTTCGCCGTTTTTGAGCGCGTGCATGCGCGGCAACGCAAAACGATAGTCGCGCATCGGCAGGTACGCCGCGGCGTGAAACCAGTATTCGAACGCCCGGCGGCTGCTAACAAGACGATCGAGGTGCGACGGATCGTAGTTCGGAACGCGGTTCCACAACGTGTGGTGGTGCGCCCGCGCGACGATCGAAATCGTGTCGATCTGCACGTAGCCGAGCTGTTCGAGCGCGCGGTGCGTCGCGTCGACGCCGCGCCCGAACGGCGCGCGCGCGTCAGACCCTGCGCGTCGAGCGCGATGCGCCGCAATTCGTGTTGGCGGTGACGTAGCCATCCGTCAGAATCGCTGCCTGTTCTCAAGGGATCTGGTGAATCTGCATGTATAACACGAGCCCGTTGGCTGGTCGGGCTCGTGCGTCGTCGTGCGTTGCACAGCTTCGCGTGCAGATCGTTGCGCTTCGCCGCGAGTCCCGGAAGCGGTCCACGGCCAACATGGCATGGTCGCGTCGCGCTCGGCGCTCGCATCGCAAGTCGGCGCCGACATCATGCGCGAGCGGCGGCAACGCGATCGATGCCGCGGTCGCCACCGGATTTGCGCTCGCAGTGACGTATCCCGATGCCGGCAATCTCGGCGGCGGCGGATTCATGGTGATCCGTCTCGCCGACGGGCGCGTCGTGACGAACGATCATCGCGAACGCGCGCCGGCGGCAGCGACAGCGAGACATGTATCTCGACGCCGGCGGGCAATGTCGTACCGGGTCTGTCGACGGAATCGCATCTGGCAGCCGGCGTGCCGGGCAGCGTCGCCGGAATGCTCGACGTGCTCGAGAAGTACGGCACGCTGCCGCGCAAGACCGTCATGGCGCCGGCGATTCGGCTTGCGAGGAAGGCTTCGTGCTGAACGACGACCTCGCACAGCAGTTCGGCGAGAGCGGCGGACGAATTCGCGCAAGCACCCCGGCAGCGCGCGCGTGTTCCTCAAGAAGAGACGGCAGCCGCGTATCAGCAGGGCGATCGGTTCAAACAGCCGGAACTCGCGAAGACGCTCGAGCTGATCTCGGCGAAAGGCAAAGACGGCTTCTATACCGGCAAGACCGCGGACCTGATCGTCGCCGAGATGCAGCGCGGCGGCGGCCTGATCACTGCAAAGGATCTCGCCGACTACCGCTCGGTATGGCGCGAGCCGATCAAAGGTACCTATCGCGGTTATCCAGATCTATTCGATGGCGCCGCCGTCGTCGGGCGGCGTGCTGCTCGTGCAGATGTTGAACATGCTCGAGCCGTTCGACATCAAGGCGTCGGGCTTTGGATCGGCGGCGACGATCCACCTGATGGTCGAAGCGGAGCGACGCGCGTATGCGGACCGCGCCGAGTATCTGGGCGACCCGGATTTTTTCCCGGTGCCGGTCGCGCAGTTGATCGCCAAGCCTTACGCGATTCAGCGCTTCTCCGATTTCGACGCGACGCGGGCGACGCCGTCGACGAGCATCGGCCCCGGTCAGTCGCACACGAAGTCACGCAGACGACGCATCTGTCGGTGATGGACTGCGGCGGGCAACGCGGTTGCGTACACGACGACGCTGAATCTGTCGTTCGGTTCGAAGATCGTCGTCGACGGCGCCGGGTTTCTGCTGAACAACGAGATGGACGATTTTTCGTCGCGCGAGAACACGCCGAACTCGTACGGTCTGATCGGCCGCGTGGCGAATTCGATCGAACCGGGCAAACGCATGCTGTCGTCGATGACGCCGACGATCGTCGTCGACGCGGATGGGCATACGCGTGCTCGCAACCGGATCGCCCGGCGGCAGCACGATCATCACGACGGTGCTGCAGGTCGTCATCAACGTGCTCGATCACGGCATGGACGTCGCCGATGCCGTCGGCATGCCGCGTTTCCATCATCAGTGGCTGCCGGATCGGGTGATTTACGAACCGTGGGGCATTTCGCCGGACACGCTGAAAATTCTCGCAGAGCCGCGGCCATACGTTCGTGACGTTGCCGTGGGGGCGCGGCTCGGCGATGCCAATTCGGTGATGCGCTCCGGCGACGAACTGCTCGGCATGAGCGATCCGCGCAACCGCGGCGGCGCGGCGGGATATTGAGCTCATGCAGAAGGAATTCTGGCTCGAACGCTGGCGCACCAATCAGATCGGTTTTCATCAGGCCGAGTTCAACGCGCGTCTGAGGCGGCATTGGCCGACGCTTGGGCGTGCGGACGGACGCGCAGCGTGTTCGTGCCGCTGTGCGGCAAGAGCCGCGACATGCTGTGGCTCGCGCGGCAGGGCCATCCGGTGCTCGGGCGTCGAGCTGTCGCCGACGGCGGTCGAAGCGTTCTTCGCAGAAGCTGTCGCGCCTCATCAACGTCGTCAGGCCGGCCTGTTCCGTTCTACGAAGGCGTCTTTAGAAGGCGGCGGATCGGCATTCTATTGCGGCGACTTTTTCGAGCTGACGCCGCTGACCTCGCGGGTGTGGCGGGCGTGTTCGATCGCGGCGCGCTCGTCGCGCTGCCGCCGCCGATGCGCCGCCGCTATGCGGAGCACCTGCTGACGATTCTTCCGCTCGGTGCGCAGATTCTGCTGCTGACGATCGAGTACGACCAGAGCCTGGCCTCGGGGCCGCCGTTTTCGGTGCAGCCGGACGAAGTGACCGCGCTGTTCGGCGCGCGCTGCTCCGTCGACTTGCTCGACCGCTGCGCCGACGCAGGAACGATGCCGCCGCGTTTTCACGCGCAGGGCATTCGCGAGGCGGGCGAAAGCACGTACCGCATCATCAAGGAGCGCTGATCGTGCCGATGGCCGACGGTGAACGGACGTGTCGCTGTGCTACGAAACCCACGGCCGACCGCGGCTGATCCGACGATCGTGCTGATCCGCGGCCTCGGCACGCAACTGATCGAGTGGCCGCCGGCGCTGATCGAGGGATTTGTGCGGAACGGTCTCGAAGTTGTCGTGTTCGACAATCGCGATGCGGGCTCTCCAGCGAAATGCACCGATGCGCCGGCACGCCGCCTATCGGCTCGAAGACATGGCGGCCGACGTGGTCGGGCTGCTCGATCATCTGCGCGTCGAGCGCGCGCACATCTTCGGCATCTCGATGGGCGGCATGATCGCGCAGCACGTCGCGATCGCGCATCCGCGGCGGCGCGGCATTCGCTGATCTCGGTGATGTCGAGCACCGGCAATCCCGATCTGCCGCCGCCGTCGCCGCGAAATGCGCGCGCGGCTGGTCGAGAACGCCGACTACGCCCGAAGCGCTGATCGAGCTGAATGCGGAGAACCGCGCGGTGTTCGGCAGTCCCGCGTATCCCGAATCGCTGCGACGAACGTATGGCCGCCGCGCGCGCGGCGTACACACGCGCAGCTATCGTCCGGCCGGCGTTGCGCGACAGATGCAGGCGGTCATTGCCGACGGCAGCCGCGTCGCTCGATTGCGGCGCGTCGCGGTACCGACGCTGGTGATCCACGGCGCCGACGATCCGCTGATTCCGGTCGCGGCGGGACGCGACACGGCCGCGGCGATTCCGGGCGCGCGGCTCGAGATCATTGCGGGGATGGGCCACAACATTCCGGACGCGCTCGCTCCGCGGATCGTCGACATCGTCGTGTCGTTCGCGCTTTCGCTGCGCGCGCATCAACCGCTCTGAGTGGACACGAGGTCAGCACCTCGCCGTCACACGATCTTGCCGTAGTCGACCGCGAGCCATTGTTCCGGACGCACGCGCACGATCACGCTCGCTTCGGCATCGCCGGCGTCGGTGTACTGATCGCCGAGTTTCTTGCCCAGATAGCGGTGCGCCATCGGGCGACCGTATTTTTCCCGATCGGACGGCGCGATCGAGACGATCGGCCCTTCGATGCTGACGTATTTGTACGGGGGCGTTTCGGTCTGTGCGCACAGGCTGACGCGAGCGCCTTGCTTCAGCAGCTTGCCTTTGCGCGACGTCGGGCCGGTCAGGAACCAGATGTCGCCGCCGGGCTTGTAGTCGTACCAGACCGGAACCGTCAGCGGACCGTGCGACGCGTTGCGGAATCGCGAGAACGCCGACGTGCAGATCGGCGAGAAAGTGCTCTTTTTCCTGCTGGGTCATCTTCGTCATCGAACGGCTCCTAGATAAAAAGCGCTGCTGGTTGGGGATTGAGGTCGAGTTTTTCAATCCCTTTGATTTTGTTGGTGGCCCCCATTGTTGTGTACGTGCCGGGATCATGGTGATCCCGAGTCAGACAAGAGATCGTGGAGGTCAGAGAGCATGAGCATTGTACGTTGGAATCCCTCGCGGGAATTTGATGAGTTCTTCAACCGCTTCGTCGATCAGGGGTTCAAGGGCTGGGGCGAAAACCTCGCCAGCAGCGACTGGAATCCGCTGTCGACATTCGCGAAACGGACGAGGACTTCGAGATCGATCTGGAAATGCCGGCGTCGCAGCCGCCGGACGTCAAAGTGACGTTCAAGGACGGCGTGCTCGCGGTCACCGGCGAGCGCAAGTACGAAAAAGAAACGAAGGGCAAGGTTCATCGCGTCGAGCGCCAGTACGGCCGGTTCACGCGCACGTTCCGCTTGCCGGAAAACGCCGATGAAGGCCGGATCGAAGCAAACTGCGAAGGACGGCGTGCTGTATCTGAAGGTCGCGAAGCGCGCCGAAGTGAAGCCGCGCGCGATCGAAGTGACGGTTCAGTAGATTCCGCTTACGGCGCTGACTCGTGCCCGGGTCGCTCGACCAGCGGCGGTCCGGGTTCGACGTCGGCTCACCTATTCCGTGCCGGCAAGTGTTAGTTATCGCTGTTTCGCTTTTCTTTCGTTTTCGCGCCTCTAGAATGCGCAGCCTCAACCGAAAATTTCGAGGGGCGCGGCCCCGCACGGCAGGAGAGTGATCCGCAATGAGTGACGACAGCTTCAAGACGCGTAAGACCCTGACGGTCGGCAAACAGAGTTCGACTACTTCAGCCTTCCGGCCGCGGAGCAGGCCGGTGTCGGCGCGGTGAGCCGCTTGCCGATGTCGCTGAAGATCCTGCTCGAGAACCTGCTGCGCTTCGAAGACGGCAACACCGTCCGCAAAGAAGACATCAAAGCGCTTGGCAACTGGGCCGTTACGCCGCCGCCGGCCGAAGAAATCGCGTATCGCCCGGCGCGCGTGCTGATGCAGGACTTCACCGGCGTTCCCGGCGTGGCCGACCTCGCCGCGATGCGCAGCGCCGTCGTAGCCGCCGGGCCTCGATCCGAGCATCATCAATCCGCTGTCGCCGGTCGATCTCGTCATCGACCACTCGGTGATGGTCGACAAGTTCGGCACGAGCAAAGCGTTCGAGGAAAACGTCGACATCGAGATGGAGCGCAACCGCGAACGCTATCGGTTCCTGCGCTGGGGCCAGACCGCGTTCGACAACTTCCGCGTCGTGCCGCCCGGCACCGGCATTTGTCACCAGGTGAACCTCGAATACCTCGCGAAGGTCGTCTGGACCAAAACCGAAAACGGCAGAAACGGTCGCATATCCGGACACGCTCGTCGGCACCGACAGTCACACCACGATGATCAACGGTCTCGGCGTGCTCGGTTGGGGCGTCGGCGGCATCGAAGCCGAAGCCGCGATGCTCGGACAGCCGATCTCGATGCTGATCCCCGACGTGATCGGCTTCCGCCTCACCGGCAAACTCAACGAAGGCATCACCGCGACCGACCTCGTGCTGCGCGTCGTCGAGATGCTGCGCAAGAAAGGCGTCGTCGACAAGTTCGTCGAGTTCTTCGGCGCCGGCCTCGATCATCTGCCGCTCGCCGATCGCGCGACGATTGCGAACATGGCGCCGGAATACGGCGCGACCTGCGGCTTCTTCCCGATCGACGCCGAGACGATCAACTACCTGAAGTTGTCCGGCCGTCCGGCAGATACGGTGGCGCTGGTCGAGGCGTATGCAAAAGCGCAGGGCATGTGGCGCGACGCGAGTTCGGTCGGACCCGGTTTATACCGACACGCTCGAACTCGATCTCGGCACCGTCGTGCCGAGCCTCGCCGGCCCGAAGCGGCCGCAGGATCGCGTGGCGATGACTGGCATGCGCAAGGCGGTCGACGACGAACTCGATCTGCAGGCGCGCGGCAAATCCAAGGACGCGCGCACGAAGGTGGCGGGTACCCGCGTACGACCTCGGCCACGGTGACGTGGTGATTGCGGCGATCACGTCGTGTACGAATACATCGAACCCGGCGGTGATGCTCGCGGCCGGCCTGGTCGCGAAGAAAGCGCTGGCGCACGGCCTGACGGTGAAACCGTGGGTCAAGACGTCGCTTGCTCCGGGTTCGAAAGTGGTCACCGAATATCTGACGAAGACGGGTCTGCAGAAGTCGCTCGATCAAACTCGGCTTCAACCTCGTCGGCTACGGCTGCACGACGTGTATCGGCAACTCCGGTCCGCTGCCGGAGGCGATCTCGAAGGCGATCACGCAGGGCGATCTGGTGGTTTCGTCGGTGTTGTCCGGTAACAGGAACTTCGAGGGGCGGGTGCACCAGGAAGTGCGCACGAACTGGCTCGCGTCGCCGCCGCTGGTGGTTGCCTACGCGATCGCCGGCACCATGCGCATCGACCTGTCGAAGGATCCGATCGGCAAAGACAAGCAAGGGCAAGGACGTGTTCCTGAAAGACATCTGGCCGAGCAACAAGGAAGTTGCCGACGTGGTGGCGCAGGTTTCCGCCGACATGTTCGAACGCCAGTACGCCGACGTGTTCACCGGCCCGGCCGCGTGGCAGGCGATCAAGGTCGACGCGAAGGGCACGTACGGCTGGGAAAACTCGACGTACATCAAACAGCCGCCGTTCTTCAAAGTGGGCGACGATCTCGATCAGCCGATCGAGGTGCGCGGTGCGCGAATTCTGGCGCTGCTCGGTGATTCGGTGACGACCGACCACATCTCGCCGGCAGGCGAAATTCAGCCCGACAGCCCGGCCGGCCATTACCTCGTACAGCACGGCGTCGACGTTGCGGATTTCAATTCGTACGGTTCGCGCCGCGGCAATCACGAAGTGATGATGCGCGGCACGTTCGCGAACATCCGCATCAAGAACGAGATGGTGCCCGGCACCGAAGGCGGCTACACGAAGCACGTCCCGAGCGGCGACAAGCTGTCGATTTACGATGCGGCCATGCGTTATCAGGGCGAAGGCACGCCGCTGGTCGTGTTCGCCGGCAAGGAATACGGCACCGGCTCGAGCCGCGACTGGGCGGCGAAGGGCACGCGTTTGCTCGGCGTAAAAGGCGTGATCGCCGAGAGCTTCGAGCGCATCCACCGTTCGAACCTGATCGGCATGGGCATCCTGCCGATGCAGTTCAAGCCGGGCGATTCGCGCAAGAGCCTGGGGCTGAACGGAGATGAAGTGATCGACATCGCGCTGCCGGCCGGCGTGAAGGAAATCAAGCCGAGCCAGGATCTGGTGCTGACGATCCAACGCGCCGACGGCAAGAAGCAGGAAGTGACGGTGACGAGCCGCCTGAATACCGACAACGAGATCGAGTACTTCAAGAGCGGCGGCATTCTGCAGTACGTGCTGAACAACCTGGCCCGGAACGCCGCTTGACGAGAACTGTTCGCGCCGCAGGCCATCGTATTCGACATGGATGGCCTGCTGCTCGACACCGAGCGGATCGCGCTCGCGACGTTCGAAGCAGCCTGCCGCGCGCACGGACTCGTCGTCGAACGCGCGATCTACGAGCGCTGCATCGGCACGAGCATGCAGGGTACGCGGGACATCCTGGCGAGGCGCTTGGATACGAGGCTTACGATCGGCTCAGCAGTGAGTGGTCGCGACCGTACGAAGCGCATGTGCTGACGCAGGCGGTCGACGTAAAAGATGGCGGCATTGAGCTGCTCGAACTGACGCGTTCGCTCGGCCTGCCGGTTGCGCTGGCGACGTCCACGGCGACGGATCTCGCGCGGACCAAGCTCCGTCTGGCCGGGCTTGCTCGATTTCTTCGCCGCGATCGTCGGTGGCGATGCGGTCGAAACACGCCAAACCGCATCCCGAGCCCTACCTGATGGCCGCCGCGCGCGCTCGGCTTTGCACCGAATCTGTGCTGGGCAATCGAAGACTCGGACAATGGCGTTCGCGCAGCACACGCGGCCGGGCTGTTCGTGTTCCAGATTCCCGATCTGGTGCAGCCGGCGGCCGAGGTTCGCGCATCGGCCATCCGGTGGTCGGCGAGCCTGCGCGACGTCGCGCGGCGTGCTGAACGAGCGCGCCATACGCGGCGGACTGTGACTTAGTCAGTAGAACGGAACTTTACGGCGGCGATGATCTCACGCCTGTCTTATCCCTTTTCCCCAGCCCTTTGGCGCAGTTTGCCGTGGAGTTTTTTTCGATGATTGACCGGAGCGAGTCGCATCTCATCGCTCGAGAGCAACGCAACCGGGGCGATGCCTCGAACAACGAACCTACGGCCGGTGCGCGTCGCGCGGCCTCGTTCAGACCGCGCTGCGCGCACGCACGAAGCCGCCCGCGCGCGCAGCGCATCGAACCCACGGTGGGCGATCCCGCCAAGCCCACGGCTACGAAGCATCCCCTCTAGACTCCCGTTCCCGCGACCGCAATACGCGTCAGTCGATGAGCGATTCGCGACGCTCGTCGCGCGGTTGCATTCAGCGCGATGCCTCACTATCATTACGCGGGCTCTGAGGAGTCGGTTGATGAATTTCTTGCCGCGTAACGCAACGACGACGTACCGCCACGACTACGCCGTGGCGGGTTGCCTGACGTCGTACGCGACAAAAAAGGCGGCCCGATAGATGAGGTCGCCTTCGCAGAAACCCCGGAAGGCGACCGCCGACGGGGTTTTTCTTTTCTGGGCAGGATTTGCGGAGGGAACATGGAAGCTTTGGAGCATAGCGGCGAACTGAGCCCGGACGATGCGCTCTATCGGATCCGTCACAGCCTCGCGCACGTGCTGGCGCAGGCGGTGCTCGAGTGCGGCCGGGCTCGACGCTCGGCTTCGGTCCGCCGATCAAGGACGGCTTCTACTACGACTTCATCCTGAGCGCGCCGATCACCGAGGAAGACTTCCCGGAGATCGAACAGCGGATGCGGCAAGATCCTGAAAAAAGGCCAGCGCTTCGATCGCGAAGACCTGCCCAAGGACGCCGCGCTCGCGCGGCTGGCCGAGATGAAGGAGCCCTACAAGCGCGAGTACGCGCTGGAGCTGTTCGACAAGAAGCAGCTCGAGTCGCTGTCGTTCTACCGCAACGGTCCGTTCCTCGACATGTGCGAAGGCCCGCACGTGCACACGACGAAGGAAATCCCGCGCGACGCATTCAAGCTGAAGAGCGTCGCGGGCGCGTATTGGCGCGGCAACTCCGACAACGTGATGATGACCCGCATCTACGCGTGGGCGTTCGCGAACAAGGAGCAGCTCGACGACTACGTCGCGACGTTACGAACAGGCGCTCGCGCGCGACCACAAGAAGCTCGGTCGCGAGCTCGGCATCTATCACATCGATAACGACATCGGTAAGGGGCTGCCGCTATGGCTGCCGGCGGAACCGTCCTGCGCGACGAAATCGAAAAGCTCGCAAAGGAGCTCGAGTTCCGCGCCGGCTATCAGCGCGTGGTCACGCCGCACCTTGCGAAGGTCGAGCTTGTACTACCGGACCGGCCACCTGCCGTACTACGCCGAGCACATGTATCCGGTCATGGAGGTGAAGGAGAACAGCGAAGACCGGGCGAGGTGCGCGAATCCTACGTGCTGCGGCCGATGAACTGCCCGCACCACCACAAGGTGTACGCGTCGTCGCCGCGCAGCTATCGCGATCTGCCGCTGCGGCTGGCGGAGTACGGCCAGGTGTATCGCTGGGAAGACTCCGGCGCGGTCGGTGGCCTCGTGCGCGTGCGCGGCATGTGCATGAACGACGCGCACATCTACTGCACCGCGGAGCAGGTCAAGGACGAGTTCAAATCGGTGCATGGCGATGTACGCGGACGCTTACCGCATCCTCGGGCCTCGACAGCTACACGGTGCGCTTGTCGCGATCCGACTTCAGCGACCCCAAGGGCAAGGAAAAGTACGTCGACAACCCGCAGGCGTGGGCGGACTCGGAGCGCATCCTCGCCGAGGTGCTGCAGGACCTCGGCATCAACTACATCGACGGCCCCGGCGAAGCGGCGTTCTATGGCCCGAAGATCGACATCCAGTTTCCGACCGTCACCGGACGCGACGAAACCGTCAGCACGGTTCAGCTCGACTTTGCGCAGCCGGCGCGAATGGGCCTGACCTACGTCGGCGCCGACGGCGCGGAACACATGCCGTACTGCATCCACCGCGCCCCGTTCAGCACGCACGAGCGGATGGTTGCGTTCCTGATCGAACACTTCGGCGGCGCGTTTCCGACCTGGCTTGCGCCGGTGCAGGTGCAGGTGTTGACCGTGTCGGAACAGTACGAAGCGTACGGCCGCAAAATCGTCGACCGCTTCCGCAATCAGATGGTGCGCGCGGAGCTGGCGACCCAGAGCGAAACCGTTTCGAAAAAAATCCGCGAAGGGACCACCCGCAAGATTCCGCTGCTGCTGATCGTCGGCGAACGGGAACAGGCGGACGGGACGGTTACGCTGCGCCGCTACGGCCATCAGCAGCAGCACACGATGACCATCGAGGCCTTCGAAACTGCGCTGCTGCGGCGATTGCGACCCGCTCGCTGGATTTCGTCGTCTGACGATCCAGTCGAGGGGCCGCGGTGCTATTGGACTGCGGTGCCCGGTTTCGGGGCCGCGACGATGCTGGCGACCTGGCGAGTCTGATTGACGTAGTCGATCAGCACGAGCGCGCCTTCGCGAATCATCGCGTCGTCTTCGGGAGCTCTTCTTGGCGTTGTCGCCGGAGTCGTCCTCGGCTTCTTCGGCATCGAGCTTCGCGTCGAGTTCTTCGATCGACTTCAGCAGCGGCTCGCCTTTCGCCGCGCGCAGCTTGTTCTCGACGCCGAGGCGCCACGCATCCTCGTCCTGCTTTTCTTTGATGCGCACGGCTTCGTTCAGCGAGATCTCGGTCTTTTTGCTCGCCTCGTGGCTCTTCTGCATCAGCGCGCGCAGGTACTCGAAATCGGGATCGCTGGCGACGCGGTCCTTGTGTTTGTCGACCAGCACCGGCAACACGCGTCTGGATCTGCGTCGCGTGCGTGTACACGGCCGGTTTGATCTCGTCCCACGGCATCGAGTCTTCGAGCGAACTCTCGCCGATCTTGTCGGTGTCGTAGACCTCGGGGAACTCGACGTCGGGCAGAACGCCCTGGTGCTGGGTGCTCTCACCGGACACGCGATAGAACTTCGCCTGCGTGATCTTCAGCTGGCCGCGATTGAGCGGAATCAGCGTCTGAACCGTGCCTTTGCCGAACGTCTGGCTGCCGATGATCAGGCCGCGGCCGTAATCCTGAATCGCGCCGGCGAAGATCTCCGACGCGGAAGCCGACAGGCGATTCACCATCACTGCGAGCGGGCCGTCCCAGGCGATTTCGTCGTCGGTGTCGGCATAGATGTTCGCGCGGCGATTGGCGGTTTTGACCTGCACCGTCGGGCCCGACTTGATGAAGAGTCCGGTCAGCGAATCGGCTTCCTGCAGCGAACCGCCGCCGTTGTTGCGCAGGTCGATGATGATGCCTTCGACGTTTTCGGCCTTCAGCTGATCGATCAGCGCGTGCACGTCGCGCGTGGTGCTCTTGTAGTCCGGGTTGCCTTCCTGGACCGCTTTGAAGTCGACGTAGAACGTCGGGATCTCGATGATGCCGATCTTGTGGGTGCGTGCCCCCTTGCTGGAGCGTCAGCACCTTCTTCTGCGCCGACTGCTCTTCGAGCTCGACGGTGTTGCGGGTGATGCTGACGATGCGCGCTCTTGCTGTCTTCGGCGGCGGCGGGAATGATCTCGAGGCGGACCACCGACGCCTTCGGACCTCGGATCAACTCGACGACGTCGTCGAGCCGCCAGCCGACCACGTCGATCAGCTTGCCGCGTTTCGCCCTGGCCCACACCGATGATGCGGTCGGACGGTTTCAGCGCGCCGGCTTTGTCGGCAGGACCTGCGGGAACGAGCCGCACCACTTCGGTGTAGTCGTCCTCGGTGCGCAACACCGCGCCGATGCCTTCGAGGGACAACGACATGTTGATGTTGAAGTTCTCGGACGTACGCGGCGAGAAATACTGCGTGTGCGGATCGTAGGTGCTCGCATAGGCGTTCACGTACACCTGGAACGCATCTTCGCTGTTGGTCTGCGTCGCCTGCTTCAGGCGGTTCTTGTAGCGCTTCGTCAGCACGTCCTGAATTTCGTCGAGCTGTTTGCCGTTCAGCTTCATGCCGAGCACCGCAGCCTTCAGGCGCTTGCGCCACAGATCGTCGAGTTCCGCGGTGGTTGCCGCCCACGGCGCGTGTTTGCGTTCCACCTCGATGGTCTCGTTGGTGTCGAACGTTCATCGTCTTCAAACCCTGATCCAAGTTCGGTGATCAGGAATTCGAGACGTTCTTCGAGGCGCACCTGATAGCGGTTGAAGATGTCGAACGCGGGATCGAGATCGCCGCGCTTCAGCGCATCGTCGAGCGAGTAGCGGTACTTCTCGAGCGCCTGGATGTCCGATGCGAGGAAGTACGCGTGGCCGCTGTCGAGCAGGTCGATGTACTTGTCGAAGAGTTCACTCGACGCCGCGTCGTCGAGCGGCTTCTGCAGATAGTGGTTGTGCCGCAGCTGTTCGACGATCGACAGGCTGGTGCGCGGATGTACGTCGAGCGGATGCAGTGCTTCCGGAATCGGGAAGCTGTAGCGCGGGTGTCGGCTGCATCGGCTCGGCGGACGTAGCGGTCGCCGGAGTGGTCGTGGCGGTTGCGTTCGGCAACGTGGCGCGTCGGCTGGAAGGGCGGCGTCTGCCCATGCGCCAGCGTCGCAACCAGACGCCGCCGAGCACGCCGCGACAATGCGAGCGCACAGTTCTGATCGTCAAACGCGCGCATCAGTCAACCATTCGGATCAAACATCGATCACCACCGCCTACTGCAAGTCGTGTATTCTGACGCCCGCGCCGCACCTTAGGTTCCGTGAGATTGAAGATCTCCGACCCTGAGTGTCCACTCAAGGCTCTGCGGTTCTGACGATTCGAAGGGAGCCTATTCGAAGGTCCCCGGAACCACAGTAAGAAGATGTAATCCGGACGAGGAAACAACCATATGAAGATTCCATTGGCCTCGCAAGTAGCGATCCGAGAGCGTCGCGTTGCGCATCGGCACGGACGACGCTCGTGATCGCGCTCGCGCTCGGCGCCGCCGCGTGCCAGAAGGCGCCGCCGCCGGAAGCACCGAAAGGACCCGCGCTCGAATCCGAAGTTGCGAAAGCGAGCTATGGCCTCGGTTACAACATCGCCGGAAATGTCGACAACCAGTACGGCAAAGCGCTCGATACCAAGGCGTTTCTCGCCGGCGTCGAAGACGGATTCTCGGGCACGCAGGCCAAGGTGCCGGAAGAACAGGTGCTCTCCGCGCTCAACGCGTTGAATGACGCGCGCGCGGAAGAGCGACGGCAAACTGGCGGAGACGAATCTCGCCGCCGCGAAGGCATACCTCGACGCGAAAACGGCAAGAAAGAAGGCGTCGTGACGACCGCAGTCGGGTCTCGCAGTACCAGGTGCTCGTCGCCGGCACCGGGCCCAAGCCGGGCATGACCGACACGGTCACCACTCACTACACCGGCACGCTGATCGACGGCACGGTGTTCGACAGTTCGGTCGAACGCGGCACGCCCGGCGACGTTCCCGGTCAACGGCGTGATCCCGGGTTGGGTCGAGGCGCTGCAGTTGATGCCGGTCGGTTCGAAGTGGCGCATCGTCGTGCCGCCTGATCTCGCCTACAAGGAACGCGGCGCCGGCAATCGGATCGGCCCGAACGAAGCGTTGATCTTCGAAATCGAGCTGATGTCGAAAGATCCCGCGCTAGTCAGGATCGCGGCGCCGTGCAGGCGTCACTCGATCTCGATTCCGAGCGTGCGCAGGACCTCGAGCGCCTGTTCGGCGTACATGCGCACGCCGGTGAGGTCGATCTCGCGCGGATCGAGCCTGTTGAAGCGCGCATCACGCAGATCGGCGCCGCGCAGGTCGAGTCCGCGTGCCTCGACGTTGTCGAGTTCGCATCCCGACAGGTCCGCGTCGTTGAGCGACGCGTTGTGCCAGACGCTGTGCGACAGGCGACTGCCGGCGAACACCGCGCCGGTCAGCGTCGGTCTTGCTGAAGTCGGCATAGGCGAGGTTGCATTCGACGAACGTGGCGGTGGCGAATGCGCCGGCGCTCAGGTGAAGTCGGCGTTGGTGAAGTCGATGCCCGATGCCTGACAGCGCCGCAGTTCGATTCCGAACGCGCGCGTTCGCGGGCACGGCGCGGTCGTCAGATCGCAGTCTTCGAAGCTGCAGTTGCGCAGCACCGCGTATGAGAAGTCGCAGTTCGCTCTGCGTGTCGCCGTCGTAGAACTGACAGCGCTCGAAGTGACCGTCGCTCAGATCGCAGCTGCGGAAGCTGCACTCGTGAAACGGCAATCGACGAAATGGGCGTCGGTGAGCACCGCCTGGCGGAAGCTGACGCTATCGAAGTGCGCGTTGCGCATCGTCGAGCTCCGTCGCGTCCTGCGGCCAGACGATGCGACTCAGCCGATGATGGCGTCGCGCAACGCGCCCGCGGCGATGCCGGCATCGAAGCAGTTGTTGGGAAATGGCCGCTCGTTCGGGTCGCGTCACGTTGGGGGACTCGAATCGGTTGCGGGGTTGTATCGAGCGCGCCGTAGAATAGCAGCGTCGCCACAGAGCCAACCGAAATGACCGCCAGCAAAAGCAACATCAGCAGACGAAGCCCGCTCTGCGCGACGTCGCGCGGCGCACTGCTGCTTCGGATTGCTCGCGGCGTTGGCGGCCAGCTACTGGGTCGGACGCGCAGTCTGGGCTTGGCAACGACGAACTGCTCGGCTATCTGCTTGCGAGTCGTTGCGTCGTGGTGCATCGCGGCATGTGGCTGGTCGCGCTGTGGTGTTCGGCGTGATCCGCCTGTTCCGGCGGTAGCGACGGCCCGTTAGGACAAGCCCTTCGAAGAAGCGATCGAAACGCGGCGCGTAGTGAGTGTTCGTAGTCGAGCGAAAACGCGATTGCGTGCGCGCGGCCGAGAATGCGATATCGCGTCGACCCAGCCGATCACGCGAAAGTCGCCGCTGTCGTCGCGGTTGTCGCCGAGCATCAGGTACCTGCCCTGCGGCACTAGCGTCGGCGGGAACGACTGATACGACGGATTCGTCGCGGTCGCGGCGCAACATGACGACGTGGCGCATCGTGCCGATCTCTTCGTGGTAGAAGGCGTATTGCGGCTTGTTCTCCACCTCGAGCGCGTTCGACTTCTTCGGCCGTCAACGCGCGTATACCGCGCCTCTTCGCCGTTGATGAACAGACGGTTCCTGCGTAGCTCGACCACGTCGCCGGCTACGCCGATCACGCGCTTCACATACAACGTTTCGTCGCGCGGCGAAGGAAACGTCACCACGTCGCCGCGATGCGGTTCGCGCCCAGCGCGCGATTCGGGTCATGCGTGAACGGGATGCGCAGGTCGTAGGCGAGTTTGTCGACGACGATGCGGTCGCCGACGAGGATCGACGGCTTCATGCTGCCGGACGGCACCTGATTCCAGTCGGCGATCGCCGAACGGAACACCACCATCACGGCGATGAACAGAACGAAGCCGCGCCAGTCGCGCCAGATCCGCTGCAGGCGTTGCCGGGTTGCGCTGTCGGTGCCGTCTTTTTCGGAGTGGTTAGTCAAAGGCAACATCAGGCAGAGGAATTTGCGGTGCAGAGTATCGAATAACACGTACTCGTGGAACTCGAGCAGCGAGTGCGACCACTCGTGCGGGTAGCGGCTGTTGTGCCGGATCGCTGAACCAGTCGCACGGCGACAGCGCAAAGATGTCGAACGCCTGGGTTGCCAACACGTCGATGAAGTCGGTGACGTTGCTGACGGCGTTCAGGCAGCAATCCGAGCGCACAGCCGTAGCGTCGATAGTCGAGATGTTGTGCGACACGTTGTTGAAACGTAACGGCGTCGATCGATAGCGATAGTCGGCCGGCGTCATTTCCGCGACGTTGAACGGACCGTGCTTACCGTTTGCGGGCAACGTGTAGTGAGCGGCGATCAACTCGTGATAGAGCGGCGCGGCCAGCAGGCTCGAGAAGAACAGCGTGTGTGGAAACTTGTTCGGCGTTTTTTTCGAGATGGGGCCGCGGACGTCGGCGGCAATCACGCGGAACTGACCGCGCGGCGGCAGCCGCTGACTGCGCTTCATGCGTTCGACGAACTCGAAGCGGTCGGCGAGCGCGACCGTGCGATTGTCAGCCTGCGACATGGCGTTTGCCCCGCAGCAACTCGAACAGTGGCGCAGGCGCGGCGGCTTGCCGGTCATCAACACGCCGGTTTCGAAGATGCGCGCCGCCAGCCGCAGCGCAAAGAAGATCGAGACCAACATCAACAGCGTGGTGCCGACATAGTGATGCAGCCCCGGCGGAAATGCCGCGCGATTCATCATCACGAACGGCGTGAACGGCGGCAACCACGACAGCACCTGCGCCAGCAGTCCGTTCGGGTCGCGACCAATCGGCACCATCACGACGAGCGGCACGATCAGCAGCAGCTGGATCGGCATCATCAGTGTTTGCGCCTCCTTCAGGTTGCTCGCGAGCGAACCGATGCGCACAGCAACGCCGCGTAGAACAGATAGCCGAGCACGAAATAGACGATGAACGACGCAAGATAGCTCGGATGATTGATGAGCCCCGACAGATCGACGCTGCCGTGCCGCCGAGTACACCCGGCAGCCACAGCGCCGCGGCGATGAATATGCCAAGCCACGACGCGACGATGGTGAGCCCGGTGGCGGCGATGCCGACGATCTTCCCGGCCATCAGATCCACCGGCGCAATCGACGACAGCAGCACCTCGACGAGTTTGTTGGACTTTTCTTCGACCGTGTTCGTCAGCAGCATCTGCGTGATCGAGAAGATCGATATCCACAACAGATAAACGAACGCGACCGGCGCCCACTGACCCAGCGTGTCGGCGCAGCGCGGCTTCCGATTCGATGCCGCTGTCGTTCAGACGCACCGGCGCGAACTCGCACCGGCGTCTGAATCCAGTCGGCGACGGCCGGAGCGATGTTCTCCTCGCGAATGCGCCGGTCGCGCACCACGTCGGTGACGAGTGCCGCGTACCAGCGGCGCACATCCTGATTCGTCAGTTTGCGCGTCACGTAGGCGGCGCCGCTGCCGTCGGCCACCGGGTCGTCGGGAATCTCGAAGTAGCCGAGCAGCTGATCGTTCGCGAGCAGCACGATTGAGCGCCGGTCTTGTCCATGCCCGGAGTCGCGACATGCGGTATTTGCGCCAACGAAATGTTGGGCGCGATGCTTTGCGACCTGCGTCGGGATCGTCGTGCCACCATGCGGCGATCCGTTCCGCCGGCGTCGGTCGGTGTAGCGATCGCCAGTTCGCGCCTGCGCGCAGCTTGACCAGCATTCGCGCTGTTTCGTCGGCGAGTTGCTGCTCGCGCGCTTCCGGCGTGTCGAGCTGCGCCGAGGTCTGCCAGCCCCTCCGGTCGCTCGTTAGGCAGCGAATCGCGCGAGCGCCGCGACGACGCATCGCGACGTCGTCGTGCACGATGCGCGCGGCGACGGCGCGCTCGACCCAACCGGACCGGTCGATCACCGCGAAACGCGCTTCGCTCTCGGCGTCGCTCAGCAGCATCGGTGCGGCCGAAACGACGATCAGGATGAGCGGCATCATCAGGATGCTGATCCAGAACCCGCGCGTGCGGACGTTCTCGAGATATTCGCGCGTCGCGACGAGCAGCGCTTTGGCGCGATTCAACGGCCACTGCTTGTCTCCCACCGCGCGGACGAAGATTTCGTGCAGCGACGCCTCGCGCGTGTCGAATCGGCGGATCGTCAGCCGGTTCACCAGGCTCGCGAGGATCACCTGCGCATCGGCGTCGGGGTGCAGACTCAGTTCGGCGTGGCGGCCCGGCGTCGTTGACGCGACCGACGCCCGGCAGGTCCTTGAGGATGGCGCCGTCGCCGTCGTAGTCGATCGATGATCGTGCGCTCGGACGACCGGCGGATGTCGCTCAGCGTTCCGTCGAACAGTTTGCGACCGTGATTGATCAGGATCAGTCCGTCGCAGATCTGCTCGCGCCTGTTCCATCACGTGCGTAGACAGCAGCACGGTGCGGTTGCGGCTGCGCTGCGCCAGCACGATGTTGCGCACCAGTTCGACGTTCACCGGATCGAGCCCGGAAAACGGTTCGTCGAGCACGATCAGTTCCGGGTCATGGATCAGCGTCGCGACGATCTGGACCTTCTGGCCCATGCCCTTCGACAGGCTTTCGCACTTCTGATCGTGCCAGTCGCCGAGATCGAACTCGTCGAGCAGGCGCGGCCTTGCGAATACGCCGCGGCGCGCGGCATCCCTTCGAGACGCCCGAAGTAGGCGACGAGGTCGAGCACCCGCATCTTTTTGTACAGACCCTTTTCCTCGGGCAGATAGCCGAGGCGCGCTTTGATCTGCGACGGGGTCGTTGGAATCGAGCACGCGGACGCTGCCGCTGTCGGGGCGCAGGATGCCCACGAGCATGCGGATGGTGGTGGTTTTGCCCGCGCCGTTCGGGCCCGAGAATGCCGTAGACCGCGCCGCGTGGAACGCTCGAAAGACAGGTGATTGACCGCGACGACGTGGGCGAACGTCTTGCTGACGTCAGTCGAGCGCAACGGCGGCGTCGGCCATGGGTCAGTGATCGTGTTTGGCCAGCGCCGCGAGCTTGCTCCGGCGAGGCTTCGCTCTGGATAGCGGCGCTTCCACTCGTCGTACGGCATGCCGTAGACGCGTTCCCGCGAACGTTCGTAGTCGACCTGTTCGCCGGCTTCCGTCGGCCGCCGCCGCGTACCACTTCGCCAGGCAATTGCGGCAGAACCCGGCGAGGTTCATCAGGTCGATGTTCTGCACGTCCTTGCGCTCGTCGAGGTGCGCGAGCAGCCGGCGAAACACCGCGGCTTCGATCTGCGTTCGTTTGGCCTGTCCATGCAGACGGGCGACCGGCGAATGAATGTGCTCGACATGGTAGCCGATGTACTCCGGGGCCGGCACCGAGATCGCCGTGCACGCGAGGTTTCGAGTCGGCGCGGCGTTGTGATTGAATGCCGGTCCTTTGCGTTCGAAGTGCGGCACGATGGAGTTTCTGACCGACCCCGAAGTCTGGCTGGCGTTTCTGACGTTGACGGTGCTCGAAATCGTGCTCGGCATCGACAACATCATCTTCATCTCGGTGCTCACCGGGCGCCTGCCCGAAGCCCAACGGGCGCGCGGGCGGCTCGTCGGCCTCGCACTGGCGATGGTCATGCGGATCGCGCTGCTGCTGTCGCCTGACGTGGGTCATGAAGCTCACCGACGACCTGTTCATCGTGTTCGGCGAAGGCATCTCCGGGCGCGACCTGATCCTGATCCTCGGCGGGCTGTTCCTGATCGCCAAATCCACGCAGGAAGTCCACAACTCGCTCGAAGGCATGGTCGAAGACGAGCATTCCGCCGGTCGGCACCGCGACGTTCGGCAGCGTGCTGCGTGCAGATCGGCCTCATCGACATCGTGTTTTCGCTCGATTCGGTCATCACCGCGGTGGGCCTCGTGGCGCACGTCGAGGTGATGATCGCGGCGATCGTCATTTCGGTGCTGATCATGATGCTCGCGGCCGGCGCGATCGCGCGCTTCGTCGAAGAGCACCCGACGATCAAGATGCTGGCGCTGTCGTTCCTGCTGCTGATCGGCGTCACGCTGATCGCGCGAGGGTTTCGAATTCCACGTGCCGAAGGGCTACATCTACTTTGCGATGGCGTTCTCGTTCGGCGTCGAGATGCTGAACATCCGGTATCGCAAGCGCCGAACGCGCGCCGATCAAGCTGCGGCCGCGCAACTGGCGACGTCGCGAGTGCGACGGAGTGCCGCGCGATCCGAGATGACGCGACTGACGGCTCGTCGAGTCTCGTCGCGCCGCTACCCAGCGTTTACACTGGCGCCTTCGTAGTAGCACGCCAACCATGCGAATCGCCGCACGCTCGGATCAGGGAAAAGTCCGGGACAACAACGAAGATTGCCTTGCGTTCGACGCGCGACTCGGCATTGCCGTGCTCGCCGACGGCATGGGCGGCCTGCGCGCAGGCGAAGTGGCGAGCGCGACCGCGGTAGAAGCGGTGATGCAGCACCTCGTCGAACACACCGACCGGCTGAACGTCCGACGACGTCGCCCGACACGCTGCGCGAGGCGCTCGAACTCGCGAACCGGCGCGTGTTCGCGCTTGCCGATTCGCGGCGTGAATTCAGCGGCATGGGAACGACGCTCGTCGTCGGCGCGATCAACGACGGACGTTTCATCGCGGCGCACGTCGGCGATTCCCGCGCGTATCGATTTCGAAACGGCGAACTCGCGCGCCTGACGTCCGACCACAGCCTCGTCCAGCAGCTCGTCGAGCAGGGCATCCTGTCGGCCGCCGAAGCGCGCCGCGCGCCGAACCGCAACATCGTCACGCGCGCGGTCGGCATCGAAATCGACGTCGAATGTGACCTGACCGAAGTCGACGCGCTCGACGGCGACCTGTTCCTGCTGTGCAGCGACGGACTCACCGACATGATCGACGATCCGACGATCGCGCGATTCTGTGCGGCGAACGCGCGACGGCGAACCGGCGCGCGTCGTCGATGCGCTGGTCAACGCGGCGCTTGCCGAAGGCGGCTTCGACAACGTGTCGGTAGTGGCGCTGAAACCATGACCGTCCAAACCACGATCGAAACGAAACTCGCCGATGCGCTCGAGCCGTTGCACCTCGAAGTGATCAACGAAAGCGGCAACCACAGCGTGCCGCGCGGTTCGGAAAGCCACTTCAAAGTGGTCGTCGTCGCGGCCGAATTCGAAGGCCAACGGTTGCTCGCGCGGCATCGGCGCGTCAACGCCGTGCTGGCCGACGAACTTGCGACATTCGATTCACGCGCTCGCGCTGCATACCTACACGGCGGCCGAGTGGCGCGAACGTTTCGGCGCAGCGCCGATGTCGCCGCCGTGTCTCGGCGGGTCGCGCGCCGGCGATGAACGTCGCGACGTTCTATCGGTTCGTGCGCATCGACGATCCGGATGCCGCTCGCGGCGCACCTGCGCAGCGGTCGCCGGCGATCTCGATCTTCGCGGCACGATCCTGCTCGCGCACGAAGGCATCAATGCGACGTTGGCCGGAACACCGAAGGTGCGCTGAATTCGTGTTCGTCGCGCGATCTGCAGCGGATGCGCGTTTTGCGGCATTGCCGCGTGCGCATTCGCGCGGCGACGCGGACAATCCGGTGTTCTTCCGCATGAAAGTGCGGCGTTCGGCCGAGTTGATCGCGATGCACTGCGACGACGTCGATCCGGCACAGCGAACGGGCGTGCACGTCGACGCGGCGACGTGGAATCGCCTGCTCGACGACCCGGACGTCACCGTCATCGACGCGCGCAATGGCTATGAGATCGAACTCGGCACGTTTCCCGGCGCCATCGATCCGCGGCACCGATCGTTCCGTGAATTTCCGCGTTCGCCGACGCAGCTCGATCCAGCGCGGCACAAACGCGTGGCGATGTTCTGCACCGGCGGCATCCGCTGCGAAAAAGCGAGCGCGTACCTGCTCGAGCGCGGATTCGAAGCACGTGTATCAGCTCGACGGCGGCATCCTCGAGCTATCTCGATCAGTGCCGCGACGATCCGGCGCCGACAACCGTTTCGCCGGCGAGTGTTTCGTGTTCGATCAACGCGTTTCGGTCGCGGACGACCTGAACCAGGGACATTACGCATCGTGTCATGCGTGCCGGCATGCGCTGACGCGAAGCCGAGACGCGCATCGCCGGACTACGTCGTCGACGTCAGCTGTCCGTATTGCATCGGACGTGCAGACGCCGACCGGCAACGCGCGGCGTTTGCAGGAGCGCGCACGCCAGGCGCGACTCGCCGCGGCGCGCGGCGAACGGCACGTGGGTGCGGTCATGGCGGAGCAAAGCGACGCCAACGAACGGCAGGGGAGGCTGCGATGGATATGTTCTCGCTGAAAGGCAAAGTCGCGGCGCTGTCCGGCGCGTCGACCGGCATCGGCCGGCACCTGGCTGGAACGCTCGCAGCGCCGGCGCGAAGGTGCGTGCTCGGCGCGCGCAGCGTCGCAAAACTCGACGAGCGCGTCGCGGAGATCCGGGCGGCGGGCGGAGAGCGCATATGCCGCGCCGCTCGACGTTTCGCGATCGCTCGCCAGCGTCGTCGCGTTTTTCGACGCAGCGGAAAAACACTTCGGCGCCGGTCGACATTCTCGTCAACAACGCGGGCGTCGAAGCGGGTGCGCATACGTACGTGACGCTCGACGACGAAAGCTGGGACACGGTGATCGACACGAACCTGAAGGGCCTGTGGTGGATGACGCGCGAACTGACGCGGCGCGTCGCCGCGCAGAAACGCGCCCGGCGCGGTCGTCGTCAACATCAGTTCGATCACGAGCGAACGCACGACGAAGGGCATTTTCCCTTACGCGGTGTCGAAGGCGGGCGTCAATCAGGCGACGCGCGTGATGGCGCTCGAGGGCGCCAAGTACAACGTCCGCGTGAACGCGCTCGCGCCGGGCTACATCTACACCAATGTCAGCAAAGCGCTGCTCGACAGCGACGTCGCGCCGGAGTTCGTGAAGCGGATTCCGCAGCGGAGGCTCGGCGAATTCGCCGATCTCGACGGCCCGCTGCTGCTGCTCGCCTCGGATGCGTCGCGCTACATGACCGGTTCGATCGTCGTCGTCGACGGCGGCCACACGGTGAGTTCGTTGTAACGCGACGTGAATCGGCCGCCTCACTGCGTAACCGGCCCTTCCATCCCGCCGACGAGATAGTCGAAGCGGCGATGCAGCGCCTCTTCGTCGGCGCATGTGCGCAGGTCGCCGAACACGGTCGATTCCAGGTGGCCTGAGCCCGCGAACATCTGCACGGTCAACGTCCAGAAGTACAGGTAACGCATGCGGCGGATGTTGTCGGGCAGATCGGGCAGCGCGCGCGCGAGCAGCGCGTCGAACCGTTTGGCGATCTGTTGCGGTTCGCGATTGAGGATGTCCTGCATTTCCGGACTCATGTCGATCTGCAGACGCGCGAGGAATCGCAGCGCGTGCTGGACCGTAATCCGGGTGTCGTGTAGAGCCGGTAGTACGGCGCAAACGCGGCCCACATGATTTCGCGGCAGCGCGGCCGCTCGCCGTTGCGCACGCGTTTTTCGAGCGCGGTGAGCGCGTCGAGCCGCGACGTGTCGAGCTCTTCGCGAATGAAGCCGATGATCGCTTCGATGATCCCGAGCTTGTTGCCGAAGTGGTAATGCACCGCGGACGCGTTTTGGGTGCCGGCCGCGTTGTTGATCGTGCGCATCGACACCGCGTCGATGCCGTTGTCGGCAAACAACTCCAGCGCCGACAGGATCAGGTTGTACTTGGTGTCGGTCTTGGTCTTCGGTGCGTTGGCTGAGTCCACGCGAGGCTCCCTGCGGCGAGGGCGCATTGTAGTATACCATGCGTGTGAATCACAGCAGCGACTTCAACGCCGGCCAGACGTTTTCGAGCAGTCGGTCTGCGCCGCAGCGGTGGGATGAATGCCGTCGGCCTGCATCAAGGCGGCGTCGGTTGCGACGCCGTCGAGCAGGAACGGCACGAGCGCTGCGCCCGCGCGCTGTCGCGACGTCCGCGTAGATCGTGCGGAACGCCTGTGTGTAGCGCGCGCCGTAGTTCGGCGGAATCTCCATGCCGAGCACGCACGCACCGACGGCGCCGGCCGTCTTTGGCCAGCGTCACCATCGCATCGAGATTGCTTTCGATCCGATCGACCGGATAGCCGCGCAGCGCGTCGTTGCCGCCGAGTTCGATCACGACGACGTCCGGCTTGTGAACTTCGAGCGCGCGCGGCAATACGCGCGAGGCCGCCGCCGGTGGTGTCGCCGCTGATGCTCGCATTCACCACCTGGTGCGGCGGCTTGCAGCGCGGCGACTCGCGCTTCGAGCAGCGCAACCCAGCCGCTGGTCGCGTTGAATACCATATCCCGCGCTGATACTGTCGCCGATCACCAATATGGTCTTGGCCTCGATCGGGGTCTGCGCGGCGACGGCCGCTGAGACCGCGAGCAGTAGCAGGGCCAGGCCTCTCATGACACAATCCCTGATGACCAAGCCCGTTCTCGTTGCACGTCGCATTTCCAAGGTTGTTCCGCACGCATTCCGGCGACGCCGAAGAGCTGGTGATCTTGGCGGCGGTCGACCTGGAAATCAACGCGGGGGAAAGCGTTGCGGTCGTTGGCGCGTCCGGCTCCGGCAAAACGACGCTGCTCGGCATTCTCGCGGGGCTCGACACGCCGACGAGCGGCAGCGTCGCGCTCGACGGCAGCGAACTGACGCAGCTCACCGAAGAACAGCGCGCGCGCCTGCGCGGCGAAGTGGTCGGGTTCGTGTTCCAGTCGTTTCAACTGCTCGGCAGCCTGACGGCGCTCGAAAACGTGATGCTGCCGGGCGAACTGAGGGGTGATGCCGATCCGCGCCGCGACGCGATGGAGCTGTTGGCGACGGTCGGGTCTCGCCGAGCGCGCCGGCGCACTATCCGCGGCAGCTGTCGGGCGGCGAGCAGCAACGGGTCGCGATCGCGCGGGCGTTCGCGTCGCGGCCGAAGGTGCTGTTCGCCGACGAACCCACCGGCAATCTCGATACGGTGACGGGCGCGCGCATCATCGACCTGCTGTTCGGCCTGAACGACGCCTACGGCACGACGCTCGTGCTCGTGACGCACGATGTCCGCCTGGCCGATCGGTGCGATCGCGTGATCGAACTCGACGCGCGGGCGCGTCGTCGCGAATCGCGCGTCGGCCGCGTGAGCTGACGCGGATCGTGTCGCCGCGCGGATCGATCTGGTGCTGCGGTTTCTGCTGCGCGAATGGCGCGCCGGCGAATTGCGGCTGCTGGTGGCGGCGGTGCTGCTCGCAGTTGGTACCGTCACCGGGATCAGCCTGTTCGTCGACCGCTTGTCCGGCGCGCTGTTGTCGGAATCGGCGACGTATCTCGCGGCCGATCGCGTGATTGCGTCGTCGCAGCCGATTCCCGACGAGTTCGAAGCAGCGGCGCGAGCGCGCTGGCCTCGCGACCGCGCGCACGCTGACGTTTCCGTCGATGGTGTTCGCCGGCGAGCGCAATCAGCTCGTGTCGGTGAAGGCCGTCAGCGAGGGCTATCCGCTGCGCGGCGTGTTGCGGCTGGCCGACGCGCCGTTCGGCCCGAGCGCATGCGGTGGCGCGAACTGCCGGCAGCCGGGCGAGGTGTGGCTCGACTCGCGGCTGTTTCCGGCGCTCGGCGTCGAAGTCGGCGATGTCGTCCACCGTCGGCGTTGCGCGACGCTTCGTGTCGGCCGCGTGCTCGCGCGACGAACCGGACCGCGGCGGCAGCTTCTTCGACTTCGGTCCGCGGCTGCTGATGCGCACCGACGACGTCGCGCGCACCGAAGTCGTCAAGCCGGGCAGCCGCATTTCGTATCGGCTGCTGCGTCGCGGGTGCCGACGACGCGCTCGAGCAGCTGCACGCCGAACTCGAAGCGAAGCTGGGCGCCGACCTATCGCTGGATGGGCATTCGCGAGAGCAGCCCGTCGATCGGCTCTGCGCTCGATCGCGCCGCAGGCGTTTCTGCTGCTCGGCGGACTGCTCGCGGTGTTGCTCGCCGGTGTCGCCGTCGCGCTTGCCGCGCATCGTTATGCGCGGCGTCACTACGATCACGTCGCGATTCTGAAAACGCTTGGCGCGACGCCGGCCGAGATCCAGTGGGGCTATCTCGCGCTGCTCGGCGCGGTGGGCGCGCGTGGCAGCGATTGCCGGATTGGCGTGCTCGGCGGCGTGCTGCATCTGCTGATCGTCGCGGCGCTGTCGGCGTACATGCCGCTGCAGTTGCCGCTCGCCGGCATCAAGCCGCTGCTTGTTCGGCGCGTTCAGCGGCTTCGTCTGTCTCGCTGCTTTTGCGCTGCCGCCGTTGATGGGTCTGCAAGTCGATTTCGCCGATGCGCGTGATCCGTCGCGATCTCGATGTCGCCGGCGTGTCGCGCGCACCCTGACGTATGGTTGCGCCGCGATCGGCACGCTCGGTCTGTTGCTGTGGTACACGAACAGCTGGCGACTGACGTTGTGGACGGTTGCCGGCATCAGCGGCGTGTCGCATCGTGTTCGGTGCGCTCGCTTATCTGCTGCTGCGCGCAGGGCGGCGGCTCGGCATGCAGGCCGGCAGCGGTTGGCGTCTGGCGTTTGCGGGTCTCGCGCGCCGGCGCGGCGAAAGCGTCGCGCAGATCCTGATCTTCGGTCTCGCGATCATGCTGCTGCTGATCATGGTGCTGCTGCGCACGGCGCTGCTCGACGAATGGCGCACGCAATTGCCTGAACACGCACCGAATCACTTCCTGATGAATGTGGCGCCCGAGCAGGTCGAGCCGCTTTCGGACAATGGTGCGCGGACACGTCGATCAGATGGGCGAGCTGTATCCGATGACGCGCGGCCGCATCGTGGCGGTGAACGGCGTCGACACGGCGCAATGGGAAGAAGCGCGGCGCGCCGCGGCATCTCCGATCCGAGTCTCGACTCCGAACGCAATCTCAGTCTGGACCGCGATGCTACCCGCCAACAATCGAATAGAGGCGGGCGAGTGGTGGGACAAGCAGCCCAACGAGCGCCGCAGTGTCGCTCGAAGAGGCGTATGCGACGTCGGCCGGCATCAAAGTCGGCGACGTCATTTCGATTCGACGTCGGTGGCGTGCCGGTCGACGCGCGCGTTGCGAGCATCCGCCGCGTTGAATGGGACAGCATGGCGCCGAACTTCTTCATCCTGTTCTCGCCCGGCGCGCTGCGCGACGTGCCCGCCACCTACATGACGAGTTTTTATCTGCCGCCGCAGGAAAAAGCGTTCCTGAACCAGCTTGCTCGCCGCGTTTCCCACCGTGACGGTGATCGAGGTCGACAAGGTGATCGCCCAGATTCAGTCGATCGTCGGGCGCGTTACGCAGGCCGTGCAGCTGGTGCTCTCGCTCGTGCTCGCGGCCGGGTGCCTGGTGCTGGTCGCCAGCATTCAGGCCAGCGGCGAAGAGCGGTTGCGCGAGCATGCGCTGTTGCGGGCGCTGGGTGCGTCGCGCCGGCTGGTGCGCGGCGCGCTGGGTGCGGAGTTCGCGCTGCTCGGGTTTTCGCGGGACTGATTGCCGCATTTGGCGCCGAAGTGACGGTGTTCGCGCTCGACAAACAGGTATTCCAGCTGTCGCCGCGGCTGCATCCGTGGGTGTGGCTCGCCGGCCCGCTGCTGGGCGCGGCGATGGTCTGCGGCATCGGCCTGTTCGGCACGCGGTCGCTGGTCGCGTCGCCGCCGGTGCTGGTGCTGCGCGAACTCGGCTGATCGGCGCGACCCGTGGTTTGCGGCGTCGGGATCCGTGAACTAGCGTTATATATGTCTCTTCCAAGCGGTTCCCGGCATGCCTGAACGCGTCAGATACGCGACGGGCCTCTTCGCGCCGCCCGGCGTTCTGTTGTCGGTCGGCCTGCTGGCGGCTGCGTTGCTGTGGGCGTGGTATGTCTGGATTTTCGCGCCGTCCATCGGCATCGAACGCGATCGCGACGCTCAGCGGCAATGCTGGTGCAGAGCCTGTCACGGCCGCTGCGCAGTCCGGCGCTACGACGAAGGTCGCGCGCCGCGAACTCGTTGTCGCGATGCAGCGCGAATTGCCGAAGATACGAGCGGCTCGACGGCATCGACGTCGGGTCCGCTCGAGGTCGCCTGCAACGCTCGAAGACTCGCTGCGTCTCGGTACGTACGACGCTGCCGCTGCATCGCGCGGCGCTCGAGTGAATTGCGCGATGTGCAGTTGCAGCTGATCGCCACGCAGTCAGCGCACCGCTGCTGCCGCGGCGCGAGTCGAGCCAACGCGTCAACCTGATGTTCTTGCGCTGCTCGGCCCGCGGTTACGATGGCGCTGCCGTCCGGATTGCGCACGCGGCCCGGAGCGGCGGCTTGATCTCGGTGCTCGGCCGCGAGCACCTCGGCCAGTTGCTGTTCGACGTGTCGCCGGAGGCCGTGTCGATCGCCGATCCCAGACGAGCGCATCCTCGCGGTGAATCCGGCGTTCTGCCGCGTCACCGGATACGACGCTGCCGAAGTCGTCGGCAGATCGCTGAACTTCAACGGCTCCGGCGAGCAGGACGAACGCTTCTTCGAGGCGATGCGCAGCGATCTGGCGCAAGTCGGGCAAATGGGCCGGCGAGATCTGGCAGCGCCGCAAGACCGGCGAGGCGTATGCCGAAAAAGTGACGCGCGTGCGGATCGACGACGAGAGCGGTCGCGGTTGCGGCTATCTGACGGTGTCGATGGACCTGTCCGCCAACAAGGACGCTGAGCGGCTGATCAACTGGCAGGCGCAACACGACACGCTGACGAAGCTGCCGAACCGCACGCTGCTGCTCGAGCGGCTGACGCAGGTGCTGGTGCATCGGCGCAAGCGCAGCGAAGCCGGGCGCGTTGCTGAGCATCGACATCGACCGCTTCAAGGTGGTCAACGATTCCATTGGTCCGACGCTCGGCGACCGACTGCTCGATCGAACTGGCGATGCGCATCGCAATGGCCGCGCGCGAAAGCGACACGGTCGCGCGGCTCGGCAGCGACGAATTCGCCGTGATGTTGCCCGATCTAGCGGACTACGCCGAAGCCGAACGGATGGCGCGATCGATCCAGACAGCCTTGCACAACCGTTCCGCATCGAAGGACACGAAATCGTCGTTACCGCGAGCATCGGCATCGCGTTGTATCCGGAGGACGGCACCGACGCCGGGCAGCGTGATGCAGCGTTCGAACACGGCGATGGCGCGCGCGAAAGAACTCGGCGGAAACGTCGATCGTGTTCTGCGAAGCGGACATGAACGAGCGCGCCGAGAAGCGCCTTTCTGCTCGAAACCGCGTTGCGGCGCGCGGTGCGCGAACGCCAGCTCGTGCTGCACTATCAACCGATCGTCGATTGCGCTCGATGCAAGTCGTTGGGGCGGAAGCGCTGATGCGCTGGAAGCATCCGGAGCGCGGCACTCGTTTCTCCGGGCGAGTTCATCCCGGTGGCGGAAGACACCGGCCTCATCGTCGAAATGGGGTACTGGCTGGTCGAGGAAGTGGGCGCGCAAATGCGACGCTGGAACGACCCCGCGTTGTCGAAGCTGCGCGTGTCGATCAACGTCAGCGGTCGACAGCTGAAGCACGCGAACGACATTCGCGACCTGGTCGAGCGCGTCCGCGCGGGTCCCGCGCACCGCTTGACCGTCGAGATCACCGAAAGCGTGCTGATGGCCGATCACGAAGGCGTGCTCGGGTTTCTGAACGAAATGCGCGGCCTGGGCGTGCGGATGGCGCTCGACGATTTCGGGACGGGCTTCTCGTCGCTCAGCTATTTGCGGCGCTTCCGGTTCGACGTGCTCAAGGTCGACCGCTCGTTCATCAGCGATCTCGAACGCAGCAATACCGATCTCGGGCTGGTCGCTTCCATCGTGTCGATGGGTCGCATCCTTGGTGTCGACGTGGTCTCGGAAGGCGTCGAAACCGACGCGCAACTGCGCTGTCTGCAACAGACCGGCTGCAATCTGATCCAGGGTTACCTGTTCTCGAAACCGCTTCCGGCCGACGAATTCGCCGCGTTTGCCCGCGATTTCGGCAAGACGAACGCCGCCATCGGCGAGTGACCGACGATTCCACTGCCGGCGCCTTTGCCGCAGAATCGCGTCCCTTCGCACATCTGCGTCACCTCGCTGACCATGGACGACCGTAAGCACCGCTACGACATCAACAAACTCGGCAAACACCTGCGCCGCGACGTCGGTCGCGCGATTGGCGACTACCAGCTGATCGAAGCCGGCGATCGCGTCATGGTGTGCCTCTCGGGCGGCAAGGACTCGTACACGCTGCTCGACATCCTGTTGAGCCTGCAAACGCGCCGCACCGATCGACTTCGAACTGGTCGCGGTGAACCTCGATCAGAAGCAGCCCGGCTTTCCGGAGGACGTGCTGCCGCGCTATCTCGATGGGCTCGGCGTGCCGTATCACATCCTCGAACGCGACACGTACAGCATCGTTCAGCGGCTGACGCCGGAAGGTAAGACGTTCTGCCCGGTGTGTTCGCGCCTTCGCCGCGGTTCGCTCTACGGATTCGCGACCGAAATCGGCGCAACGAAGGTGGCACTGGGACATCATCTCGACGACGTCGTCGAGACGCTGTTCCTGAACATGTTCTTCGGGGGGCGGCTGAAAGCAATGCCGCCGAAACTGAAGAGCGACGACGGCCGCAACATCCTGATCAGACCGCTGTACTACTGTCGCGAAACAGACATCGCCCGCTGGGCGGAACATCGCGCTTACCCGATCATTCCGTGCAACCTGTGCGGATCGCAGGAAAACCTGCAGCGGCGCGTGATCAAAGACATGCTGACGCAATGGGACAAAGCCGAACCCGGTCGCGTCGAGAACATCGCGCGCAGCATCGCGAACATCAGCCCATCGCAGATGGCCGACCCGAAGCTGTTCGATTTCGCGGGGCTTCAACGCGATGCAGCGACGGCGTCGTTGATTCCGCTCCGAGTCACGTCTTAGCGCGGCGGCCTACAGGTCCGATGCGCGGAAGCTGACCTCGCGGCTCGCGAGTGACTCCGCCGACTCGAGCACTTCGGTCAGCGCCATCTCGAAGCTCTGCACGAGCCCCAACAGGTTCTTGTTGTCGCCGTGTGCCAGCGCGAGTTCCAGCGCTTTGGAGGCTTCCTTCAGGTCGGCCGCGCCGAAGCTGCCGGCGACGCCGTGCAGGTTGTGCGCGAGACGTTCGCCGGCTTCCATGTTGTTTCCGGTCACCGCTTCGCGCATCCGTTGGCCGGCGTCGCCGTAGTAGCGGCCGAAGTCGCCCATCAGCTTCAACATCAGTTTGACGTTGCCGTTGTGGCCCTTGATGGCTTCGCCGATGTTGATGCCGGGTGTGCGCTGATTCACCAGGTCGGCGATTTGAGCGGCTTCGGCCGCTGCGGCAGCCGCCGGATCGTCGCTCGCGCGGCGGCGTTTCGGCGGCGGCGTTTCAGCGGCGGCGGGACGAGCAGCGCGTCGAGTGTCGAGAGCAATTCGTCGAAGTCGATCGGCTTCGTCACGTACGCGTTGCAGCCCGCGGTGAGCGCCGCGGAACGGCGTTCCGCCAGCGCGTCGGCCGAGACCGCGATGATCGGCATCGTCAAACCGGCGTCGCGAATCGTGCTGCGTCGCGGTGAGCCCGTCGACTTCCGGCATGTGGATGTCCATCAGAATTGCGTCGTAGTCTTCGTTCCAGCGCGAGATCGATCGCGCTGGCGGCCCGTTTCGGCGATGTCGATCGTCGCGTCGCTGCGCTGCAGATATTCGAGCGCGAGCTGCTGGTTGATCGGATTGTCTTCCGCCAACAGGATGCGCCGGCCGCGCAGCACGTCGGCGCTGCGCGGGCGAGGGCGGGCCTCGGATGCGATCGTCACCTTCCTCGTCGGACGCAGGAAGCGCGCGTCGAACGCGAAGGGCTGCCTTGGCCCACTTCGGAGCGGACAGAGACCTCGCCGCCCATCACGCTGCACCAGGTTCTTGCAGATCGCAAGACCGAGGCCGGTGCCGCCGAAGCGCCGCGTCGTCGACGTTTCGGCCTGCTGAAACGATTCGAACAGCCGCGTCTGCTGTTCCTGCTGATGCCGATGCCGGTATCGGTGACCTGGACGCCGACGACGAGCAGGTTTCGTCCGCGATGCGCAGCAGTTGCGCGTCGACGGTTACGCTGCCGGATTCGGTGAATTTGATCGCGTTGCCGATCAGGTTGATCAGCACCTGCTTCAGACGCAGCGCATCGCCGACGATGACGCCGTCGTGCCGGAAATTCCGGGTTGTTCGCCGGTGTGATCGGCCACGGTGAAATCGAGATTCTTCTTGCGCACCTCGGTGCGGAACAGCCGTTCGACCTCGCGCAACGTATCGCCGAAGTTGAACGGCGCCTGCTTCGAGCACCAGTTTGCCGGCTTCGATCTTCGAAAAATCGAGCACGTCGTTGACGAGCGTCAGCAGCGATTCGGCTGCGTTGCGGATGGACGCGAGGTATTCGCGCTGTTTGCGGTCGAGCTGCGTTTCGAGCGTCAGCCGCGAGAAGCCGACGATCGCGTTCATCGGCGTGCGGATTTCGTGGCTCATGTTGGCGAGGAACTCGCTCTTCGCCTGCGTCGCGGCTTCGGCGATCTGGCGGCGCTTCTCCGCTTCGCCGCGTTCGACGCGCGCGCTGATGTCGATTACCGAACCGTCGATCACTTCGCCCTGGTTCGCGTCCTGGTTCACGCGCGCGTTCAGCGACATCCAGAACGTGCGGCCGTCGCGGATCACGCCTTCGGCTTCGAATGCGACGGCGAGTCCGGTTTCGTCGAGCAGCGACATCAGTTCCTGCGCGCGATCCTTCTTCAGGAACACGCGGTCGAGCAGATCGCGATAGTCGGCGAGCAACGCTTCGATCGAATCGAAGCCGAGGATGCGCGCCAGCGTCGGGTTCGCGCGGATCAGCACGCCGTCGCCGCTGATTCGGAACAGCCCTTCGTTGGCGCTGTCGTATAGCGTTCGGTATTCGTCGCGCGTCGCCTGCAGGTCGGCGTACAAGCGCGCGTTCTCGATCGAAATTGCCGCTTGCGATGCGAGCAGGCTGAAGCACTTCGACGCGCTGCGCGGTGAACACGCCGGTCAACCAGCGGTGCTCCACGTACAACACGCCGATGGCTTCGTTGCGCGCGATGATCGGCAGCCCATCACCGACAGCGGCTGGAAATCCTTGACGTACACGTCCTGCGTGAAGACGTCCTCTTTCGTCGCGTCGGCGAGCACCAGCGCCTGGCGCGTGCGCGCGACGAACTGGATGATGCTCTGCGGTACTTCTTCGCAGTCCTCGAGCGCGATCGGCGGTGACAGCCGGCGCGTCGAACCGCCGTCGACCGATGCGATCGCTTCGACGTACAGCCGGTCGTCGTGCGACAGCAGCATCGTCGCCTTCTGCGCACCGGCGTGTTCGAGCGCGAGACGCAGCAGTTTGATCAGCACGCGGTCCAGCACGATTTCGCCGGAAATCGTCTGCGCCGCTTTCAGTACCGTCGTCGTGTCGAGCAGACGCTGGCCGATCTCGTGACTCTCGTTCGTGCCGCTGACGCTCGCGAAATCGCGCACCGTCAGGTCGACGAGATCGCCGACGCTCCATGCGCCCGAATCGGGCCGCGACGAGACGGTGGTCGCCGATGTAGGCCTGGAACTCGCGTTCGAGCTGATTGCCCTTCGACAGCGCGCCCCAACGCAGATACGCCTGATAGGCGTTGCGCATGAACAACCGCGCGAAGTCGGTGCGCGCCGATTTGTGGCAGAGCCGCGCGGCGAGTTCGTAGGCGATCGCTTCGTCGTTGGCCAGGCCCAGACGGCGCGCGGTGTGCGCCGCGGACTTCGTAACGTTCGAGCGCTGCGGTCGTCTGGCCACGCGCCCACGCGATTTCCGCTTCGATGATCGCGACCTTCGGCGCCGCCGACTGACAGCCGTAGCGTTCCCAGCGCTGCATCAGTGCGAGCGGCTCGCGCACGGCGCGCATCGCCTCGTCGCCGCCGGTGCGCAGCGTCGTCAACGCGTCGGCGAACGTGAACCAGAGATTCATCGGCGATCCGGTGAGGCGTCCGATGTAGCGGCGCGCCTCGACGAGCACGCTGGACGCGCCCTGATAGTCGTTGAACAGCACCGCGAAATACGCGCGCAGCGTGTAGATGTAGGCGAGCGCGGCCTGGTCGTCGGGATTGGCGAATTGCGCGTCGTCCGAACCTTCCTGCGAATCGCCGTGGCCGAGCAGGCTCGCCAAGTACCTGCTGAATGAACCGCGCGATGTTCACTGCCGTGACGTGTTTCAGCGGCGTTACGTCGGCGAGGCGCGCCGCGAGCTCGCGCGACAACGACGCAAGTTCCATTCCGCGCGCCAATGCGTTCGTTGCGTAGAAAACGATCGCAACGAGCGCGAACTCGTAGTCGTGCGCCGCGATGCTGCGGCGGGTGTTTTCGGTCAGCGGCGACAACGTCTGGTCCATCGAGCCGGTCCAGTGATCGACGAGCCCGGACAACAGTGTCAACGTGCGCGTCGAGAACTTGTCGTCGGCGAAACGGTGCGCGAGTTGGCGCGCGGTGGTTGCCAGCGCCTGCGCTTTGTCGACCTTACCGATCGCGACGTGGCGCACCGCTTCGGACGCGAATGCGAACGCGACTTCCGCGCTGTAGCCCACGCCGTGCGGCGCGGATGATGATGTCCTGCGCGAGGCGCGTCGACTGCCTGCGAGCCGACGTGGTAGCCGGCGTGAATCGAGCTGGGCTTCGAGCCGGAATGCTTCTTTCAGACGACCGTCGGTCAACACCGGCACGTCGGCCGGCAACGGCCGCGTCGCGCGCAGGTACGGTACCCGCCAACGAGGCGACAGAGGTTTGTACGGCAGACGCGCGAGGCTCGCTTCCGCGAGTTCGATCGCGTCGTTCAGTTCGTTCTGCGCAAGCGCTGCGCGTACGCGCAGTTCCGTCAGCGCGCTGCTGGTGCCGACCTGTTGATGGTCCGCGCGCGCGAAGACGCGCGTCGAGCTGTTCGAAGTCGCCGCACAGGAACGCGGCTTCGGCCGGCGCATTCGATCAGCGCCTGCACGAGTTGGACGTGGTCGGCGCCGAGCGGCTGGTGCGGATTCAGCGGGAACAACGCGAGACCGCTGCGGCAGTATTTGAACGCGGGCTGAAAGCTGCCTGTCGACGAGCGCTTCGCGCGCGGCGAGCAGGTTGTAGTGCGCAATCGCGTTGCGGCGCGACGCGTCCGCGTCGAACGGGCCGCCCGCCGCGTTGAACTGGTCGGCGATCCGCTTTGCCGATGTGCCGGTCGCGTCGGCATGTATCAGCGCGTCCGCGACTATCTAGGTGAATGTGCAGCTTTCTCGTCGTCGTCGATGCGCTCGGTAGATCAGCGCGCGCACGCGCGGATGCGCGAACTGGTAACGCATGCCGCGTTCCTGATCCTCGCGCAGTCCGCCGATCAGACCTTCGCCAACGGCTTTGCGCAGGTGCCCGGCGATCGACTTGCCTGGTGCTTCGGCGGATACGGCCGCAACGAGCGCCGCATCGAAGCTGTCGCCGATGCACGCGCCGATCTCCATCGCCGCCGAGTGTTTCCGGCGGCAGTTTTTCGAGCTGCCGTTCGATGCGTTCGCGGGTGTTGTCCGAGAAGAAATGCGCACGAACCTGCTCGAGGTCCCACGTCCATTGGTTGTGCAGCGCGTCGTAGAACAGCGCGTTCTGATCGTGCAGTTCGAACAGCAGTTCGAGCACGTGCGACGGCACGCCGTCGGTTTTGGCGTGAATTTCCGCCGCCAGTTCGCGCACGCGCGCCTCGGACTGCGACAGCAGGTCGGCGAGCAGCGAACGCAGATGACCCTTGTCGAGCGCGGTCATCACGATGTCGGTCGTCTTGCCGGCGATGCGCGCGTCTTTGAATTCGCGCAGATCGCCGTCTTCCGCCGTCATCAACACCAGCAGGTGGCGGCCGTGCAGCGCCACCGACAGCAGTTCTGCGATGGTATCCGGGTCGATCCGGTCGGCCTGTTCGATCGGCGATCGCGACCGGAATCGGACTGAATGCGCGCAGCAACGCGCGCAGCAGGTGTTCTTCGGCGCGACCGTACAGCGTCGAGTCGTCGGCGCTGTCGGTTTCGATGATCGCGCCGAGCTCCGGCACCAGCGCGACGAGCGGTCCGGGATTGTCGTTCGTCAGTCGTTTCAGCCGCGCGACGAACGCATCGACGTCGGCGCGGCGGACGCGACAGCAGTTGCCTGACCAGCGCGGAGGCGAGTTCGCGCAGCAGTTCGAGGCCGCTGCCGAATTGATCGGCCGCGGGGCGCACGCGCGCCGCCAGGCCGTGTCGTTCGGCGATGCTGCTCAGCGCAAAGTCGATGAACGCGCTTTTGCCGATGCCGGGACCGCCGAGAACGCGCGCGATCGCGACTTCGCTGCGGGTGGCGCGGTCGAGCAGCGTGTTCAGCGTTTTGATCTGTTCGTCGCGTCCGTACAGCCGCTTCGGAATCGACAGCTGGCCGCGCGCGTCGGTGCGCCCGAGCGCGAAGGTCTCGATATCGGCGTGGCTCGCCCACAGTTCGTAGCCTTCTTCGAGGTCGGCGCGCACGGCGGCGGCGCTCTGATAGCGATCTTCCGGTTGTTTCGCGAGCAGCTTCGCGACGATGTCCGACAAGCCACTGCGGCAACGTCGGATTCACTTCCTTCATCGGCGTTGCGAGGCGCGCGATGTGGAAGTGGATCAGTTCCAGCGGATCGCTGTTCGTGAACGGCGGCGATCCGGTGAACAGTTCGTACAGCGTCGCGCCGAGCGAATACAGGTCGGTGCGGTAGTCGACCACGCGATTCACGCGGCCGGTCTGTTCCGGCGAGATGTACGGCAGCGTGCCGGTGAGGTGCGCGATGGCCGTGGCATCGGGATATTCGCGCGGCGCGAGCGTTGCGAGCCCGAAGTCGATCGAGCCGCACGAGTTCCGCTTCGGGATTGCAGACGACGTTGGCCGGATTGATGTCGCGGTGGATCACGCCTTCGTCGTGAATCGACTGCAGCGCCTGGCACAGCTGGATCGACACCGCGAGTTTCTGCTCGAACGTCAGGTTGCCCTGCCGGATCAGTTCGCGCAGCGCGTTTGCGTGCACGTCTTCGAACAGGATGCGGCTGTCGTGTTCGGTCAGTTCGATCGCGCGGACGACGTACGGGCTCGTCAGCGACTGGTTGACGGCGAATTCGTGGTGATAACGGGCGACCGCGCTTGGACCGGCGGCGGACGGCTTCAGCGTCTTGATGATGACCGGACGATCGCCCAGCCGCCCGCGATGCACGAGCGTGCTGGCGCTCTCGTAGATGCGCCTCTCGATGTCGAGCTCGAATTCAGCCATGGGCGGTGAGCCGTGCTCCGCCGGTCAGGTCAGTCGAGGCACACAGGGCGGAGCGCGTTAAAGCTACACGACCTCGGGCGTGAACAGATAGCCGGTGCCGTGGATCGTGGTGATGATCTTGGCGGTGGCGGCGCGTTCACCGAGCTTTTTGCGCAGTTGGCCGACCAGGACGTCGATGTAGCGGTCGTCCGGGAACCACTCGCGGTTGCGGATGCGGTTCATGATCTGGTCGCGGTTCATCACTTCGCCGGCCTTTTCCATGAACGACAGCAGCAGCTGATATTCACCGGCCGACAGCTGGTTGGCTTCGCCTTCCGGCGACGTCAGTTCGCGCTTGTTCAGGTCGAGCGTCCAGCCGGCGAACTTGCGGATGTGGTTTTTGCGGCGCTGGCGCTGCTGGATGTGCACGCGGCGGATCAGGTTGCGCGCGCGGCGACAGCAGCTCGCGCGGATCGAACGGCTTCGTCACGTAGTCGTCGGCGCCGCTTTCGAGGCCGAGGATGCGGTCGATCTGTTCCTGCTTGCTCGTCACCAGGATGATGCCGATGTCCGAGTGCGCGCGGATCTCGCGCGTCAACGTCAGGCCGTCCTTGCCGGGCAGCTTGATGTCGAGCAGTACGAGGATGACGTTCGTGTCGTTGACGAGACCGACGACTTCGTCGCCGTTGCCGGTCGACGAAACCTTGAAGCCTTCGTCGTTGAAATAAGAAACGAGTTGTTCGCGGGTGATCGGTTCGTCTTCGACGACGAGGATGTGTTCTTGTTCGGCCATGATTCCCTAATCCTGTTGGCATGCCGAGATGGCGCGGTCCATTGAGCGAGGCAACGCTGTCCAGGCCGCGTCGCGCAATGGGATCAAAGCCGGTATGGTACTGAAATGCAACGCGCAAGTACCGTAGTTGCGGTCGACGTCACGTGACCGCTGGGGCAGTCATCAACATTCCCTTTGAAGCGCTTTCGGCAGAAGCGCTCGACGGCGTCATCGACGACTACGTGAATCGCGAAGGCACCGACTACGGTCATCGCGACTTCGATCTCGAGCAGAAGCGCGACGCAGTGCGGCGCCAACTCGCGAGCGGACGCGCAGTCGATCACGTACGATCCGCGCACGCAGACCACCACCATCGTCGCTCAGCTCTAGCTCTTAGCGATCGCGACGCAGCGCCTCGATTAACGTCGATGCGTTGACGCCAGCATTGACGCGTCGCGTCACGTTCACGCCGCGGCGCGGCAGCGATCGCACGCCGCGTTGTGTCGCCGTCAGAACGTTGACGGCATCACGGCTTCCACCGCGACCTCGCTATCTCCTTGTTTTGCATCGCAACTCGCGCAACCGCGGCGGATCGCGTTGACGGCATGGCACGACGCTTGCGCCTGGATAGTCGGCGTAAGTGGACCGTCGGGGACTTGAGATCGCTGCTCGACGGCGTCAGAAAAACGTGATGCAACGGCACTCGGAGCACGTTCCGAGCGACGCCGTGTGACCGCAGTCACGTCAACAAACCGGCGAAGCAGACCTTGTTAACGGATTTTGCAGCGGTGCTCGCTAACGTATTGATTGGTTTGAAGATGGATCCGCAACTGGACATGGATTGTCTCGCGCGCGAGCGGGTCGACTCGCATCGACCTAGCCGCGTCGGTTTTCGCGTCGCCGCGTTGACGCCGCCCTGCGCTCGACCGCGGCTCTCTCGCTGCTCGTTGTGGAGCAGCTACGCCGCGGCGATCGGCACGGGCGCCGGCGCGCGCATCGACAGCACCGCGCAGATGACGTTCGACGTTGCCGGCGTCGCGCAACCGATTGTCACGAGCAACACGGTGAGCTCGACGTCGACGAAGTGCTCGATGCAGTCGTCGTCAGCCAGGACGCATCGGCCGTGTCAGTGGCCAGCGGCGCGACCGGGGCGTGGCTTTCGTTCAGCGTCACGAACACCGGCAACGGCAGCGAGCCGTTTCGACTCGTGGTGGATGCCGCGATCACCGGCGACGATTTCGATCCGACGAGCCCTGCGATCTATATCGAAACGAACGGAACGCCGGGCCTGCAAATCGGCGCGGGCGGCGACACGCCTTACGTCGTCGGGTCTAACGACCCTGTGCTGGTGCGCGACAGCAGCGTGTCGGTTTACGTCGCAGCGAACATTCCGGTCGGGCTGCCCCAAAACGCGCTGGGTCGCGCGTCGCTGCGCGCCGTGCCGCGTACGGTGTTCGCCGAAGCCGGCACCGACGATCCCGCGAACGCCGCGTTTCCGTTACCGGGTACTGCCTATCCCGGGGCGGGCGATCCGGCGTCGGGCGGCGGCAACGTCATCGCTGTGGTCGGTTCGACGTTTGCGAGCGGCTCGTTGCGATTGCGTGCGGACGGCGCGTATCGCGTGAACGCTGCGGTGGTGACGCTGAACAAGACTGTCACGTCGGTTACAGACCCGGGCGGCGGAGCGCGGCTCATACCCGGCGCGATCGTGCATTACCGGATCGACGTGAGCGTTGCTGGAAGCGATGCCGCACAGGGTCTGGTGGTGCGCGATCCGATGCCGGCCGATCTCGCATACGTGGCCTCGAGCCTCGCGGTCGCGCCACTGCCGGCCGGACAGCAGGCCGACGACGACTTCGCACCGGCGGGTTCCGACAACACCGGTTTCGACGGCCCCAACAACACCGTTGTGGTGATGCTTGGCGATCTCGTCGGGGGCAGCGCGCCGGTCGTCATCTCATTCAACGCAACGATCAAGTGATTCCAGGAAGTAAGCAATTCCACGCGGCAAGTGAACAAGCAGTAAGCAATTCGAGCATCCGTTAGTTCCCAGGAGGAAACCATGAACGCAGCAATCAGGACTTTGAAAATCGCAACGCTGTTGGCGTGCGTCGGCTGGATCGCGCCGGCGCTGGCCGACGTGAAGCTGACCACCACCGTGCAGAAGATGGAGCGCGTGGCCTCGCCCGACGGCAGCGTCGGCACGCGTCTGGCGCCCGCAGATCACGTCATTCCCGGCGACGAGGTGCGTTACACGATCACGTTCGTCAACGACGGCAAGGCTGCAGCGGACGCGGGCTCCGTCGTCATCACGAACCCGGTACCCGAGAACACGCAATACATCGCCGACTCGGCGTTCGGTTCCGGCACCGCGATCCAGTTCTCCGTCGACGGCGGCAAAACATTCCACCCCGCCAGCGAACTCACTGTGGTGCGCGACGGTGTGAAGGTTCCGGCTCAACGCGGCCGACTACACGACGATCCGCTGGGTGTTCGCACCGGCGCTGGCGCCCGCGGCGAAGAGCTACGTCTCGTTCAACGCGCGGTTGAAGTAGGCACGCCGCATGCACTCCACCGCACATCGTGTTGAGGAACACGGCGGCGGCACCAAAGGTGCCGGTCCCGGCATTCCGGGCGCCGTGTTCGAAACGTTCGCCGGGCAGCTGCGCGGCGAACTCGTCATCAGAGGTCCCTGATCTCTTTTAGGGAAAGGCCTTATCTTAGAGGAAAATCTGTCATGAAGTACTTTCGATCTTTGACCGTCACGGCCATCGCCGCGATCGTCGGGCTGATGGCAGCACCGGCGTTTGCGATCGGTACGGCCGCGAACACGACGGTCACCAACAACGTCTCGTTGAGTTATCAGGTCAATGGCTTCGCGCAGACGCCGAGGACCGCATCTGTCGCGTTCGTCGTCGACCGCGCCATTGCGACGCTGGTTGCGGCGCAGGGCGCAACGGCCATGAGCGTGACGCCGGGTCAGACTTCGACCGGCGCCAGCGCCTATCCGGCGCTGAACTTCGACGTCCGCAACAACGGCAACGATACGCAGGATCTGTGGCTCGCGTCATCGAGCGCGGCGCCACGAACGTGACCGGCCTCGGCGGTCAGGGCACGGGTAATGCGTTCGTCGCCGCGGCGCCCATCGTCGCGGTCGACACGAACGGCAATGGCACGTATGAAGCCGGCACCGACACGGTGTTGACCGCGACCGGCGGCCACTACGTGCTGAGCAACGTGTCGCGCGACACCACCGCGACGCGTGCTGGTCGTCGTCAACGTACCGGTCGCGGCTGCCGACCTCGATCGCGATGCGTTTACGCTGGTCGCGGGTGTCGCGGTAGCCGGGGGCGGCGCGTTCATCGGCGCCGACTCCAACGGCCGCAATGCACCCGGCTTCTAGCGGCGCGGTCACGTCGCTGACGACATCGCCATGGTGCAGAACGTCTTCGCAGACGCTGTCGACCAGCAACGTCGAAGATCTGACCTGGAACTTCGCGCGCAACGCGCAAGGCACCCAGGACGTGATCCACAACGGCCAGCACGCCGATACGAGCGCGTTCGTCGTGGCAGGCGCGAGGCTGTACATCGGCAAAGTGGTGCAGGTGTTGTGGGATCCGATCAACGGCAACCGCTACTCGGCCAACAACAGCGACACGTTGTCGGGCAACAACCCGAAGGCCATTCCGGGCGCGGTACTGATGTACGCGGTCGGCGTCAGCAACGACGCCGGTCGCCGAGCACGACCGGCATCAACATCTCCGACGATCTGCAGAGCACCGGCGAAATCACTGCCGGGCAACACCAACGCGGTGGCCGGCATCAACGTTCCGCAGAACGTATCGGTGACGCTGAATGCGGTACCGGTGTCGCTCGACGTTCCGGATAGCCCGAACCTCAACGCTGATCAGCTATCACACGTGCGCGGCATCCGGCTGCGACGGCGACCGCGGCGTTCGCGGCGGCGCAATCCGGAAGTCACGGTTTCGCTCGGCGCGTGTGCGGCGAACGAACGAGGCGTCATCGTCTACTTCGTGACGCTGCAATAAGCAGGAGCGTTACGTCGAATGCGATGATGCTCGCGCATCTCTGATGACGTGTGCAAAGGAGGCGGCGACTGGCGCGTGGTGCGTAAGCACCACGCGCCAGCCGCGTTTTCATGCCTGCGTTTTTGCGCGTGGTGGATTGCGCTGCTGTGTCTGCTGCTGTCGGGCCGCTGCCGCGATGGCAATTCCGCCGAACACGCCGATCACCAACACCGCGACCGCCACCTATCAGGTTGGCGGACGCCGACCTGTCCGTCAGTGCCAGTCACACCGTCGTCACCGATCCGGCGTCGGGCAACAGTCCGCCGACGCGGAATCACGCTCGCGCCGAATCGCGTCGACGAAAATTCTCCGGGCGCGACGATCGGCGCGATCACCGTCATCGATCCCGATCCGGCCGACACGCACACGTATTCGATTTCCGATCCGCGTTTCGAGATCGTCGGCGGACAGCTGCAACTGGTCGCCGGAATTGCGCTCGATTTCGAGACCGAACCGAGCGTGACGCTCGCGTGACGGCCACCGATCCTTCCGGCGCGTCGGTCAGCGTCGATCTCACAGTCGTCGTCGATCAACCGCAACGAGGCGCCCACCGCCGTTGCGCTCGCGAAGACGACGTTCGATGCAAATACCAGTGGCGCGCCTGTGGGCGCGTTGTCGTCGACCGATCCCGATGTCGGCGATACGCACACGTACAGCGTCGACGACGCGCGCTTCGAAGTGGTCAACGGCACGCTGAGGCTGACATCGACCTCGAGCTTGCCGCTCGGTACGCACCGTCACCGTGTCGTGACCGCGACCGACGCCGGCGGGTTGTCGCACAGCCAGTCGTTCCTGCTGACGGCGACGCCGCCCGGCAGCGGCGCCGGAACCGAACGCCGCGGTATCGCGTTCTCGAATATGCGCCGGGGGCAGCGGGCGCTCGCGCGCCGATGTTGGCGCAACTCAATGCAGCGCCTCTGCCGACCCGTCAGGGCCCTTTCAGAACGTCGCCGGCACCGACGACGCTTCGCGGCGCGCCGGTGCCGCTGCCGGGGTCCGTCGATCTGCACGGCACAACGGTGTTCAAAACGGGCGCGCCGGTTTTTTTCGAAGTGGTCGATGCGAACGCGAATACGGACCCGGCCGTGCGCGAGTCCGTCCTCGTCACGCTGACCACCGACGCGGGCGATGTCGAAACGCTTCGGCTGAGCGAAAGCGGCGTCGACAGCACGCACGTTCGTCGGTTACATCGACTCGGTTTCCGGCACCTTCGCCGCCCACGATTGCGCGCTCGGCGGCGGTGTTCACGTGGTGCTGACCGCCGCCTACGTCGATGCGGCGCAGCCCAACGACCGTGCCGAGGCGCGGGCGATGCTCGACCCGGTCAGCCGGGTATTCCTCGCCGGCACCGGACAGCCGATCGACGGCGCATCGATTGCGCTGCTCGACGGCAGCGGTGCCGCGGCGCAGGTGCTCGGCGACGACGGCACTTCGGCGTACCCGTCGACGGTGATGTCGGGAGCCGGCGTCGTCGATGCGCGGCGGCACGCATTACACGTTCGCTCCGGGCGAGTATCGGTTTCCGTGGATTGCGGCCGGGCACCTACCGGCTGCGCGTCACGCCGCCGCACCGATTCGGCTTTCCGTCGTCGGCCGCCGACGCCGCGATGCAGGCGCTCGCCGGTGCGCCGTATGCGCTGTCGGGCGCGTCGCGCGGCGCGCCGTTCACGATCGTCGGTCGGTCCGTCGTCGCGCGTCGACATTCCGCTCGACCTGCTGCCGCTCACGCCGACAGCGGCGACGCTCGGCATGTTCGCGTTCGCCCCGGGCAAACCGGGCGCCGCGCAGTACGTCGGCGCGCCGCAGTGTGCGTCCGAAGGCGGCTTCGTTCGTGCCGGCGCCGCCGCCGCTGAGCCACGCCGGGCCGCTCACAGTGCCCGGTGCCGTGGGTCTGCGCGAAAGCAGGTGTTCGGCGGCGGCGAACCGGTATTCGTGGTGCTGACCGACCCCGACCAGGACCGCGATCCGTTCGCCGCGGATACGGTGCTCGTGACGGCGCGCATTCGCCGAATGGCGATTCAGTGAAACGCTGCGGCTGACCGAAACCGGCGCGAGCACCGGCGTGTTCAGCGGATATGTGCAGCTGACGCGCGGCGCGGCCGCGGCGGGCGACTGCGCTCTCAGCGTCGCGTCCGGTGCACAACGTTACGAACTGGCGTATCAGGATGCGCCGGATACCGCCGATGCCGTCACGCGCAACCGCGCCGTCGATCCGGGCTCGCGCGTGTTCAACAGCGTCGACGCGGCGACGTCGTCGACGGCGTGTCGGTGACGCTGCTCGACGCGGTCGACCCTTCAGCCGGCTGTCGGCGCAGTGTTCTCCGACGATGGCGTTACCGCGTTCCCGACACTGTGGTGAGCGGCCGCGGCGCCGTCGATGCCGGCGGCGCGCAGATTCCGTTCGCGACAGGCACGTTCCGCTTTCCGGTGATCGCGCCGGGTACGTACCGCCTGCGCGTGGCTCCGCCGCAGACCCACATATTTCCCAGCGCTGCCGCCGATGCAGCGCTGCAGGCGTTGCCGGGCGCGCCGTTCGCGCTGTCGGCTGCTTCGCGCGGCCAGACGTTCAGCATCGCCGCGGGCCAACCGCTGCAGGCCGACGTGCCGGTCGACCCGACGCAGGTCGACGTGTTCGTCACGCAAGCAGGCGAACAAGGATGTCGCCGCCGTCGGTGACTTCGTGCAGTACCAGGTCACCGTGCAGAACGCCGAGGGCGCCGGCTGCGTCGACGGGCGCACAGTTGATCGACCAGCTGCCGCAGGGCTTCCGCTACGTCGACGACTCGGTGCGCATCAATGGCGCGCGCGCCGCGGAGCCGTCGGTCGCCAAGCAACGGCACGACGCTGACGTTTGCGCTGCCCGCGGTCGCCGCTGGCGCGACGCTGTCGAATCGGACTATGTGACCGCAATCAGCGTGGGCGCGCAACTCGGCAAAGCGGTCAACGCCGCGCACGTGACGGGTACCGGCGTCGGCGTTCGAACACCGCGTCGGCAACGGTGACGGTTCGTGAAGATCTGTTCATCGACGAAGGCGATCATCATCGGTCAGGTCATCGACGGCGATTGCGGCGACGGCCGCGACGCGGGGCTGGGCGGTGTGCGTGTGCTGCTGGAAGACGGCACCTACGTGGTCACCGACAAGGACGGCAAATACCACATCGAAGGCGTCGAACCGGGCACGCACGTCGTGCAGCTCGACGTCGCGACGATGCCGGAAACGCACGAGGTGATCAGCTGCGGCGAGCGACACCCGGCATGCCGGCACCGCGTTCTCACAGTTCGTCGACGTTCACGCCGGCACGATGTGGCGCGCCGACTTCCACGTTGCGAAGAAGCCGCCGCTGTCGAATCCGGTGCAGCCTCGAGCTTGTCGTCCAACGCCGGATCGGCGCCTGGGCAGATTCACGCTGACTTTGTCGGGCGGCGCGATTGCGCTGACCGGTGTCACTGCAGTGGTGACGCTGCCCGACGGCGCGCGCTACGTCGCCGATTCCGCGCGGCTCGACGGCGCAGCCGTGAAGCCGGCAAACGATCCGGACGACGGCGCGCTGACGTTCCGGCTCGGCGATACGCCACGCCGCGTTCAGCCACGCGCTCACGTTTACTGCCGACATCGCCGGCGTGCGACGCCCGGCTACGGTAAAAGCGCTGGCGATGTTCGAAGTGGACGGCAAGCGCCTGCGCACGCCGGTGGTTGTCGAGCCCGTCGGCGCGGCCGGACGGAGTCGTTGGCACCGGTGCTGATGCGGAGCCGCGCAGCGGCAACGTCACCGTCGTCGAGGTGACCGCGAAACGCACGCTGACGCCGCGGCGACCGTTCGAAATTCCGCCGCTGATCGACGAGACGGTTCCGGCGTTCGACGCGGCGTGGCTGGCGAGTCAGTCCGCTGAGCCCGCCATCGTGTGGCCGCGGGAGGGCGCGAATCCGCGCGTGCCGGCGGTGTGGGTGGTGGTCAGGCATCTGCCCGACCAGCGTATTGCGCTGACGGTCGATGGCGTGCCGGTCGATCCGCTTGCTTTCGACGGCACCGAAGTCGACCACGACCGACAATGTTGCCGTGACGCGTTTCCGCAATGTGCCGATCAACGAAGGCGACAACCGCATCGAGGCGCGGCTGGTCGATGCCGCCGGCGATACCGCGCCCGCTGCAATCCCCGCAGCTCCGCAGCGCGACGGGGTGGTGCTCGAGCGCGTGGTGCATTTCGCCGGCGCGCCGGTGCACGCCGAACTGGTCGCCGATCGCTCCTTTCTGGTTGCCGACGGCATTACGCCGTCCGTGCTGGCGGTGCGTCTGTTCGATCGCTCCGGTGCGCCGGTGCGGCCCGGACTGACCGGTGCGTTTGTTGTCGAACCGCCGTTCCACGTGCTCGCCTCGGCGCGCGTGCTTGGTCAGACGGTCGGGCCGAAAGCGGCGCACGACACGTACCTCGTGCGCGACGACGGCGTCGCGTACATCGAACTGCAGCCGACGACAGAATCCGGCCACGCACAGCTGGTGTTCCAGTTCGACGGCTATCGTACCGAGACGGTCAGCGCGCGCATCACCGCGCCGGCGCGCGACTGGGTGCTGGTCGGCTTCGGCGAAGGCACCGTCGGCTACAACCATCTCTCCGGCAACATGGAAGGCTTGCAGGCGACCGACATCGACAGAGGACCTGTCCAGCGACGGTCGCACTGCGTTCTACGCCAAAGGTCGCGTGCGCGGTGATTGGCTGATGACGCTTGCGTACGACTCGAACGGTCACAGCGACAACAGCCTTGGCCAGCAGATCGATCCGAACAAGTACTACACGCTGTACGGCGACGGCGCCGAGCAGCGCTACGACGCGCAGTCGCAGAGCAAGCTGTACGTGAAACTCGAACGCGCCGACTTCATGGCGCTGTTCGGCGATTTCGATACCGGCCTCGATCACACCGAGCTGACGCGATATACGCGCCGCATGAACGGCGCGCGCGGCGAGTACTTCGGTGATCGCGTTCGCCTGCAGGGCTTTGCGGCGCAGACCAACCAGGGCTTCGTGCGTGACCAGCTGCGCGGCGACGGCACGTCGGGCGAGTATCAGCTGTCGAACGGCGGCCTGGTCATCAACAGCGAGACGATCCACATCCAGGTGCGCGATCGTTTTCACAGCGAAGTCGTCGTCAGCGAATCGACGCTGACGCGCTTCATCGACTACAGCATCGACTTCGACCGCGGCACGTTGATCTTCAAGCAGCCGGTGCCGTATCAGGACAACCTGTTCAATCCGGTCTACATCGTTGCCGAATACGAAATCGGCGGCGCCGGAGCGGCCGATGAAATCGTCGGCGGCGGCAGGGCCGGCTACCGCTTCGGCAGCGGCGACAACGAAGTGGGCGTCACGTACGTGCACGATGGCGCTGCCGGTACCGGCGGCGATCTCACCGGCGCCGACGTGCGTGTCGAACTGCCGGCAGCCAGCGTGCTGACGCTGGAAGCGGCGACGACCGAGACCGACCAGCACGGCACCTCCAACGGCTATCTCGCGCAGGTCGAGCACACCAGTGGCGACCTCGTCGGGCGCGCGTATGCGCGCGAGCAGCAGGAGAACTTCGGCCTCGGTCAGCAGCCGGCCACCGAGGCGGGCACGCGCAAGGTTGGCGCCGAAGGCGAATACCGGCTGACCGAAACCCTCGTCGCCCGGATGGAAACGTTTCAGCAGACCAATCTGGAGGCAGACCGCGAACGCAAGGTTGCGCAGTCGCAACTCGTCTATCAGCAAGGCCCGCTGCAGGTGGATGGCGGGCTGCGCGCGGTTCGCGAGGAAGCCGTGGACGGCACCACGCGCGACGCCAATCAGCTGACGTTCGGCTCGACGCGCACGCTCGACGAAGGGCGCTTGAAGGTGAACGGCATCGGTGAGGTGGATCTCGGCGGGCGCGCGAACAACGTCGACTATCCGACCCGGTTCATCACCGGCGCGGAGTACCAGGTGGCAGCGGGCGTGAGCGTCATCGGCGCACAGGAATTCACATTCGGCGACGTGCGCGATACCCAGAACACGCACGTCGGCGTGAAGGCGCAGCCGTGGACCGGTTCGACCGTCAACGCGGCCGTGGGATACCGTCAGGGCGAAAACGCCAATCGGCTGTACGAGACCACTGGACTTGCGCAGACGTGGCAGGTGAACGAGCGCTGGCGTCTCGATTTCGGCATGGATCGTGTGCAGACGATTGCGGAAAGCGCAGAGGCCGACGACGCTGACTCACTGACGTACAACCCGAACGTGCCGCTCGCGTCAGGCAACATCGACGACGACTTCAGCGCCGCATATTCGGATTCGGATACCGACAAGGCGATTGGGACGCGACCAGCCGGATCGAATACCACCACGGGGACCAGGTAGACAAATGGAACCTGCTTGCCGGCATGAGCCGGCAACTCGACGATGGCAAGGTGGTGTCCGGCAGTTTTGCACTGCTCGAATCGCAGCAGAGCGACGGCTCGACGATGAACCAGGGTGATCTGCGGTTCGGCGCCGCCTGGCGGCCGCTGGAGTCCGACTGGATCTTCCTGAACCGGCTCGATCTGGTGTTCAACGAAAACAAGGACACGACGTTCGACACCACCACCCGCAAGATCGTCGAAAACATGAACGCGAACTACTCACCGACCGGCCGCTGGCAGCTGGCGCTGCAGCTTGGACTGAAGTACTCGCTCGACGATGTCGGCGGCGAAGACTATTTCGGCACCACCAGCCTGACGGGTGCGGAGTACCGTTTCGACCTCACCGACCGCTGGGACATTGGCGTGCGCGGCTCGATGCTGCATTCGTTCGGCACGCAGACGATCGAACTACTCCACGGGCGCGTCGGTCGGCTACAACCCGTACAAGAACATGTGGGTCTCGGTCGGCTACAACGTGACCGGCTTCGAGGACGCCGATTTCACCGGCGCCGACTACACCGCGCAGGGACCGTATCTGAAGCTGCGCTTCAAGGTCGATCAGGATTCGATGCGGGAGTTCCTGAGTTACGCCTCGTTTGCAGGATCGAGCGACGCCCCTGCTCGTTGAGTAGTTGCGCGTTGAGTGGCCGGGCGTCGTCCGCGACAATCCCGCGCGAAGACAGAAGCGGAAATCCGATGACTCGACGGGACTGGCTCACGCTCGCAGGGCTTGGTGCGCTCGCCGGTGCGCGCGGCGTCGTTGGCAACGAGGTCGCAACGCCCGATGCGGTGCAACGCATCGCGCAAGTGATTCGCGAATACGAGGCTCAGGGTTGGCACTGCACCGGGACCCGCGTAGACAACGCATCCGGTGACTGGCTTGCGGAAGAGGTAGGTCGCGCCGGCGTGCGCGCCGAACTCGAACCGTTTGCGCTGGATCCAGTGGATCCCGTTACCTGCACGCTGTCGATCCGGCGGCGCATCGAAGGACTGCCGCTGTTCGATGGCGCGTTCACGTCTGCAGCCGGAATCGACGGCGCGCTCGGCATCGACATCGCGCTGACCGAAACGGCAGTGAACGCTGCTGCTCGAGGTGCGCTCGGCGATTTGCGACGTTCCGGCCAATATCGCGCCATCGTCGCAGTCACCAAAGGCCGCACGCCGGGTTTGTGCCCGAGAATCGCGGATGCGTTCCTGAATCCGTTCGGTCCGCCGGTGCTTCAGGTGTCGAGCGAAGAGGGGACGCGGCTTGCCGAACAAGCGCGTTTGGGGTGCGGCGGCGCGCCTCGTGGCGCACGTCGATCGAGTAGCTGCGACCGCGAACAACGTCACCGCCGAGGTGATGGGAACGCAGCCGACACTTCCGCCGCTCGTCGTGATGACCCCGCGCAGCGGCTGGTATGCGTGCAGCAGCGAACGCGGCGGCGGCATTGCCTGCTGGCTCGAAGTCATGCGGGCGCTTACAGCAACGCCGGCGCGACGATCGGTGCTCTTCGTCGCGTCGAGCGGACACGAGCTCGGCCATCTCGGCATCGACGCATACATCGCGCGACGCAGTGGCATCGTTGGCAACACGATTGCGTGGGTACACCTCGGGCCAACATCGGCGCCGCCACCGACAAGACCACGCTGCTTCAGGCGGCCGACGACGAAATCGACGCCGCCGCGACCGGCTGCCTGAAGTCCGTAGGAATGGACGTGACGATGCGAGCGCCGCGCGGCAGCGTGCCGGCCGGCGAAGCGGAAGCCGTGCATCGCGGGGGCGGACGTTACGTATCCTTCATCGGTGGAAACGCGCTGTTCCACCATGTCGACGACGTCGGTGCGGGCGCGACCGATCCGGCGACGATCGCGAGGTTCCGCCGCGGCACTGACCGCACTCACCCGCGCGCTTGCGTCGGCAGCCTGACCCCAGTGGTGCGCATTGTCGCCAGCGGCTCGTTAAGGCTGCCGCGCCGGACCGCTGATCGCGCTGTCGTGGCTTTATACCGGCACACCGGCGATCTCAGCGCACCGTTTCGTTTTCGAGCCATTCGACCACGCTGCGGAAGGCTGAATCCACGTCGTCGCCGGCTTCGATCGCCCTGCGGTAGATCTCGAGCTGAACATCCGCGCTGGTACCGCGCTGCACTATCGAGGTAGCGGAGCGAACCGCGCGAAGACAGCCGAGCGCGTCTGCGTCTTCTTCGACGAGCTCCACCAACTCTTCGACGCATTGCTCGATGGGCACCAGACACCCGCGCCGCCAGTCGAGCAGCGTGCCCCCGATGCCGAAGCGTTGCGCCCGCCGAACGGTTCTCATCCACGAATAGTCGCCGGTAGCCGCGGTAGTCGAGATTGATTTCCGGATGTCGATGCAGACAACGCATCAAGCTCTGGCACAGCGCCACGATCGATATCGCGTCGTCGAGCCGCGTGCAGCAATCGAAGATGCGAAGTTGACCGTCGGGAATCGTGCGGAGGGTCGGATCAACCACCAGACCATGCTCGCGTCTGGAATGACTTCGGTTTCGACGAGCTTGTCGACGAAGTCTTCGTATTCATCCCAACGCGAGAAGACGTCGGGGAAGACCGCCTCGCGGCCACTCTCCTGCGACCGCGAGCCGATAGCACTTGAGTCCGGTGTCCTCGCCACGCCAGAACGGCGAGGAGGTACTCAACGCGAGAAGCACCGGCATGAATGGGGCGATTCGATTCATCAAATCGATTCGCGCCGCGTCGTCCGGGATGCCGATGTGAACGTGCATGCCACTGAACATTCCGCGTAAACCCACGCGTTGAAGATCTGCGACGACACGGTCGTAGCGCGCGCGGGCGTCGAGAGCATTTCGTTCCATCCGGTGAACGGATGCGTGGACACTGCGAGCGGCGCGACGTTGCATCCTCGCGCTGCGGTCGCTATCGAGCGGCGCAAACGCAGCAAGTCCGCATGCGCGTCGGCAACGGTGGAATGTTTGCGTGTCGCAACTTCGATTTGCGAACGCATCATTTCCAGCGTGACCTGTGGCCCCAGTGTGCGTCGTGCAGAAGCAAAGATGTCGGCGGGTGGGTCCGCAACGAGCGCCTTCGAGTCGCGATCGACGAGGAGATACTCTTCCTCGACGCCGATCGTAAACCAGTCCTGAGTAGACACGGTCAGTCGGTTGCTGGATTCGGCAGCGCGATCACATCGGTACCCTTCCGTGCCTGAACGCGTGCATATTCGACGCGGACGCGATCGAAGCGACACTCCGATGCGCCCCAACAGAGCGTAGGGGGACGCTTACTCATCGGATCAACAACTGCGTTGAGGGGCATGGGAGGAGACGCGTGGCGGCACGACCTCAGTCGAGTTGATCCCGGTCCAGTTGTTCGGTTGGAACCGTCGTTCGTGGCAAACGCGTTCGTGCCAAACGGCGCAGAAAGAGAGGATCCGTACAGACGCCGACACGACGAAGCGCCAACGTGTTGTCACCGAGTTCGCACTGTGATCGATCTATGACGGCGGCCAGCGAGTCGAGCCCATGGGCCATTGTTCAAACTACGCTGGCGCGCGAGTTCTCGGGTGCGACCGACGTCGAGCGCTGGACGGAAATGCTGGTGCGGCTGTCCATCGCACGTATCTCGCGGGGTACTCGGGTACGACCGAGAGCGGAAGCGGCGTCCGGCCGGCTTGCGGACGCATTTGATGGTCGGGCTCGGGGCTGCCACGTTGGCTCTCATTCCAGAACAGCTCGGCTTCTCGGATGAAGCCATGGCACGCGTCATCGAAGGAATCATTGCGGGGATAGGGTTCCTGGGCGCGGGTGCGATCATCAGGGTCGAGAGTCTGGAGCAGGTTCGAGGCCTCACTACGGCCGGCAGCATTTGGGCGACGGCTGCGGTCGGCGTCGCGGCGGGACTCGGTCAGGAGATCACCGCGCTGGTGACCACCGCGTTCGCGTTCCTGATCCTGTCGTGGATCTCCCGTATCGAGAGGCACGTTGGTTCGAACTCGCATGAGCCGAAAGACGGCCAGGTCATCATTGGCTCGAACGATAGATCCGAATATGGCAACCAGAAACCAAGCAGCGGTGCGTTTCGTCGAACGGTAGGCGAAGCTGTCCATCGGAAAGCGCTGCGGAACCGATCCTGTTGACGAGAATTCGTGCTCGGTTTACGAAAGTGCGTCGCATGGCCACATCGAAGCTCGCAGCGGGCGTCGTGATCGTGCACGAATCTGACCTCGGGCCGAGATTCCTGCTGCTGCGCGCATATCGCAATTGGGACTTGCCGAAAGGTCTCGTGGAAGCGGGTGAGCAACCGTTCGATGCCGCGTGCCGCGAGGTGGAGGAGGAGACCGGCATCACGGGTCTCGACTTCGCGTGGGGGGAACGACTTCATCGAGACGGCGCCCTATAGCGGAAACAAAGTGGCGCGGTTCTATCTGGCGCGGACGCCGAGCGATTGCGTCGTGCTGCCGGTCAACCCCGTTTTGGGCGCGCGGAGCATCACGAGTACCGCTGGATGCGATTCGCTGACGCGCACGCGCTGGTCGTACCGCGCCTGCAGATTGTCTTGAAGTGGGCCGCAGCCAGGATGGTTCGTTAGCGGCTGGGGCGGTAGGGCGCTCTTCCTGGACGCCGTCAGATCAGCCGCAGATTGGGACCTCCAATCCTGTCCGGGTTTCGAAGCACGGGAGGTGTCGCCTCTGGCGTCGCGCTGTTCGGATGCAGTCGCGAAAGCCGCTGCGTACCGTTAGCGGGCAGCAATAGGCGTCCGCGATGGACGACGCTCGGCATGTTCTGCATCACGTCGCGCTCGGCGCAGCGGGCGCGAAAACAGGAAACCTTGCACGCACATGGTCCCTTCGCGCAGCAGCAGCGCGAGTTGCTCCGACCGTTCGATGCCTTCGGCGGTGATCTGCAGGCCCAGGCTTCTGGCGAGGCTGATGATGCTGCGCGCGATCGCCAGCGAGCGGGGGTTGGTATCGATGTCGTTCACGAGGCTTCGGTCGAGCTTGATGCGCGTCAACGGCAACTGCTGCAGCGAAGAAAGCGACGAGTATCCGGTTCCGAAGTCGTCCAGCGCGATGGCGATGCCGTGCGCGCGCAATTGCCGCAGTGCCTCGAGCGTGACCGAACCGGTCTGCAGGACGGTCTCGGTCAATTCGATTTCGATGCATCGCGGCGGCAGGCGATATTCGCTCAGCAGCGATTTCACCCGTTCCACGAAATGCGAATCGATCAGCTGGCGCGACGACACGTTGACGGCGACGCACGCGTGCGGCCAGCTGCCGTGATGCCAGCGCGCCGCCGTCTCGACGGCCGACCGCAGCACCCAGTCGCTGATGTCCATGATCAATCCCGATTCCTCCGCCACGGCCAGAAAGTCGCCGGGCGAAGCGAGCGTGCCGTCCGGCTGCCGCCAGCGGATCAGCGCCTCGACGAGTTCGACGTCGAGGCTCTCAAGATTGAATTCCGGCTGAAACACCAGCTCGAAGTCGCCCTTCTCCAGCGCCCTGCGTAGCCCTTGTTCCACCGCGAATTTCGCCGATGCGGCTTCGAGCAGGTCCGGAGAATAGATGCTCAGCTGACTGCGACCCAGCGCTTTTGCCCGGAAAAGCGCTGCGTCAGCGGCTCTCAACAACGCTTCCGCCGTACGTCCGTGATCCGGAAACACGCTGGCACCGACGCTGACGCTCAACGAAAGATCGCGGTTGTCGATGTTGAGCGGCGCATGAAACACGCGCACCAGCCGCGTACCGGCCTCGCAGATTTCTTCGAGCGACGTTGCACGATCGATCACGACGGTGAACTCGTCGCCGCCCAGCCGCGCCGCGAACCCGAATTCGCTCGCGACTTCCTGAAGTCGTTGGGCCATCGCCTGCAGCACCTTGTCGCCGTATGCGTGGCCCATGCCGTCGTTGATGTTCTTGAAGTTGTCGATGTCCAGGAAGTAGACACCAGTCATCGTCTTTGCGCTTTCGGCCCGTGCCAACGCCTCGTTCAACAGCACGAACAGCTGGCGGTGATTCGGCAACGACGTCAACGGATCGTTGCTGGCGAGATGTCTCAGCTGTTCGGTGCGCTCTTCGACCTTTGCTTCGAGCTGCTGTTGATACTCGCGCTTCGCGTACTCGGCTTGCGCAAGACGCTCCGCCATCGAGTTGAACGCGGTCGCGAGCGTATCGAGTTCTTTGATGCCGCCGGCGCGCACACGGACGTCCATTTCACCGTCGGCGAGCCGGTCCGTCGGCGTCACCAGGCGGCGCACCGGACCCACGACGCTGCGGACCGTGGCCGCCGAAATGAAACCAGCAGCAGCATCACGCCGGCGCTGACCCAGGCGATGACAGTCTGCTTTCGCTCGCTGACACCCGGCTGGCTGGCGCTGGCGCGACTGATGCGGTCTGAACGGAGCGAGTTGACCCGGTAAGAGGAAGCGCCGGCGGTTGCGCCGCTGCGACCAGTGTCGGCACCTCGGGCTTCAACTGAGCAAAGCCGATCGGCGTAGCTGCGTTGTCGCTCAGACGAATTCGCGCACGGCCACGCGTGTGGAGACGAAGATAGGCGAGGTCCTCGTGCATGGAGGCAAGCCACTCCTTGCTTTCGGATGCGACGGAGATTGCGCTCGTTTTCCAGCAGCGTCTTTTCCATTGCGAGTTCGGCAGCGATCAAACCAGCAGAATCGAGCGCGCTCGCAGCGTCGTCCGTCGTCGACGCGGCGGCGCCCAGTTCTTCGATCTGGCGGTTCAATGTAACGATCGATTGTCGCGCGATGACTCGCTCCGAATACCTTCCACGCGCGATCGATGGAAGCGCGTGCTCGAGCGCGCATGTCGTTGTAACGAGTAGCGTATGCCCCCCAGGAGATCTCTCGTCTGATCGGCAGCGAGAACCAGCTCCTCAACCGCTTCTTATGTGCGCTTCAACTGTCGATTTGAAATTCCTGACGTCGCGCTCACCCCGCGCGATCTCCGAGCAGATCGAGCAGCACGTCACGCTGCGCTCGCAGTTGAACAATGGCGTTGCTAACCTCTCTGTTCGGAATTGCATCATCAGAGACCCCGCGCCGTTCAGTAATCCCGGTCGAACCGATCTAGCGCAACGCGAAAACGCTGTTGGCTCGAGGACACGTCTCTCCGCACGCCAGTTCCGTCTCCGGAGCCAATCGGTTTACTCGAATGGGGGGCAAGCTTAGTGGGGAGACGGTGTCATAACTGTGCTCAGAAATAACGTTCGCTGCGACCGCAAGAAACGCGACCGCGATGAACGCCACGCTCAATGTGGCTCCAATGCCGATGTGCAAACGACGTTGTGCGGTGGGCAGCGTGGGTAAGGACAGTCTCAAAGAATTGACCGAACTGGCGAGAAGACAATCGTCCTTCACTCTGAGGGAGTCATGTTCGAGTGAATGTCAGAGGATAGTGGAAGTGTGAACCAGTTCGAAAAACCGCGGTTGCTTTGAGAACTATGCGCGCTTTCGTCCACGCGACCTTCAGCGCGCGAACGGCCGCGCTAGGAGGTTCCGGTGTGAGGTCTGGATGAGACTGCGCGGGCCCTGTGACGTATGTCTAATGGTGCAGGAGGCCATGCCGCAACGCATCGCTACTGGCCTGTAATCCGAGATAGATCAGCATCACCACGCTGAATTCCGCCGCGACGCCGGCAAGTGCGATGAATCCGACACCGGTCGCTACCGGAAACGTGGTGACCGAGCAGATAGACGAACCAGAATCCGCCGATCAGCGCGAACGGCAGCGTCGCCATCATCAGCGCGGCTTCGGCGGCGGAGCGGAATGTCAGATACAGCAGCACGAAGATGATCGCGAGCGTGAACGGCACGACGATCTGCAGTCGCGCGCTGGCGCGCTCGAGGTATTCGAACTGGCCGGACCACGTCACTGAATATCCGGCGGGAATCGCAACCTGATCTGCGACGACGCGCTTCGCCTCTGCCACGTATCCGCCGAGGTCGCGGCCGCGGATGTCGACGTATATCCAACCGTTGGGGCGCGCGTTCTCACTCTTGATCAGCGGCGGACCGTCGGTGATCTCGACGCTGGCAATCGTACCGAGCGTGAGCGTTTCGCCGCGCGCCGACACGATCGGAAGCGCGCGCAGTTCGTCGACCGAGTCGCGCAGTTCGCGCGGATAACGCACGTTGATCGGGAAACGTTGCAGCCCGTCCACTACTTCACCCACGTTTTCGCCGCCGATCGCCGCGCTGACGATGCGTTGGGCGTCGGCAATCGACAGACCATGGCGCGCAAGCCGCGCGCGGTCCGGCACGATCTCTATGTAGCGGCCGCCCGAAACCCGTTCGGCGAACGCCGACGCGGTGCCCGGCACCGTTCGTACGGCGGCCTCGATGTCGCGCCCGACGCGTTCGATCACTGCGAGATCGGGTCCCGCCACCTTGATACCAACGGGCGATTTGATACCGGTGGCGAGCATGTCGATGCGATTGCGGATCGGCTGCACCCACACGTTCGCCATGCCCGGAATCTGCAGCGCCGCGTCCATCTGTTCGATGAGAGCCTCAGTCGTCAGTCCCGCGCGCCATTGCGATTTCGGTTTCAGCATCAGCGTCGTTTCCATCATCTCGAGCGGCGCCGGATCGGTGGCGGTTTCTGCGCGGCCCATCTTGCCGAACACGCGTTCCACTTCGGGGAACGTCTTCAGGATGCGATCGGTCCGTTGCAGGATCTCGGATGCCTTCCCAACGGCCAGACCCGGCAGCGCGGTGGGCATGTACAACAGGTCGCCTTCGTCGAGTGGCGGCATGAACTCGCTGCCGAGGCGACTCGCCGGCCATACGGTGATCACCACGGCCAGACCTGCCAGCAGCAGCGTCACCACCGGGCGCGCGAGCACCGCGGCGATCACCGGTCGATACATACGAATCAGCAGGCGATTCAGCGGATTGGCGGATTCGTCGGCCACGCGTCCACGGATGAACGCGATCATCAGCACCGGAATCAGCGTGACGCTCAAGCCGGCCGCCGCCGCCATCGCGTAGGTTTTCGTGTAAGCGAGCGGTGCGAACAGCCGACCTTCCTGTGCCTGCAGCGTGAACACCGGCACGAACGACAGCGTCACGATGAGCAGGCTGAAGAACAGTGCGGGACCGACCTCCACCGCCGCCTGCGTGATCAACTCGACGCGTTGCGCCGGTGCGGGATCGAAGCCTTCGTGGGCGTGCCGCCACGCTTCGAGCTTTTTGTGCGCGTTTTCGATCATCACCACGCCAGCGTCCACCATCGCACCGATCGCAATCGCGATGCCGCCCAGCGACATGATGTTGGCATTGAGCCCCTGCGCCTGCATCACCGCGAATGCAGCCAGCACGCCCACTGGAAGCATGATGATCGCAACCAGGGCGGAGCGGAGGTGCCACAGAAACAACGTGCACACGAGGATGACCACGACGAATTCTTCGATCAGCTTCTCAGACAGATTCGTAATGGCGCGATCGATCAGCGAAGAGCGGTCGTATGTCGTGACGACTTCGACGCCTTCCGGCAAGCCGGTCTGTAGCGCCTGCAGTTTCGTCTTCACCGCTGCGATGGCGGCGCGTGCGTTTGCCCCCGAACGCAGCACGATGACGCCGCCCACTACTTCGCCTTCGCCGTCGAGGTCGGCCACGCCGCGGCGGATTTCCGGGCCGAGTTGTACGGTGGCGACATCGCCCAATTTGATGGCGGTGCCGTCGGCGCCCACGCCCACACCGATGGCGCGGAAGTCGTCGAGCGAACGCAGGTAGCCTCTCGCGCGCACCATGTATTCGGCTTCCGCCAGCTCGACTACCGAACCGCCGGTCTCGGCGTTCGCCGTGCGCACCGCGTCGATGACCGTTTCCAACGGAATGGAGAAGGCGCGCAGGCGTCCGGGATCGACGACGATCTGATACTGCCGGTTGAAGCCGCCGATGGTGGCTACCTCCGCAACGTTCGGCACGGTCTTCAGCTCGAACTTCAGGAACCAGTCCTGCAGCGCGCGCAGTTCGCTGATGTCGTGAGCGCCGCTGCGATCGACGAGTGCGTATTCGTAGACCCAGCCGACGCCGGTGGCGTCCGGCCCGAGTGCCGCCGTCGCGCCTTCCGGAAGCCGCGCCTGCACCTGCGACAGATACTCGAGTACGCGCGAACGTGCCCAGTACAGATCGGTACCGTCGTCGAACAGCACGTATACGAACGATTCACCGAACAGCGAGTAGCCGCGCACGGTCTTTGCGTGCGGGACCGAGAGCAGCGCGGTGGTCAGCGGGTAGGTGACCTGATCCTCCACTACTTGCGGCGCCTGCCCCGGAAACGTGGTGCGTACGATCACCTGAACATCGGAGAGATCCGGAATCGCATCGACGGGCGTGCGCGATGCGGCGACCAGTCCCCAAGCGACGAGAATGCCCGTCGCGAGCAGTACCAGCAGCCGGTTCGCTACGGACCAGCGTATGACCGCGGCGATCACGGCGTGCCACCGTGATCGTGATGGTCTTCGTGCGTGCTGTCGCCTTCCGGCTTGCTGTTGCCGTCCTGCATACGGTTGTAGGCGCCACGCAGGCTCGCTTCCGAATCGATCAGGAACTGTCCGGACGTGACCACGATGTCGCCTTCGTCGAGTCCCGACACGATCACCGTTCTGCCGTCGCGCTCGGCGCCCACGACGACCTCCGCAGGGCGATATGCGCCGCGTTCGGCAGCGACGATCACCACGTCGCGGTGCCCCGTGCGGATCACCGCTTCGCTCGGCACCAGCAACACGCCGTCCTGCGAGCGCGCGGACAACGACACGTCGACGAACATGCCGGGATGCAGCGTGTCGTTGGGGTTCTCGAGCACCACGCGCGCGCGGCGTGTACGCGTGCTCATGTCCAGTTCCGGATAGAGATAATCGATCGAACCGTTGAACGTCTCGCCCGGGTACGCTTCTGCGCGAACCTGCACTGCGCTGCCGAGGGCAATGGACGCCGACTGCGATTCAGGGAGATTCACCAGCACCCACAATGGATCATGCCCAACGAGTTCGAACAGGGGTGCATCGGGCGTTACGGCCGCGCCCTCGCGTGTCGACAGCTTCATTACATAGCCGTGTATCGGCGCACGAATGGCGATGCGTCGTGTCGCGCGTTTATCGCGTTCCAGGCGTGCAATGTCAGCGTGCTTCGAATCCGAGCGCGCGCAGCTTGTCGCGGGCGGCATCGAGCAGCGTCGGTTCGCCCGATTCGAGCGCCAGCAGGAATTCGTGCTGCGCGGCGTCCAGTGCGGGGCTGTAGACCTCTGCCAGAGTCTGCCCCTTGTTCACCGGGTCGCCTTCGGCGCGGACGTTCAGCACTTCGAGCCAACCGGTCGCGCGCACAGCCACTTTTCGAAGGCTGCGCTCGTCCGCTTCGATGCGGCCGCTCGCCTCGATGCGATCCGCGAGGTCGCCGCGCACGACCGGCGCGGTGCGCATGCCGAGGTTCTGCGCCATCTGATCGGAGACGTGCACGGTCGCGTCGCCGCCGGTGCGTTCGGTTGCGTATTTCGGCACCAACTGCATGTCCATGAACGGCGACTTGCCCGGCGCATCGAAATGCTGGTCGGGATGCATCGGGTCGTACCAGTACAAGACTTCGCGATCGGATCTGGCCGCATCTGCGCCCGCGTGGGGTGAGGGTTTGCCGCCGGCGAACCACCAACCCATTACGACGAGAAGAACCAGCGCCGCGACCGCGACTGTTCGTAGTGGTGCACGCATCACTCGTCTCCCATCAGATAGTCGAGTTCGATGCGGCCCTTCGCCGCGTCGAACTGCAGATCGAGCCGGGCGAGCAGCACGTCGAAGCGTACGCGCCGCGCTTCCAGAACCTGTCCGAGCGAGCCGTTGCCGGTGCGCCATGCCGTCGTCGCGGCTTCGATGCCGAGTTTCGTCTGCGGTTCGATGTCGCGATCGTAGGCGGCGAGTCGTTGAGTGATCCGTTCGACGTCTTTCCCGGCCGCCAGCGCGCGCGATTGCAGGCGGCGTTCGCCGTCTTCGAGTTGCGCCGCGGCCGATTCGCTCATTGCCAACGCGCTGGCTATGTCGCGATCCTGACGGTTGCCGCGAAACACCGGCAGGTCCATGCCCACCTGCAGCATCACCATGTCGGAATAGTCGCGCCGATAGCCGTAGCCGAACTCCACGCGCCAGTCGGACAGACGTTTTGCTTCTGCCAGATGGACGTCGGTCTGCGATTCGCTGATGCGCTGACGCAAAACTGCGAGTTCGGGATGCGACGGAAGCCGTTCCAGCAGCGTTGCGGTGGCGGGCAATGGCTGGAACTCCGGCGGTTGCGCCGGCAACGAGCGATGCGCTGCGTCTGCAATCCAGCGTTCGAGTTTGAAACGCGCCGCATCCGCTGCCTGATCGCGCTGTGCCACGCCGTCGCGCATACGTTCGACGTTCAGCAGCGCAGTGACGTAGTCGGACTGCGTCGCAGAACCCGACCGCACGCTTATCGCCACCGCTTGCGCCTGAAGGTCTGCCGCATCGAGCGTGTCGATTGCGATCTGTCGCGCGGCGTCGGCGCGCCAGCAGTCGAGCCATGCGAGCTTTGCGTCGCGACGTATCGAGAGAACCGCCAGACGTCGTTCGTCGGTCAGCCGATCGGCTTCGCGTTCGCGTTGTTCGGCACGCAACCGGCGTTTTTCGGCGCGCGGAAATTCCTGACTGACGCCTACCACCAACTGCGTGTCGCTGTCGTTGCTCAACGAATACGCTTCGCGCGTGTCGATCGGCAGATCTCGCACGCCGCCGAACAGTTGCGGATCCGGCAACTGCGCGGACGCCACGGACGCCTCGCGCGCCGCGCGCGCTTGCGCGTCGAGGCTGTCAGTAGCGGTTGCTGCCGTACCGCGAGGTCGGCGGCCTCCGCGAGATCCAGCGGTGGACCGAGCATTGCGAGCGCGGGGTCAGACGCGTGCGCGGTAAACGCACCACCAAGGGACGCCACGCCGATGATTGCTGCACGGGCGGCGCAGCGCCGCACGCTGTCGCGCGCGCGCGAATAGTCTCGGAACCGACGCATATGCACCTCGAAATGACGTGAAGGAATGCGGCCGAGCCGCGTCGTCAAAGGCCGCCGGAAGACCGGCGAGGTGCGTCACTTATAGGCGCAGGCGCGCCGTGCGGAGATAGAGGCGGTAGGGAACGGCGATCGGAGCATCGAACGCGGAGGACGGTGGTCTCAGCGGAACTACGAACGTAGTAGGCAGCGGTACAGGCGCCACCACCATCGCAACGTCCGGCACGTCGTGAGCGATGCGCTTCGGTGTTGTTTGCTCGGACGTGATGCCCGCGAACACTTTGTCGCTGACCGCGACGACTACGTTGCAACACGATGCATCGGGCGCATCGGGCTGCGCGGGCATGTGGTGTTCGGTGTGCCCCGGGCAGCAGCACTTCTCCACGACCCGGTCGTTCATCATCGAGCAGATCAGCACCGCGCGCGCCTGCGCGAACGGCGTGGTCAGAAGCAGTAGAACGATGATGGCTTTTCGGAACATGGGCATAGCTTAGTCGATCAGGGCGGCGAAAATGAGGTGCCTGTCGAGATTACTGGGTGCGCCCGGAAGGCTGGGGCATGGAAATCGGCTTGTGCGAACCGATGGGATTTTCTAGTGGTTCAGCCACTGGAGTCGGGTGTCGGTGTGAAACTCCCGCTTGGGTGTAACTGCTTCGGGCGTATCGAGACTGCCAATGGCCACGTCGATGATCTCCGGGTGTGACTCGTTGACGCACGCGACGTGCGTCCCGCAACTCGGGCAGAAATAACGCGTGCCCTTATCCGATGACCGGAGCGTCGCGACTGAACCCTTCGCGTACCGGAACTGCGTCGTCGGCACAACGAGCCAGCTCACGAATGGCGCGGCGTGGATGTGCCGGCACATCGTGCAATGGCAATTCACGGCGAGGTAGTCGCCGGAGTCGATTTCATATCGGATTTTCTTGCAGAAGCATCCGCCTTCGATCATGTCTGCTGCCCTTTATTGCGGTGACTGCGGGTGACGACCAACGGTTCAGGATTGGCCCATTTCTACCGGCAAGCCGGCGCTCCGCCATTGCGGAAACCCGTCTTCCAGACGGCGCGCGTTGCGTCCTCCTTGCGCAACTCCGCCACTGCCTCGAACGCCATCAAGCAATATGGCCCTCGGCAGTACGCCACGATCCCCTGGCCCTTCGGAATCTCCTTCAGGCGTTTCCTGATTTCGGAGACGGGTATGTTGACCGCGCCGGGAATGTGGCCCGCGGCGTATTCCTCCGGAGGGCGCACATCGAGGACGGTCACCAGACCCTTCTTTGCCCGTTGCATCAGTTCTTTGGCGGGCACGGGTTCCAGACTGTCCTTGCTTTCGAAGTAGAGCCTCACGAGTTTGTCGACCTCAGCCAGGTGTTCCTGGCCGACCGCGTGCAAGGCCGCCAACAACCGCACGATGCTGTCACCGGCGAGGCGATAGAACACGTATAGACCTTCCTTGTTCGCGACTACCAGACCAACCTGGCGCAACTGCTGCAAGTGTTGAGACGTGCTGGCAACGGACAGTCCGGTGAGTTGCGCCAGCGTCTCGACGTTCCGCGCGCCCTGCGCGAGTAGCTCCAGGATCTGTAGCCGTTTGCCATTCGCCAGCGCCTTGCCAATGCGCGCGAATTGCTCGAACAGATCGCCCTTCAATGTCTTGTTTGACATGCCTCTGAATCCGAGTAGGGTGTAAGTATTCAACGATTATGTTGAATACTAAATCGGTTCCTGATCTCGGACCAGCCCGAACAACGGGACCTTTCGAATTGGACCTCTTCCTCCTGAGCCACGAGACAACGATACGACTCGGCGGTTTTGTCGCGGTCCTCGGCGTCATGGCGGCGTGGGAGCTGCTGGCGCCGCGTCGTGCGTTGCGGGAGCGCAAAGCGCTGCGCTGGGCCAACAATCTCGCGTTGTCGACGCTCAACGCCGTACTGGTACGGATCGCGCTTCCAGCCGCGGCAGTCGGGGTTGCGGCCTTTGCCGCAGACCACGGAGTGGGTCTGCTCAACGTCGTTGACGTCTCATACCCACTCGCGATCCTGCTCTCGGTGCTGGCGCTGGATCTGGCGATCTATCTGCAGCACCGGATGTTTCATGCCGTTCCGCTGTTCTGGCGGGTGCACCGCGTGCATCACGCGGATCTCGATTCGATGTGACCACCGGCGCGCGCTTCCATCCGTTCGAAATCGGTTTGTCGCTGCTGATCAAGTTCGCGGTCATCCTCGCGCTTGGGCGCTCCCGCTTTGGCCGTGCTGGTGTTCGAGGTTCTGCTCAATGCCACGTCGATGTTCAACCACGGCAACGTGCGCGTACCAAGCCCCCTTGAGCAGCGTCTGCGTCGGTTCGTCGTCACACCGGACATGCACCGCGTGCACCATTCGATCGAACCCCGCGAGACGAACAGCAACTTCGGGTTCAATCTGCCCTGGTGGGACCGGCTGTTCGGCACCTACCGCGCCGAGCCGCACGCGGGTCATGAAGCCATGACGATCGGCATCGCGCAATTCCGCTCGCCGCGCGAGCTGAATCTGGACCGGATGTTGTTGCAACCGTTTCGTGCTGACGACGGCGCCAATTCCGGTCCGTGCCCCAGCGGTAGGGAGATGACGAAAGGTGCGAACGAACGACTCGGGAACTGGATTGATGACTGCCACGCTACCGGTTTATCTCGACTACAACGCCACTACGCCGGTCGCCCCTGAGGTGGCCGACGCGATGCTGCCGTTTCTGCGCGAACACTTCGGTAACCCTTCCTCGTCGCACGCGTACGGGCGCATTGCGGCACAGGCGGTTGCTGCGGCACGCGCCCAGGTTGCTGCTTTGGTCGGCGCGCGTAGTGAAGAGATCGTGTTCACCGGGTGCGCCACCGAAGCCAACAACCTCGCTCTGCTTGGCGTTGCCAGAGCGGTTGCTCACCCGAAGCGCCACCTCGTCGTCAGTGCGATCGAGCACCCTGCGGTGATGGCTCCGGCGAAGTGTCTGCAAGCGGAAGGTTGGGACCTCACTGTGGTGCCGGTGGATCGATTCGGTCGCGTGTCGCCCAACGACATCGCGCGGGCGCTGCGGCCGGATACTGCGCTGGTTTCGGTGATGCACGCCAACAACGAGGTTGGCACCGTGCAGCCGATCGCGGAGATCTCACGGATCACACGCCAGCGCGGGGTGCTGCTGCACGCCGACGCGGCGCAATCCGTCGGCAAGATTGCGGTGAACGTTGATGCGCTCGATGTCGACCTTCTCTCGCTGGCCGGACACAAGTTCTACGCGACCAAAGGAGTGGGAGCTCTGTATGTCCGTCAGAACACACCCGTGTTTCCCGTGCTGTTGGGCGGACCACGAGCACGGCCTTCGACCGGGTACGGAAAACGTACCCGCCATCGTCGGGCTCGGCGTCGCGGCCGATCTCGCGCGGCAGCGACTGCCCGACGCGACGAAGCACCTGATCAGGATGCGCGATCAACTGCATGCGCATCTGCTCGCGGCGATACCCGATCTGATCCTGAACGGGCACTCCGACGAGCGGCTGCCCAATACGTTGCATGTGTCGTTCCCTCGGGCGAGCGGACGCGAGCTGCTGGAACGGGCCGGCCACATCGTCGCAGCATCCCTCGGTTCGGCATGTCACTCGGAAAACGACACCGTCAGCGGGGTATTGGCCGCGATGGGCGTTGATTCCGTTCGCGCCTCAGGGGCGGTTCGATTGTCGGTCGGCATGATGACCACCACCGACGAGGTGACGCGCGCCGCCAACGGCTTGATCGAGGCGTGGCGGACGGCGGCCGGTCGGTGACGCCGCAGGGCGTACGGAGTCGGACATGAGCGACGTCGCAGGTGCCAGAGCCAATTTGTTGGAGATTCGCTTATCCCATCGGCGCTTCTCGGAGCGGTCGTTCTATACGCGCGACGTCGTGCCTCGATCGAAATTCCATCCGCGCGGCTGAACGATCACTGCATGAGTTCCTCCGACTCACTGAAGCGGCGCGACATCGCGCGTCTGCCGCGGCCCATTGCGGCAGTTTGTCCTATTGTTTATGGTCGGCCGCCTTCCGCTCACTTACCCCATAGGACCGATGCCGTGGAGCACTGGCTTCGACACGCCAGCCCGCGGCGCGCACAACGCTGTGCTGCTTGGGCTGGTGCTGCTCGGCGGCGCAGCGCGCGCCGCTGAGCCGGCGGACGGAACCGCCGCAGACGATCGAGGAGGTCGTCGTCACCGGCGCCGCGTCGGTTGCCGAGCGGCTCAACGGAGTCGGCAGCGAATCCACATCGATGCCGACACGCTGCGCCTCGTCGGCCAGACGCACATCTACGAAACGATGGTGCGCGTGCCCGGCGTGTGGGTTTCGAAGGGCTCGGAAGAGGAGCATCTGACGGCGATCCGTTCGCCTGTTTATACCGGCACGGGCGCGTGCGGCGAGTTCCTCTACCTCGAAAACGGCGTGCCGATCCGGCCGGCCGGCTTCTGCAACATCAACAACCTGTTCGAGATCAACTCGGAGCAGGCGGCGCGGATGGAAGTGCTGCGCGGCGCGGGCTCGGCGCTGTTCGGCAGCAACGCACTGCACGGCGCGATCAACGTGGTGACGCCGACGACGCGCCGAACCGGGGCGCGTTGTCTGCTCGAAGGCGGCCCCGACGACTACGGCGCGGTGCGCTCGAGCGTGAGCACGATCGCCGACGAGCAGCTGCTGCGCTTCGACGGCATGGGCGTTACCACGAACGGTTATCGCGACGCGACCGGTCACGACGAACAGAAAGTCACGTTGACCCAGCTCGGGCCGGTGGCCGGCTGGGACGTGCACACCACGTTCGAGTGGACGAACCTCAACCAGGAAACCGGCGGCTACGTCGTCGGCTACAAGGCGTACAAGGACAATCAGCTGCGCAAGTCGAATCCGAACCCCGAGTCGTATCGCGATGCGTGGTCGCTGCGGTTCGTCAGCGAGTGGCTGCGCGAACTCGACTCCGGCGACGAACTGAGCATCACGCCGTATTTCCGCCGCTCGCGCGATGCAGTTCCTGCAGCACTTCCTTCCGGGCGAACCGCTCGAGCAGAACGGCCAGAACAGCGCCGGCGTGCAAACTTCGCTATCCGGCACGCGCGGCGCGCTCGATTGGCGCACCGGCGTCGATCTCGAATGGGCCTACGGCGATCTGTACGAATTTCAGGCAGAAGCCGGCAGTAGGGTTCGGCGTTCATCGTCGGCACGCGTCCGGTGGGCGTGCACTACGACTACGACGTGACCAGTCTGATGGGCGCGGCGCACTACGACGTGCGTTACGCGATCACTGACGACGTTGCGCTGGTGCACAGCGCGCGCCTCGAATGGCTCGGCTACGACTACACGAACCACGGGCTCGACGGCAACACGCGCGACAACGGCACGCCGTGCGGCTTCGGCGGCTGCCTGTACACCCGGCCGCCCGATCGCGACGACGAATATACGAACACGGCCTTGCGGCTCGGCGTGGACTGGTCGGTCGATGCCCGCACCTGACGCTGTACGCGCTGGCGAGCAACGGCTTCCGCCCGCCGCAGGCGACGGAGCTGTATCGGCTGCAGAGCGGACAGACGGTCGCCGATCTGAAGAGCGAAAAAGTCGACGTCGTACGAAATCGGCGGCCGCGGCAACGTGGAGTCGTTCGACTATTCGACGGCGATCTACGCGGAGCGCAGCACGCACGTGATCCTGCGCGATGCCAACGGTTTCAACGTCAGCAACGGCAAACTCGAATCGGCCGGCATCGAGTGCGACTTCGGCTGGACGCCGTATCGAGAACAACCGGTTGTCCGTGATCGGCACGTATGCGCGGCATACGTATGCGTTCGACAGTGCGGTCACCGGCGGCGAGATCATCAAGGACGGCCACGACGTCGATACCGCGCCGCGCTGGCTCGGCAGCGCGCACTGGAGTATCAGCCGACGCCGAACATCGAGAGCGAAGTGGAGATGGTGTATCAGGGCAAGTACTACCTCGATGCGGCGAGCACCGCGAGTTACGACGGCTTCACGTTGTGGAACTGGCGCGGCTCGTGGCAGATCAATCCGCACTGGCGCGTGTTTGCGCGCGTGATGAACATCGGCGACACCCGTTACGCCGACCGCGCCGACTTTGCGTTCGGCACACTATCGCTACTTCCCCGGTACGCCGCGACAGTTGTTTGCCGGGTTCGAAATGAGTCTTGGAGACTGGGATGATGAAGTGGTTGCGGCGTATCGCCATCGGTCTGGTCGCGGTCGTCGTGCTCGCGGCGCGGCGCATTCTGGTTGTGGCTGCCGCCCGTGAACGTCCCCTTCAAGGGAATGTTGGCGAACCTGTTGCCGCGCGCTGTTCACCGTGCCGACCGCGGATGCGGCGACGGTCAAATCGCGCCTTGTCCGTGCCGGCCGGTTACGGCATCGGCCTGTTCGCGCGCGACATCCCGGATGCGCGGATGCTGCGTGTCACGGCGCACGGCGACCTGCTGGTTGCGTCGCCGGGCAAAGGGACCGTGTTCTGGCTCGCGCGCGACGCGAACGGTGACGGCGAAGCGACGAACGGCGCGTGCTGCTCGAAGGTCTCGATGGGCCGAACGGTCTCGATCTCTGGATCGGATATCTGTACGTCGCCGAGCAGGGCCAGGTGGGCCGGGTCCGTTTCGACGATGCGGCCGGACGTATCGACGGCACGTACGAAGTCGTCATTGCGGATCTGCCGGCCGGCGGCAATCACTGGAAGAAGACGATCCGCTTCGGTCCGGATGGACTGCTGTATCTGAACATCGGTTCGTCGTGCAACGTGTGCCTCGAGCAGGACGATCGCCGCGCGGCGATGCTGCGCTACACCCCCGAGGGCAAATTCGTCGACGTGTATGCAACCGGGCTGCGCAACAGCGCGGGACTCGACTGGCGCGCCGACGGCACGCTGTATGCGACCGACAACGGCCGCGATCTGCTCGGCGACGACTTCCCGCCGTGCGAGCTGAACGAGATCCGCCAGGGCGGCTTCTATGGCTGGCCGTTTGCCAACGGCGATCGCGTGCCTGATCCGGACTTCGGCGCGGGCCGCGAAGCGGTGATCGCAGCGTCGATTCCGCCCGCGTTCGCGTTCCGCGCCCATAACGCGCCGTTGGGGATCGTGTTCCTGCGCAGCGACGAAGCAGCTGCCGGACGTTTCGCGGCGATGCGATGGTTGCGCTGCACGGGTCGTGGAACCGCAGCCACAAGGACGGCTACAAGGTCGTGGCGCTGCATTGGAATGCCGACGGCACGATCAGCGCGAGCGATTTCCTGACCGGGTTTTCTGAAGGACGAAAACGTGATCGGCCGACCGGCGGAGCTGGCCGAAGACGCCGATGGCACCATCTATGTGTCGGACGACTACGCGAACGCGGTGTACCGGATCGTGCCGGGCGGCAGTCAGACGCTGGACATCGGTCGGCCGCGACGCTGCCGCGGCCGCGGCGAGCAGCGGTCCCGGCCGATGCAAAGCTCGATCGCGCGCGGCGCAACCGCGTTCGGCCAACGCGGATGCCAGGAATGCCATGCGCTCGACGGCGACGGCAAAGACGGCCGCGTCGTGCTCGCGGGCCTCGCGACGCGTTACGATGCCGACGAGCCTTGCGAGCTACCTCGCGCAGCCGCGGCCGCCGATGCCGCCGGTCGAGGACGCGCAGATGCGCGACGGCGCTGGCGGCGTTCCTGCTGCAGCGACCGCAGCGCGCCGCGGCACGACTGATCGGGAATGACACCGTGAGACGGCATCGAATGGACGCGATGAACAAGCCGGACACGGCTGCCGCGCAAGCCGACGATCGATACGGAAGTCACGCCGCGCGGCACGCTGGAACTGTTGTCGCAGCGCGAAGTGCAGCAGCTGCGCAGCGCCGCCGACACGCGGATTCTCGAACTGTTCCGCCGCTGCGCGCTCGCGGTGCTCAACACCGGCGACGATACGGACGATGCCGCCGCGCTGTTCGAGACGTACCACGACTTCTCGATCGAGATCGTGCAGCGAACGCGGGGCCTGAAGCTGCAACATCAAAAACGCGCCGGCGAGCGCATTCGTCGACGGGCGGATGGTCGAAGGCATCCGCCAGCATCTGTTCGCGGTGCTGCGCGATCTCGTCTACATCGGCAACGAGATCGAGAACAACCGACGCTTCGATCTGAATTCGAGCGAAGGCATCACCGACGCGGTGTTCCACATCCTGAAGCAGGCGCGCGTGATGGTGCCGGACGTGCGGCCGAATCTGGTCGTCTGCTGGGGCGGGCATTCGATTTCCCGCGTCGAATACGAATACACGAAGGAAGTCGGGCTATCACCTCGGCCTGCGCGGCCTCGACATCTGCACCGGCTGCGGCCCCGGCGCGATGAAAGGGCCGATGAAAGGCGCGGCGATCGGTCACGTGAAACAGCGCGTCTGCGCGGTGCGCGCTACATCGGTCTGACCGAACCCGGCATCATCGCCGCGGAACCGCCGAACCCGATGGTGAATCACCTCGTGGTGCTGCCCGACATCGAAAAGCGCCTCGAAGCGTTCGTCAGGATGGGCCACGGCATCGTCGTGTTCCCCGGCGGCGCGGGCACCGCCGAAGAAGTGCTGTATCTGCTCGGGCTGCTGATCGATCCGGCGAACGCCGAGCAGAAGTTCCCGGTGATCTTCACCGGCCCTGCGTCGAGCGCCGACTATTTCGAGAGCCTCGACCAGCTGATCACGATGACGCTCGGCGAAGACGTGCGGCGCCTCTACAAGATCGTCATCGACGACGCGCCCGGCGCGGCGCAGTGGATCGGCCGCAAGATCCGCAAGGTGCAGGGACAACGCCGCACGTCGGGCGATGCGTACTACTTCAACTGGCTGCTGAAGGTGCCGCTCGAATCGCAGCAGCCGTTCCACGTCACGCACGAAAGTGTTGCCGCGTTGCGGCTGCGCCGCGACATGCCGCGGCACGAACTCGCGGTGAACCTGCGCCGCGCGTTTTCGGCGATCGTCACCGGCAACGTGAAGGATCACGGCATCCGCATGATCCGCGAGCACGGCCCGTTCGTGCTGCACGGCGATCGCGACATCATCGACGTGTTGGAGAAAGTGCTCGGCGAGTTCGTCGCGCAGGGGCGCATGAAGTTGCCCGGCGCGCGCTACGAATCCTGCTTCCGGCTGGCTGCCGATCCATGACATCGCGCGGATCGCATGCCGGCCTGGCTTGCGCGGGCGGTGTTCTATCAGATCTATCCGCAGAGCTTCTACGACGCGAACGGCGACGGGATCGGCGATCTTGCCGGCATCGCGGCGAAACTCGACTACCTCGCCGACCTCGGCGTCAACGCGCTGTGGATCAACCCGTGTTTCGTCTCGCCGTTCAAGGACGCCGGCTACGACGTCGTCCGATCATTGCCGGATCGCGCCGCGTTACGGCACGAACGAAGCTTCAAGGCGCTGCTCGATGCCGCGCACGCGTCGCGGCATCCGCATCTGCCTCGATCTCGTCGCCGGGCACACGTCCGACCAGCATCCGTGGTTCGTTCGAGTCGCAACGCGCACAGCCGAACGAGTTCACCGCACCGCTACGTGTGGACGAACAACCCGTGGGTCAAACGCGACGGCGATCTCGACTTCGTCAGCGGCACTTCCGATCGCGCGGGCGCGTACGCGGTGAATTTTTTCGCGCATCAACCGGCGCTGAACTACGGCTTCGGCGACGCTGACACGCGGCTATCAGCACGAAGTCGATGCGCCCGGCGCCGCAGCGCGACGCGCGCCGCGCTCAAAGCAGATCATGAAGTTCTGGCTCGATCTGGGCGTCGACGGCTTTCGCGTCGATCTCGCCGGCAGTCTGGTCAAACACGACCCGCATCGCATCGGCATCCGCCGGCTGTGGCGCGAGATTCGCACGTGGCTCGACGACAACTATCGCGATCGCGTGCTGATTGCCGAGTGGGGCAATCCTGAAATTGCCATCGACGCCGGATTTCACGCCGACTTCATGCAGCACGTCGGCGTTCCCGGATACGACGCATTGCTGCTCGGTCCGGATCGTTCCCGAAAGCGCGCAGCGCGCCGTACTTCGACAGCCGCCGGCGGCGGCGATTTCCGGCGGTTCTGGACGGCGTTCGACTTCCAGCAGCAGCGCGTGGCGGGCCGCGGCCTGATCAGCCTGCCGTCGTCGAACCACGACTTCGTGCGCGCCGGCACCGGCCGCGAACCCGCGGACCTCAAGGTGCTCTTCACGTTCCTGCTGACGTGGCCGCACCTGCCGTGCATCTACTACGGCGACGAAATCGGCATGCGCTGCGTGCGCGGCCTGACGAGCAAGGAAGGGGGCTTCGAACGCACCGGCTCGCGCACACCGATGCAATGGGACGATTCGCCGCTCGCGGGATTTTCGACGAACCCCGCCGCCACGCCGTATCTGCCGATCGATCCGCTTCCCGACCGCCCGACCGTCGCCGCACAGCGGGCCGATCGCGACTCGTTGTGGCACCACGTCGAACGGCTGATCTACCTGCGCGTGACCGAGTCGGACCTCGCCGCCGACGCACCGCTCGTGGTGCTGAACGGACCTCACCCGGCTATCCGCTCGTATATCGCGCGGCGGCGCGCTGATCGTCGCCATCAACCCCGGTCTCGACAGCCACACCGTCTCGCTGCCGCCTCTCGGCGACGCCGCTGCCGTGCTGTCGCATCGCTGCCAGGCGACCCACTGGCCAACGGTTGGGCATTGCGCGTTGGCGCGCGTGGCTACGGGGTGTTTACGGTTCGGTAGGCGCGACTTCTCAAGCGATCGAGGTGAGGTGACGGCTGATCGGTGCGAAGGGGACGCTCGAGCCATCCCTGGTCGCTTAGTCGCCGCCATCCATGGCGGCTCATGCCCCTTCGCACCGATCACGCCGTCACCTTCCAATCATCGAAGTCGCGCCTTCGTTCTGGGGAGAGATGAACGCGCGCTGACGCGCGCGTTCCGCACCAACGCGCTTTAGCGCGTTGGTGTCTCTTCAGAACCTGGCGATGGAGGTGAGCCAGGCGGGCGTGGGGGCATGTTGGTGAGGACCATGAGGCGCCATGGATGGCGCCGATTGAGCGCCCAGGGACGGCTCGAGCGTGTCCGAACCGACATGCCCCCACGCCCACCGTCATTCGAAGCTCCATCCCACCACCCTCGACATCGTGCAAAAACTGCGAACCCACCCGAAATGCGACCGCACTGCCCGGGAAATGCGGACTTCGCGCGGCTATAATGCGCGCGGCTTCACGGACGGCCACGCATTGCAGGCATCACTTCTGACGGCGCGCGCACTCAGCTGCGAAAGGGACGGACGCATGCTGTTCGAAGGTCTCTATCTCGATATTCGTCCCGGCGACGTGATCGAACTGACGGGTCCAAACGGCAGCGGCAAAACGACGCTGCTGCGTTGTCTCGCCGGACTCACCGGCGATTTCGACGGCGAGGTCGAACGCGTCGGGGCGCGTTCAGCTATGTCGGACACCGGGGCGGACTGAATCTGCAACTGACGCCGCTGCAGAACTTGCGCTGGTCTGCGGCGATCGAAGGAACGGATGCATCGAACGAACGACTATCGTCGCTGCTCGACCGCGTGGGGCTCGCGGGTTACGAGCTCACGCCGTGTCAGCAGTTGTCGGCCGGGCAGCAACGCCGCGCGGCGCTTGCGCGGCTCGGCTTCGGCAACGCGGCGCTGTGGCTGCTCGATGAGCCGCTCACCGCGCTCGACGATGCCGGCTGCGCGCTGGTGCGCGACCTGCTCGAGCGGCATCGCGCGCGGGCGGCGCTGCGTTGTGCGCCACGCACCAGTCCTTGCAGGTACTCGACGGCGCTGCGCGCATGTGCTCGGACGTGCCGCGTGACGCAGGCGACCTTCGCCCGCGCGCCGTCGGCCGGCCGCGCATTCACCGCGCAGTTGCGGCGCGATCTGACCATCGCATTCCGTTCGCGCAGCGAGTTGATCAATCCGCTGATGTTCTACGTGATGGGTATCGCGATGTTCCCGCTCGGCGTCGGGCCCGGCGCCGGAGCGGCTCGCGGAAATTGCGCCGGGCGTGTTGTGGGTGCTCGCGCTGCTGTCGACGCTGCTGTCGCTCGACTCGCTGTTCCGGCGCGACTTCGACGACGGCACGCTGGAGCAGCTCGTGCTGAATGTCGATCCGTTGTTCGTCGGTGTGTTGGCGAAGGTGCTGGCGCATTGGCTGGTGATCGGTCTGCCGCTGCGCTGCTGTCGCCGCTGGCTGCATTGATGTTGTTCCTGCCGGCAGCCGCGGTTCCGACGCTGGTGCTGACGCTTCTGCTCGGTACGCCGATTTTGAGCCTGCTCGGCGCGGTGGGCGCGGCGCTGACGGTTGGGCTGAAGCGCGGCGGCTTGTTGCTGACGCTGATCATTCTGCCGCTGTACGTGCCGGTGCTGATCCTCGGCGCCGGCGCGGTGACCGCGGTGATCGACGGAGTGGATCGCGGCGGCGCAGCTCGCGTGGCTGGCCGCGATTCTCGCACTGACGTTGACGCTAACCCCCTTTGCAGCGGCGTTGGCGCTGCGGGTCGGGCTGGAGTAATGCGATGAATGCACTGAAGACCTCTGCACTGAAGACGCTGTGGCATCGGCTTGGATCGCCGCGCTGGTTCTACGAAATCAGCGGACCGTGGGCGGTGGGCGCACTCATCATCGGCTTGATCGGTATCGCCGTCGGCCTCGTGTGGGGGCTCGCGATCGCGCCGCCCGATTATCTGCAGGGCAACAGCTTCCGCATCATGTACCTGCACGTGCCGTTCGCGATCCTGTCGCAGTCCTGCTACATCACTGATGGGCCTGGCCGGTGCGGTGCTGCTGATCTGGCGCATGAAGCTGGCGGACATGGTCGTGGCGGCCGCGGCGCCGATCGGCGTGGTGTTCTGCTGGTCGCACTGCTGACGGGCTCGATATGGGGACGCCCGACGTGGGGTACGTGGTGGGTGTGGGACGCGCGCACCACGTCGACGCTGGTGTTGCTGTTCCTCTATTTCGGCGTCATCGCGTTGCGTCAGGCGATTCCGCGCGAAGAAACGGCCGGCCGCGCGGCTGCGATTCTCGCCGTGGTCGGCGTCATCGACATTCCGATCATCAAATACTCGGTCGACTGGTGGCTGACGTTGCATCAGACGTCGACGTTCAAGCTGACGGCGGCGCCGTCGATGCCGCCTGAAATGTACCTGCCGCTGCTCGTCGGCGTGCTCGGCTTCTATGCGTTCTTCTTCGGTGTGCTGCTGTTCGCCGTCGGCAACGAAATGCTCGTGCGTGAACGGCGCACGCAGTGGGTCGGCGATCTCGTGCGGAGCCGGGCATCGTGAGCTTCGACAGCTGGCAGGATTTTCTGTACATGGGCGGGCACTATCCGTTCGTGTGGAGTTCATACGCCATCGGTGTGCTCGGAATCGTGATCACGCTGGTGCGGCCATTGCGCGCGCGGCGGCGTTTTTTTGCAGAGCAGGCACAGCAGCTGCGCCGACAATCCAACAGCCAATCGAACGACCATACGAATAGCGCGGAGAAGGCCGATGCATCCCGTTCGGCGTAAGCGGCTGATTGCCGTCGTGTTCCTGCTCGCGGGTGTCGGCGTGACGGTGATGCTCGTCATGCGCGCGCTGAACGAGAACATCAATCTGTTCTATCCGCCCGGTGAAGTGGTCTCGGGTAAAGCGCCCGTCGGACAACGCATCCGCGCGGGCGGCATGGTCAAAGACGGCAGCCTGCAACGCGCAGCCGACAGCATGGAAGTGCATTTCGTCGTCAGCGATCTGCAAGGTTCCGATTTCACCGTCGTATACACCGGCATCCTCCCGGATCTGTTTCGCGAGGGTAAAGGCGTGCTCGCAACCGGGCGCCTCGGCAGCCGACGGTGTGTTCAGGGCCGACGAGGTGCTGGCGAAGCACGATGAAAACTACATGCCGCCGGAACTGAAGGGGATGCACAAAGCAAACATGATTCCTGAACTCGGCCACTTCGCGCTGATTCTGGTGTTCACGCTCGCGCTGATGCTCGGCGCGATACCGCTGATCGGCGCTGCTCGCGGATATCAGGCATGGATGCGCGCGTCGTTCTCGCTCGCGGCCGGCGTTGCGGTGTTTGCCGCGCTTTCGTTCGGTTGCCTCGTGTACGCGTTCGTCACCGACGATTTTTCGGTGCGCTACGCCGCGACGAATTCGAATTCGCTGCTGCCGCTCTACTACAAGGTTGCGGCGGTGTGGGGCGCGCACGAAGGATCGTTCCTGTTGTGGATTCTGATCGCGTCGCTGTGGACGCTCGCGGTTGCAACGTTCAGCCGGCACCTGCCGCTGACGATGATCAGCCGTGTGCTGGCCGTGATGGGCTGGCTCGCCGCCGGATTCGCCGCGTTTTCGCTGTTCACCAGCAATCCGTTCGAGCGTGCGTTGCCGATCGCGCCGACCGAAGGATCCGACCTCAATCCGTTGCTGCAGGACTTCGGTCTGACGATCCATCCGCCGATTCTCTACGCCGGCTATGTCGGATTTTCAGTGGCGTTTGCCTTTGCACTCGCTGCGCTTGATGACCGGCCGTCTCGATGCAGCATGGGCGCGCTGGTCGCGTCCCTGGACGAACGTTGCCTGGGCATTCCTCAGCGTCGGCATCGCGCTCGGCAGCTGGTGGGCGTATTACGAACTCGGTTGGGGCGGCTGGTGGTTCTGGGATCCGGTGGAGAACGCTTCGTTCATGCCGTGGTTGATGGGTACCGCCCTCGTGCACTCGTTAGCGGTTACTGAAAAACGCGGCGCGTTCAAGAGCTGGACGGTATTGCTCGCGATCGGCGCGTTCTCGCTGTCGCTGCTCGGCGCCTTCATCGTGCGATCGGGCGTGCTGACGTCGGTGCACGCATTCGCGGTCGATCCCGAACGCGGTCTGTTCATCCTGGCGTTCCTGGTGATCGTCGTCGGCGGCTCTCTCACGTTGTACGCAGTGCGTGTTCCGCTGATCCGCTCGCGCGTGCATTTTTCCGGACTGTCGCGCGAGGTGCTGCTGCTCGTCAACAACGTGCTGCTGGTCGTTGCGATGTCGTGCGTGCTGCTCGGTACGTTGTATCCGCTGGCGTACGAAGCGATCACCGACGGCGGCAAGATCTCGGTCGGTCCGCCGTATTTCAACGCCGTGTTCATTCCGCTGATGGCCGTGCTGTCGCTTGCGCTCGGCGTCGGTCCGTCGGCGCGCTGGAAACGCACGAGCGCGGCCTATCTGTGGCGCAAGCTCGGCGCGGTGTTCGTCGCCAGCGTGGTGATCGGCGTTGCGCTGCCGCTGTTGCATCAGCGGCGTGTTCAAGTGGCAGATCGCGCTGGGTACGGCACTGGCGCTGTGGATCGTCGCACGCACGTCGCAGGACCTGTGGCAGCAGGCGGGTGGCCGCGTCGGCGGAATCGCGGCGTCTCACGGCGGGTTATCTCGGCATGACGATTCGCGCACATCGGCTTTGCGGTGACGCCTGATCGGTATCGTCGTGACGAGCCATCTGTCGCTCGAACGCGATGTGCGCCTGACGAACGGCGCGTCGGCGCAGCTCGGCGCACGACGTTCACGCTGATGGCGGTCGATCGCGTGCGCGGGCCGAACTACCTCGCCGACCGCGGCACAGTTCGCGTCGACGGCGACGGTGCGTCGTATCTGATGTTCCCGGAGAAGCGCCGGTATCTCTCGGGCGGCAACGTCATGACCGAAGCCGCGATCGATGCCCGGCGTCACGCGCGACGTGTACGTTGCAATGGGCGAGCCGCTCCACGACGGCGGCTGGACGTTGCGGCTGCACTACAAGCCGCTGGTGCGCTGGGTGTGGGTCGGCGCGTTGCTGATGGCGCTTGGCGGCGTCACTCGCGGTGACCGACGCGCGCTATCGGCGTTTGCGCGTGCGCCGCGACGTTGCGGCGCCGGCGCGGCGTCGGTCGAGGCGGGCGCTTGAGTCGAGCGAGCCTGTTCATTCCGCTTGACGGCATTCGTCGTGATCGTCGCGCTGCTCTATGCGGGATTCAGTCTGAACGATCCGCACCAGCTGCCGTCGGCGCTGATCGGCAAACCGTTCCCGGATTTCGACCTGCCCGCGCTCGACAGCGCAGCGACGGCACCGAGCGATCGCCTCACGCAGGCCGACATCGCGCGGCCCCGTGCTCGTGAATGTCTGGGCCACGTGGTGCCCGACCTGCCGCGCCGAACACGCCGAACTGCTGCGCATCCATCAAGAGACCGGCTTGCCGATCATCGGCGTGAACTACAAGGACAATCCCGCGCAGGCGCGCGCGTGGCTTGCGCAACTCGGCAATCCGTACGAGTTCAACATCGTCGATGCGCAGGGCACGCTCGGGGTCGATCTCGGTGTGTACGGCGCGCCGGAGAGTTTTCTCGTCGATGCAGTCGGGCACGATCGTCTACAAACGTGTCGGCGACGTTAACCGCCGCGTGTGGGAGCGCGAAATCAAACCGCACCTCGATGCGCTGGCGAAGTCAGCGGCGGCGGGCCAGGGAAATGGTGACCGCATGGTTCGATCGGCGCGCTCGGTGTTCTCCTATTGCTCTCGGTGCTCGTCTGGGCGCCGTTTCGCGCGGCGGCCGAAGGCGCGATCGAAGCGTTTCCGTTCGAGGACCCCGCGCAGGAGGCGCGCTATCAGGCGCTGACGGAGGAGTTTCGCTGTCCCAAATGCCTGAATACGAACCTCGCGGGTTCCGATGCGCCGATTGCGGCCGATCTGCGCGCGACGGTGCACCGCCTGATTCTCGAAGGGGCGACCGATCAGGCGATTCGCGACTATCTGCGTGGCGCGTTACGGAGAGTTCGTTCTGTATGACCCGCCGGTGCGCGCGGCACGCTGCTGCTGTGGGTCGCGCCGGGTTGTTGCTCGTGGTCGGCTTCGCGATGATCGTGGTGCTGGCGCGGCGGCGCCGCGGTGCGACGGCAGCCGCTGAACGACGTCGAGCAGGCGCGCCTCGACGAGCTGCTGCGCGAGCAACGCGGCGAACGGACACGAAATGACGGACCGGATTCGTCGTTGGCGGTCGCGTTGTGTCTCGTCGTTCGCCAGCTGCGTTCGCCGCATGGCCGCTGCTGCGCCGCGCGCACCGTCGACCGATACGGCGACCGGCGCGGCACCAACGTCGATCTCTATCGGCAGCGCGTCGCGGAGATCGAACGCGACCGCGACGCCGGACGAGTCTGACGGCCGACGTTGCCGCGGCGCTGATGCAGGAACACGCCGCGGCGCTGCTCGACGACGCTGCGGCGGAGCCGAGCACGGAAGCGGAGGCAGGGTCGGCGGGCGTTCGGTGTGCGGCGGCTCGTCGTCGGCGGTCGGCCATCGCCGCGATTTCGCTCGACGATGTACCACAAGCTCGGCGCATATGACGCCGTGCACTTGCCGAAGCGGCCAAAGTGCTGCGCGAAGCCGACGCCAGACCCAGCCGCGCTCGGCGATCTGGTCATGCGGCTGCGCACACGCGTTGCAAAGACGCCGGACGATCTCGAAAGCTGGTATCTGCTGGGCCATACGCTGATGCGGCTCGACGACGCGCCCGGCGCAGTCGAGCGCGTTCGAACGCGTCTATGCCGCGCAACCGGACGATCCATCGGTGCAGGTCGCGCTTGCGCAGGCGCGCTTCGTCGCCGATCGGGGCACCGTCACCGACGACAACCGCGCGCTGATCGATCGCATCCTCGCCGCCGACCCGCAACAAGCCGTCGCGCTCGAGATTCTCGCGCTCGATGCATTTCGCAAAGCCGACTACGCGACCGCGGCGCGGCATCTGCAGAACGCGCTCGCCGGCGGCGGCGCCGGCCCGCGCACCGATGCGTTGAAGCAAGGTCTCGAACGCGCGCGCGACGTTGATGGGCGATGGGTCGGGCCGTCGCTCGACGTGACGATCGATATCGGCGACGCGCATCGCGGCATTGCCTGCCGGCGCCGCGCAGCTGTTCGTGTTCGCGCGCAAGCCGGGCGAACGCATGCCGTTGCTGGTGGCGCGCAACCCGCTCGACGCCGCGACGATGACGGTGCGCCTCGATCGAACCAACGCGATGCAGGGCGATGTGACGCTTGAACGCGGGCGAGACGTTGAACGTCGCCGCGCGGCTATCGGCGAGCGGCGCACTGTCGGTCGGGTGCCGACGATCCGCACGCGGCGCAGGAGGCGTGTGACGCTGAAGGCGGCGTCACGCCGGTGCGCCTCGTGCTCGGAGCCGAACCGGCGCACCGCCGCTGCCGCCGCGCCGCAGCAGCAACCCGCCGCGGTGCGATGTTGCGGTGCACTTGCGCGTCGCGTTGGCGCCCGGCGTCATTGCGGCGGCGACCGGCGCGCGTGTTCGTCATCGCGCGCGTTCCGGACGGACCGCCGATGCCGATCGCGGTGCGGGCGCTCGATCCGGCGGCGCTTGCCGCAACAACTGGTGCTGACCGATCGCGATGCGATGCAACCGAACCGCGTGTCTGAGCATGTTCGAACGCGTCGAGGTCGTGGCGCGGCTGTCGCGATCGGGCAATCCGATGCGTCAACCGGGCGACGTCGAAAGCCCGGTCCAGTCGCTCGATCCGCGCAACGCCGATCGCCGTGTCGTTGATCATCGGCGGCTGATCGGACTCCCTGGTTCGCAGATCTCGCACGTCGCGGAAACAAAATCGCTCGTGTGCTGTCGAACCGTCTAGCCCTAGGTCGCACTGCAGACGACACGATGATGGGATTCAAAGCCGGCTGCGAGCCTGACCGAACAGATCGCCAATCATCTGAGCGACGAAATCATCAACGGGCGGCTTGCGCCGCTCGAGCGGATTCAGGAATTGAAGGTGGCGAAAGACCTCGGCGTTTCGCGCGGCTCGGTGCGTGAAGCACTGTTGATCGTCGAGGGGCGCCACCTGATCGACATCATTCCGCGCCGTGGCGCGGTGGTCAGCGGCCTCGAGCCGGTGCGCATTGGCGACCTGACGGAGTTCTATCGGCGAGATGATGCTGATGGTGCTGGTGCGAGTCGCCGCGCGCGGTCAGCGGCAACGGCCGGCCGCACGCGCTGGATGGCTTCAGCTGCGCGCTCACGCGATGAGCGAAAGCCTGGCGCCCGAGCGATCGACTCTCTGATTGCCGGCGAAGCTAGCGTTTTTCCACGCCGGACTCGATCTACGCCGGCAATTCGTATCTGAGCTCTGTCGCTGACGGATCTGACCCGCGCGATGCATCGCATTTCGCGCCGCGCGGCCGAACACGCCACTTCGATCCGCGTGACGTCACGCGTTTTGCGCGCGCGGTGCTCGATGCGGTCATCGCCAATGATCGGACGCGTCTCGGCGAACTGGTGCGTGCGCATTTCGTCGTGAAGCGACGTTGGCGCTCGACGCCGCCGGTGCACTGAACGACGCGAATTCTCGTGACGCTCACTTCGTCGTCTGTCAGTGTGCCGTCGCGCGCACCGACAGATCGGCGAAGATCCTTGCGCGCATCAGTAAATTCCCGCTCGCGCGCGTAGTGATCGGAAAATAATTTCTATACACTACGCGCGGCCCCGCGGGGGCCGTGGGTGCGGCGAGTCGTTCATTCAGCCGTGCGCCGTCATCAGCAATTTCAGAGCCGCGGTTCGCGCCGCCGCCTTCGGAAACACACGCAGCAGTCGATGCGACTCAAGCAAATCAAGCTGGCCGGCTTCAAGTCGTTCGTAGATCCGACAACGGTCAGTTTCCCCGGAAATCGCTGCGCCATCGTCGGACCCAACGGGTGTGGTAAGTCGAACATCATCGACGCGGTGCGTTGGGTGATGGGCGAAAGCTCCGCCCGCCAGCTGCGCGGCGAAGCGCTTACCGACGTCATCTTCAACGGCTCGACCACCCGCAAGCCCACGGCGCTCGCCAGCATCGAACTGACGTTCGACAACTCCGACGGCCGCATCGGCGGCGAATACGCGCAATACGCCGAAATCGCGATCCGCCGCCAGGTCACGCGCGATTCGCAGTCGGCGTATTTCCTGAACGGCACGAAGTGCCGGCGTCGCGACATCATGGACATCTTCCTCGGCACCGGCTTCGGGCCGCGCAGCTACTCGATCATCGAGCAGGGCATGATCAGCCAGCTCGTCGAGGCGAAGCCCGAAGATCTGCGCGTGTACCTCGAAGAAGCGGCCGGCATTTCGAAGTACAAGGAACGCCGCCGCGAAACCGAAAACCGCATCCGCCATACCGAAGAGAACCTCGACCGCCTGAACGACGTGCGCGAAGAACTCGCGCGGCAGCTCGACCATCTGCAGCGCCAGGCGCGCGCCGCCGAGCGTTATCGGGAGCTGAAGGAAGAAGAGCGCAAAGTCACCGCCGAACTGCACACGCTGCGCCTCGTGTCGCTCGAAGTGGCGCTGCACGCGCGCGAAACCGAAATCCGCGCGCTCGAAGTCGCGCTCGAACGCGCCATCGCGGAACAACGCGCGGTCGACAGCGAAATCGAAAAGAGCCGCGTCGCAGCACACCGAGCACAGCGACGAGTTCAACAAGGTGCAGGGCCGCTACTACCAGCTCGGCGCCGACATCGCCCGCATCGAAGAAGCGATCGCCTACAACCAGCAGCGCGTAGCGCAGCTCGAACTCGACCTCGATTCGGTGTCGCAGCGGCGCAAGGAAACGCAGCGGCAGCTCGCCATGGACGAAGAGCAGATCCGCACGTTGCGCTCCGCGCTGGAAGAAGCCGGCCCTCGGGTGGAAGCCGCGCGCGCCGAAGACCAGCGTTCGAACGTCGCGCTCGAAGCGGCCGAGGCGCGCCTGAACGCAGTGGCAGACGAACTGGGAAGCGTTCAACGAACGCGCCGCAGCGAATCAGCGCGAGTCCGACGTCGAAGCCTCGCGCATCGAACACCTCGAGCAGGTGTTGCAGCGGCTGCGCGCGCGCGCGGCGCAGCTCGACGACGAAGCGCGCAACATCGTCGCCGGCGATACGTCCGACGACATCGGCGAACTCGCCGCGGGCATCGAAGCCGAAACCGCCGCGCTGAAGGCGGCCGAACTCGACATGGAACACTGCCTCGCGGAGCTCGGCGCGTCGCGCGAAGACCTCGTCATCCGCGAGCAGGTACTCGAAGAAGCGCGCAGCGACGTGCAGCACCTGCGCCACGAACTCGCGTCGCTCGAAGCCGTGCAGCGCGCGGCGCTCGGTCGCACCGAAGGCGCCGCCGACGACTGGCTGCGGACGCAGAAGCTGACCGATGCGCCGCGCGTCGGCGAGGGCCTGTCGGTTCGTCGCGGCTGGGAACGCGCGGTCGAAACGCGTGCTCGGCGATCGCCTGCAGGCAGTACACGTCGACTCGATCGCCGACTACGCGCAGCGTCGACCAGCCTGGAACACGGCCTGGTCACGTTGTTCGAAGGCGGCCGTGCCGTAGATACGGCGCAAAGACTGCTGCCGCTGCTCTGCGAGCTTCGTCAAATCGTCGCGTGCCGCTCGGATCGCTGCTCAGCGGCGTGTACGCGGCGCAGTCGCTTGTCGGTCGCGCTCGACCAGCGCGCCGAAGCTCGCGGCGCGGCGAAAGCATCATCACGCGCGACGGCGTGTGGCTCGGCGCCGACTGGCTGCGGCTCGATCGCGGCGAAGACATCGGGCACGGGATCATCGAACGCGGCCAGCAACTCGACGTGCTGCGCGAACGGGTCGAGCAGGCGGAACTGAATCTGACGGAACTGCAGGGGCGCGTTGCCGACGGCCGCGCGCGCGTCGAAGCGCTCGATCAGCGCCGCACACGAACTGCACGGCACGATCAACGCGCTGTCGCAGACGCTCGGCCAGCTGCGCGCCGATCACGGTGTGCACCGCGTGCGGCTCGAAGAGGCCGATGCGCGCCGCGAACGGCTGCGCCGCGAAGCCGCCGAGACCGCAGCAGCAGGTCGGCCACGAAGCCGGCTCGTCTGCAGACCGCGCGCGAACGCCTGATCGTGGCCGAGCGCGCCCGCGAAGGTTTCGAAGCCGACCGCGCGACGCTGACCGCCGCGCGCGAAGCGAACATGCAGGCGGTCGAACAGGCGCGGCAGCAGGCGCGCGCCGATCGCGACCGTTTCCACGCGCTCAACGGCGAAAAACAGACGCTCGTCTCGCGGCTCGATGCGACCGAAACCGCGCGGCAACGGCTGCTGCGCCAGCAGCAGGAACTGTCGGATCGTCACGGCGAACTGACCGCAGGGGTCGAGTCCAGCCAGGCGCCGTTGCCGAATCTGCGCGGCGAACTCGAAGGCAAACTCGCCGAACGCCTCGCGGTGGAACACAAACTCGCCGACGTGCGCCGCGCGCTCGAAACGGCCGAACTGCAGGTGCGCGAACTCGAAGTCGCAAACGCGGCCAGCATGCGGAAGCGGTCGAGGCGGTGCGCAGCACGCTGGAAACCGCGCGGGTCGACCGTCAGGGTCTGCACGTCAAACGCGGCAGCCTGGTCGAACAACTCGAAGCGACGGGGCTCGCGCTCGACGCAGGTCGCGCGAAACGCTGCCGGCCGAGGCGACCGAGGCGGCGTGGACGCGAGCAACTCGAACGCATCGCCAACCGCATTCAGCGGCTCGGCCCGATCAACCTCGCGGCGATCGAAGAATTCGAGTCGTCGTCGGAGCGCAAACAGTATCTCGACCAGCAGCACGGCGACCTGACCGAAGCGCTCGAAACGCTCGGCAACGCGATCCGCCGCATCGACCGCGAAACGCGCACGCGTTTCAAAGAAACGTTCGACGCGGTCAACAAAGGCCTGGGCGAGCGTGTTTGCGAAGGTATTCGGCGGCGGCCATGCGTATCTCGAACTGACCGGCGAAGACCTGCTCGATACCGGCGTCACGCTGATGGCGCGGCCCGCCGGGTAAACGCAACGCGAGCATCCACCTGCTGTCCGGCGGCGAAAAAGCGATGACGGCGATTGCGCTGATCTTCTCGATTTTCCAGCTGAACCCGAGCCCGGTGTGTCTGCTCGACGAAGTCGACGCGCCGCTCGACGACTCGAACGTCGTCCGGTTCGCGAGCCTGATTCGCGAGATGTCCGAGGGCGTACAATTCATCGTCATCACGCACAACAAGCTGACGATGGAGATGGCCGATCATCTGATGGGCGTGACGATGAACGAACCGGGCGTTTCGCGCCTGGTGTCTGTGGACGTAGAGGAGGCGGCCCAGATGGCCGCGTTAGTTCACTAACGATGCACGCGAGGGGCACCGATGGACATTAAGGACTGGATACTGGTTGGCGGCGGCCTGTTGCTGGTCGCCGTGATCGGGCACGGATTCTGGCTCGCGTGGCGCAGTCGCACGCGATACGCTGCGGATGGACATCGATCCGAACATTCCGCGCGACGACGTCGATCCGCTCGACCTGCTGCGCGCGGAGCTGCCGAACGGCGGCGCCCGCGTCCGCAAGGCCGAACCGAGCGAGGAGCCGTTCGTGCTGGAAGCGGTCAGCTGCGACCGACGAAGCGGCGAAAAAACCGGCGCACAATCGCAAGCCCATCGTGCCGAACCGCAAAGTCGGCGCCACCGCAGCGACAGCGAAGACCCGCGCGATCGTGCCCGAACGGTCCGCGCGAACGCTCGCGAAGCGCCGCGCGCGGTGCCGCAACCGCAGGCGCGTCAAGGCCGCAGCGGCACGAGCCGGTCGAAGTCGACGTCGAAACGCAGTCCGAGCCCGCCGAAAGCCACGATCCCGACCGAAGTCATCGTCATCAACGTGCTGGCGCGCAACGGCGCGAAGTTCGGCGGCACCGAGCTGATGGAGGCGTTTCTGCGCAACGGCCTCAAGTTCGGCGACATGAACATCTTCCACCGCATCCGGCCGGCGTCGAAGGAAGTGCAGTTCAGCGTCGCGAGCGCGGTGGAACCCGGCACGTTCGACCTGTCTGCGATGGAAGACGTTCCGCACGCCCGGCGTGAGCTTCTTCATGCGGATGCCGGGCCCGGACCAGCCGCTCGAAGTGTTCGAAGACATGCTCGCGGTCACGCGCGACGTTGCCGCGTCGTTGGGCGCGGATCTGAAGGACGAGCAGCTGTCGGTGATGACGAGCCAGACGATCTCAGCATTGCCGCGCGCGCATCGAAGACTTTTCGCGCAAGCGGATGTCGCAGCGGGCCTGAAGCCAGCGAGCCGTGTACCGTGAAGGCTCCCCGCAAGCTGCGCGACGAAGTCGATTCGCTGCGCGCGGCGATCGATCATCACAACTACCGCTACCACGTACTCGATGATCCGGAAATCTCCGACGCCGACTACGACGCGCTGTTCGACCGCCTGCGCGCGCTCGAAGCCGAGATACCCCGAACTGATCACCGCCGGACTCGCCGACCCAGCGGGTCGGCGCGCAGCCGCAGGGCGAATTCGGCACGGTCACCCACCGCGTGCCGATGCTGTCGCTCGACAAGTGCACGACGCTCGAAGAACTCGTCGCGTGGGACGAGCGCTGCCGTTCGCGCCTCGGGCACGCCGGACGCGCTCGAATATTCGTGTGAACCGAAGATGGACGGCGTGGCCGTGAGCCTGCTGTACGAACACGGCGTGCTGGTGCTCGGCGCGACGCGCGGCGACGGCGCCAAGGGCGAAGACATCACCGCAAACGTCCGCACGATCTCTGCGATTCCGCTGCAACTGCGCGGCGAAACGTGCCGGCGACGCTCGAGGTGCGCGGCGAAATCTATCTGCCGATCGCGGCTTTCACGCGTTCAACGAAGCGGCAGCCGAACGCGGCGAGAAGCCGCTGGTGAATCCGCGCAACGGCGCGGCCGGCAGCCTGCGGCAGCTCGACCCGCGCGTCACCGCGGGACGGCCGCTTAGCCTGTTCTGCTACGGCGTCGGATCTCGTCGGAGGACAGCTGGCGGCCGACGACGCAGTGCGGAAGTGCTACGCGGCGCTGAAGGACTGGGGCCTGCGCGTCAATCCGCTGACGGCGACCGTGCGACGGCGCGCAGCGAGTGCTACGACTACGCCGCGAACGCTGCTCAGCCAGCGCGCGCAGCTGCCGTACGAAATCGACGGCGTCGTGTTCAAAGTGAACGATCTCGCGCTGCAGGAGCGGCTCGGCACGATCACGCGGCGGCCGCGCTGGGCCATCGCGTACAAATACCCGGCCGAGGAAGCGACGACCCGCGTGCTCGGCGTCGAATTCCAGGTGGGCCGCACCGGCGCGGTCACGCCGGTAGCGCGGCTGGAGCCGGTGTTCGTCGGCGGCGTCACGGTGAGCAACGCCACGCTGCACAACATGGACGAGATCGAGCGCCTCGGTCTGATGATCGGCGACACGGTGCTGGTGCAGCGCGCCGGCGACGTCATTCCGCAGGTGATGAAAGTGGTCCTGCCGAAACGCCCGGCGATGCCGCGGCGATCGAAATCCCGACGCGTGCCCGGTGTGCGGTTCCGACATCTACCGCGCTGACGACGAAGCAGTGGCGCGCTGCACCGGCGGGCTCGATTGCCCGGCGCAGCGCAAGGAAGCGATCCGGCATTTTGCGTCGCGCCTCGCGATGGACATCGAAGGGCTCGGCGACAAACTGGTGGACCAGCTCGTCGAGCGCAAACTCGTGCAGCACGTGGCGGACATCTATTCGCTCGACGTTGCGGCGCTGGCCGAGCTCGACCGGATGGGGCCGCAAGTCGGCGGAAAACCTGCGCGCGCGATCGATCGCAAGCCGCTCGACGACACTCGCGCGATTCATCTACGGGCTCGGCATTCGCGATGTCGGCGAAGCGACGGCACTGAATCTCGCGCGCCATTTCGGCGATATCGAGCCGTTGATGGAGTGCGACGCGTCGAGAACTGCTCGAGGTCGCCGACGTCGGGCCCGTCGTGGCGGAACGCATCCACAGTTCTTCGCAGCAGCCGCACAACCTCGACGTCATCGAACGGCTGATCGGCAAAGACATCGGCGTGCACTGGCCGGCATGCCCCGATCGAGCGCGCCGAGCAGGCGCCGCTGGCCGGACAGACGTGGGTGCTGACCGGCACGCTCGAGCAGTTGACGCGCGACGAAGCGAAAGCGCGTCTGCAGGCGCTCGGCGCGAAAGTGGCAGGTTCGGTATCGGCGAAGACGACGCAGGTGGTCGCGGGTCCGGGCGCCGGCAGCAAACTCGACCGCGCCACCGAACTCGGCATTCCGGTGATGGACGAAGAGACATTCATACGAACAGCTCGCGATCGATGGACGGGTGCATCGAGCTCGAACGACGCGCGTGGGCCTTGGTCGGATCTTGGAACGGACATCTGTCGGACACGCGGCTCCAACGTTCTGAATCAGACAAACGGTGATGCGATGAAAGCAACGCAGCGACTGCACGACGTCGGCCAGAGTCTCTGGCTCGACAACATCACGCGAGACCTGCTCGACAGCGGCATGTTGAGAGCGCTACATCGACGAATTTCGGTCACGGGCCTCACGTCGAACCCGACGATCTTCGATCAGGCGATCAAGAACAGTGCGGCGTACGACGACGACGATCCGCAAGAAGGCTCGCCGCCGGTCAATCCGGCGAGGAACTGTTCTTCGATCTGGCGATGGACGACATCACGCATGCGGCCGACCTGTTCGCGCCGGTGCACGCCCGCACCAACGGCGTCGACGGATGGGTGTCGCTCGAAGTTTCGCCGCTGCTCGCGTACGATGCGAAAACCACGGCCGGCGTTGCAAAGCAGCTGCATCTCGCGCGCCGGCGGCCGAATCTGTTCATCAAAATTCCCGGCACGGCGGAAGGTCTTCGGGCAATCGAAGAAGCAACGTTCGCCGGCGTGCCGATCAATGTGACGCTGCTGTTTTCGCGCGAGCAATACCTCGCCGCGGCGGATGCGTATCTGCGCGGCATCGAGCGGCGCATTGCGGCCGGTCTGAGCGCCGAAGTCGCCTCGGTGGCGTCGGTGTTCATCAGCCGGTGGGACGTGCGTCATCGACAATGGCACCGGCGGCCTGCGCAATACGCTCGGCATCGCGATCGGCCAACGCTGCTACAAGGCGTATTGCGATCTCGTCGCGTCGCCGCGTTATCAGCGTGTGCTGAATCTACGGCGGCCGGCCGCAGCGGCTGCTGTTTGCGAGCACCGGCACGAAAGATCCGAAGGCATCCGATGTCATGTACATAAAGCGTTTGCGGCGCCGCTGACGGTGAACACGATTCCGGAGGCGACGCTGAAAGCGTTCGCGGACCACGGCGAGGTCGACGGACTACTTCCGCCGAACGGCGGCGATTGCGAGGCGGTGATCGCGGAATTCTCGAACGCCGGCGTCGACGTGAAGGCGCTGGCGTCCCGACTACAGGACGATGGCGCGGAGGCGTTCGTCAAATCGTGGCACGAACTGATGGGCGTGATCGCGTCGAAGTCGGCGGACCTCGAGCGGGCTTGAGCAAGCGACGTCGACGGCAACCGAACGGCAACAGCGCGTCCACATTGCGCTGGTCCACATCGGGAAGGGAGAAGCATTCATGGCGGTACCGGTGACCGAACGAGCGGGGTGGCGGGCGTTGCAGGCGCATCACGCCGCGTTCGAAAAGCAGCATTTGCGCGAACTGTTCGCGGCCGACCCTCGGCGAGCCGAGCGTTTCAGCCTCGAGGCGTGCGGCATCTATCTCGATTTTTCGAAGAACCGTATCGGCGACGAAACGCTGCGGTTGCTGGTGCAACTCGCGAACGAGTGCGGCTTGCGCGGGCGAATCGACGCGATGTTCCGCGGCGACAAGATCAACGTGTCGGAGAACCGCGCGGTACTGCATGTGGCGTTGCGCGCGCCGAAAGGCGCGACGATTCTCGTCGATGGCGCCAACGTGGTGCCGCAGGTGCACGCGGTGCTCGACGCGCATGAGTGTGTTTGCGGAACGCGTGCGCAGCGGCGCATGGAAAGGGCACACCGGCAAACGCATCCGAAATGTCGTCAACATCGGCATCGGCGGCTCCGACCTCGGCCCGGTGATGGCTTACGAAGCGCTGCGCGCATACAGCCAGCGCGATCTGACGTTCCGCTTCGTTTCCAACGTCGACGGCACCGACTTCGCGGAAGCAACGCGCGATCTCGATCCCGCGGAAACGCTGTTCGTCGTGTCGTCGAAGACGTTCACCACGCTCGAAACGATGACGAACGCGCACACCGCGCGCGCGTGGAGCGTGAACGGCCTGGGCGGCGACGCGAACGCGGTGGCGAAACACTTCGTCGCCGTATCGACCAACGCCGACGAGGTGGCGAAGTTCGGCATCGATACCGCGAACATGTTCGGGTTCTGGGACTGGGTTGGCGGTCGCTACTCGATGGACTCGGCGATCGGTTTGTCGACGATGCTCGCAATCGGGCCGGACAACTTTCGCGCGATGCTCGCCGGCTTCCATGAAATGGACGAGCACTTCCGCACCGCGCCGTTCGAACGCAACCTGCCGGTGCTGATGGCGCTGCTGTCGGTCTGGTACAACTGTTTCTTCGGCGCGCAGACGGTGGCGATCCTGCCGTACGAGCAGTATCTGAAGCGTTTTCCCGCTTATCTGCAGCAGCTGACGATGGAGAGCAACGGCAAGCGCGTTACCCTCGACGGCGCGCCGGTGGGTGTCGACACGTCGCCGGTTTACTGGGGCGAACCGGGCACCAACGGCCAACACTCGTTCTATCAATTGCTTCACCAGGGCACGCGCTTGGTTCCGTGCGACTTCATCGCGTTCGCACGGCCCCTCAATCCGCTTGGTGAGCATCACGACATCCTGATCGCGAACGTGCTTGCACAAGGCGAAGCGCTTGCGTTCGGCAAGACACCGGCCGAACTGAAAGCCGAGGGCACGCCCGACGCGCTGGTGCCGCATCGCACGTTCGACGGCAACCGTCCTTCGAATACGCTGCTCATCGACATGCTCACGCCGGCCGTGCTCGGCAGGCTCGTGGCGCTCTACGAACACAACGTTTTCACGCAGGGTGCGATCTGGAACGTCGATTCATTCGACCAGTGGGGCGTAGAGCTGGGCAAGGTTCTTGCAAGGCGTATTGGCGGTGAACTCGACGCGCGCAGCGATGCAGATCTTTCCCACGATAGCTCGACGAACGCGCTGATCCGCCGCTATCGAAAACTCAGGGCGCGTTGAGCGCCCGCATCAGGAGTCGACGCATGCAACTCGGAATGATCGGTTTGGGGCGCATGGGCGCGAACATGGTCAGGCGGCTGATCAAGGGCGGCCACGATTGCGTGGTGTTCGACATGTCGCAGGCGGCGGTGCTGGCACTCGCGCAGGAACGCGCCACCGGTGCCGCTTCGCGCGAAGACTTCGTGAAGAAACTCAAAGCGCCACGCGCGATCTGGCTGATGGTGCCGGCCGCGGTCGTGGATCAGACGATCGCCGACCTGGTGCCGTTGCTCGACGCCGGCGACATCCTCATCGACGGCGGCAACTCCTACTACGTTGACGACATCCGTCGCGCGAAAGAACTGAGCGCGAAGGGCATTCACTACGTCGACGTCGGCACCAGCGGCGGCGTGTGGGGGCTGGAGCGCGGCTACTGCATGATGATCGGCGGCGAACCGGCCACCGTTGCACATCTCGATCCGATCTTTGCGCAACTCGCGCCGGGTATCGGCAACATCGCGCGCACGGTGGGCAGAGAAAAGTCGCAGAGCACGGCGGAACAGGGCTATCTGCACTGCGGACAGAACGGCGCCGGTCACTTCGTGAAGATGGTGCACAACGGCATCGAATACGGATTGATGGCGGCGTACGCGGAAGGTCTCGGTATCCTGCGCAACGCGAACATCGGCAAACGTACGCACGCGGTCGACGCGGAGACTACGCCGCTGCGCGACCCCGAGCAGTATCAATACGACATGAATCTCGCCGACATCGCGGAGCTCTGGCGCCGCGGCAGTGTGGTCTCGTCGTGGTTGCTCGATCTCACCGCTTCCGCGCTCGCGAAAGATCCGTCGCTCGATAAATTCGCGGGCCGTGTGTCCGACTCCGGCGAAGGGCCGCTGGACGATACAGGCCGCGATAGACGAAGCGGTGCCGGCGCCGGTGCTGACCACGGCGTTGTACGAACGCTTCAGTTCGCGCGGCGAAGCCGACTTCCAGAACAAGCTGCTGTCGGCGATGCGCTTCGAGTTCGGCGGGCACGTCGAGAAGCCGCACGGCTGAGCCGCGCAACCGCGATGCAATTCGAACTGCTTGCCGATGCCGACGCGGTAGCCGCGCGCGCCGCGCAGTTCATTGCCGCGACGGCGCGCGATGCAGTTGAAGCCCGCGGGCGCTTCGTGTTTGCGGTCAGCGGTGGTCGCACACCCTGGGTGATGTTGCGATTGCTCGCGCGCGAAGACGTGCCGTGGCCGCACGTTCATGTCGTGCAAGTAGACGAGCGGATTGCGCCGGCAAACGATCCCGACCGCAATCTCACGCACCTTCGCGAAACACTGCTCGCGCATTCGCCGTTGCCTCCGGACCAACTGCACGCAATGCCCGTAGAAGCCTCCGATACAACAGCCGCGTCGAGGGGCTATGCCGCGACCTTGTGTGCCCTGAGCGGCACGCCGCCGGTGCTCGACCTGGTGCACCTCGGCCTTGGCGCCGATGGCCACACCGCTTCGTTGGTGCCCGGCGATCCGGTACTCGACGTGTTCGATGCAGACGTTGCCGTAACGGGCCCGTATCAAGGCAGGCGCCGGATGACGCTGACCTATCCGATCATCGATCGTGCGCGACACATTCTGTGGGTGGTCACCGGTGCCGACAAAGCGGCTGCGCTAGCGCAACTGCGCGCCGGCAGCCGCGCCATTCCCGGCGGTCGCGTACGCACCGACAACGCCACGATCCTCGCGGATCGGCACGCGGCACGCCTTCTTAATGCGTTATCAACGAGCGGTGAAGGCTGATCAGTACGAAGGGGACGCTCGAGCCGTCCCTGGTCGCTTAATCGCCGCCATCCATGGCGGCTCATACCCCTTCGCACCGATCAGCCTTCACCTTGTGTCATCGAAGTCGCGCCTTCGTTTGTAGGGAGAAGATGAACGCGCTACGCGCGTTCAGGCACGACACGACCGAGCGTTGGAGACTCCTCTTAACTGAACGCGCGCAAAGTGCGCGTTCATCTCTCTCACCCCCACTTCGATTGTTGGTCGTCACTCGTACCGAGGCGGGGGTGGGTGAAGGTCGGTGAGGACCGTGACGCGGCCATGGATGGCCGCGCCCCGAGCGACCAGGGACGGCTCGAGCGAGTCCGAACCGACCTTCACCCACCTCCGCCGCGATCCAACGCTCCATTCCACCGGCCAACAATCGAAGCTCACCCCAACCTGCGGATACCTTCGATCAGCGAATCGATCATCCATTCGAAACTGCGGTCTACGTCGAGCGGTAATCCGAATCCGCCCTGGCGTTCGAGCGTGGCGAAACCGTGGATGGCGCTGCGCAGCGCGCGCAGTGCATGCAGCGCCGATTCTTGATCGAGGCCATAACCCTGCAGCACGAGCACACATGTCTTCACGACGCGCTCGGCCGCCTCGTTCCAGGCACGGTCTCGTTTCGGCGGTGCGGCCACCGTGGCTTCAGCCAGGCCGGGATGGGTCGTCAGGAATGCGCGGTGCGCCTGCGCCATCGCGCGCACTGCGTCGTCGCCGCTCTTGCCGACGGTGACGCGCACCATGGCCTCGTCGAGCATCGCCGCTGCGCGTAGCGCGAGCATGCGGCGCAGACCCGTTACACCGTCGACGTGGTTGTACAGCGACGGCGTTTTGATTTTCAGCCGCGCCGCGAGATCGCCCATCGACAGTTGATGCCAGCCGTGTTCGTCGACCTGACGCACCGCTTCGGCGACGACGTCAGCCTGCGAGTAGCCTGCTTTAGTGCCCATTGCCGGCTCCGTGTTGCAGGAAGGCGACGATGGACGGCGCGGTTTTGTCGGGCATTTCCGCGTGCGGATAGTGGCCGGCGCCTTCGACCATCAGCACGCCGCCGTCGAGTTGCTTCGCCACTCGCAGCGCTTCCTCCGCAGGATCGGGGAAGTCGGGATCGCGCGAGCCCATCACCACCAGCACGCGCGCTTTCACATCGCCGAGCTTTGCTTCGCTCGCCGCTTTCGAAGCCGACAACATCGCGTTGACCACCTGCATGCGTCCGTCGAGCGAATCGGATAGGGCAGTTTTGTATGCGTCGAAGTCGTCCGGCTTATGAGTGGGATAGAGCGACGAGTAGTACGCCATCCACGCCGGGCGTCCCCAGAAGCCGCGAAACGCCACGTTCAACAACGCGCGCTGATACCACGCCGGTTTGATCTCGCGCACGAACGGTCCGATCAGCACGATGTTCGAAACGGCGTCCGGTATCGTCGCGGCGGCCCACACGGCGGATGCGGCGCTCGCCGAATTGCCGATGATCGTCGCGTGCTCGGCGCCGAGTTTGCTGAGCAGCGCGACCATGTCGTCGCCGACCGCTTCGGAGGAATAGCTCGCGAAACCCGCGGTGGAATCGCCGAGACCGCGCAGGTCCATCAGTACCACGCGGTAACCGGATGCGACCAACGCAGGGGCGAGGAAGCGGTATTGCGCGCGCACGTCGCCGATGCCCGGCGCACACAGCACGATCGGGCCATTCGAACCGACCACCTCGTACGCCACTTGTCCGCCGGGCCGGTCCAGCATCTGTACGTTCGTTGCGGCCGCCAGAACCAACCCGATCGTGAGAGCCAGCATGGATGCTTGCCTACTTTGATTTGTCTTTAGACTAATCATAATTAGTTAGACGTGTCGAGCAGGGTGATCAATGCTCCGATGCCGGGCTCGCGTAGCGTTACGAGCCCTACAACAGAAAATCCAGAATGAGGTGGGTGGACTCGATGATGCGCTGGTCACGCGGGCGCAGATCCGGTTCGAAGGTCTCGCCGGTGAGGTGCTGCAGCCCCTGGATGTAGCGAACGGCGATCTCGTTCGCTTGCTCGGCGGAGAACTGCTGATCCTTCTCCTTCACCATGCCGCGCGCGAACTCCTTCGAGAAGGACACGGGTTTGCCATCCTGGGTCAACAGCGCGCCATCCGCACCCAGTCTCCAGAAGCGGGACGAGTCCATTGTGTAGAGCTCGTCTGCAGATACGATCTGGCCGTCTGCGTTGATGCCGTGTTCAGTCTTGGTATCGACGAGCACCATCCCTCTCTGCGCGAGGTACTGCGAAACGATACCGAAGGCCATCAGCGACGCGTTGCGGATCTGGATGTACTGACCTTCCGTGCAGGCGCCGCTCTGGATCAGGTAATTCACGTCCGTCGTATGGTCGACCTTGTCTTTCGTGCTCGGCGTGTCCATCGGATAAGGCAGCCGTCCATTGGGCTCGAGCGCGGCAACGTCCAGCTGGTGCCCCGCATAATTCATCGTGCGTTGACCCTTGTTCTTCGCCGCCAACCAGTGCTGGTACAACGAGGTCGAGGTCGAACTCTCCGCCATGTACAGACGCAGGACATTCTCGACCTTCAAGAGCTTGAGGTTCTCGGCGGGGATCACCGTCGAGGCGGGAGAAAGTCCCTCCACTTCGAACTGCGAAGATCCCAGCACGTGCTTCACAAGCCGGTGCATGTGGTCGTGGTTGAACGCCAGGACCTGATCTTTGAAGGGAATCGCCCCTCGATTCACGTCGTGGGTGGAGATTCGATTGTTTCGGAACATCAGGCGAATCGGCTTCCCTGACGAGGTTCTCAACTCGTCGCCGAATACGGAATCGGACACCTTGCCTTCGAGCACCGTGCAGCCGCGCAAGCGCGCAAGCTCGCCGTCTTCGATCAGTTGCCTGACGGAACGGCCTTCGTTCACAGCGGCGCCATGAGTCGCTACCAGTTCGCGGATTTCTGCTTCGTTGAGCATCGGTTACGTACCTGAACGATCGATAAGGCCATGGTAGGGTGGCAATCTGTCCGAAAAAAAGATCCAGTTCGGAAGCATCTGAAAGGACACTTACGTGGCACTGCCGCCTCTCAGCCTCGATCGTTCAGCGGGTCTTCTCTCCAGGCAACTCTATGACGGTCTTCGCGACGCAATCCTGTCGGGTCAATTTCGCGTAGGAACCCGAATGGCTTCGACGAGAGCGCTCGCAGCGTCACTCGGTGTGTCGCGCAATACCGTTCACATGGCGTTCGAGCAACTCATTCTCGAAGGGTTGCTGGAGGGCAGGCAGGGTGCCGGCACCTTTGTCGCCGAAATGCCGAGCGGTGCCCCGATCCGGCCGGGCGCAGTCGCACCGAACAAACCGCGTGGTCGCCGACACCTTTCACAACAGGGGCGTGCGATCCACAACGCGGCCACGAGATGGCCTCAGCCCATTCAGTTGCCTGGGGAGCCTCGCGGCCGCGCCTTCGGCATGGGAGCGCCCGCCGATCTGTTTCCGGGCAAGGTGTGGCGCAGGCTCCTGGGTCAATGCTGGGATCAACTGATCACGGCTCGCGCGTTGGGGCGCTCCGAACACGAGCCTTTGAGGGAAGCAATCGCAGAGCACCTTGGCTCTACGCGGGGTGTGCGATGCACGCCTGACCAGGTCATCGTCGTCAGCGGTAGTCAGCAGGGCATTGGCCTGGCTGCGAGTGTTCTGCTCGACCCCGACGATTCTGTTTGGGTGGAGGACCCTGGGTATTTTGGCGCGCACGTGGCGTTCGTTGGCTCGGGCGCACGCGTCGTGCCGGTTGCAGTAGACGATCAGGGTTTGAGTGTTGAGGCCGGACGCAAACGCGCCCCGCACGCGAGGCTCGCTCACGTCACACCCACCCACCAATTCCCGCTGGGCAAAACCATGCCGCTTCGGCGTCGCGCGGAGTTGCTGGCGTGGGCGCAATCCGCCGACGCCTGGATCCTCGAAGAGGACTACGACAGTGAGTTCCGCTACTCGGGAGCACCGCTGGCAGCCCTACAGGGAATCGATCCCAACCAGCGAGTCATGTACCTCGGGTCGTTCAGCAAGTCGATGTTCTCCGGTCTGCGCATGGCATACCTCGTTGTGCCGCGGGATCTGGCGCCGGCCTTCAGAGCAGCGCGAGAAGTTGTGGGTGGGCCACCTCCCGTGCTCGAACAGGCAGTGGTGGAGCGCTTCCTGACGGAAGGACATTTCCAACGACACCTGCGCCGCATGAGGCGCGTCTACTCACAGCGGCAGCACCGGCTGATCCAGGCGGTAGAAGAGGAGCTGCAGGGTTTACTGAGCGTGGATCCGGACGAGACAGGCATGCACCTGGTGGGTTGGCTGCGCAATGGGATGCGAGCAGAGGACGTGTGCGAGCGAGCGGCGAAGGAAGGTCTCGAACTGCTCCCACTGTCGAGCTACCGGGCAAAAGCCGGTCCTGAGGGCGTGTTGTTGGGATTCTCGGAAGTAGGAGAACGCTCGCTTGTGAGGGGAGTGAGGCTGCTGCGAAAGGTGCTGGTCTGAACCTGTCGACGGACTCGTCGACGGACAGGCGAGGGCGGGAGATTCGCCACTGGTCAGCCGCGCGTCATACGGCGTAGGCTCTCGCGCTCTTCGATCCCAGGTGAATCGATCCTCTCCATGCCTCGTGCATTCGTCCATGACTGAACCCAAGCTCGACGACGCGCTGAAAGAACGCATCCAGGGCGCGTATCGCACGTGGCTCGGCGCGCGCGAATTCAAGCCGCGACGCGGCCAGCGCGAAATGATCGCGACGATCGCGCGCGTGCTGACGCGGCCGCGAAGGCGAGCGCCGCATCGCGGCGATCGAAGCGGGCACCGGCACCGGCAAAACCGCGGCGTACTGCATCGCCGCGATTCCGATCGCCAAAGCGCTGATCAAACGCCTCGTCATCGCCACCGCAACCGTCGCGTTGCAGGAACAGATCGTCTTGCGCGACCTGCCCGACCTCGCGTCGCGCACCGGGCTGCAGTTCAGCTACGCGCTCGCGAAAGGGCCGCCAGCGCTATGTTTGTCTGAAGCGCCTCGACGATCGCCTGCGCAGCGATGCGCAGGACGCTTTGCCGATGTTCGAGCCGGTATCGGGCGATGCACGCGTGCTGTACCAGAACCTGCTCGGCGAATTCGCGCGCGGCAACTGGGACGGCGACGTCGACAGCTGGGCTGACGGCGTCGATGAGGCGCACTGGCGCAGCGTCACCACCGACCATCGCGGCTGTTCGAGCAATCGCTGCGGTTTTTTCCGCCAGTGTCCGTTCTTCAAATCGCGCGCCGGGCTCGACAAGGCCGACGTCGTGGTTGCGAATCTCGATCTGGTGCTGGCCGATCTCGCGCTCGGCGGCGGGGCGGTATTGTCGGATCCCGCCGATACCATCTACGTGCTCGACGAAGCGCATCACCTGCCCGACAAAACACAGCAGCACTTCACGTTCCGGCTGCGCCTGCGCGCGGCGTCGCAGTGGCTCGACCAGGTCAACGCGAGCGTCGGCACGCTGGCGCAGCGCGTTGGCCGGCCGCCCGAACTGATGTCGCTGGTGCACGGCATCGGCGCAGTCGACGGCTGCGCTCGCCACGCCGCTCGGCCGAACTGACATACGCTGCGGCATGTCGATTACGTCGTCGCGCGATGACGAGCGCCATCTGTTCCGTTTCCGCTCGGCCGGATTCCAGATGCAGTGGCCGAACTCGCCGGCGACCGCCGCGGAGGACATGCAGGGCTGGCGACGCAGCTCGATGCGGTGCACGCGCTGCTGCAGGAAGTGGTCGACGGCCAGCGCAGCTGGGAACACGGCCACGAAGCGGAGGACTGGCTCGGCATCATCGGCCAGCACGTGAATCGCGCGAGCGGCTCTGCCGCGCTGCTGCTCGACTATCGCGACGGCGCCAACGCCGAAGCTGAGCCGCGCGCGCGCTGGATCACGCGCGTGCTGTTCGACAACGGCGACGACTTCGATCTCGTGTCGGCGCCGATGCAGCCGGGCTCTCTGCTCGAAGACGCGCTGTGGTCGCAGGCGTATGCGGTCATCTGCACGTCGGCGACGCTGACCGCACTCGGCCGCTTCGACCGATTCCTCGAACGCGCCGGGCTCGGCGAAGACGTAGTCGTGCAGCGCATTCCGAGCCCGTTCGACTATCCGAACATCGCCACGTTCAACGTGCCGGCGATGACGGCCGACCCGCGCGACGTCGCCGCGCACACCGACGAAGTGACCGAACTGTTGCCCGGACTGCTCGCGCTCGATCGCAGCGCGCTGGTGCTGTTTGCGTCGTGGCGCCAGTTGAACGAAGTAGTCCGCCGCATGCCGCAATCGCTGGTCGATCAGCTGAAAGTGCAGGGCAACGGCAGCAAACAGGCGCTGCTCAATTCGCACCGCGAAGCGATCGACGCAGGGCGGTCGAGTTATGTCGTTGGCGTGGCGAGCTTCGCGGAAGGTGTCGACCTGCCCGACGACTACTGCCGCCACGTGATCATCGTAAAGCTGCCGTTTGCGGTGCCGGACGACCCGCTCGACGAAGCGATGGCCGAGTGGCTCGAAGCACAGGGCCGCAATCCGTTCTTCGAAATCTCGCTACCCGATGCAGCGATGCGGCTCGTGCAGGCCTGCGGCCGGCTGATCCGTCACGAAGGCGATCACGGCCGCATCACGCTGCTCGACCGCCGCATCCTGACGCAACGCTACGGCAAGCGCCTGCTCGACGCGCTGCCGCCGTTTCGGCGCGTGCTGGGTGAATGAAAAGAGAAATGGAGGTGCAACGATGAGCCGTGAAACGTACGAACGGGAAGACGGCAAAGCCGCGCGGGTCAGACTCCTCCCTGCAGCTAGTTGGATGCCTTTGTTGCTGCTGTTCCTGGTGTCGTCGCTGATTTCGCACGCGCGCTGTGGCGGTTCCGTTCTGGGGCGCGAAGGAATCGAGCCCCGCCGACACCGCTCCAGCGGCGCTCAAGCCGGGTCAGTTCGTATGGGATCCGAGTGTGGCGCCCGACGGTCCGATGGTGGTCGTGGTCAGCCTCACCGAGCAGCGCGCCTATGTTTACCGCAACGGCGTCGAGATCGGTTTCACCACCGTCAGCACGGGAAGACCCGGACACGAGACGCCAACCGGAATATTCACAATCCTGCAGAAGGACGCAGACCACCACTCGTCGCTGTACAACGACGCGGCGATGCCCGACCAGGAACGACTCACCTGGGATGGCGTTGCGCTGCACGCGGGCGGGCTACCCGGATATCCGTCGTCGCACGGCTGTGTGCATCTGCCGTCGAAATTCGCCGCGGATCTGTTCGGCGAGTCGCACCTGGGCATGACCGTAGTCATCGTGAACACGAAGACGGCGCCGGCGGACGTAGTACATCCGTCTGCGCTGGCGCCGGTCGACGCCGCCAAAGGGGCGGATGACATCGATGCCGTTCTGCAGCACGGTCGAAGCGTATCGATGGGAACCGGAGAAATCGGCGGACGGGCCGGTGTCGATTCTGATCAGCGCAGCAGACCAGCGGGTGATCGTAGTGCGCAACGGCGTCGAAATCGGCCGAGCGCAGGTCGCGATTGCGGATCCGCAGAAGCCGCTGGGCACTCATGCATTCATCGTCAAAGCCGGCGAAGGGTCAGGGACCGAAAGCGTGCTGGTTGCCGGTGCAGCGGCACGCAATTGGATGGCCGTTCCGATGCCGGGTTATCGCGATGCCGCGGGCAGCGATCTATCCAGCGTCGCGGCAGCCCGGCTGCGCCTGCCGCAGGAATTTGCGCAGCTCGCTGTACCCGCTGCTGGTACCCGGCACCACCCTTCTACGTGACCGACGCGCCGGTGCTCGAGGAGAACTCCGGATCGAAACTCACCGTGATCAGCTCGGGCAATCCGAACTGAACGTGCAGCGCAACCGTCCGGCTCAGCCCGTGGGTGCGGCGTCGCAGCTAAGAAACTTCGACCGCTGCAGCCACTCGGTATCAGGGTAGTACGCGAAGATCGCGGCGCCGTTCTTCAACGTGTCGATCACCGAGCGGGCGATCTCAGGACGCAGTGCCGGGCAGCCCCAACTGCGTCCGATGCGTCCGATGCGTGTGGCAAGCGCCTCGCTCACGTACGGGGCGCCGTGCATTACGATGGCGCGCGCCAGAGCATTGTCGTTAGTCCCTGCTTCCAGTCCGAGCAGGCGCAACGAATAGCCGTTGCTGCCCTGGTAGCTCTCAGCCGTTCTGAACAGGCCGAGGCTCGTCATATGGCTGCCTTCGCGATTCGAGAATTTCTCGGCGAGCCGATCGCCCGTGCCTCGGCCGTGAGCGACGAGTTCCTCGAACAACAGGCGACCGTGCGTCGCGTCGAAGACCCACAGCCGGGGCTCACTCGAAGGTCGGGAGTAATCGATCACCGCAAGATTGCCGACCGTGGCGAGTTGCCCTTTGCGGTGTGCACAGTCGGCCGCGCGCGCGGCCAGTTGCAGCACCGCAGGATTTGCGTCCGGCGCAGCGGCGAGCAACCGGCTGGCCAGGTCACCCGCCGCGCTTGCATGGATACCCGTCAGCGCGACGACGACGCAAATACCGAAACGTGAGAGCCACCGAATCTGCATCGCGCGAGCTTACAGCGTGCCGTTCGTCGCCGGTACGAATCCCGCCGACTGTCGGAATGCGCCCACGTCGCCGATCGGCGTTCCCGGTGGAACCGCGTCGAATTTGCCGCGGCTGTAAATCACCAGCCGCTGCTTTTGCGCCAGTTCGAGCAGGCGGTCGTAGAACGCGAGCAGTTGCGCCTGGTCGATCTGCTCGATCTGTTGCGCAATCTGTTCGCGGGAGTCGAACGTCGTGAAGCCGACGTCGAGGTCGCTCCAGAATCGCAGGCTGCGGTCGACGAGATTTTTGTCGCGTTCGCGCAGGCGGCTGATGAGACCCTGTTTGTAGGCAGTGAATTCGTCGGCCGACATTTCCGCGAGCGTCCTGCGGTATTGCGTGAGGAACGTTTGCGAAACGTCGAGCACTTTGCCCGCGCCGGCGACCGGGCTCTGCACGACGAACGCGATGCCGGGAACGCGGCGCAGTACCGAAGGTGTTACGAGCACGACGTAGCCGAGCTGTTGCTCCGTGCGCAGTTCGTTGTAGTACGGGCTGCGCAATACCTGACTCGTCAGGCCGAACAAGGCGCGTTCTGCGAACGATTCGTTGGCGCCTTGCAAGTACATCACCATCGCGGCGTCGGCGTTGTCGATCGTCAACGGAAATGTGAAATCGCTCGCCGGCAGTTTGGCGACGATGTTCGACGGCGCGTCTATTGCGTCGAGGTGCAGCGTGGAGCTGACGACGCGCGCGACGATGTGCGGCCTCGTCCGAACTGACGTTGCCGTGCATCAGCAGCAGTGCGCCGTAGCGATTCAGCCGATCTCTTTGCCACGTTGCGAGGCGCTCCGGCGTTACGTCGGCCAGCGCATCGGACAACTGCGCCGGAGGCCAGCCGCCTGCGACCATCACTTGCGAGAGCGTCGCGAGTGCCTGCTCGTAAGGCCGTTCGGCGACGAAGTTCTGCCACGATCGCCGCAGTTCTTCGCGGTAGTCGGCCACCTTTCGCCTGCGACGGCGCGATGTTCGCGAATACCTCGAGGATGCGACCGAGCAGCAACGGCTGTTTGTCGTTGTACCCGACACGGTGATCAGGAAGCCGGTCGGATTGCGCGTCGATGTCGTAGCTGAGGCCGGCCACCTCGGCCGGATATGCAAACGTATTGAGCGCATCGAGAACGAGGCGGGCATAGAGGTTTGCGTAGGCCGACATCGGTAGGCGTACGGAACCCGCCGGCAACGTCGAGCCTGCACGAACGTGGTCGCGCGCGGCGCGCCGAAGCTGGTGTCGGGCGCCCACCACACCGCGAGCCCGGGCGTCGCGAGTCGACGCGCTTCGGCGTCGACGCGCGGCTGTGTCTCCAGCTCCAGGTTTGTCGGCAGGAATTCGTTGGGCGCGCGGCAGCGCAAGCGCGAATCCGCGCGGCGACCTCGCCGCTCAGGATCGATCGTCAGCTTCTGATCGCCGTACGGCACCTGGAACCACGGCTCGATCTTGTCGGCATCCACCTTCTGGCCGCTGACTTCGAGCAACAGGTTGTCCGGACGCAGTGCATCGAGGTACTTGCGGATCAGCGCTTCGTCGTAGCGCTCCATCAGATACGGCCCTTCGAGCACGTCCTTCACCGGATACAGCCGCAGATTCGGCGCCGTGTTGTACACGAAGCTCATCGACGACGAGCTTTTCCTGGAATCGGAACGCGAGATTGGCGACTTTCGGCCTGCTCGCTCGTAACGCCACTTCGCCACGCCGTCGGCGCGGACCAGCGCGATGTAGTCGAACAACGCGCGGGTGATGTCGTCGACGTGTTTAGCGCCTTCTTCGGTGAGTTCGATCGATACCATCACCAGCGCGTTGTCGGCATCGAAGCGCGATGCGCTCGCGCCCAACGACTCGATCCAGCCGCGCGCCTTCAACTGCGCGTGCAGGCTGCCGGCGCCTTCGTGGCCGAGCAGATTGGCCACGTACTGCGCCCGGCTTTTCGCGGAAGTACGGGTCGAGGTTCGGCACCGGGAAGTTGTACGATGACCTGGCGCGAGTCTTTGACCGTCTGATATGTCAGCTTTCGCGGCAGCGTGCCGGGCGCGAACATCGGTCCGATCGGCGCGGCTTTCGGCAATCGGCCGGCGCGGGATCTGGGAGAACTTCGCGGTCACCCACGCGTTCAGTTCATCGAGCGACTGGTTGCCGAGCACGACGAGCGCCATCTGATCGGCCGAATAGTGCGTGCGATAGAACTCGACGAGGTCGCTGCGCACGTCGCCGCTCAGCGTGTCGAGGCTGCCCACCGAAAATCTTCGCGCCCGGATGCGCCGGGTTCATCACCTGCTTCTCGACGTGCGATGCGCGCCAGTCGTCATCTTTCAGATACAGCTGATACTCGGAGTTGACGGCGTTCTTCTCGCGCTCCACGTAGGCGGCATCGAACGTCGGCGCAATGAAGAACTGCGCGAAGCGGTCCAGCGCGCCTTCGAAAAACGCGGGTCTGCATGTCGAAGAAGTAGTTCGTGTGATCCGACGCCGTATAGGCGTTGAACGTCCCGCCGTGGGTGGTGATGAAGTTCTGATATTCGTCGACGTCCGGGTACTTCGTGGTGCCGAGAAACAGCATGTGCTCGAGGAAGTGCGCGAGCCCCTGGCGGCCTTCGGGGTCGTCGTAGCTGCCGCGGTACACGGTCAGTGCCGCGGCGGCTTTGTCCGTCGACGGATCCGACACCAGCACCGCGATCAGACCGTTGGCGAGCGTTACCGCGCGGTATTCGCGGTGATCGTTCGGGCTTTTGATGATCGCCGTGCGAACTGGCCGGCAGCGTCGCGCAGGCGGCGAGCAGCACCAGGACGGCGAGCGATTGAGGCGACGCAGCAATGCGTGCAGCGACGCGCGCTGCGGAATGAGGCGATTCAAGGGATTCTCCGGTTGTTCGGCGGGCGGCGATTGTAAAGGAACGTCGCCGTTGCGCGGTCGATCAGTGTCCAACAATCAGCGGACGGCGGGCGAGCGTCAGTCCGTCGCCGATCGGCAGCAACACGACGTCGACGCGCGTATCGGCGTGCACTTTCGTGTTCAGCGCGCGGATCGCCTTCGTGTCGGCGTCTTGACGCGAGTGCGTCTACGACCGCGCCGTTCCACAACGTGTTGTCGATGCCGATGAGTCCGCCGACGCGCACCAGTTTCAACGCGCGTTCGTAATAGTTGTCGTAGTTGCTCTTGTCGGCGTCGATGAATGCGAAGTCGAACGTGTTGCTCTGGCCGGCGGCGATCAGCTGGTCGAGCGTTGCTACGGCGGGGCCGATTCCAGATCGATCTTGTTTGCAACGCCCGCGGCCACCCAGTGGCGTTTGCCGATCGACGTCCATTCTTCCGACACATCGCACGCGATCAGCTTGCCGTCGCTCGGCATCGCCTCGGCAACTGCGAGCGCCGAGTAGCCGGTGAACGTGCCCACCTCGAGCGCGCGCTTGACGCCCGAGCAGTTTGACGATCAACTGCATGAAGCCCGCCTGCTCCGGCGAGATCTGCATCATCGCCATCGGCAGCTTTGCCGTTTCAATGCGCAGTGCAGCGGCGGTGGCGGATTCGCGCACGCCCACTTGCATCAGGTATTCGTAGAGCGGGGCGGTGATCTGCAGCGTGCGCGACGGACATGATGGTGACTCCGTCGATGGGGCCGCTAACCTTAGCCGATGTCCCCGTCCGCGAAAAAGACCTGGCCGCCCTTGGCGCGTTCGCTTGCAGCAGACGTGCAAGCGGCGGCGGTTCGTCCGATGTTTGTCGCGATCTCGGGCGCGCAAGGCAGCGGCAAGACGACGCCTGGCGCGAGATCCTGACGGAGCAACTGATCGCTGTCCGGCGTCAGCGCCGTAGCGTGCTCGTTAGACGATTTCTATCTCACCCGCGCGCAGCCGTCATCGAACTGGCGCGCACGGTGCATCCGTTGCTGGTCACCGCGCGGCGTTCCGGGCACGCACGACGTCGGACCTCTGCATTCGCACGCTGGATGACGTTGACGCGGTCGCCGACCGCCGATGCCGAAGTTCGACAAGGGTCTCGACGACCGCAGTGGAGCGCAGCGCTGGCCGGTGGCGGGCCCGTCAGACGTGGTCGATGATCGAAGGCTGGTGTCTCGGTGCGCGACCGCAACCGGCCGCCGACCTCGCTCGCGCCGATCAACGAACTCGAGCGTGACGAAGATGCCGACGGCCGTTGGCGCGCTTCGTCAACGAAGCGCTGCGGGCGTTATCAAAGATCTGTTCGCGACGCTTCGACCGGCTGGTGTTCCTGCAGGTGCCGGACTTCGATGCCGTGCGACGCTGGCGCGGCGAACAGGAACTGCAGATGCCGCCGGAACGTCGTATGAGCGCGGCGCAGCTGCTGCGCTTCACCGCGCACTACGAACGGCTGACGCGCTGGATGATCGAGGACTTGCCCGCCCGGGCCGATGTGACGGTGCGCGCTCGACGCCGACCACACGAATCGAGACTTCGGTCACGAAATCGCGCGGCTGAAAGCAGCGGCGCACCCGGCCCCGCGCCGTTCATGTTCGGTTCAGCGCGCGCGTCCTATCGTGGTGTCCGCAATGCTGTGTTCGCACGGATAGAGCTCAGAGAGAACCGTCATGAAGAACCGTCCGCGCACGTTTGCCGCCCGCACGCTGATTCCGTCGGTGGCGTTCGCCGCGCCAGCTATGAGCAGGCGCGTGTGGTCGGCGTCGAGCCGATGTACGAGACCGTCAGCTACACGGTGCCGCGCGAACAATGCAGCGAACAGCGCGTGCAGACCGGCAGCGGCGGCGGGGTTTCGCCGGCATTGCCGCTGCTGGCGGCGATCGCGGGTGGCGCGCTCGGTTCGGCAGTCGCGCACGGCCACAACAACCAGCAAGCCGGTGCGGCGATCGGCGCGGTGTTCGGCGGTGCTGTCGGCTACGACGTGGCGCGCCGCAATGCGGCGCCGCGTTACGTGACCTACGGCACGCAGGAGGTCTGCACCGAGGTGCAGGACGTGCACGAGGAAGCACGCATCAGCGGCTACAACGTGCGTTATCAGTATCTCGGCCAGACGTATTCGACGTACACCGCAGTACCCGCCGGGCGACACGGTGCGTGTGCGCGTCGACGTGACCCCGGCGTTCTAACGACGCCGAATACGCCTGCCTGGCTACGATGCGGCCCAGATACAATGCGACCGATGAACTACCCGCCGCTCATTGCTCGCCGCTGCTGACGGTCGCGTTGACGCTGACGTGTTGCCGGCCGGCGCATCAAGAACGATCACGACCGTAGCGGCTCCGACAAGGCGGTATATCCGCAGAGCAAGCGGCGGCGATGGTGAATCGTGCGTACGGCGGTCGGGTCATGTCGGTGAAGCGGGAAGGCAACGGCTACAAAGTGACGGTGCTGCTCGACGGCGGCCGCGTCAAAACGGTTCAGGTCGATTCGCACGGCCACGTCAGCGACTCGAACTGAAATCGGAACTGCACAGGTAAGCCGATGCGCGTGTTGGTGATCGAAGACGATGCCGGGCTGCGCGCCCAGCTCGTCGAAAATCTCAAGGATGCCGGGCAACGTCGTCGATGCAGCCGCCGACGGTGACGAAGGCGTCTATTTCGGCCGCGAATACGACTACGACGCAGCCGTCGTCGACCTCGGTTTGCCGAAACGCGATGGCATCGCGGTGATCAAGGCGCTGCGCGGTCTCGGCCGCAGCCTGCCGATCCTGATTCTCACCGCGCGATCGCACTGGCAGGACAAAGTGGCGGGCTCGAAGCCGGCGCCGACGACTACCTGACCAAACCGTTTCACATGGAAGAACTGCGCGCGCGCCTCAATGCACTGATGCGCCGCGCTGCGGGCCATGCGTCGCCCGTGATCACCGTCGGCGCGTTCGCGCTCGACACCGCACGCAAGGAAGCGCGTGTCGGCGACGACGGCCATCGAGCTGACGGCATTCGAATATCGCGTGCTCGAATACCTCGTGCATCAATGCGGCGCGCGTCGTATCGAAAACCGAACTCACCGATCATCTGTACGAGCAGGATTTCGATCGCGACAGCAACGTGATCGAAGTGTTCATCGGCCGTCTGCGGCGCAAGCTCGATCCCGACGGCGCGTTGAGCCCGATCCGGACCGTGCGCGGCCAGGGCTACCGGTTTTCACCTGAAGAATCGAGCTAGACGTTGCCGCGGACCTTCGCGGATCGGTTTGCGCGCGCGGCTGCTGCTGACGAGCACGCTGGTGCTCGGGCTCGGACTGGGTCTCACCGGCTGGGTGCTCGATCGATCGTTCACCGCCAGCGTCGTCGCCGGCGCCGAAGAACAGCTCAAGCTGCTGACGTACTCGCTGCTCGGCGCGGCGGAAGAAGACGGCGCGACGCTGCGGTTTCCGCCGTCGCCGCTCGAACCGCGCCTCGATCAGCCGCAATCGGGACTGTACGCAACCGTCAGCGATGCGTATGGCACAGTGATCTGGCAATCGCGCTCGCTGCAGTTCGGCAGCATCGCGTCGCGCAATCTGCCGCGACCGCCGTCGGACCGGCAAGATGGTGCCCGGCAGCTTCGTGTTCCGCGAGAGCCGCCAGCCAGTTCGAAGATGTTCTATCGCGTGATCTGGGAAGCCGAAGGCGATCAGATCTTCACGTTCCGCGTGATCGCCGATCAGGCGCCGTTCCGGCTCGCGATCGCGAGCTTCCGCCGCACGCTGATGCTCGGCCTCGCCGCGGTGGTAGTCGCGCTGATGGGCGCGCAGGTACTTCGCCGTGGCTTGGGGTTTGCGGCCTGTGGCGGTGATGGCGGCGCGCGTCGAAGCGATCGAAGCGGGCGCATCGCGAACGGATGGGCGACGACTATCCGCCGGAACTGCTCGGGCCTCGCGCGCAACATCGACCGCTTCATCGATCACGAAATCAGCAGCCGCGACCGTTATCGCAAAGCGATGGACGACCTCGCGCACAGCCTGAAAACGCCGCTTGCGGTGCTGCGCAACGCGCTGACGAGTCGGAGCATGTGGACGATCTGAAGCTGCTGCGCGAACAACTCGACCGGATGGAAACGACGGTGGCGCACCAGCTGTCGCGCGCGATGGCGGCGCGGCCGGTCGTGCTGGCCGGACGGACCGCGCCCGCGACCGATTGACCGAGCGGCTGATCAAGGCGCTGCGGACCGCATACATCGCCAAGAACGTCGCCGTCGAACAACACATCCCGGCCGATCTCTGCGTCCGCTGCGACGAGCGCGACCTGATGGAAATGTTGGGCAACCTGCTCGAAAACGCGTTCAAGTACTGCCGATCGAAGATCGTGATCGACGCGCTGAAGGCGGCGCATGGTGCGGTTGACGATCGACGACGATGGCCCGGGCGTTCCGGAGCACCAGCGTGTGCAGGTGCTGGCGCGCGGCGCGCGCGGCGACACGGCGGAAGCGGGTCACGGCATTGGTCTCGCGGTCGTCGCCGAACTCGTCTCGAGTTATCGCGGCGGACTGACGATCGAAGAATCGCCGCTGGGCGGGGCGTGACGCTGGATTGCCCGGGAAGACGAGCTAACGAGTAGGACACGAGGCAGCCGACAACGCGTGGATCCCTGCGCAGCTACTCCATCGCGATGCGACAAGCCCGGAAGAACCGCTCGCGCACAGCCTCGTCTTCGTTCAACGCAGGTCCGGTTCTGCACCATCGCTCGGCCAATCTGCATCGGCGCTTCTTCCATCACGCGACGATGCTTCATGCCCTGGTTCAGTCGGTCGACCTGCAGAGCGAGGCGATCTTTCTGGAACTCGCCGGGTGTTTCGAGACCGGCGGCGATTTCCATTTCGATCGCGAGTTTGTGGCGCGCGGCGGTGGTGCCGGCTGCGGCGGATTTCATCGCGCCGCGCGTCGCCGCGAAGCAGCGCTTTGACGCGATCGGTGAACGGTGCCGGGTCGTTCGACGTCGAGCCCGTCGATGTCGCGTAGACGCGATCGCGGCAGTTCGGCGGCATTCGCGCCGGCGATGCAACGCGCGTTCGAGTTCGCGATAGCGCGACGTCGACATCGTATAGACGGTCTACGCCGCGCATCACCGCGTCGTGTTGCGCCTGCCGCAGCAGCAGCCGATAGGTGCGTTCCGTTTCGCGGAAACGTTGTTCGATGCGCCGCGATGCATCACGAGGCAGTTCGCCGAGCGCCTGGAAACGCGCGTTGAAGTCGGTGAGCAGCGCTGCGTCCGCCGTTTCGCTCGACGCCCCTTCGACAGCCTGTTCGAACTCGGCGCACAGCTGGTCTGCGCGCGCGAGTTGCGACTCGAACACCTGGCGTTGTTCGGTGCGCGCCGTTTCGCGTTGTTCGAATACGGCGTCACATGCCGCGCGGAATTCCTTCCACAGTTTCTGATCGATGCGGCGCGGCACGATGCCGATGTTGCGCCAGCGCTGCTGCAGCGCCTTGATCTTGTCGATTGCCGCGCGCGGGTCGCCGCCCGCCGCCTGAATGGCTTTTGCTTCGTCGACGATGGTCTGCTTCGAAGCGGCGTTGCGATCCCATTCCGTCTTCAGTTTCTCGTGCAGGCGCGCGGTCAGCGCATCGAATTGCACTTCGAGCTTGCGGCCGGGTGAGCGATCCACCGGATGGAACTTGCGCCACTCTTCGCGCGCCGCATACAGAATACGTTCGGCCGCGCGCCAGTCGGCGTGATCCCACTTCATGCCCTCGAGATAACCCTCGAGGTCGGCGCAGATCTTGCGACGCTGTTCGAGGTTGAACTTGCGCGCGGCCGCCTGCGCGTCGAAATGCTCGCGACACGGTTTGAATGCGATTTCGGCGGCATGGTTGAAACGATCGAACAGCCGCCGGTCGTTGTGATTCGTCACCGGACCGAGATCTTTCCATGCCTGCCGCAGTTCACGAATGCGTTCGGCTTGCAGCGTCGGTTCAAGCGGCTCGGCGGCGAGCTTTTCCATTTCGACCAGAAATTGCTCGCGCTTCGGATGCGTTGCGAACGTGCGCCAGTCTTTCAGTTCCTGCACGCGCACCGACAACGCGACGAACTCGCTTTGCACCCGTTTGGCGGTGCCGGCCGGCAGGCTGTGCAACAGGCGTTTCCCTTCGCCTTCGAGACCGGCGGCGCTCGCGAGATTGCCGGCGGCAATCTGCGCTTCGAGTTTGCCGATGGTGTCGTGCAGGCGTTGCAGCAGTTGTTCGTGCAGCGCGTGGCACGCGGCGTCGTATTCGGCGAGACGCGTGCGCAGTTGATCGGCTTCTAGCAACCGTTGCGGACGCGGCAGGTCTGCGGGCCAGCCGATTCGTTCGAGCGTGCGCGTCACTCGTTCCGCAGACTGGCGGACGCGGCGTTGCTCGATCCACAGCGCCTCGAATTCTTCGGGCGACTCGGCGGCCGGTCCTTGCGGAACCAAACGCTTCCACCTGAGTGATCTCGTTGGCGTGCGCGCGTAACCGGTCGGCCGCTTCGTACAACAGCGAGAAGTTGTGTGTGATGGCGTGGAAACGCGCCGCGAGCTGTTCCGGCGGTGCTCTGTGATCGGCTTCGGCCAGCCAGTGATCCTGATACGTGCGGCTGTCGGCGTGAATCGAATCGATTGCGGCAAAACCATCGCGTTCGCCGCGGCGGATGGCGTCGAACAGTGCTTCGAGCGAAGCGAGTGCGTTTGCGAATGCGGCATCGTTGCCTGTCTGCTCAGGTGCGCGCACCGAAATGGCAGCCGGTGCGGCCGGTGTCGCCGGCACGAGCGCAGCAGCTTGTACATCGAGACGAGCCGCGCCGGCGTCGAAGCGTTGCGCCAGTTCTGCGAGCGGTCGCCGCCGCAATACCATGACTCGCCAACAGTTGCGCTGCGGCGCGGTGACGCTCTGCATTCGCGTGCCAATCGTGCTTCACCACGCCGAGGCGCGCCGTGAACAGCGGGTCCGACTCCGACTTCAACTGCGTTTCTACGGCGTGTACGAGTTCTTCGCCGCGCCGCTGCGCCTTGTCGAGTTCGGCGCGCGCGTGCTTGATTTCTTCGAGGCGGCTGCGCGTAAGCCGGTTGACGTTCTTGTCTTTGTCGCGCGACAAACGCTCGAGTTCGATGAGTGAGGATTCCTTCATCAGCTTGTCGGCGACCGCGAGCCGCACCTTCGGACTGCGGCTGTCTATCGCCAGCCTGATCAACTCGTGGTCGTACGCAACGTCGCCGATGAGGTGCGACACGCTTTCGGGATCGCGTGCGATGCGGATTGCCGCCGCGCGCACTTCGGGTGGTTCAGCAGTTCGGCGGAATCGATGTCGCGCGCAATGGCTTCTGCCGCAGCGCGGACGATTTCGGGATCGGCGTCGGTCAGGAACGGTGCGAGGTGTTTTCCGTCGAGCAGCTTCGATAGCGCAGCGCGCCGAACGAGTGCATCGGCATCGGAGCGCGCGAGCTCCGCGAAGTCGTCCTGGAAACTCTTCGCTTCGTCGTCGGGAATCGCGAGCACGGCCGCGCGCCTGGCTTCAGGGTTCGGATCATCGAATCGCGCTCGATTCTTGAAAAGTCTCGACAACATAGCGCTGCTGCTCTGAAGCCTGTTCTGAAGGGAAGGGCCGTGGCCCCTGTCCGATCACAGTTTAAAGTCCGGTCACAGTTTGTTGTGGCTGCCGTCGCACAGCGGAACGCCCGCGGTGTGTTTGCAGCCGCAGAAATACAACGTGCGGTCTTTCTCGGCTTCGTACTTTACCGGCACGAACTCGGTGTCCTTATGCGAACCGTCGCAGAAGGGTTGGCTCGCGCTCTTGCCGCACGCGCACCAGAAGTACTTTTTACCGGCCTGTACATCGACAGGGTACGGTGCCTTTTGAGCGATTTGCGGTGTGGCCATACGTTTAACTCCGATTGCGGAAAACCGATTGCGCCATTCTTTTTGCAAGTCGTCACTCGAACGTGCGTTCTTCCCACCACGGATAGAACTCCGGTAAGTCCTTCGACACCTTTCCGGGGAAATGTGCCGGGCGTTTCTCGAGGAATGCTTCCACGCCTTCGCGCGCGTCGGGCGAGCGTCCGGTGTAGTACACGCCGCGCGAATCGAGCTTGTGCGCTTCCATCGGGTGATCTGCGCCGAGCATCCGCCACATCATCTGGCGGATCAGCGATACCGAGATGGCCGATGTGTTGTCGGCGATCTCGCGGGCGATGCCGCGCGCAGTCGGGATCAGTTGATCCTTCGGATGGATGCTGCGCACCAACCCGCCTTCGAGCGCTTCTTCCGCCGGGAAAACACGGCCGGAATACGCCCATTCGAGCGCGCGGCTGATTCCGACGACACGCGGCAGGAACCAGCTCGAACACGCTTCGGGCACGATGCCGCGACGCGCGAATACGAAACCGAACCGCGCAACGTCGGCGGCGAGGCGAATGTCCATCGCCAGCGTCATCGTCACGCCGATACCCACGGCGGGTCCGTTTACTGCGGCGATCACAGGCTTTTTGCTGTCGAAAATGCGCAGCGTCAGCAGTCCGCCGCCGTCGCGGTTGAGACCTTTCGGACGATCGGCGCGACCGTCTGCGTCGAACGTGGCGCCGCCTGCACCCAGATCCGCTCCAGCGCAGAACGCACGACCGGCGCCGGTAACGATCACGGCGCGGATCGAATCGTCGGCGTCGGAACGATCGAACGCGTCGATCATCTCCGTCATCATCGTGCCGGTGAACGCGTTCAACTTCTCGGGACGGTTCATCGTGATGGTGAGTACGCCGTCTTCGACGTCGTACAGGATTTGCGAGTAACTCATGCGATTTGACCGGTGGGCGGGCGAGCGGGCTATGTTGCCTCGACTGCCCGGATTTTCCAAACGCCCGGTTCGTATCAGGGTTCGGGTCGGAGCCGTTGCCTTGTCAGCCCGCTGAGCCGCGGCATACCATTCCCCGATTTTTTCGTACGGGTTCGCGAGTCATGGATCTGAAGCTGCGCAAGGCCGATCTCGAGTTCCAGGCCGAGGTGCGCGCGTTCATCGACCGGCATTGGCCGTCGCATGTGCGAAGCGACGAGTACGTGTTCGACGAATCTCCTGCACATCCCCGCGGTGCGGCAATGGTTCGATGCGCTCGCGGCGCAAGGCTGGTCGGTGCCGAGCTGGCCTGTCGAATTCGGCGGCACCGGTTGGTCGCCTACGCAGCACTACATCTGGGATCGTGAAACGGCACGCGCGAACTGCCCGCAGATGAGTCCGTTCGGCGCGCGCATGCTCGCGCCGGTGCTGTACACGTGGGGAACGAAGGAACAGCAGGCGCAGCACCTCGGGCCGATCCGCGAGGCGCGCGTGCAATGGTGTCAGGGTTATTCGGAACCGGGCGCCGGTTCCGACCTCGCCGCGTTGCAGACGCGCGCGGTGCGCGACGGCGACCATTATGTGGTGAATGGTTCGAAGACGTGGACCAGCGGGGCGCATCGCGCCGATTGGATGTTCTGCCTCGTTCGCACCGATACACGTGCAGCGAAAAAGCAGCAGGGCATCAGTTTCATTCTGATCGACATGAAGACGCCCGGCATCGAAGTGCATCCGATCCTGATTCTCGGCGATCAGCACCACGTGAATTCGGTGACGTTGACCGACGTGCGCGTGCCCGTGTCGAACCTCATCGGTAAAGAGAACGACGGCTGGACGTACGCAAAAGGTCTGCTCACGCACGAGCGCACCGGCATCGCGGGTGTCGCGCGTTCGCAGGTGCAGGTTGCACAGTTGAAGCGCATCGCCGCCGAAACGTCGCTCGGAAGCGGCCGGCTCATCGACGAGCCGTCGTTCAAGCGCAAGATCGACGAAGTCGAAATCGAACTGATGGCGCTGGAAGTGACCGAACTGCGTACGCTCGCGAGCGTGGAGCAGGGCGGCGCGCCGGGGCCGGAGTCGTCGATTCTCAAGATCCGCGGCACCGAGATCAGCCAGCGCCTCAGCGATCTCACGATCGAGGCATATGGGTATTACGGCCTGCCGTATCCGCAACAACGGCTGATCGACAACGAAGGGCCGATCGGGCCGGAGCTCGCCGTAAGTGCGCTGAAGGAAATGCTCTTCGGCCGGGCGTCGAGTATCTTCGGCGGCTCGAACGAAATTCAGAAGAACATCATTTCGAAGGCGGTTCTCGGGCTGTAGAAGACAGACCGGCAAGCGCTGACGAGTACACATTGTCACGGGGGTAGACGTTTCATGGATTTTTCCTTTTCCGACGAACAGAGCCTGTTGAAGGACAGCGTCGAGCGTTTCATTCAGAACGATTACGCGTTCGAAGCACGCCAGAAGCTCGTGAAGAACGAGCCCGGCTTCAGTACCGCCAACTGGAAGACGTTCGCCGAACTCGGCTGGCTGGGTGTGCCGTTCGCCGAAGCGGACGGCGGTTTCGGCGGCGGGCCGATCGAAACGATGTTGATCATGGAACAGTTCGGCCGCGGGCTGGTGGTGGAGCCGTTCGTTCCGACCGTCGTGCTCGTCGGCGGCATGCTGCGTACCGCGGGCAATCGCGCGCAGAAAGAAAAGTATCTGTCGCACATCGTCGATGGAACATTACAGGGCGCGTTCGCATTCGCCGAACCGCAAGGCCGTTTCAACCTCGCTGACATCACCACCACTGCGGTGAAGACCGACAATGGTTATGTGCTGAACGGACACAAGGCCGTGGTAGTCAACGGCCCCTCTGCCGATCTGTTGGTCGTTTCGGCGCGTACGTCAGGTCAACAACGCGCGCGTACAGGCATCACGTTGTTCATCGTCGAGAAAGACGCTGCAGGCCTGACGCGGCGAGACTACCCGACGGTAGATGCGCTGCGAGCGTCGGAAGTGCATCTGCAGAATGTCACCGTTCCGAAATCCGCGGTGCTCGGCAAAGTGGGCAAAGGTCTCGACGTGATCGAGCAGGCGGTGGACGAAGCGACGCTCGCCATCGGCGCCGAAGCCGTGGGTTGTATGGAAGTGCTGTACAAGGCCACGGTCGAGTACTGCAAAACGCGCGTTCAGTTCGGCCAGCCGATCGGAAAATTCCAGGTGTTGCAGCACCGTATGGTCGACATGTTCATGGAGTACGAACAATCGAAGTCGCTGATGTTCATGGCGGCGATGCGGTTGGCGGAAGGTTATGGTCCCGAGGCGCAGAAGGCCGTATCCGCATTCAAGGTGCAGGTCGGTAAATCGGGACGTTTCGTGGGCCAGCAGGCGGTGCAACTGCACGGCGGCATGGGTATGACCGAGGAACTCAGCATCGGCCACTATTTCAAGCGCCTCACGATGATCGACACGATGTTCGGCAACGTCGACCATCACTTGAAGCGTTTCGGAGCCCTTTAAACAAGCGCTGGATACTCAGCGCGGGAGCGACCATGAGCAGATGGGAACGCCCGAGTTCGAACACGGTGCCCGACTGGTTCTTCAAAGCCGTCGAGACCGAATCGCAGCAGAAGCGCGTCGAGGTCGAAGAGTGCGACGTTGCTTATCGGCGATGGGAGGGCGAGAACGGTCGCGGCCTGTTGTTCATTCACGGCATGAATGCTCACTCGCGCTGGTGGGATTTCATCGCCCCTCAGTTCGCCGGTGAGTATCGCGTTGCGGCGATGGACCTCACGGGCATGGGCGATTCGGACTTCCGTTACGAATACGATCCTGCGACGTACGCCGCCGAAATCAGCGGCGTGCTCGACGACGCCGGTTTCGGCCCTGACAGCATCGTTGTGGCGCACAGCTTTGGCGGCTACATGGCAGTGAAGGCCGCGAATCTGTTCCCCGAACGCTTTGCCGGGTTGGTGCTGGTGGACTCCGGCATCCGTCACCCCGACGAACCCGTGCCCGATCGTCCGCCGATGGGCGGCCGTGCAAAACGTTACCCCGATCGCGAAACGGCATTGGCGCGGTTCCGGCTGCAACCGCCGCAACCGTGTGAGAACCAGTACATCCTCGACTACATCGCGCGCCAATCGCTGATGCCGGCCGACGGCGGCTGGACGTGGAAATTCGACGACGATCTGCTCGACACGCTGAAAGGCGCCGAGCGTTTCGCCGACGACTACAAGGGGCTGCGCTGCAAAGTCGGCGTGATATACGGCGAGAACAGCGAGTTGTTCTCCAAGCGCACGCTCGAGTACATGCGCGAGCTGATTCCACAGGACTTTCCGGCCGTTGGCGTGAAAGACGCACAACACCACGTCTTCCTCGACCAGCCTGAACGGTTCGTCGAAGCGCTGCGGCAGATGCTCGCTACACTTACTGCGTGACGGAAGGGGCCGTGTGACCCAAGGGGTCGGCTTCCCCTTCAAGGCGCTGTTGGCCGATAATTGCGCCTCTCCTTCGCCGCTATTTGGCTCCAGGAAGTGCCCCTACGTGAATTTCCGCTCTCGAACGGTTCGTAAATAGCTCATGTCGACAATGCGTTTACTGCTGCGGTCCATGCAGATCGCGGCAATCGTCGGTGCCGGTATCGCACTGACCGGTTGCGGCAAGGGCAAGGAAGCGTCCGTAACGGCGGCGCCCGAAGTACCGTCGAAATCGGTCAGCGTCGTCACGATTGCGTCGCGGCCCATCGAGGGCGGCCTGATCGCATCGGGTTCGCTGATTCCGCGCGAGGACACGGCCATATTTTCCGATCTGAATGGTTATCGGGTTGCCGAGGTGCTTGTCGAGGAAGGGGTCTGGGTGGCCGGCGGCCAACCGCTCGCGCGGCTCGACGATTCATTGTTGCGCTCGCAGGTCGAACAACAAGCGGCGCTGGCCAACCAATTGGCCGTGCAGGCCGAGCGGGCCGAAGCGGAGGCAGCGCGGGTAAAGGACCTGGACAACGCGAGTGTATTTGCCAAGGAACAGATCGAGGCGCGCCGGTTTGCCGCCAAGGCCGCGCGTGCACAAGCCGATGCACAGGCTGCATCGGCGCGCGACCTGCGCATCCGGGAAGAACGGATGACGATCCGTGCGCCGTATGCCGGCCTCGTGATCGAGCGCAACGTGCGGGTCGGCGATATGGCCGGCGGCGGCAACCCGTGGTTCCGCATCGCGAAAGACGGCCAGATCGAGTTGGCGGCCGACGTCTCGGAGAACGCGCTGTCGCGATTGGAGGTGGGTTCCACCGCAAAAGTCATCCTGGCGGATGGCACCGAAGTGGACGGGAAGGTACGTCTCGTCAGCCCGCGTGTGGATGCAATCACGAAGCTGGGCAAGGTTCGCATCGAACTGCCTGTTTCCGACTCCGTTCGCGCGGGCGGCTTTGCGCGGGCCGTCTTCACGGGCGTATCGGTGGCGAGTGTCACCGTGCCGGAGACTGCCATTCTGTACGACGCCGACGGCGCCGCGGTGATGCTGGTCGCAGCCGACGGCACCATCTCTCGTGAGGCCGTGGTCACCGGCCAACGCGGCAGCGGCTATGTGGAGTTGATCAGCGGACCGCCCGTCGGATCGCGCGTGGTGGCGAAGGCGGCCGCAATGCTGGTTGCGGGAGACAAGATTGTGCCGGTTGAGGCGCCACCACCCGTCGCTCAGTCGCAATGACCGACCCGAACGAATTTCGTCTTTCAGCCTGGGGGATCAGGAATCCGATCCCGGTCACCGTGCTGTTCGTCGCCCTCGTCGTGATGGGCTTGTTCGCCTACTTCAAATTACCGGTCAAGAACTTCCCCAACGTGGAGTTCCCTGCCGTCGCGGTCATCGTGACCCGCAACGGCGCGGCGCCGGCCGAAATGGAAAGCCAGATCACCCGGCAGGTCGAGAACTCGATGGCGGGGCTCCCGAACGTTCAGAACATCGCATCGACGATCACGCAGGGCTCGTCGACAACTGTGGTGCAGTTCTATCTGGGTACGGATTTGCAGAAGGCGCTGGACGACGTGCGCACGCGCACCGATCAGGCCCGCGCCGACCTGCCGCGTGACGTCGATCCGCCGCTCGTTCGACGTCTCGAAATCGATGACCAGCCGATCATCACCTACGCCGTGTCGGCGCCGGCCATGTCGAAGCAGGAACTGTCGTGGTTCATCGAAGACACCATTGCCCGTGCGCTGCAAGGCGCGCCCGGAGTGGCGCAGGTCAGACGTGTAGGTGGTGTAGATCGCGAGATCAACGTCATCGTGGACCCCGATCGACTGGCGGCGCAGGGACTCACTGCGGACAACGTGAGCCAGGCGTTGGCAGTGGCCAGCCTCGACGCGCCGGGTGGGCGCGTTACGGTAGGCGGTCGCGAACAGACGCTGCGAATTCTGGGTGCCGCAGTTACGGTGGAACAGATTCGTGACATAACGATTCCGACCGGCGGCGGCCGTTCGGTGCGGCTTTCCGATGTGGCGGACGTCGGCGACGGCTCGGCAGAGGTGCGCTCGTTTGCGTTTCTGAATGGCGAGCCGGTGGTCGGATTCCAGGTCAGCAAGGTCAAAGACGCGAGCGAAATTACCGTTGAAGACGGCGTTGCCGCGGTGATCGAGAAGCTGCTTGCGACCCACGAAGGCGTCTCGATCACGAAGATCCTGTCGCGCGTGGATCAGACTCGCGCCGGCTTCATCGCCACGTGGCACACGCTGCTCGAGGGCATGCTGCTGGCGGCGTTGGTGGTGTTCGTTTTCCTGCGCGATTGGCGCTCGACGCTGATCACCGCGATCGCGATGCCCGTGTCGCTGATCCCGACCTTCTTCTTCATGAGCATGCTCGGCTTCAGCCTGAACATGGTGACGCTGCTGGGGCTGACGCTCGTGATCGGCATCCTGGTGGATGACGCCATCGTCGAGATCGAGAACATCGAGAAGCGTGTATACCGCGGGTTGCGTCCATACGACGCAGCCATTCAAGGCGCCGACCAGATCGCCCTCGCCGTGGTGGCGACCACCTTCGCGATTGCGGCCACGTTCTTCCCGGTGGTCTTCATGCCGGGCATCCCTGGCCAATTCTTCCGGGAGTTCGGCGTGACCGTGACCGTTGCCGTGCTGTTCTCGCTGCTGGTGGCACGCCTGCTGACGCCGTTGATGGCAGCCTATTTCCTCGTGCCGAAGCCCGCCAAGAAGCGTCCGGAGCTGCCTGAGTTCTATCGGCGGGCGCTCGAGTGGGCGCTCGATCATCGCTGGTGGTCGGTCGTGTTGGCGACGCTGCTCTTCTTCGCCTCCATCGCTCTGGTAGTGCCGTTGCCAAAGGGCGTTCAGCCCGAGGGCAATCCGAACTTCCTCAGCGTTGCCATCGAAGCACCGCCGGGTTCGACGATCGCCGACATGCGCTCCGTGGTCACCCAGGTTCACGATTTGCTGGCGGCGCAGCCCGAGGCGGAATCGGTGTTCGCGCAAGTGGGTAACGGCGGGGCAAGCGGCGGGCCGGGCGGCTTCACGTCCAGTGCCGGCGTTACGAAGGGAACGGTCACGTTGATCCTGAAGGAGCAGCGCGCTTCCCGCGTCAGCGATATCCGAGACCGGATTCGGCCGAAGCTGCTCGAAATTCCCGATGCGCGGCTGACGTTCGACAACGCCGAGTTCGGCTCAGCCGGCATCAACATCATTCTGACGAGCGAGACCGGCGAGGGTCTCGAAGCGGCGGGCCTCGCGTTGCAGCGTGAGATGCGCTCGATACGGGGCATCGTCGATGCGCGTCCAACGACGCCGCCCAGCGGTCCCGAAATCGTCGTACGTCCGAAGCCCGACGAGGCCGCGCGCCTGGGCGTATCGGTTGCAACCATCGCGGCCGCGGCGCGCATCGCCACGGTCGGCGACATCGACGCGAATGTGGCCAAGCTGAACGAAGGCGAGCGCCGCATCCCCATCCGCGTGCGGCTGCCGAGAGACGCGCGCGCCGATCTGTCGGTGATCAAGAACATGCGCATTCCCACCGCGATGGGTGGAACCACCACGCTCGAAACCGTCGCAGACGTCTACTTTCAGGCGGGTCCCGCGCAGATCAGCCGGTTCGATCGCAGGCGCAACCTGACCATCCGCGCCGACCTCACCGGCGGCGTGCAACTGGGTGACGCGCTGAACAAAGTGGAAGCGCTGCCCGTGTTGAAAAACCCGCCGCCGGGACTCGGCCGCGCATCGCAGGGCCAGGAGCAGGCGCTGCAACAATTGACGCTCGGTTTCGTCATCGCGTTCGCGGAAGCGATCGGTCTGGTTTACCTCGTGATGGTGTTGCTGTTCCGCAGCTTCTTCAAACCCGTGATCATCATGATGGCCCTGCCCACCGCGGTGGGTGGCGCGTTTCTCGCGTTGCTGCTCGGCGGTTCGATGCTGGGCATCCCCTCGCTCATCGGCTTCCTGATGCTGATGGGACTGGCCGCGAAGAATTCCATCCTGCTGGTCGAATACGCGATCGAGCGCGAACGCGAAGGGCACAGCCAGCGCGAAGCATTACTCGAAGCGTGCAGCGAACGGGCGAGACCGATCGTGATGACCAGCCTCGCCATGATGGCCGGCATGCTGCCCACGGCGCTGTCGATCGGCCAGGGCTCCGAATTCCGTCAGCCGATGGCCATTGCGGTGATCGGCGGCCTCATCACGTCGACGGTTCTCTCGCTGGTGCTGGTGCCGGTGGTGTATGAGTTCGTCGACGACTTCGAGCGCTGGATCCTGCCGCGCCTCTCACGCTTCGCGACGCCGCGTTCGTCGGCGGTTCACGCGGCGGAAATCGAACGCCACTAGGCGAGCTTTCTTACTGCAGGAGTGAATCGACTTCGGTTGGGGTCGATCGGCGGGTGTTCGGTGCGCCGGACACGCTCGAGCCATCCATGGGCGCTCGCGTTTGGCCATCCATGGCCAAACACGGTCCAGCGCACCGAACACCCGCCACTCGACCTTCACAAAATTCGAGCGTCGCGACTTCGAGTAGAGCAAGGTGGCGGTCGAGACGATGGAGGTATCGGTGGTGTCTTCAACACCACCAAACGCAACGATTCACGAGCTTCGGGCACTACTTCTAACTGAGGGTGGACACGCCGACATCAGGTGGAGGTGGGGACTTGTTGCGCCGGACCGTGTTTGGCCATGGATGGCCAAACGCGAGCGCCCATGGATGGCTCGAGCGCGTCCGGCGCAACAAGTCCCCACCTCCACCGTGAACCGAAGCTCTACCAATCAGCCTAGTTCGAGGAAATCCCGAATGAGACCGGCAACCCGCGGTGCGTTCTCGAGATGAACGTGGTGGGGACCGTCGATGTATTCGATGCGCAGCGCAGGATGGTGCTTCGCGCGCCGTTCGATGCCGGGCCGATACCAGGTGTCGCCCTGATTCGCGACGATCAGCAGTGTCGGTGCCGTGGAGCGCTTCATCAATGCATCGAGTTGTTCGTCGTTCTGGCGTTGCGGAGTGCTGAAGCGGATGCGCGGGTCGGTGCGCCACGTGTAGCCGCCGCGCACCAGCCGATGACCGCGCGCAACCAGCGTGGCGGCGGCGTCCCAACTCTGGTCGGTGGCTTCGGTGACGCGTTTGATCATCGCGTCGAGGTCGGCGTAGACCGGCGGCGATTTGTGCTGCGCCAACATCTGCTCGATGGCGCGGCGATTTGCCAGCACGCCCTCGTTGGCGTCGCCCTGGAAGTGCGAGAAGCCGTCGATGAGCACGGCGCGCAGGATGCGTTCGGGGAACAGTCCGGCGAGTTCGGCGCTGACGCTGGCGCCCATCGAGTGACCGATGATGTTGAAGCGATCCCAGCGCAGGTCGTTCGCGATCGCGAGCACGTCCTGCACGTCGAGCAGCGACGTGTAGTGAACGCCCGCGGTGCGGTGCGACGAGAAACCGTGGCCGGCGAAATCCGGTGCGACCAGGTCGAGTTCCGGCAGCAGCGGCGCGAGGCGGTCGAACGTGTTGGCATTGTCGAGCCAGCCGTGCAGCGCAAGCGTGGGAACACCGCATGGATCGCCCCATGCTCTTGGCCGTTAGGCGCAAGCCGTTAACGTCGAAATTCAGTTCGTGCGGGCGTTGCGATTTCGGGTTCGTAGCGGCATGGGACATCGGTATTCCAGGGAGCCTGCGTCAACAAAAGCGCGCTAGTCTATTGGGCGAGAATCGAAACGCAATGCCGGGCGCGTAATTTCGCGGATTACAACCGCGTCAATCCGCGCAGTGCAGCGCATAAACGCGCCACATCGACAGTCCCGGTGCGAAATCGAAACCCGTTGCCCGGGAAAAACCCGCGTCGGCGAAATCGCGCTCGATCGTGGTGCGATCGATGCACACGCGTCGGCCGAAGCCGCGCGGCAGTGCGTCCGCATTCTGTTCGCGCAAGCGTCGGCGTCCTTCGCGGCTGCCGTCGGTCCACAGCGAAACCACGGCGCCGTGTCGTGCAACGCGGCGGATATCGGCGAGCGCGGCGAGTCGATCTTCGCGATGTGCGAGGTGATGCAGGAAGCGCATGCACACGACCACGTCGAACGCGCGATCGCGAAAGGGCAATTGAAATGCCGAACCGCATACCGCTGTGCGGCGCGCGTTCGGCGCGGCGTGCGCCACCGCCTCGCGCAACATTGCGTCGCTGTTGTCCACGGCGACGATCCGTGCTGCACGTGTGTCGATCACCGGCCAGAACCGACCGGTACCACACGCGAGGTCGAGCAGCGTGTCTGTTTTCGTGAGCGTGTCGAGCGCGCGCCCGACGAGTTGACGTTCGCGCGCGGTCGAGATGCGCGTGCGCAGATTCTTGTTGTGATGACGGTGATAAGCGGACGCCCGTTCGGTGTCGTAGGCAATGATCTCGGGCAAGCATCCTCCGTTGGGGTAATCTGCGCGCCGCAGAGAGTCATCGGCATCGCAACCGCATGTCAACCCGCGACAGCATGTCAACAATCGGGGAAGCAACTCAGTCGCCCGTAGGAGTGGTGTATCCGCTGGCGCCGCTGCTGTGGCGCGCGAGCGTGTTCGGCCTGGCGATCGTTTTACTTGCGCTCGCGCAGTTTGCGTTCGCATGGCGTCCAGCCAGCGTGCTCGAAGCGGCGTTCGTGTTTTTCGCGTGGCTCGATCAGGCTTGTTGATCGCCGCGCCGCTGTTCGTGGTTGCGGCGCTGACGGGTTACCTGGAGCGCCGCGCGAAGAGTCGCGTGACCGTAGCGCGGACGATGCGCGTGGTATTTGCGCTGGTCGCAACGCTCGTTGCGGCGGCGCTGCTCGCCGACGTGCGCATTCACGAGTTGTACGGGTTCCACATCAACGGCTTCGTGTGGAATCTGATCACCACGCCCGGCGGTATCGCGTCGCTCGAAGCATCGCGCGCCACGTGGCTGACGGTTACCGTCGCAATCGCGGCGATCTTCGCGGCGGTGCTCGCTCTTCTGACATGGTTGCAACGCCGCGCCTGAGCGTGCGAAAGCGCCGCCGCTGGCTCATCGCGTTTGCGATCCTGGCGATCGTTCTGCTCGACAAGGGGCTTTACGGCTACGCCGATCTCTCCGGCAACGGGAAGATGTTGCGTGCATCCGGGTTGTTCCCGTTCTATCAACCGGTCACGTACCGTTCGGCGGCCAAACGCTTCGGCATCGAACCGGCGCCGGCGCTCATCGGGTCGATCTCACAACGCGGCACGCTCGCGTATCCGCGCGAGCCGATCGAAATCGTGCCGCCGGCAACGCCGCCGAACGTGTTGTGGCTCGCGGTCGAGTCCATGCGCTTCGATCTGCTCACCGAAACCACGATGCCGCGACTGTGGGCTTCGCGGCGAGAATCTGCATTTCAAACATCACCTGAGCGGCGGCAATCGCACGCGCATGGGCATGTTCACGATGTTCTATTCGTTGCACGGGCCGTATTGGTCACACGTGCTGGAACAACAGCGCGGGCCGGTGTTTTTCGACGTGCTCGGTCGCCTCGGCTACGACATCGAGGTGTTCACCAGCGCAAAATTCTCGTATCCCGAATTCGATCGCACGATCTTCGTCGACGTGCCGAGCGAACGGCGACACGAGTATTCGGAAGACGAGGTGTTCTGGCATCGCGACGTGCACAACGTCGACGCGATCATTGCGAGCCTGAAACAGCGCGACAGTACAAAACCGTTCATGCGGTTTCTGTTCTTCGAAAGCACACATGCGCCGTATCAGTTTCCCGAAGCCGACGCGATCGCAAAGCCTTACGGCGACGCGATGAACTACGCGCTGATGAACCCGGAGCGCGACATCGAGTTGATCCGCAATCGCTACGTGAATGCCGCGCACTTCGTCGACAGTCAGATCGGTCGCTTGCTCGACTATCTGGAGTCGGAAGGGCTCATGCAGAACACCATCGTGGTAATCACCGGCGATCACGGCGAGGAACTGCTGGAACACGGTCGTTGGGGGCACGGCTCGGCGTTCGTCGATGAGCAGATCCACGTGCCGCTGGTGATGCGCATTCCGGGACAGAGCGCGCGCGTGATCGAAACGGTAACGAGTCATCTCGACATCGTGCCGACACTGTTGCCGGCGTTCGGCGTGACCAATCCGCCTGCCGACTATGCGCTGGGACTCGACGTGGTGCGCAGTGTGCCGCAGCGCACGCGCGTGATCGCCAGCGAATGGTCGGGCTTCGCGTACATCAGCAAGGACTTCGTCGCGACCATTCCGTTGAGCGGCGGTTTCGATGCCGACGTGCATCGTCAGGGCGACTACACGCCGGTGCCGGCGTTGCCGTTTTTCCAGTCGCACGCCGACGAACTCGCGGAAGTGATGCAGGAAATGTCGCTGTTTCTCACCAAGGACGGCGCCGCGCATTGACTTGGGCAGCCCCCGCCGTATGATTCAGAAATCAGGCGTAGGTCCACGCATTTCTGTATCACTTTCGGGAGACCCTGCAATGCCCCCTTCTTGCGATGTTGAAGGCGACGATTCCGAGTTGCAGGCGCGATTCGACGCGCGGATTGCCGCGGAAGAGCGCATCGAACCGAAGGACTGGATGCCCGATGCCTACCGCCGAATCTGATCCGGCAGATGTCGCAGCACGCGCATTCCGAAGTGATCGGCATGCAACCGGAGGGCAACTGGATCAGCCGCGCGCCCACGCTGAAACGCAAAGCGATCCTGCTCGCAAAAGTGCAGGACGAAGCCGGCCACGGACTGTATCTGTACAGCGCCACCGAAACGCTGGGCACCACGCGTGAAGCGCTGGTCCACGCGCTGCACGAAGGCCGCGCCAAGTACGCGTCGATCTTCAATTACCCGTCGTTGACGTGGGCCGATGTCGGCGCCATCGGCTGGCTGGTCGATGGCGCGGCCATCGTCAATCAGATCTCGCTGCAGCGGACCTCGTACGGGCCGTATGCACGCGCGATGGTGCGCATCTGCAAGGAAGAGAGTTTCCATCAGCGGCAGGGCTACGAAATCATGCTGGCGCTGTGTCGCGGCAGCGACGAACAGCGCGCGATGGCGCAGGACGCGTTGAATCGCTGGTGGTGGCCGTCGCTGATGATGTTCGGGCCGCACGATGCGGATTCGGCGCACTCGGCGCAATCGATGCAGTGGAAGCTGAAACGGCAATCGAACGACGAGTTGCGACAGAAGTTCGTCGATCAGATCGGTGCCGCAGGCGGAATTTATCGGCATTCGAATATCCCGACCCGAAATGCGTCTCGATGAAGCAACCGGCCACTACGACTTTCGGCGAGATCGATTGGGAGCGAATTTCAGCGCGTGGTGAGCGGCAATGGTCCGTGCAATCGCGAGCGGCTCGCACTCACATCGCGCGCCCATGAAGACGGCGCGTGGGTGCGGGATGCGATGCACGCGTATCGGGTAAAACGCGCAGTACGCGACGTGCCGAGGCTGCGGCGTGACTGACAGCAAATGATGCCGCTATACGAAGTCTTCATCCGCTCGAAACGCGGCCTTGATCATCGTCATGTCGGCAGCCTGCACGCCGAAGATTCCGCGCAAGCGCTGGAGTACGCCCGCGACGTGTACACGCGGCGCAGTGAAGGTGTGAGTATCTGGGTGGTGAAGAGCAGCGACATCGTCGCGTCGCAGGAGGCGATAGCGCGAGCTTCTACGACCCGCAGGACGACAAGCCGTATCGGCACGCGACGTACTACAAGGTGCCGGACGAAGTGAGCAACCTGTAGTGCAGAACGCACGTCAGCGATCTCTGCGCGTATTCGATCGCGCTCGGCGACGACGCGCTGATCCTCGGCCAGCGCCTTGCCGAGTGGGTCAGCAATGCGCCGTCGCTGGAGGAGGAACTCGCGCTGGCGAACGTCTCGCTCGATTTTATCGGCCGCGCGCGGATGTTTTACGGTATGCCGCGCAAATCGCGGCAGATGGCCGAGACGAAGACTCGATCTTGCTTTCGGCCGCGATATGCGGACGTTCACCAACCTCCTGATCAATGAGCTGCCGCGTGGCGATTTCGCGTTCACCATGGTGCGCCAGTTCCTGGTCGATGCGTTCAACGTGCCGTTCCTCGACCGCGCTCGCCGGCTCGGCGACCTGCCTGGCCGCCATCGGCGAGAAGGCGGTGAAGGAATCCCCCTATCACCTGCGACGCAGCCACGACTGGGTGTTGCGGTTGGGAGACGGCACCGCCGAGAGCCACGATGCGGGCGCAGCGCGCCGCGACGAGTTATGGGGCTATACGCGCGAGATGTTCGAGCCGTTCGGCGCGGAGGCGCGGCTACTGCGACCGGTGTCGCCGCGAATCGAGCGTCGTTCGAACCGGCTTGGCGCGATGAAGTGGCGCAACGTTTGCGAAGCCACGCTGCGGGTGCCGGAAGAGACTGGAGCGTCCGCGGCGGCCGCGACGGCGTGCATACGGAACACCTCGGTTATCTGCTCGCGGAAATGCAGTTCATGCAACGCGCGTATCCGGGGCAGAAGTGGTGAACGACGCACACGCGACAGCACATCGACATCGTGCCGGCCGCGCACGCCGCGCGGTTGGCGGCACGCCGCGCATCGCCTGACGAATCGCTATGGGCGCTGCTCGACTGTGTCATGGATCCCGAGGTGCCTGCGCTCAGCTTGTGGGAACTGGGCGTTCTGCAGGACGTTCGCAGGGACGGTGAACGTGTTGTCGTAGTGGTGACGCCTACGTATTCGGGTTGTCCTGCGATGGAAGCGATGGAAGAAGCGTTGCGGCAGCGACTTGTCGAAACGGGCCATCACCACGTGACGATCGAGCGGCGCTTGAGCCCGGCGTGGACCACCGATTGGCTTTCGACCACGGCGCGCAACGCGTTGCACACATATGGCATCGCGCCGCCGGACGCGCTGCGTTGCCCGCAGTGCGATTCCGTACACGTCACGCAGATTTCCGAGTTCGGATCCACGGCGTGCAAGTCACTGTTTCGATGCGAGGAGTGCGGTGAGCCTTTCGACTACTTCAAGCCGCACTGATTCGTTCGTGAAGCTGCCGATCGTCGAGACGCGCATGCTGACCGACGACGCGATGGCGGTGCGTTTCGCGCTTCCTAAGACGTGGCGCCGTTGTTCCGCTTTGACCATGGTCAGTACCTGACGCTGCGAGAAGTGATCGACGGTGAATCGTTGCGGCGTTCGTATTCGATCTGCTCCGCGGTAGGCGACGCCGATCTGACGATTGCAGTGAAGCGCATCGACGGCGGCAAATTCTCCGAACACATACACCGCAATTTCAAACGCGGCATGAAGGTGGACGTTGCGCCGCCGGCCGGCGAGTTCACCACGCCGTTGCAGCCTGAAGCGGCTCGCAGCTATCTGTGCATTGCGGCGGGCAGCGGCATCACGCCGATTCTGTCGATCATACGTACCGTGCTCGCGCGTGAACCGCGCAGCCGGGTCACGCTGTTGTACGGCAACCGTCGCACTGCAACGATGATGTTCCGCGAAGACCTGTGTTTCCTGAAAAACGCGTATCTCGACCGGCTGCAGTGGATCAACGTGATGAGTCGCGAGCAGCAGGAAGCCGAGGTGCTGAACGGGCGCATCAACAATCGCAAAGGCGGCGAACTGAACCGGCACCTGATTCGTATTCGTGCGTTCGATCAGTTCTTCCTGTGCGGACCCGAAGCGATGATCTCCGAGGTCTCGCGCGGCCTGCGACGCGAAGGTATCGACGAAGCGCGCATCCACTACGAGCTGTTTCACGCCTCGGCGCAGGACGCGAAAGCAGTGATGGAGAAACACCAGGCGCGGGCGGAACGGTTCGGCGGCACGTTGTCCGAGGTGCGCGTGCGCGCCGGCGGTCGTGAGATCAGTTTCGAATTGGCGGCGGATGGCGAGAACGTGCTCGACGGCGCGCTCGATGCCGGCCTGGAAGTGCCGTTCTCGTGCAAGGGCGGTGTGTGCGCCACGTGCAAAGCGAAGCTGCTCGAAGGCAAGGTGGAGATGGATCTCAATCACGCGCTCGGAGCGGACGAAGTGGCGGCCGGCTACATACTGACCTGTCAGGCACATCCGATCTCGAAGCGCGTCGTGGTCGACTACGACGCGGTGTGAGCCGTGCACGGGCGAGCGAGAAGGCGGGAGAAGATCGAGACGCCTGAAGCCGCGGTGGCGCAGCTGCTGAAGCGTCGTGGAACCCGCCGCCCAGTCGTTGATTGTCACGCTGTTCGGCGACTGCGTTTCGCAGCATGGCGGCAGCCTTTGGCTCGGCAGCCTGATCGAACTGCTCGGCCTGTTCTCCATCAACGAACGCCTGACGCGCACCTCGGTGTACCGGTTGGTGCAGGACGACTGGTTGGCGGTACAGCGGATCGGCCGCCGCAGTTACTACAAGTTCGCCGATCATGGCCGGCGCGAGTACGAACGCAGCGCGGCGCGCGTGTATTCGAGCGCGGCTCCGGCGTGGGACGGCACATGGACGCTCGCGATCCTGCATGACGTCTCCGGCGCTACGCGCGAGACGTTGCGCGCCAGCCTCGGCTGGATCGGATTCGGCCAGTTGTCGCCCGGTGTCTTCGCGCGGCCATCGCCGGACCGACAAGGCTTGACCGATTTGATCGAAGAGATGGGGCTTGAACGCCAAGTGCTCGTGATGGGCGCCCAGGCCGATTCAGCGGCCGTTGCCGAACTCGCAGAAGGGCGTTGGCATCTCGCGGAACTCGCGGAGCGGTATCGGCGCTTCGTTCTGGATTTCGAGCCGCTGGCTGCACATGCAGCGAAACTCGACCCGCAAACGAGCTTCGTGGTGCGCACGCTGTTGATACACGAGTTTCGCCGCATCGTGCTGACCGATCCCGACTTGCCCGAATCGCTGCTGCCGAAGGATTGGCCCGGTCGCGCGGCGGCGGAACTGACCAGGTCGTTGTATGCGAAGGTCGCCGAGCGATCGGCGCGCTATGTACAAACGCTCGAGAACGAAGCCGGCGTGCTGCCTGCACCTCACGCCGCGTTCTACCGGCGCTTCGGCCGATCAACCCGCGGCTGAAACGTCGAGCCGTTCGAAGCCGCGGAATCGAATACGTTGTCGCACCGGCGGCGGTCGCGACACTTCCAGTTTCGGAAAACGTTCGAGCAGCGCGGCGATGGCCACTTTGCCTTCGATGCGCGCCAGCGACATGCCGACACACGCGTGGATGCCGCTTGCGAATGCGAGGTGATGATTGGGCGTGCGTTCGATGTCGAAGCGTTCCGGGTTTTCGAACTGCGCCGCGTCACGATTCGCAGCGCCGATGCACAGCGTGATCTGCGTGCCGGGCTCGAACGAGACTCCGCCGACCTCCGTGGCCGCCGACACTTCCCGATTGCCGAGCTGGTTCGGGCTGGCAAAACGCAGCGTTTCTTCTATGGCGCCTTTGATCGACGCGGGCCGTTCGTGCAGCTGAACACGCGCGCCCGGTTCGCTCAGCAGACAGTGCACGCCGTTGCCGATGAGGTTCGTGGTGGTCTCGTGGCCGGCATTGAGCAGAAAGATGCAGTTGTGCAGCAACTCCGCTTCGCGCAGCTCACCGCGGTCGTGCAATTCCGTTAGCGTTGCGAGCACGTCGTTTGGTGCACCCGACGGATGTGAACGACGGTATTTGACGAGCGCGCGCAGGTAGTCGAGAAATTCCGTTACGGCGCGGTTGCCGAGTTCCAGTTGCTCCGCCGTCAACTCGGGTTCCAGCGCGCCGAGAATGGCGAGCGACCAACGCCGCAGGTTGTCGCGGTCTTCTTCGGGCACCGTGAGCAGACTGGAAATGATCTCCACCGGCACGCGCGATGCGAAGTGTTCGATCAGATCGACGTCGTTGCCTCCGCCGAAGCGTTCAGCCAGTTCGTCGAGCAGGCGCGCCACGACGCGTTCGAGCACGACGATGGTCGGTTCGATCGTCTTCGGCTTCAGCGCTTCCGCCAGCGTGGCGCGCACGCGCGTGTGGTACGGCGGGTCGTTGAATACCAGGCTCGTCGTGTGATGGTTGAACAGCGGACTGGCGCCGAACTTCGGCTTGAACAAACGCCGCTTGTCGGAGCTGAAGTTCGAGTTGCGGTACACCTGCAGACAATCTTCGTAACGCGTGACGAGGTACGAGCCATCAGGACTTCGATGGATCGGATCGTTCTCGCGCAGTGCCGCGTACCAGGGGAACGGATCGTCGATGAATCCCGCCGGCGGGTGCGCCAGATCGAACTGTTCAATGGCGTGTTGCGAAGGCCGAGCCATACGTTACTCCGGAACCAACCACTCGCAGAGGGAACGCCCGTAGGGTGCCAGTGTGCGCCCAAGGAAGGTTGTTAGTAGTTCGATCTCGGCGACCGCCTGAAACGGTGGATTGACGATCAATAGACCGGAGCCGGTTGCGCCGCGCGCTGGCGGCTCGCGCGGATCGAGTTCGATACAAAGGGTTTTCGGCGGTGCAAGACGTTTGACGCGGCGTTTCAACACGGTGGGATCGTGCTTCCCGTGCAGGGGATACCACACCAGATAGACGCCGTGGCCGAAGCGCGCGAGCGCAGCCTTTAGCGCGTCTGCCACCTGAGTCGGCTCGTCGGCGAGTTCGTATGCGGGGTCGATCAGAATTACGCCGCGTCGCTCGCGCGGCGGCAGCACGGCCTTCAGCTTCGCGTATCCATCGGTGCACTCGATGTGTGCTCGCGGGTCGGCACGCAGCGTGTCCGACAGAGTTTCGTAGTCGGCAGGGTGTCGTTCGCACAATAACAGCCGGTCGCTGTCGCGCAGCAGCTGCGCGGCAATCATTGCGGAACCCGGATAGCGACGTAGCGACGGCGAGGTATGCAGTTCAAGAGGGAGCGCGCGACTCGCTCCGCTCGTCGCGTTGAACGATCGCACGCAGTCGATATAGCGGGCGATGCTGCGCGGCATCGAGTTGGACGAGGGTGCGCGCGCCGAGGTTTCCTGCAAAAGCGCGATGCCGGCGCAGTGCTCGCCATCGACGCCGAGCGAATACATGCCAGCACCGGCGTGCGTATCGATGTAGACGAGCGGGGTGGGCTTCGTGATGGCCGCCTCGAGTACAGCGATCAGCGCGCTGTGCTTGAGTACGTCGGCAAGATTGCCGGCATGAAAGCCGTGTCGATAGCTGAGCAATACAGTGACCCGATCGAACATCGCGAGAAGCGTTTGGAGCAGGTTACTGAGCGAACGGCGACGGGTCCACTCGGCCTATACTGGCGTGTCCCCTTCTGACGATGTCTGCGATGCAGAAGAAAGCGTCTTTTCTGGTGGCGGTGCTCGAACACATCCGTGGCCGGCTCGATGCCAGCGAGCACGGCCTGGCGGCTGCCTTCACCCGACAATTCTGGTCGCGCGTCGCGCCCGAAGACCTCGAAGACCGCAACGCGGAAGATGCGGCCGGCATGACGATCGCGTGCTTCCGGCATTTCCAACGACGCGCCTGGGACGCGGTCGACATCGACGTCGAAAATCCGCAATACGAACGCGACGGCTGGTCGTCGCGGCACACCATCGTGCAGATCGCGCATCCGAACATGCCGTTCATCACGGATTCGGTGTTGATGGAGCTGTCGCATCGCGGCCTGGTGACTCACCACCTGCAGAATGTGGTGTTCGCAGCGGTTCGCGATGCCGGCGGGAATCTGTTGCACGTCGATCCGCAGTCGAGCGACGCGCGTGCTGAGGTACTGATCTATGCCGAGATCGATCGGCTGGAGGAAGAACGTCTGGCCCCGCTGGCCGAGCACCTCGATTCGATCCTGAAAGACGTGCGCGCCGGCGTCGGCGATTTTGCGGTGATGAAGGAACGCTTGCACGCGATCATCGCATCGCTGAAGGCGACGCCGCCGCGGTTGGCCGCCGAGGAGGTAGAAGAATCGGTCGCATTTCTCGAGTGGCTGCTCAAAGGCAACTTCACGTTTCTTGGCTATCGCGAGTTCGACTTCGCCGGTGGAACCATCAAGCAGGTTCCGGATAGCGAACTCGGAATATTGCGCAACAGGGAACCCTCGTCGGAGCGCCGGCTGGCGGATCAGCCGGACGATACGCGCGCGTTTCTGCTGGAACGCACGCTGCTTGCGTTTTCGAAGTCCGGCACGCGCTCGCAGGTACACCGTCCGGCGTATCCGGACTACATCGCGGTGAAGCGTTTCAATGCCGCGGGTGAAGTGGTGGGCGAGCAGGGCTTTCTCGGGCTGTACACCTCGAACGTGTACACCGAACGGCCCGATCTGATACCGCTGTTGAGAAAAAAGGTCGCGAACATTCGCCGACGATCCGGACTCGATCCGGATGGGTTCGACGGCAAGATCCTTGCGCACGTGCTCGCGAGCTATCCGCGCGACGAACTGTTCCAGAGTTCCGAAGAAGAGCTGTTCACAAACGCGATGGCCATCACGCAGATCCACGAGCGGCGCCGCACCCGCGTGTTTCTGCGCCGCGACCGATATGGACTGTTCTACACGTGCCTCGTCTTTACGCCGCGCGAGCTCTACAACACTCAGTTGCGCGTGAGCATTCAAAAACTGCTGATGGCGAGGCTCGGTGCGGAGGACGCGCCGTTCGACGCGTACTTCTCCGAGTCGATTCTGGTGCGTCTGCAGTTCGTCATCCGTGTGCCGCCCGGCATGAACGGTCCCGTCGACATTGACGAGTTGCAGCGTTCGATCGTCGCGTTGACGCGCGACTGGTCTCAAGACCTGCGTCAGGCACTGCTGCAGGAGTGCGGCGAAGTAGCGGGGCGACGTCTCGCAGAGGCATATCTCGACAACCTGCCCGCGGGTTATCGCGAGAATCGTTCACCGCGCGCAGCGGTGGCCGATCTTCTGGAGATGGAGGGGCTGAGCGAACAGCGCAATCTGACGATGCGGCTCTACCGCGGGCCCGAAGATCCCGAAGACATGTTCTTCGCGCGCGTGTTCCATCTCGGCGAACCATTGCCGCTCTCGGAGTTGGTTCCTGCGCTCGAACACATGGGTGTGCGCGCGATCGGCGAGCACCCGTACCGCATCAACGGCAGTTCGCGCACCATTTCGATTCACGATCTCGAGCTTTGCGCCGGACTTCCCATCGACATTGCAGCGGTGGCGGAGCGTTTCGAGGAAACGTTCGTGCGCATCTGGCACGGCACCGCAGACGACGATTCGCTGAATCGCCTGGTGCTAGTCGGCGGGCTCGAATGGCGCGAAGTAATCGTGCTGCGTGCCTACGCGCGCTACATGAAGCAGACGCTGTTCGGCTTCGAACAGGAGTTCATCAGCGACACGCTGTTCAAGCATCCCGAAACGGCGCGGCTGTTGATGCAGTTGTTCGTCGAGCGTTTCGATCCGGAAGGAGGCGGCGACGGAACTACGTTGCACGCGGAAATCATCGAGCGCCTTGACCGCGTCGAGTTGCTGAACGAAGACCGGATTCTGCGGCGGCTGCTGGAGTTGATCGAAGCGACCGATCGAACCAACTACTTCCAACGAACGTCTGATGGCGCGCCGAAGGCGCATCTTTCTCTGAAGTTCGCGCCGCATCGGCTGGCAAATATTCCGGCGCCGGTGCCGATGAGCGAGATTCTGGTGCTCTCGACTCGTGTAGAAGGTCTTCATCTGCGCGCGGGACCGATTGCGCGCGGCGGATTGCGCTGGTCCGATCGTTTGGAAGACTACCGAACCGAAGTACTCGGCCTCGTAAAGGCGCAGACAGTGAAGAACGCGGTGATCGTGCCGACCGGCGCGAAGGGTGGCTTCTTCGTTCGTCATCCGCCCGCTGCGCGCGACGAATTGATGGCAGAAGCCATCGCCTGCTATCGAACGTTCATCAGCGGATTGCTCGACCTGACCGACAACATCGTCAACGGTGTGGTGGTGCCGCCGCAGCGGGTACGCCGCTACGACCGCGACGATCCGTATCTCGTTGTGGCTGCAGACAAGGGCACGGCGACGTTCTCCGACTACGCGAACGAGGTGTCCGCCGAATATGGATTCTGGTTGGGAGATGCATTCGCCTCCGGCGGCTCGAACGGCTACGACCACAAGAAGATCGGCATCACCGCGCGCGGCGCGTGGATTTCGGTGGAGCGTCACTTCAACGAACGACGAATAGATGCGAACGCCGACCCCATCACCGTACTCGGTATCGGAGATATGTCCGGCGATGTCTTCGGCAACGGACTACTGCGCTCGCGTTCGGTGCGGCTGGTGGCGGCATTCAACCACCAGCACGTGTTCATCGATCCGAACCCCGATGCTCAACGCAGTTATGCCGAACGGGAGCGACTGTTTGCGCTGCCCAGGTCGGGCTGGAATGACTACGACGGCACGCTCATTTCGGCGGGCGGCGGTGTATTCCCGCGCGCGCAGAAGTCGATCGCGATTTCCACGCAAATGCGCGAGCGATTCGAAATAGAGGTGGACAGCTGCTCGCCGGACGAGTTGATCCATCTGCTGCTCCAAAGGCCCGGTAGACCTGATCTGGAACGGCGGCATCGGCACGTACGTGAAGGCGAGCGAGGAGAGCCACGCCAACGTTGGCGATCGCACGAACGACGGCGTGAGAGTGAACGCGAACGAATTGCGCGCGCGCGTGATCGGCGAGGGCGGCAATCTGGGACTGACGCAGGCAGCACGCATCGAGTTCGCGCTTGCAGGCGGCGGTGTGAACACCGATTTCATCGACAACGCGGGTGGAGTCGATTGCTCCGACCACGAGGTCAACCTGAAGATTCTGCTCAATCAACTCGTGTCGGAAGGCGATCTGACGCTGAAGCAGCGCAACCAGCTGCTGGCCGAAATGACCGAGAGTGTGGCGGTGCTGGTGCTGACCAACAATTTTCGTCAGGCGCAGGCATTGTCGCTGGCGGAACGACACGCGCGCGACCGGCTTCCCGAGTATCAGCGCTTCATCTCGAGGATGGAGGTGGAGCAACGCCTCGACCGGGCGCTGGAGGGGGTGCCTTAGATGATGTGTTGGCGGAACGTAAAGGGCTGACGCGCCCTACGCTGGCAGTGTTGCTGTCCTACGCGAAGACCCACATCAAGGAGCGGCTCATCACGTCGCCAATCCACTCCGACGCAGTGATTTCGGAGACCGTGTTCGAAGAGTTTCCGCAGGTCATTCGCGAACGTTATGCCGTGGCAACGCGCAAACACCGGCTGTATCGGGAGATTGTCGCGACGATTGTGGCGAATGACGTGGTGCATCACCTCGGAATCTCATCGGTAACGCACCTTTCGGACTTTGTTGGTGGAGAGCCGCACGAAATCGTTCGTGCTTACTATGCCGCCGCGCGCTGTTTCGGAATTCGGGAAACCTTTCGAAGCATCGAGTCGCTGGAGCGGGTAGACGGAGAGACTCGCCTCGACATGCTGCTGCAGGTCACGCAACTCGCGCGACGCGCAACGCGATGGTTGTTGCGACATCGCCGCAACGCGCTCGACGTGGATGCGTTGACGCAGCATTTCGCGGGCAGCATCGCGCTTCTGTCGGCATCTCGTCTCGCGTTGATGGGCGGTTCGGGGCGCGCACGCAGGGACGATCAGTTGCAACGATGGATCCGCGCGGGCGTGCCGGCCGCTGTAGCAGAGTCGTGCGGCAATGCGGGCGCGTTGGTAACGACACTGCCGGTGATCAATGCGGCAGAACGTCGTGGCGCAGCGCCACAAACGGTGGCGATGATCTTTGCGAACCTGAACGCCACGTTGTCGGTCGATTGGCTCGCCGACCAGCTGTCGCGGGTTACGCCGTCGAGTTTGTGGCAGGCGATGGAGCGCGACCTGTTGCTCGATGATCTGATGAACGATCACGCCGCACTGGCGGCTCGCATCGGCGTCGAGGAAAGCGTCAGCGGCGGAGAGTCCGGCGCGGTAGACCGATGGATCGCGCGGCAGGATGCGTTCATGCGCAGCTGGCGGGCGGCGATCGAAGGTCCGCAACGCGCCGTCGTTCAAGACTTCTCGCTGCTGTCGATGACGTGTCGCAAGCTCGGTGACCTGATCAGGACACTTCCAGCCGCGCTCTGAACGGAGACAAGCATGAACTTCAGCGACATCGAATACGCCGTAGACGGCCATGTGGCACGCGTTACTGCGAACAGGCCCAACGTTCGCAACGCGCAGAGCCGTCGGCTGCTGGAGGAACTCGACGCGGCCTTTGCGCAAGCCATCGACGATCGCAACGTGCGAGTGATCGTGCTGTGCGCGGCCGGCGAACATTTCTCCGGCGGCCACGATCTCGGCTCAGCCGACGAACTTGAAGATCGAAAACAGCGCCCGCTGGAAGACGGTCTGCGCGGGCGGTACGCACACTCGCGCGAGCACTTCGTAGACAAGACGTTGCGTTGGCGAGAACTGCCGAAACCGACGCTGGCGGCGGTGCAGGGCTACTGCATCTTCGCGGGTTGGATGGTGGCATCGGCGATGGACGTCATCTTTGCGGCGGACGATGCAATGTTCCTGGCCGCGAACTTTCAATACTTCTCGATTCCGTGGGATGTGCATCCGCGCCGCGCGAAAGAGTTGTTGTACGAGAGCCGTTTCATCGATGCCAAGGAGGCCGCGGAGTTGGGCCTGGTGAATCGTGTAGTGCCACGAGCAGCGTTGATCGACGAGACGCTGGAGTACGCGCACCGAATTGCCGCCAACGATCCGTTTCAGTTGCGCATGATCAAGCTCGCGGTCAATCAGATGCAGGACCAGCAGGGATTTGCTGCGCACATCTCGGCCGCGCATGCGCTGCACATACTGTCGTCGGAAGGCGAGAAGGATCCGGACTACGCGCTGAAGGTGCCGGAGGGCCGGCGCCGGCCGATGGTGCAACGCGCGTTCGAGAACTACGAGCTGAACAAGAACAAACGCTAACGCAGGCGTGTCCAGGCCGCGGCGGCGGCGAGTTTCCAATCCGCGCTCCACGGTCGCCCGAAAGCATCACCCATGACCGCGAGGGCGCGCTGTTTCTCGCGATCGTCGAGCGCAACCTCCTCCAACGACAGCGTCAGCGGTTCGATGCCGCAGGTTTCCGCCGCGTGTTCGCAGATTTCGCGGAACAGCCAGCCTTCCTTGCTGTGCGCACGCATGTGCGGGCTGCTGATTCGTTCAGGAGGGGTATGTGTGTTCACGACGATGGTTATCTGTTCGATGCGTTCGCGCTTCCCAACGGCTTCGAAGAGGCGCTCGAGCGACGCGGCGCCGACGCGTTTCGCCGTTCGCACTGCACCAACGACTGCTTCAGGCCGGCCTTCTATTTCGAGATGGTAGGGGTGCACCGTGTCCATGTTGGACCGGTCGGTCAAGGGCGACCTCTTCGCGAAGGAGCGGAACGGGCGCGCGTTGCACTCCCGCGATTGCGATGGCCATCGCCTTGCCGGTTTTTACTCGCAGGCCGATCGAAGCCAATCCAGCCCCCTACATACCGGTCGCCCTAAAAACGTCTGAAGGACGCCGGGTCGTATGCGGCGCAGCCGTCCTTGCCCAGGTGCAGATACTGATCGTTGTCGAACCACTGCCACTGGAACGTCTGGGCATACAGTTCGCAGTGTTCGCGCTGATCGGTGATGCTCGTGTCGGCGATCAACTTCTGTTTGAGGCTGTCGACCGTGATCAGGTCGGACGACATACGAATGCCCGGCGGCGCAGTATCGAGAAGGATCGTCGTCTTTCCATCGGTGCCCCACGGCAACCACTGCACTTCGGCGCCATCGCCGCCTTTGCCGGGGTTGCCGGAGCGGGCGAATTCGGCCCAGTACGACATCATGCTTTTCGAAAGCTGATCACGCGCAGGCGTTTGTGGGTAGAGATAGGAGAGGCCGAGCCCGCCTTCGAATTCGCCGAACACGAACGCCATCTCGAGCCCGTGCGCGGCACCTAACGCGGTGGCGAGGTTGTAGCCCATCACGGACGGCTCTTCATCCCAGTCGAAGCGATACGCGAACACCTGATCCGGCTGCGACTTCGACAACACCGTCGCGATGCTGTCGACGCCGCCTATGCGCCACGAGTCGGCCCCGTATCGAACGTGTCGCAGATAGCTCGCTTCGTCTTTGAGGCGTGGGAAGAGCCACAGTCGCGTTTCGACGAAACGTGGATCGCGCACCATGAACAGCGATGGCTCGTCGCGGTTCGAGCCGAGGATGACGGGCACGGCGTTGTACTGGTTCGGGTCGGCAAACAGTTTCGTTGCGTCCGATTCCAGCGGCAACACGGCGCCGTCGCCGAACATGTCGGGCGCGCTGATCATGCCGAAGCCGCCGCCTTCGTAGAGCGTCATGATGTCGGCCGCTTTTGTGCCCAGTAACAACGTTCGCAGCTGTTCGTCGCTCATCGCGTTTTGTGCGGCCTTCGCGCTTGCCGTATCGCCGGCTTTGCCGTCGCGCACCAATAGACGATTGATGACTTCGCGGCTGCTGAACTCGTGACCGGGAACGGCATCGTCGTGGTAGTTCTCGGCAAGGGTGCGCGGCGCGGCGAAGAATCCGCCGCTCTCTACGATTGCCCGGTGAAAGAGACCTTTTGCGAGCGGCGAAGCCATCAGCGCGAGCACGTCGGTGCCGCCGGCCGACTCGCCGAAGATCGTCACGTTGTTCGGATCGCCGCCGAACGCGGCGATGTTGTCGCGCACCCATTGCAATGCCGCGATCGAGTCGAGCAAACCGTAGTTGCCGGAGTTGTCTTCTGCGGATGCGTCGGCGCTGCGCAACGCCGGATGCGAGAACCAGCCGAATGGGCCGAGGCGATAGTTGAATGTGACGACGAGCAAGTCGTGGTCGGTTGCGAGACGAGCGCCGGAATAGCTGCCGCCATGGCCGATGCTGTTGCCCCCGCCGTGGATCCACAACATCACCGGCCGGGCTTTGTCGCCGGAAGGCACGTTGCCAGGCGAGAACGGCGGCGCCCAGATGTTCAGATACAGGCAGTCCTCGTTGCCGACCGGTGCGTGCGCGTCCGTTGAGCGACCTGCACCGGAGAGCAGCGACGGAAACTGCACGCACATGTTGCCGATCGCGAGCGCATTGCGCGGCGTGGTCCACGGTTGCGCCGGACGCGGTGCTTTCCAGCGCAGATCGCCGACGGGTGGTGCCGCATACGGGAGGCCGAGCCAGACATTGGCGCCGTACTTGCCTGTGAACCCAACGACTGCGCCGAGGGGCGTTTGACGTAAGGTGGACTGGTCGGCGACCGGCGGTGGTTCCTGATGTTTCGGCCAGAACGCGTATGCGAGACCACCGAGTACCAGCAGCACGACGACTGTAATTACTAACTTGCGCATTGAGCTTCTCGAATCAACCGGCGGGCTTGCGGAATTTCAGGACGAACTGATCGGTTTTGCCGCGGATTGCCGGATCGAACACCGCGAGCGTGCGAGCGTCGTTCGAGTTTCGCAGAACGTCGCTCGTATCGACGAGTTCGAATCCGGCCGCTTTGATTTCCGATACCACCATCGCTTCGTCGATGCGGTGCAAGGTGCCGACATCACGATCGGCGGAACCGGCTTCGGCGGAATGATCGATCACTGCGAAGATGCCGCCCGGCTTCAGAATCGTCAGGAAATTCCTGAGCAACGGCGGACGTTCGACCTTCAGGTTGACGACGTCGTGATAGTTCTGCGCGGTGAAGATCAGATCGACCGAATCGGGCGCGAGCCCCCAATCGCGATCGTCTGCGGCTGTGACGTTCGGCAGTCGACCATCGGCGATCCGTTTCGCGTCTTCACGCGTAGCGACGACGCGACCGGTGTTGCCGACCGTGTGCGACAACAGTTCGGTGAAATAGCCGCCGCCGGCGACGAACTCGAACACGACTTCACCGGGCTTTAATCGAAGAACGTGAGCGTTTCGGCGGGCTTACGATTGGCGTCGTGCGCAACGTCATCCGCGGGCCGGGCCGGATTTGCGACGGCCGCGGCGATGGCTGCTGGCCCACTGGACTCAGTCGCGGGGGCGGGCGCGGCGGCTGCCGGTGTCGACTGACTCGGCGCCTCTGTCGTCGCTTGTCGATCGCATGCCGTGAACACGAAAACGCCAACGGTCAGAAACGCAAAACGCAGCGAACGGTTTGCCAACGCCATTACCCTCTCCCAACGGCATGAAGCAGCCGCGCTACTATGCCGTACCGCAGTTGCAATCTCACGCGTGTCAGGGCGCCACACTAGAAAGGGAAGCTGTCGCACCCGCTATCGACGACGCGGGCCAAATTCAGACAGAACCTCGGCCGCGTTGTAGTTTCTGAACGAAAGGGCTGCTATCGAGCGTACGGCCGCCGTATGAGGATCTATCGGGGAAAAACCACTCGGCACCGTCCCAGTCGACGTCGTGAGTCGCGGGTTTTCGGGAGTCTGAAACAACCTGACAGATTCCAGATGCCGAACCAGACGGATATACGCGCGTAATGACGCAGTCACTCGTCGCGACCAGGATCCAATCCCCGCTTCGAATCAATGGATGGTCTTTCATGGGACGCTACTCCAGCCACTCCGGTGAGGCTGCGTGACAGTTTCAGGGCGTTGCCAGTCTCCAGGCTCGGAGCGCAGATAGATACATATATCCACCCTGCGGGTTGCAATGGCGGTGAATGGCACAACTAAGGTCATTCTGGTATCGGAATGACTTCATGGACGATGAACGACTGAGTGTGCTCTGCGAGGAGCTTCGAAGTCTCGCGCGCCTCTCCCCCGGCATCAATCCATCCTCGACAGTCCGTGTCCGCACGATTTCGCAGGAGCTCCAGCGCTCGGTCGATTCATCGGACGTTCGCGAAGGCGCGGGCGACATCGTGGACGGTTTCCAACTCTGGTTCAGCCCGAGGAAGTGGAATCGGTCAGGCGACGAGGGACGAAACGTAAAGTTCGAGATCTTCACGTCGATTCTCAAGCTGGAAGGCGCGATGAGGCAGATCCACAGATCCAGAATCAATCCGATACGCGCGAGTCATCAATGACGCAACCACGTAAAGTCAAGCCGCAGATTCAACGTAGCCGTACTCGCTATGGCGAACGCTTCCGTGCATCGAACGATCTCGGCGGAATTACGGTGCAGGAAATCATCACTGAAACCGACGCGTCGTCGCTCGACAAGCCCGGCGACTGGATTCAAGGGCTGTCGGAGTTTCGCCGCATGGACAAAGGCAGATCGATGAACAGCAACGACGCGCGCACGGAGTTCACCGATCCCGTTGATGGAACTGTGTATTGCCGTCGGATGTAGACCGAACTCGCGGATGTTCTAGGGCGTGTGTTCGGTACCCGGCAGACGCGGCTGTGCGCGAACGCGCGTACTCCCGCCCCCAAATCACTATCTGGGAGCACTGCATGGCAGGAGTAGAGTCCGATCGGCTTGCATTGGCCTACTACCTGGCCAACGCAGAGCGGAAAGCGCGGTTCGTCCATTACGAACTCGCGCAGTTGCGCGTGCATCTCGGGCAATGTGTGGTCGCGCTCGGCCCGCTGCATCGATTGGGTTGCGTTGTCGAAGCGCTTGATGCGTTTCTGGCACCTCGATTCGTCAGCGTGGTTGCTGTCGTGACGGCAATGGTTGTCGTCGGAACTTCTCTGTCGAGCTGACGCGGCTGTCGAGCTGACGCGCGCGAACAGTGCGCGTCAATCCCAGGTCAATGCGCCGCCGGTCTGATACTCGGTCACTCTCGTTTCGAAGAAGTTCTTCTCCTTCTTCAGATCCATGATCTCGGACATCCACGGGAACGGATTTTTCACGCCGGGAAATTGTTCCGGCAATCCGATCTGCGCGAGCCGGCGATTCGCGATGAACTGCAGATACTCCGCCATCATGTTCGCGTTCATTCCGACCACGCCACGCGGCATCGAATCGCGCGCGTACTCGATTTCGAGTTGCGTGCCTTCGAGGATCATCTGCAATGCCCAATCGCGCACGTCGTCGTCCCAAAGCTGCGGGTTCTCGAACTTGATCTGGTTGATCACGTCGATGCCGAAGTTCACGTGCATCGATTCGTCGCGCAGGATGTACTGGAACTGCTCCGACGTGCCGGTCATCTTGTTGCGGCGACCCATCGACAGAATCTGCGTGAAGCCGCAGTAGAAGAAGATGCCTTCGAGCACGCAGTAGTACGCGATGAGGTTCTTCAGCAGTGCCTTGTCGGTTTCGAGCGTGCCGGTGACGAACGTCGGATCGGACAGATCGCGCGTGTACTTCAACGCCCACGACGCCTTACGCGCGACCGCGGGAACCTCGTGGTACATGTTGAAGATCTCGCCTTCGTCCATGCCGAGCGACTGAATCACGTATTGATACGCGTGCGTGTGAATCGCTTCTTCGAACGCCTGTCGCAGCAGATATTGGCGACACTCCGGGTTCGTGATCAGCCGATAGATCGCGAGCACCAGGTTGTTTGCCACCAGCGAATCAGCGGTCGAGAAGAATCCGAGGCTGCGCTTTACGATGCGGCGTTCGTCGTCGGAAAGGCCACCGTCGGTTTTCCACAACGCGATGTCGGCCGTCATGTTGATCTCTTGCGGCATCCAGTGGTTCGCACAGCCGTCGAGGTACTTCTGCCAGGCCCAGTCGTACTTGAACGGCACGAGCTGATTCAAATCGGCGCGGCAGTTGATCATTCGCTTCTGATCGACCGTGACTCGCTCTAACGACCCCTCGATGGCGCGAAACTCGGCTTTCGGGTCGAGTGCAGCGACGGCCGCCTGCGCTTTCTCGAGGTTCGTGCGTCCGTCGTCGACGGGTGTCGACGCCGCCTTCGGCATAGCCACTTCGGCTACCGTAACCGGAAGCGGCTTTGCGATTTCCTGTTGCTTGATCGGAGCGGTTTGCTGCGCGGCCGCGCGAGCCACGACCGGTGCAGGCACGTCGTTTTCTTCGTAGTCATCCCAGGTCAGCATTTTCGTCATCCTCCTTGATGGCTACTGGCACGCTTCGCAGTCGGGATTGTCGATCGAGCATGCGAGCGGAACTTCGGCCGCATCCTCACTGAGGTTGAAGGAACTCGCGGCGGCGGTGCTCGCCGTTGTCGAGAACACCTCTGAAATCGCGCCGGCCGAAACCGCGTTCAACTTGCTGCGATCGACCGTCGATTTCTCGGTGCTCGTCGCGCTCAACGCACGCAGGTAATACGTCGTTTTGAGCCCGCGGATCCACGCCATACGATATGTCACGTCGAGCTTCTTGCCCGATGCGCCGGCGATGTAGAGGTTCAGCGACTGTGCCTGGTCGATCCATTTCTGGCGGCGTGCGCCGGCGTCGACGAGCCAGCGAGGCTCCACTTCGAACGCGGTTGCGTAGAGCTGCTTGAGGTTCTCCGGCACGCGATCGATCTGCTTCAGACTGCCGTCGTAGTACTTCAGGTCGTTGACCATGACCTTGTCCCACAGATCGAGCTTCTTCAGGTCGTGCACCATGTACGGATTCACCACGGTGAACTCGCCGGACAGATTCGATTTGACGTACAGGTTCTGATACGTCGGCTCGATCGACTGCGACACGCCGGTGATGTTGGCGATGGTCGCCGTCGGCGCAATCGCCATGACGTTCGAGTTGCGCATTCCGTCGGTTTTCACCTTGCGGCGGAGCGTTTCCCAGTCGAGCGTCGAATCGTAGTTCGCTTCGAGATATTGCTTGCCGCGCTCGCGTTCGAGATGGCGCAGCGAATCGAGCGGCAGGCTGCCGCGACTCCACAGCGAGCCTTCGAAGCTCGCATAACTGCCGCGCTCCTTGGCGAGATCGCTGGATGCTTCGATGGCGAAGTAGCTGACGGCTTCCATCGATTCGTCGGCGAACCGAACGGCCGCATCCGAGCTGTACGGAATGCGCAATTCGTACAGCGCATCCTGGAAGCCCATGATGCCGAGGCCCACCGGACGATGGCGCATGTTCGACGCGCGCGCCTGCGCGACCGAGTAGTAGTTGATGTCGATGACGTTATCGAGCATCCGCACTGCGGTACGCACCGTGCGACGGAGCTTGTCGAGATCGAGCCCGTCTTTGCCGACGTGCTGAACGAGGTTGACCGAGCCTAAGTTGCACACGGCGATTTCATCGCGCGACGTGTTCAGCGTGATCTCGGTGCAGAGATTCGACGAATGCACCACGCCGACGTGCTGCTGCGGCGAGCGGACGTTGCACGCGTCTTTGAAGGTGATCCACGGGTGGCCGGTTTCGAACAGCATCGACAGCATCTTGCGCCACAGGTCTTGCGCGCGGACGCGCTTGAACAGCGGCAGTTCGCCCGTTTCCGTTTTGCGTTCGTATTCGGTGTACGCGTGTTCGAAGGCGAGACCGTACAGGTCGTGCAATTCGGGCACGTCGCTCGGCGAGAACAGCGTCCATGTGCCGTCTTCGAAGACGCGCTTCATGAAAAGGTCGGGAATCCAGTTGGCCGTGTTCATGTCGTGCGTGCGGCGGCGGTCGTCGCCGGTGTTCTTGCGCAGCTCGATGAACTCCTCGATGTCGAGGTGCCATGTTTCGAGGTAGGAGCACACGGCGCCTTTGCGCTTGCCGCCCTGGTTCACCGCAACCGCGGTGTCGTTCACCACTTTCAGGAACGGCACTACGCCTTGCGATTTGCCGTTCGTGCCTTTGATGTAGGCGCCGAGCGCGCGCACGGGCGTCCAGTCGTTGCCGAGGCCGCCGGCCCATTTCGACAACATCGCGTTGTCGTGGATCGCGCGGTAAATGCCGTCGAGATCGTCGGGGACCGTGGTGAGGAAGCACGACGACAGCTGCGAGCGCAGCGTGCCTGCGTTGAACAACGTTGGCGTGGAGCTCATGTAGTCGAACGACGAGAGCAGGTCGTAGAACTCGATGGCGCGTGCAGTGCGATCGGTTTCTTCGAGCGCGAGACCCATCGCAACGCGCATGAAGAACACTTGCGGCAGTTCGAAGCGAACGTCGTTGCTGTGGATGAAATAGCGGTCGTAGAGCGTCTGCAGGCCGAGGTACGTGAAGTTGTGGTCGCGCTCCGGCTTCAGCGCTGCACCGAGCGCGTCGAGGTCGAACTTGCGCAGGTCGGCGGAAACGAGTTCCAGCGCGGCGCCGCGGACGACGAACGCCTTCAGGGCTACGGGGTAGACCTCGCGCATTTGCGATTGCGTGGCGCGGAAGTCGCCTTCCGTTGCACCGCGCGCCTGAACGCCGAGGAATCCGAGCGCTTCGGCGCGCAGGTCGTCGAGCAGGATGCGCGCGGTGACGAAGGTGTAGTTCGGTTCTTCCTCGACCAGTGTTCTCGCGGTGATCAACACCGACGTGGCGACATCTTTCTCGGAGATGCCGTCGTACATGTTGTTCAGTGCTTCGACGATGATCCGCTCGCCGTCGACGTCTTTGAGGCCGGCGCATGCTTCGCTCACGACGGTGCGCAGACGCTCGACGTCGAGCGGTGCGCGGGTGCCATCGGCGCGGGTGATCGTGAGGTTCGTCTGGGTCGGCTTCGCAACCGTCTTGCGCTCGGCGCGGGCGCGGGCGCGGCTGTCGCGGTACAAACGTAGTCGCGGGCGACTTTGTGCTCGCCCGAACGCATCAGCGCGAGTTCTACCTGGTCCTGAATGTCTTCGATGTGCAGCGTGCCGCCCGAAGGGAAGCGTCGTTCGAACGTCGCACTCATCTGATCTACGAGACCTCGGACCTGTTCCCTGACGCGCGACGAGGCGGCGGCGGTGCCGCCTTCGACTGCGAGAAAGGCCTTGGTCATCGCGACCGCGATCTTGCTGTCGTCGTATGAGACGACCGTGCCGTTGCGCTTGATCACCCGCAACTGACCCGGCGCGGTCGCGGCGATCGATGCGGAAGGCGGCGTGGGAGCGGGTTGAGGATCCTGTGTGACGCTTTGTTTAACGTCGGTGCGCTGTAGCGTGTCCGTTTGCATGGCTGGCGTAACTCCCCTGTGTACTGTCGAAATCGGTCCGTTTCTTTGTTTTTGCTCTGCGCGCCGACCACTACATCTAGTGTCTGCGGTTTTCCGGGTTCCGGCGCGCCGATCTCCCTCGCGAACCTGCATTCCCGGGCGGTTTTACCGACTCCTTCGCGCTACTCGCGTAAGGGCCGATGATCCGGGCACACCCCAACATATTGGGTTGGATGACGAGGGGGATACAAGATAATGCGGTGCGACGGGGCAATGCAAGAAGCAAAGCTGTGGATAAGCTGTGTCGGCCCGGTGCATGTCCTGTGCACGATTTCGGCGCGCGATTGCACTGCTTTTTTGCGGCTATTGCCGCGTTCCCGACCACTAGATATTGTGGTTTGCCTTCGGGGCGGAGGAACGTGAGTGGACTGCGTACTGGCGATCGATCAGGGCACGTCGAGCACGCGTGCGTTGGTTTTCGATACACGCGGCCGTGTTCTCGGCAGCGCGCAACGCGAATTCGATCAGATCTTTCCGCGCGACGGCTGGGTAGAGCACGACCCCGAAGTGTTGTGGGACACAACGCTGTTTGCAGCGCGCGGCGCACTTGCTAACGCCCGCATAGAGGCGCGCGAACTCACCGGCATAGGCATCACCAATCAACGCGAAACGACTCTCGTATGGGATGTCGAAACGGGCGTTCCGGTCTACAACGCGATCGTGTGGCAAGACCGCAGAACTGCGTCGCAATGCGACCGCATTCGCGCCGAAGGAATGGCGGCGAAAATCGCGAAGGCCACAGGTCTCGTGATCGACCCGTATTTCTCGAGCACGAAGGTGGCGTGGTTGCTCGACAACGTTCCCAGACTGCGCGCGCGCGCCGCGAGCGGCAAGTTGCGTTTCGGCACTGTGGACAGTTTTCTGATCTGGCGGCTGACGTCGGGTGCGAAGCACGCGACCGACGCGACGAACGCTTCACGAACGCAGTTGTTCAACATCGAGTCCCAATCCTGGGATCCCGAATTGCTGCGCTACTTCGACATTCCCACGGCTCTGTTGCCGGAGGTGCTCGACTGCGCCGGCGACTTCGGCGTGGCCGATCCGAAATGGCTTGGTGGGGCTGTGCCGATTCTCGGCGTCGCCGGCGATCAGCAGGCGGCGTTGATCGGGCAGGGTTGTTTCGAAGTCGGCATGACGAAGAGCACGTACGGAACCGGCTGTTTTCTCGTCACGAACACCGGCGACCAGTTGATTCGCTCGACGAACGGCTTGCTGTCCACGGTCGGCTACCGCATCGCCGGCCGCACAACATACGCGGTCGAAGGCAGCATTTTCGTTGCCGGCGCTGCTGTGAAGTGGCTGCGCGACTCGTTGCGGATCGTTGAATCGGCTGCCGAAACGGAAGCCGCCGCGCGCCGCAGCGGGGTCGCCGCGGGCGGGGTGTACGTGGTGCCGGCGTTCACCGGCATGGGCGCGCCCCATTGGCGTCCCGAAGCGCGGGGACTGGTCTGCGGTCTGTCGCTCGACACGAGCCGCGACGACGTAGTCGCCGCAACGCTTGCGAGCGTCGCCTATCAGTCCGCCGATCTTTTGAGCGCGCTCGCTGCCGACGGCGCGGCGGTTACGCGTCTGCGGGTCGACGGCGGCATGGTGGCCAACGACTGGCTTTGCCAATGCCTGGCGGACATTGCAGGCGTGCGGGTAGAGCGCCCTCAGATCACCGAAACCACCGCACTCGGGGCGGGCATGCTGGCGACCCTCGGCGGTGGTCTCGTCGGGTCGCTCGGTGATGCGGCAGGGCTGTGGCAATTGGAACGTGGATTCGAGCCTGCGATGAGCGCGGCGGTGCGCGAAAAACTGCTGAACGGTTGGGCGAATGCGGTTTCAAAGACTCTGGGACGGGCGAGCGTTTGAAGGCGTTGGCCGTAGCCCGTTACAAAGCCCCCACAAGAGGTTTTGCGTGCGATACATCGGTGAAAGGGGCGTCACCTAGAATGTGCATCAGTTTGGGTGCAGACCTGTAAATGGCCGCAATGTTTCAACATCACGTCGCGCATACGCTGACTCGCCTGCGACGATCGCTACTGACCGGCGCCGGGGTCGCTGCATTTCTCGTGCTGTGGTGGGGCGGGTCGACGTCGGGTCGCCTCGACGTCACCGATATGGCCATCGCGCTCGCCGCTCTGGTATTCCTTGTGGGTCTCGTGCTGCTCGCGTTGTCCATCGCTGCCGACTTCAGGCTTCGCGACACGACGGCGTCGTTGGGACTGCCGGTAACTCTTTGGGCGAGTCTCGGATGTGTCGCAACGGCGACGTTCGGAAACGCGCCGCTGCGACTTGCCTTGCTGGCTGTTACGTTGCTTGGTCTCAACTTCGCTGCGCTGCATCTCGGTCGGTCGAGGTTGCGTCTGATCGCGGTGTCGACGTGGGCGACTGCGAGCCTCGGCTTCGTGTTGCACATTCGTCAGGGACAAAGCGCGAATCTGCCGGACGAGTTTCTCGTCTGGTCGTGTTACTCGGCGCTGCTCGTCATTGCGCTGTTCGTGGCCGATCAGATCGCGGGGTTGCGCGAGGAACTCACCGGACGCACCGAAGAGCTGGAGCGCGCCTTGACGCGCGTTCGCGACATGGCAATGCGCGACGATCTAACGGGTCTGTACAACCGCCGTCAGTTGATGGAATACCTGTATCGGCAGAAAGCGCTGGCAGATCGCGGCACGCTGGCATTTGCGCTGTGCTACGTCGATCTCGACCATTTCAAACGCGTGAATGATCTGTTCGGCCACAAACAGGGCGACGAAGTGTTGCGCGCGTTTGCCGACATCGCGCGCAAGGTGGTGCGCGAAGAAGACTTCGTCGCGCGTATCGGCGGCGAGGAATTCGTGATGGTGCTCACGAACGCGACGCTCGTAGACGCGGTACAGGTTTCGAATCGCCTGAGACGCCAGACACAGTTGATGATGATCGATCCGAAGGCGCCGGACTTTGCGGTGACAGCTTCGGTCGGTGTTGCTGCGTATCGCGCACGCGAAGCCGTCGAGCAATTGATGAGCCGTGCGGACACCGCGATGTACGCAGCGAAAACTCAGGGCAGGAACCGTGTCGTGGTTGCGCCTGAGACTGAGACACGGGCCATATCACCTGCCGCCGGCAGGTGACCCACGCCCCTTAAATCAGTTAGTCTCTCAAGCGCATTCCGCCGCGCATTCAGCGCGTCGAAGCCGGAGAAGAAAGGACGTGGACCGGCGTACTCACGCGCGACAACCCATATCGATCGGTGCACTCGTACACCCCCAGAAAGGGCGGTCGTGGTTGTGCACGATTCGCGATTTCTGCCAGGGCGGCATGTTGCTTGTCGGTACCGGCGGTTCGCGTTCGCTGGTATCCACCGGTGCGGAGCCTCGTGCCGGCGATCCGCTGAACGTACATTTCTCGGTTCCGACGCCACAAGGCGACCAACACTTCCGCATGCAGGCGCTGATATCGCGCGTGCTCGATTCCGGCAGTGGCATGGGCATTCGATTCCCCACACCGCTGCAACCCAAAGCGTTCGAAGTGCTCATGGACTTCGCGGTCGCTTCGGGAATGGTCACCAACAGCGCGGCCGATCTCGCGCGTGGCCGTAAACCGGACGCGGAATCCGTCACGCCGCAAACCGAAGGATCGGCGGAAATTCCGGAAACGTTCCTGCGTGATCGTCGCATTCGCGATCGAGACGCCGAGCAGATCAAAGAGCAGCTACGAAGGATCGCGACACGCGGCGTCAATCGCATTTCGAAGTTGTTCTTCGAGAAGTGCGATCGCGATCTTCTGTTGAAGGCGCGTGATGCGGGAACGAACGCCGTTCAGATGATGTACTTCGAAGCGCTCGATCAGCTGGAGAAACAGCGCGACTCGATTCGTACGAAGTTCGGCCGTTCGGTGGTCGCACAGATCGATCAGATTTCAGATCTCGAGTCGGTACTCGAAAAGCGCCGACGACGCGAAACGGGCAGCAGCGCGAAGCTGCAACTCGTCGATACCGGCGAGTTCGAAGAGTGGTTGGCGGTCGCCGAAGTCATCTCCAAAACCGAGAACCGATTTACGGACCTCCTGTTCGAAGTTCGCTCGCGGTTGGGGATGATCGCCAAGCCGTGGGGACACAAAGACGTCGTGCCGATTGGTCCTGCCGCCCTTACATGGGCGTTCGACGATGCACTCGCGGGTATCGATGTACGACGCCAGGTGCGCCAGGACATCTACAAGGAATTCGAAACCGTACTGCATACCGTGCTCGCGAACATGTATCCGGCCGTCAGCAAAATGCTGGAAGAGAGCGGCGCATTCCCGTCTTTGGAAGAGCTGCGCGAAGCGATGCAACGGACGATGCGTCGTGGTGCCGCAAAAGCCCGGCCCGAACCGACGCAGAACTACCAGGAGCTCGAAGGTCCGGTGCGCGAAGCGGCGATGGCCGCCGACGGAATTTCGACGGCACCGCGCACCTCGTACAACCCGTTCGCGCCCAATAAGGAGGGCGGCACCGCGGAGGTCTACAAAGCCGCGCGCGAGTTGCTGAACCTGGGTCGTCGCGCGCGGCGCAGCCAGGGCGCACCGGAGGAAGTCCAGTTCGCACCGCCCAACGCCGCGCCGGATCAGCGCTATGACCCGAGCGACATTCTGCAGGCGATCTCGCAGATCGAATCCGAACTCGGTGACGCACCGGTTACCGACAGCCGCCTCAAGCCGCGCCTGATGGAAGTGCTGAAGGCCCGCCACGGCGGGAAGAAGGCATTCGGCGAAGAGCTGTACGACACCTTGGATGTGATGGAAAACCTGGTCGACTCGATCGAGCAGGACAAACTCCTCACCGAAGGTATTCGCGGCTGGGTGAAACGGTTGGAGATCACCCTCAACAAACTTGCGACCAAAGATCCCGAATTCCTCGACCACGATGCGGAGCGCCCGCACTCGGCGGTCGAGGTGCTGAACCAGTTGGCTAAATTGGGGAATGCACAGGATGTTCGGGTCGGCATCGATCGTGAGGTAGGAAGTCGCGTAGACGAACTGTTGGAACGCATCGTCAAGGACTACGACCGTAACCCCGAAGTCTTCGAGGATGTTCTCCAGGAATTGAGCCCCCTGGTAGAGCGGCAGGCGCGGGCGTATCGCGGCAACGTCGAACGCACGGTTCGCGCGAGTGAAGGCCAGCAGAAGCTGGCGCGCGCGCGCCGTGCCGTTGCGCGTCAGTTGGAGCCTCGCCTTGCCGGGAAAGACGTTCCCGAACTGTTCCTGCGGCTGATGAACCCGGGTTGGCGAAATCTGCTGGTGCACACGCACCTGCGGCACGGCCCGAACAGCAACGAATGGCGTGACGCCTCTGCTACGGCGGAGGAAGTACTCGCGCAGTTGACCGGTGAGTCCAAACCGGGCAGCGCCGGTTTCGTCGAACCCGAGACACTGCTGAAGCGCGTTGTCGCGGGGTTGAACAGCATCTCGTTCGAGCCGGGCAAACGCACGCCGCTGGTCATGGGGCTGTCCGATGCCCTGGTTGGCGACACGACTGGCGCCAAGGCGAAAGTCAAAAACACCAAAATCGGCGCTAACGAGACGGAGAAGGCGCTGGGCCTCGAAGGTCTGCTGCCCGACGCGTCTCCGGATATCGAAACCGACGACGAGGATATTCGCAAGAACTGGAGCCGCGCGCTCGATAGGGCACGACGCATGAGCGTCGGCGAATGGCTGGCGATGTCCGACGAACAAGGGCGTCCGCTGATCCTGTCCGTTGCGTTCATCGGCGACGACTACTCGTTCTTCGTGCTGGTGAATCGCAAGGGCGTGAAGTCACGCGAGATTCCGCTGAAGGAAATGGCTGACGGCCTGCACCAGGGGCGCGTCACGCTGCTCGACGACTTCGACCTGCCGCTGATGGAACGCGCGTCTCAGCGCATGTTGCAGAACATGCACAATCAGCTGACCTTCCAGGCGGCGCACGACGACCTAACGAAACTGCTGAACCGCAAAGAGTTCGAGCGAAACCTTGCGGCTGCCATAGAAAACGCGAAAGCAACCAGCGCGCAACACGTGCTGTTCTACCTCGACCTCGACCAGTTCAAGATCGTCAACAACAGCAGCGGCCATACCGCCGGCGACGAATTGCTGAAGATGGTCGGCCAACGTCTGGTCGGTGGCCTCAAAGATCTGCCGGCAAAAGTCGCCCGCCTGGGCGGCGATGAATTCGGCGTGCTGATCACCGACATCGAAAACGAACCCTCGCGCGAAATCGCCGAGCGATTGCTGAAGCTGGTGCGTGAGCAACGCTTCGATTGGGAAGACCGCCACTATTCGTTGTCCGCGAGTATCGGCGTGGTGTTCATCGACGAAGGCACACCCGACGCCGACGCCGCAATGCGTTCGGCCGACGAAGCGTGTTACGCGGCGAAAGACGCCGGGCGCAACCGCGTGCAGGAATACGAACTCGGCGACGCGCGCATGATGCGGCGACGCGGCGTCATGGAATGGGTGACGCAGCTAGACAAGGCGATCGACGACGGCCGTCTGATACTCAATTGTCAGCGGATCGCGCCTGTTCCTCTCGCCGCGAATGGGGCGACCAGCCACTACGAAATTCTGTTGACCATGCGCGACGAACTCGGCGATCTGATGCCGCCGAGCGAGTTCATCCTTGCCGCTGAAACGTACAACCGCGTCACCATGGTCGACCGATGGGTGGTCGAAAACGTCCTGAAGTGGATGGCCGATCACCGCAGCTCGCTCGACAACTTCGGCGGCTTCGCCATCAACGTATCGGGCCACTCCGTCAACGACGAGTCATTCGCGGACTTCGCGTTGGAGCAGTTCTCGCGCATGCAGGCGCCGACCAGCAAGGTCTGTTTCGAAATCACCGAAACCGCGGCGATTGCCAACCTCGACAACGCGCGCGATTTCATGAACCGGATGAAGATCATCGGATGCAGGTTCTCGCTCGACGACTTCGGCACCGGTCTTTCGTCGTACTCGTATCTGCGGAACCTACCGGTCGATTACGTGAAGATCGACGGTGTGTTCGTGAAAGATCTGAACAACAACCCCAGCGACTACGCGGTGGTGCGTTCGATCAACGAGATTGGCCACTATCTGGGCAAGAAGACGATCGCGGAGTTTGTCGAAAACGACGCCATTCTGGCGCAGCTGCGCGAGATCGGAGTCGACTATGCTCAGGGATACGGCATCGAAAAGCCGGGCTTGCTTTCCAACCTGCGACTGAACTGAAGAGTTAGCTTCGCGCCGCGCTCAAGAACTCGAGCAATGCCTTTTGTGAGTGCAGCCGGTTGCCGGCTTCGGCCCACACTACGGATCTAGAGTCGTCCAATACGTCATCGCTGACCTCTTCGCCGCGATGTGCCGGTAGACAATGCATGAGCATCACGTCGCGCCCGGCCAGATCGAGCAGCTTCCGGTCGACCTGATACCCGGCGAATCGCTTGCGACGTTCGCTCGCCTCGGATTCATGTCCCATCGACGACCACACGTCGGTTACCACCAGATCGGCGCCGCGAACAGCTTCTTGCGGAGTATCGACGAGCGTGACCCGATTCGTGCCGCTGAGCAGATTCGGCGAGGGCTCGAACCCCTTTGGGCAGGCGATCTGCAGATCGAATCCGAACTGGCGCGACGCATCGATATACGAATTGCACATGTTGTAGCCGTCGCCGACGAAGGCGACCGTAGCATCCTGAATCGAGCCGCGCTCTTCGACGAACGTCTGCACATCGGCTAACAACTGGCATGGATGAGCGCGCGCGCTCATCGCATTGATGACCGGCACCGATGCTGCATTGGCGAACACTTCTAGGTCCTGATGATCGCGGGTGCGCAGCATGATCAGGTCGACCATTTCGGAAAGTACGCGCGCGGTATCGCTGATCGGTTCTCCGCGCCCCAGCTGAGTGTCGTTGGGGCTGAGAAATATCGCGTGACCGCCGAGTTGCTGCATGCCCGCTTCGAAGGCGACGCGCGTTCGTGTGGACTTCAGATCGAAACCATCGCCAGCGTACGGCCTCGAAGCGGCTCATAGATCGCGCCGGCTTCGCGCATCCGCTTGAGTTCGATGGCTCGATTGATGAGCCGCGAGAGTTCCTCAGGGCTGAAATCGAGCAGCGTGAGGAAGTGCCTCGTCACGCCGCACCCGGTACCGGATCCTTAATCAGCGCGACGATACGGTCGACGATCTCGTCGGCCTGTTCGTTGGTGAGAATCAGCGGCGGCAGCAGGCGGATCACGCGTTCGTGGGTGACGTTGATCAGGAGACCCGAGGCGAGCGCGGCTTTCACCAGATGCGGCTGCGGCGAGTCGAGCTCGATTCCCAACATCAGCCCTTTGCCGCGCACGTCGACGACGTGATTGTCGCCAGCGAGCGCCTGCTTGAACCTGTTCAGCATCCGATCGCCCAGCTCGGCGGCACGGTCCATCAATCCGTCGTTCTCTAGCGCATCAATCACGGCATGCGCAGCAGCACACGCGAGCGGATTGCCGCCGAATGTCGAACCGTGGTTGCCGGGCTTCAGTGTTTCCGCGGCGACTCCGCGCGCAAGACATGCACCGATCGGCAGGCCGTTGGCGAGACCTTTGGCGAGCGTTACGACGTCCGGCAGGATTCCGAGATGCTGATATGCGAAATAGCGCCCGGTACGGCCGTTGCCCGTCTGCACTTCATCAAGCATCAGCAGCCAGCCCTTCGCATCGCAGATGCGGCGCAGTGCAGGCAGATAGCCGTCGTCGGGAACGACGATGCCGCCTTCACCGAGTACCGGTTCGACGAGAATCGCCACGACTTCGTTGTTGTTCTCTGCAATCGTCTCGATCGCTTTCACGTCGTTGTAGGGCGCGCGTACGAAACCGGAGAGCAGCGGTTCGAAGCCGGCTTGAACCTTGCGATTACCGGTGGCCGTGAGCGTTGCCATGGTGCGGCCGTGGAAGGAACCTTCCATCGCGATGACGTGCGGCTTATTGATGTCGCGGTTGTGGCCGTAGAGCCGCGCGATCTTGATGGCTGCTTCGTTTGCTTCCGCACCGGAGTTGCAGAAGAACACGCGGTCCATTCCGGCGAGCGCCGTGATGCGATCGGCCAGCGATTCCTGCAATGAAACGCGATACAGATTCGAGGTGTGCATCAACGAGTTCGCTTGACGCGTGATAGCAGCGGTGACGCCTGGATGTGCGTGACCCAGTCCGGTCACGGCGAGTCCGGCGAGCGCGTCGAGATATTTGTTACCCTGCTCGTCGTACAGGTACACACCATTGCCGTGGCTGAACGCCACCGGCAATCGCGCATAGGTATCCATGAGTGCTGCCATGAACAAGACCCTCGTCGGTTTCGCCCTCCGACGAGAGCGATTTAGCAGGCTCCTAAACGACAAAAGGCAGCAAGTGCTGCCCCGTGGAAAGGGCGCAATGGTAGTCGACTGATATGGCCAGTTCAACCTTCGACGGCATTGAGCTTTCACTGTTTGGCAGCCGCGTGCAGGCGGTCTGCGACGAGATGGGCGTCGCACTTCGGCGCGCCGCTTTCTCGCCGAACATCAAGGACCGACTCGACTTCAGTTGCGCGCTGTTCGACGCCGTCGGCGCGCTGTTCGGACAGGCCGCACACATTCCTGTGCACCTCGGCAGCATGGCTTACGCGATGGCCGACGTCGTGAGCCGGTTCGAATGGCGCGACGGTGACCTTGTGTTGCTGAACGATCCGTTTCTGGGCGGCACACATCTGCCGGACGTAACCGCGGTGTGCCCGATCTTCGGCGACGGTGCGCTGATCGGATTTGCCGCATGCCGCGCGCATCACGCAAACATCGGGTCGGATCGACCCGGATCGATGCCGGTGTCTACCACGCTGGAGGAGGAGGGCATCGTGATCTCGCCGTTGCTCGCACAGCGCGACGGCGTATTCACCGAGCCCGCTCGGCTGTTGTTCGACGGATTGGCGGGTCGCACGCACACATCTGCGGAGGCGTACCTGGGCGACGAGCGTCTCGGCGACTTCTTCGCGCAAATGAGCGCGTGCCGTCTCGGGGTGAGGCGCGTGCAAATGCTCGTGCGACAGATGACTGTGCCGGCGTTCGATTCTGCGGTGCGTGAACTGAATGACTATGCAGACCGTTTGGCGCGGGCCGCGATCGCAGCGATTCCCGACGGCGTGTACGTGTTCGAAGATTGGATGGACGACGACGGCGCCGGTACGAACGATGTCGCGATACGCGTTCGACTTCGCGTCGATGGAGAACATTGCTCCGCCGATTTCAGGGGAACGTCTGCGCAGGTGCGCGGGAACATCAATTGTCCGTTGTCGGTTACCGCCGCCGCGGTGCTTTACGTGTTTCGTTGTCTGATGCCTGTACATACCCCGGCAGTGAGTGGGGCGTTTCGATGCATCGACATCGTTACGCAGCAGGGCAGCCTCGTCGATGCGCAATATCCGGCGGCGGTCGCGGCCGGCAATGTCGAGACATCGATGCGTATCGTCGACGTTCTGCTGGGCGCTCTTGCGGCCGCGCTCCCCGATCGCATTCCGGCCGCCAGCCAAGGAACGATGAACAACCTCGCTATGGGGCGACGTGGTGAGGTGGGACGGTGGGACTACTACGAGACGATCGGCGGCGGCACCGGCGCGCATCCGAGTGGAGCCGGCGTTTCGGCCGTGCACTCGCACATGACCAATACTCTGAACACGCCTGTGGAAAGCCTCGAGACGCACTACCCCTTGCGTGTGGCTCGATACGAGGTGAGACGAAATTCCGGCGGAAGGGGGCGCTTTCCGGGTGGCGACGGCATCGTGCGCGAACTGGTGTTTCTCGAGAAAGCCGAGGTCACGCTGCTCACCGAACGCCGCATGAGAGCACCGTGGGGTCTTATGGGAGGAAGCGACGGAGAGCGCGGCTTCAATGCGCTGAACGGCGTCGAGTTGCCGGCCAAGGTGGCGCTCGATGTTCGCGAAGGCGACCTTCTGACCATCGCGACGCCTGGCGGCGGTGGCTGGGGTACGCGCTGACGGTCCTATTGGGCCGCGAGAACCGCGTGCCTGAACCGCTGCAGTCCTTCGTCGAGCGTGGCGCGCGGGCATCCAAAATTGAAACGCACGAAGCCAGGGCCGTGGAACTGCGCGCCGTCTGACAGACCGAGTCCGTGAGCTTCGAAGTAGCGCGCAGGATGGTCGAGTTGCAGGCGGCGCACGTCGATCCACGCGAGGTATGTGCCCTCGACGTGCGTCATCGAGACGTTTGGCAACTGCGCGACGCATTGTTCGAGGGTGTCGCGGTTTGCGGCAAGATAGGCGCGAAGCTGATCGATCCAATCCGACGGGTCCTCGTACGCCGCCAATGCCGCCGTGTACGCGAGCGCGCCGATACTCGGCACGAGCCCGGCGCGCGCGTCGCTGAAACGTCGCCGCAACGCTACGTCCGGTATCACCGCAAACGCGCAGCAGAGGCCCGGCGTGTTGTAGCTCTTCGTCGGCGCCATCAGCGTGATCGTTCGGGCTGCGATGTCGGCGGACAACGTTGCGATGGGAATGTGCGGCCGGTCATCGAGCCGCAAGTCGCAATGAATTTCATCCGAACAGATCAGTAGATCGTGCCGCTCGCAGAAGCGAGCGAGCGCGACCAACTCCTCGCGACTATAGATTCGCCCGGTTGGATTCTGCGGATTGCAGAACATGAACAAGCGTGTCCGATTGTCGATGGCTTCACTCATCGCGCCGAGCTCCATCTCCCACCGCGAGCCTTTCAGCACCAACGGCACTTCGATGGCGTTGCGTCCGCTGTTGGCAGGCACCGCGAGGAACGGGTAATACACGGGAACGTTCATCATCACGGAATCGCCGGGAGCGCCGACCGCGCGGCTCGCGAGGTTCATGCCTGTTACCACGCCGGGCAACCACACCAGCCAATCCGGATTCACCGTCCAGTCGAATTGCGCGTCGAGCCACGCAACCGCCGCGTGCACCAGTTCGGGTGGTGTTTCGCTGTAGCCGAATATGCCGTGCTCCACTCGTCGCTGCAGGGCTTCACGGACGAAGGGAGGTGCGCGGAAATCCATGTCCGCAACCCAGAACGGCAATACGTCGGTGCCTTTGTATTTGCCCCATTTCGAGCTGTCCGTGCCGCGCCGTTCGACGACGTTATCGAATTCGTTCATGAGCGGTGTGGGTATTGGTTATTGGAGCGGGGCCGACGACGTGGCATACAATGCTCCGTGTTTGTGTTCATGAGGTAAAGCGTACGTGGACGTATTGGACAGCATCAAAGAGCAGATCAGCAGCAACGCGATCATCTTGTACATGAAGGGTTCGCCGCAGGCGCCGCAATGCGGCTTCTCCGCGCAAACCGTGCAGTGCTTGATGGCCTGCGGCGAGCGATTCGCCTATGTCGACATACTCAGCAACCCTGAAATTCGCGCGAATCTTCCGGCTTACGCGAACTGGCCGACGTTCCCGCAACTGTGGGTCGAAGGCGAACTCGTCGGCGGCTGCGACATCGTCACAGAGATGTATCAGTCGGGTGAGCTGAAGACGTTGATCGTCGGTGCAGCAGAGCGGGCCAAGGCGGCAACGCCGGCAACCGCAGCCAAATAGCCCGCTACTCGCGCGGCGGCCAGCCGCCCATATCCTGCCAACGATTGACGATCGCGCAGAACAGCGCGGCCGTCACGTCTGCGTCGTAACGCGCCGAATGCGCTTCGTTGCTGTCGTAAGCGATTCCGGCGCGACCGCAGGCCTGGCTCAGCACCGTTTGCCCGAAAGCGACCGCCGCCAGCGACGCGGTGTCGATGAATGAGAACGGGTGAAACGGATTGCGTTTGATGTCGTTCCGGTTCGCACCCGACATGATGAACTGATGGTCGAACGCCGCGTTGTGGGCAACCACGATGGCGCGACTGCAACCGCCATGCTTCACCGCCTTGCGAACTTCCCGAAAGAACTCCTGGAACACTTCCGGTTCGGCCCGCGCCTTGCGCGCCGGGTTGTAAGGGTCGATGCCGATGAAGCGCAGCGACGCCGGATCCATGTTGGTTCCGGGCAATGGCGCTACCTGGTAATGCAACAGTTGGGTGCGCGTCAGGCGCTCGCCGTCGTAGTTCAGTAGAACCGCGGCAAGTTCCAGAATCGCGTCGCCACTAGGGTTGAAGCCTCCGGTTTCCAAATCGACGACAACCGGCAGAAAGCCGCGAAAGCGGTCTGCAATCTGGGTTCTTTCGGACACTGCTCTCTCCACATGAGCGGGTACCTTACCACGCCGGTCCCGAGCCCCGGCCGCGCGGCGGGTAAAGATTCGGTGCGTGGTGCCGATAGCCATCGAAAGGCACAGGAGTTCCCGTGGCGCGAAGCATTGCCTCGGCTCTCGTTTTGATGTGGTGCGCGACGGCCGCTGCGGCGCCGCTCGAATTCGGCGCGGCCCCGGCGGATGCCGCCTGGCAATTCGAAGGCAGCCGCACCGCATGCAAGCTGTCGCACGAAATCCCGAACTTCGGTGAAGCGCGTTTCGTGCAGCAGGCGGGCGGCGGCTTGCAATTCGACATGTCTGCGTGGCGCGTCGATCTCAGTGGCGCGTTGGATGTGACGAGCTTCTCGCCGCCGTGGCTTGCTGCGCACGCGCCGGAGCAATCGCTCGGTCGCGTGGAGGCATCCGGACCACACCAGATTGTCGTCGACGCCTCGCTCGCAGAATCGATGCTGCGCGCCCTGTATCTCGGTGAGCAGCCTCGCTTTTCGTCGCAGGACGTCAGCGTTTCGCTCTCGGCCGTCAGCTTCAGGCCGCTCTACGACTCCTACGCGCGGTGCGTCGCACAGTTGCTGCCCGCATCGTTCAAGCAACTCGAGCGCAGCACCATCGCATTCGCGCCGGGCCGCGCGACCTTGAACGACGCGGCTAAGGCGCGCCTCGACATGATTGCCCAGTACGTGCAGGCCGACAGGACGGTTGCGCACATATTCGTCGAGGGTTACAGCGACCGTTCAGGGCGCGAGCGGAAGAACCGCATCCTGTCGGAGCAACGCGCGAAGGCGGTGACGAGCTATCTGATCGGCGCGGGTTGCAGCTCGGAGTCCATCGAATATCGCTTCCACGGTTCGCGCTTTCCGATCGCATCGAACGACACGGAGGCCGGTCGCGAGCAGAACCGGCGTGCGACCGTGCTCCTTGCGCGCGGCGCGGGCAAGCTGGCGAAGCGCTGAGCGATCAGCGTCTTGCTGTCCGAGTTTTTGTTCGGAAGGAGCGGCAGTTCGCCGTCCGAACCAGCGCTCAGTAGGCCGACCTTCGAGTACACCGAGAGCTTCTCGCGGGTGTCGCCGATGTCCATGTTGCGCATCGTCAGCTGACCGATGCGGTCCTGCGGCGTGAACGCGCCCTCGCCTTTTTCCATCGTCAGCCGCTCCGGGTGATACGTCAGGTTCGGGCTCGTCGTATCGAGCAGCGAATAGTCGTTGCCGCGCCGCAGTTCCAGCGTCACCTCGCCGGTGACCGCGCGCGCGACCCAGCGCTGCGCGGTGTCGCGCAGCATCATCGCACTGCGGATCGAACCAGCGGCCCTGATACAGCAGCCGGCCGAGCCGGCGGCCGTTGTTGCGGTACTGCTCGATGGTGTCTTCGTTGTGGATGCCGGTGACGAGCCGCTCGTAGGCCATGTGCAGCAGCGCCATCCCCGGCGCTTCGTAGATGCCGCGGCTCTTCGCCTCGATGATGCGGTTCTCGATCTGGTCGCACATGCCGAGGCCGTGCCGCCCGCCGATTTCGTTGGCGCGGGTGAACAGCGCGAGCGCGTCGGCGAACGTCTCGCCGTTGATCGCGACAGGCTGGCCTTCTTCGAACCGCACCGACACCGTTTCGGGCTTCACGGCGACGTCTCGCGCCAGAACGCCACGCCCATGATCGGCTGGACGATGCTGATGCCCTTGTTGAGGAACTCGAGGTCCTTCGCTTCGTGCGTGGCGCCGAGAATGTTCGAGTCGGTCGAGTACGCCTTCTCGGCACTCATCTTGTACGCGAAGCCGTGCGCGCTCATGTACTCGCGACATCTCCTTGCGCCCGCCGAGTTCGTCGATGAACGTCTGATCGAGCCACGGCTTGTAGATGCGCAGGTTCGGATTGGCGAGCAGCCCGTAGCGGTAGAAGCGCTCGATGTCGTTGCCCTTGTAGGTGCTGCCGTCGCCCCAGATGTTGACGTCGTCTTCGCGCATCGCGAGCACCAGCATCGTGCCGGTAACGGCGCGACCGAGGGGCGTGGTGTTGAAGTACGTCGCGCCGCCGGTCGAGATGTGGAACGCGCGCGCACTGAATCGCCGCGATGCCTTCGGCGACGAGTTGCGGCCGACATTCGATCAGCCGCGCTTTTTCCGCGCCGTACGCGAGCGCCTTGCGCGGAATCTCCTCGTAGTCGGTCTCGTCCGGCTGGCCGAGGTTCGCCGTGTACGCGCACGGAATCGCGCCCTTGCTGCGCATCCAGTGCACGGCCGCGCTCGTGTCGAGACCGCCGGAGAACGCGATGCCGACGCGCTCGCCGACGGGCAGTTGCTGCAGGATGTTGGCGACCATGGGGGCCTCCGAAAAAGAGACGCGCATCTTAGTGGGTATGCCGCGTGTCGTCAGCGCCGCGCCGGCTGTGACCGGCGAAGCATTCGGGGTCGGCGGTCAGGAAGGGCCGACCAACGGCCTTTGTGATGCGAACCCAATCACGATAGGCATTGGTGGTCGCGCCTATTATGAGAACGACGCGGCTGGATTCGTCCCGCCGAACGTCGTTTAGGCCCCCTCCCCGGTGTCGCGATTCACGCTCATCGGGTACTTGTGTCGGCAAACGCCGGCCTCGCAGTTCGGAGTGGTCGATGGGTCGCTTTCAGGTGTTGTTCAGCGGTGAAGTGGCGGAAGGCGCCGCTGAATCCGCCGTTCGACAAAATCTCGTTCGCCGGCTTGGGCTGGACGAGCGCAAGGTGTCGCAGCTGTTCAGCGGCCGCACCGTGGTCATTCGTAGCGACCTCACCCGTGACGCGGCGGATGAACTGCAGGCTGAGCTCGCCGGCCTCGGAGCGATTGCCCGGATCAAAGACATTTCTCCCGACGAGAAGGCCAAGTTCAAGATCGATAAGCACGTCGATCAGACGCTGAAGGACATTACCGCTGCGCATCACGAGTGCCCGCGTTGCGGTCACATGCAACTCGAGTCGGAATTCTGCGCACGTTGCGGCATCGACATCGCGACTGCCGCGAAGCAGAAGCGCAAGGAAGATCTGCTGATCGAGAAGAAGATCAAAGGACTGAAAGTGGGCCAGAAGCCCGGTGCCAGCGACGTGCAGGAGCGGCCGAGCGCACCGCAAGAAGCAGCCGATGGAATTGAGCCGATCAAACGCCGCCCCGCACGGTCGGTGGCACCACAACGTGCGGGTTCGCCTTCGATGGCACCGCGCGGCGCGTCGATGCGACCCAAACCGCGAGGCGAGCGGGAATCGGCGCGAAGAGATCCCGTTGCGAGAGAACCGGTGCGGCGCGATGCGCCGGACAAGGCGGTGGGCAATCCCTTCGGTGGCGGCGGGTTCTGGCGCAACGTTTTGAAGCTGGGTCGCAAAGACGAACGCAGTTAGTAGAATGCCGGCCACTGCTGTTCCGGCCGCGCCGCATTGTCATCGTTAGATTCCCTTCGTTCTCCTGGGTCGAACAACGTACCGATCGGTGTCTTCGATTCCGGCGTGGGCGGCCTCACCGTTTTGAAGGCGCTCGAATCGGCGTTGCCGTTCGAACGGTTCATTTATCTCGGTGATACGGCGCGGCTGCCTTACGGCACCAAGAGCGCGGGCACCGTGCAGAAATATGCGGTGCAAGCGGCGCGCGCGCTCGTTGACCGCGGCGTGAAGGCGCTGGTCATCGCGTGCAACACCGCCTCGGCAGTCGCACTCGATGCGCTGCGTGATGCGTATGCGCCGTTGCCTGTATTCGGCGTGGTGGACCCCGGCGCCGAGGCGGCGGTTCGTGTTTCGCGGCGCGGACGCATTGCGGTGATCGGCACCGAAGGCACTGTTCGCGGCGGCGCGTATCAGCGCGCCATCCTCTCGCGCCGCGCTGACGCGCGTGTACTGGCGCGGCCGTGTCCGCTGCTCGTAACGCTGGCGGAAGAGGGCTGGGTGTCGGGTGACGTGCCGGAGCGCGTCGTCGAGGCGTATCTCGGTGAGTGGTTGCGCGAAGAATCGCATCCGGATTGCCTGCTGCTCGGCTGCACGCACTTCCCGATCCTGGCGCCGGTGATCCAGCGCGTCAGTGGCCCCGGGCTCACGCTGGTCGATTCCGCGGCAACGACTGCGGCAGCCGTTGCTCTGAAGCTGGCGTCCTCAGGACTCGCGCGAACGAGTCGAGACGGCGCAGCGCGCAGACAACTGCTGGCAACCGACGGACGCGAGCGTTTCGCGCGCGTTGGTCGGCACTTCCTGGGTGAGGCTCTGACGGCAGAGGACGTCGAACTGGTCGACCTGTAAGAGCTGCTGAACTCCGCGGAGTCAACGTTCTGCTAACGCTCGTACTCGGTCTTGTGCGGATATTCGCAGAGGTCTTCGATCGGACACGCGCCACAGTGCGGTTTGCGTGCCGTGCACACATAACGACCGTGCAGGATCAGCCAGTGATGGGCCGCGTCCTTGAACTCCTCGGGCACGAGTCTCACCAACCGATCCTCGACTTCGCGAACGGTCTTGCCGCGCGCGATGCGCGTGCGATTGGCAACGCGGAATACATGCGTGTCGACGGCGATGGTCGGCTCGCCGAAAGCCGTGTTGAGCACCACGTTCGCGGTCTTGCGGCCGACACCGGGTAGCGCCTCCAGTGCGGCGCGGTCGCGCGGCACCTCGCCACCGTGCAGATCGATCAGCGCCTGGCACGTTTTGATGACGTTGCGCGCCTTGGTGTTGTAGAGGCCGATGTTACGAATGTAGGGCGTGAGACCTTCGACGCCGAGCGCGAGCACCTTTGCCGGCGTGTTGGCGACTGGGTAGAGCTTCTTGGTGGCGATGTTGACGCTGACGTCTGTCGCTTGCGCCGACAGAATGACGGCGATCAAGAGCTCGAACGGCGATGCGTATTCGAGTTCGGTCTCGGGAGCCGGCATTGCGTCGCGCAGCCGCTCGAAGATGAGATGTCGCTTTTCGGCATTCATGCGCGTGGCACCAGCGCGTTCTTCGCGGCGAGCATCAGACCTGCAACGAAGAAGACGCATGCCGGAAGAATCGACGCCGGCAAGCCGATAGCCACGCTTTCTCGAACCACACAGACCAGCAGCAACACCGCGAAAAATCCTGCGCCGGTGACGATGCTGTGGATCAGCACGGCGCCGATTGTGTTCTGTCGTGCGGCATGCTCCGCCTGTGCCAGGACGATGCAGTTGCACAGGACGATCTGAACGAACAACGCGACCCGCTGATGAGCATCGAAGGCGTAGACCTGCATGAGCATCATGATGCTGGTCGTGCACAGGCCGATCAGCAGCATGTACGCCGGAAACGATGCCGCCGCGGGGATGAAGCCGCGCAGCGCGGAAATGATCACGTTGGACATCACCAGCACAGTGAAGGCCGCCACGCTGATCGCAACGGCGTCGGCGACGCTGTTCGTCACAACGAGCAGCGGGAGTAGACACAAGAGCTGATGCCAGACCGGGTTGTCGCGCCAGGCGTGCGTTTCATTCATCGACGACACTCGAACAAGTCCAGGAAGGTGCGCCCTCCGCGTCGGCAAGCGCATCGTGTACACCGTTGATCACCGCGCGCGAGGTTACGCTTGCGCCGGTGATGACGTCGATCGATCCGCCATCGGCGGCCAACGCAATGTCGGCCAACGGCCGACCTTCGAACGAGTGTATCCATGGCGATTTGTCCGCGTCGATTGCGTCGCCGATGCCGGCGGTTTCACGATGGCTGATCGCGCGAACACCGGTCAGCGAGCCCTTGGCATTTACGCCGATCAGCAATTGAATCGGCCCGGCGTACCCACGCACGCTGCGCTGAAACACGTGATACAGCGGCGCGCCCGACGCGGCGCAGATCGTCAGCGGCGGATTCGTGTCGCCACGCAGGCTCGCAAGCCTGTCGTCTCCGGTGACTGCGACCAGCGGTGCCGACATCGCACGCTGTTCGTTCGCCTGGATTCGCGTGCGCGTGAGTGTGTCGACGCCGCCAAGTACTGCGGCAACGGCTGCACCGAGCAGGCCGAGCCGCCACGCCGTGCTCGCACTGCTCATGCCGCACCTGATTTGCGTTGTGCCGTCAGTCGCTCGACCACCCGATCGATCGCCGGTGCCGCGGCGTTGCCGAGCAGAACGGCAAACGCAATGCCGTCCGGATACGCCGATCCGGTTCGGATCACAAACAATGTCGCGCCGATGAGTACTCCGTAGCAGATGCGCCCGCGTGCGGTCGTTGGCGCGGTGACGGGGTCGGTTGCGACGAAGAACGCCGCCAGCATCGTGCCGCCGCTGAAGCAATGAAACAGCGGCGAGCCGAGGCTGGAAGAGCTGCCGCCGTCGTAGCTGATCGCGGCCGCGAACGTGAGCGCGCCCAGCATCGCAAGCGGGATGCGCCAATCGACCACGCGCACGGCGATCAACGCGGCTCCACCCAGGAGATACGCGCCATTGAGCCATTCCCACGCACTGCCGCCGAGTGCGCCGAAGCCGCGCGTCGGCGTCCATACGTCGACAACGGTGAGTGCACCGCGATGTTTGAACGCGTCGAGCACGGTCGGGCCAGTGACGCCGTCGATCGCGGTGCCCGTAGTGTTCGGCCATACGGCGAGAGCGGCGGGAAACGCCAGCAGCAACACGGCGTACCCGACCATCGCGGGATTGAATGGGTTCGCCCCGGCGCCGCCGAACACGTGCTTGCCGATTAGGAGGGCGATCAGCACCCCGACGATGACTATCCCGAGAGGCACTGCCGGCGGTAGTGCCAGCGCAAGCAACGTTGCGGTCACTATGCCGCTGCCGTCGCGAATGCCGTCGACCGGCGCAAAGCCGCGCAATTTCGCAACGAACGATTCGACGGCGATGGCTGTCAGTATGGCGACCGCGATGTTTGCGAGAACGCCGTCGCCGAATGTCGTCGCCTGAAGGGTGGCGCCCGGCGCGAGTGCGGCGAGTACGAACGCCGTCGTCTGTTGCGGCGACGTGGGTCTGATCACTGGTCGTCCCACGAACGTCGCGCTGACAAGCGGGCCTGGCGTTCATGTCGGCGTTCTTCTGCGGCGAGCGCGCGTGCGGCAGCGCGTTCGCGGTGCGCATCGTAACGGCGGCGGGAATCATCGGCGCGTGTTGGATCTATCCCACTGGCGGATAGGGGGTTCGAGGCGGTCGCGCGCGATGCGTCAGCAACCATCGCGATGCAATCGACGGGACACGCCGGAATGCACAGTTCACAACCGGTGCAATGCCGCGCGATGACGGTGTGCATGTGTCCGGCCGCGCCGGAAATTGCATCGACGGGACATGCAGGCAGGCACAACGCACATCCGATGCAACGCGTCTCGTCGATCAGCGCGACGGCGGAGGCATCCATCGGCTGAAGGTCCGGATCGAGTGCTACAACCGGTCGGTTCAACAGTGCCGCGAGCGCATCGATCGTGGCGTGGCCGCCCGGAGGGCAACGATTGATCGCAGCGCCCGCGGCTACGGCCTCGGCGTAAGGGCGGCATCCCGGATGACCACAGCGTTCGCATTGAGTTTGCGGTAGCAACAGGTCGATGGCATCGATCAGTTTCGGGCCAGTAGGGCGCACGTGCCCAGCCATCCAGCCCAGCACGCCCCCCAAGGAAGCTGTCAGGAGGGTGAGTACCGCCATTCCGACCAGCGCCATCTAACCCCCGATGCCTTTGAACCCCGTGAAGGCGAGCGATATCACTCCGGCGATCACCAGTTGAACCGGTGCGCCGCGGAACGGCGCCGGAACCCGCGCTTCATCGAGTCGTTCACACAGCACCGCGAACATCACGATCGCCAGCGTGAAACCGAACGCGGCTCCGAGTGCGTGGAGGATCGTGGCAAACAGGCTCAACTGCGGCTCGGAAACGAGCAACGCCAGCGCAAGCACCGCGCAGTTGATCGTGGTCAAAGGCAGCTGCAGGCCGAGGGTGCGATGCGCCGCCGGATAGATTGCGCGGATCGCGACCGTAGTGCCTTGCGCAAGCGCCGCGATCACGAAGATGAACGCGACGAAGCGCAGGTATTCGAGGTCGAGCGGCATCAGTACGAATTGCTCGAGCAGATGATTCACAACGGCCGACAGCGTAACGACGAACGCGGTAGCAAGCGCGAGCACCCACGCGCTACTCGGTCGTGTGTCGGCGGCAAACAGAGGCCGCTTACCGAGGAACTGCGTAAGCACGAAGTAGTTTGCGAGGACGGCGCCGATCAGCAGCGGGAAGGCGTCTGGCATTCCGGCTGTCGTCAGCGAACCTGCATTCCCGGGACGGCGCCGGAATCGGGTGACAGCAGGAAGATCTCTTCGCCGCCTGGACCGGCCGCCAGCACCATGCCTTGCGATTCACCGAAGCGCATTTTGCGCGGCTTCAGGTTCGCTACGACGACTGTCAGGCGACCTACCAACGACTCAGGCGCGTACGCGCTCTTGATGCCGGCGAACACCTGGCGCTGCGAATCGCCGAGATCGAGTTGCAGCCTGATCAACTTGTCGGCGCCTTCGACGTGTTCGGCCGAAATCACACGTGCCACGCGCAAGTCGATGCGATTGAACGCGTCGATGTCGATCTGTTCTGCGGTCGGGGCGGCGGCCGCGGGCGCGACGCTGGCAGCCTTCGCGGGCGCGGAAGCGCTCGCAGCTTGCGGTTTAGTCTCGGCTTGCCCGTCTGCGCCACGCGTTTCTTCGATCATTCGATTCACAGCGTCAGCCTCGATTCGGGTCAGCAACGGTTCGAAGGCGTTGATGCGGTGTTTACCGAGGAACGTCTGCGTGTCTGCCCAACTGAACCCGGGCAGATTCAGAAAGCGCGCGCTGCGTTGCGCCGTATCGGGCAGTACCGGTGCCAGATAGACGATCGAGCACTTTGAAGAGGTTGATGCCGAGTGTGCAGATCGCCTGCACTTCGGCGGCGCGGCCTTCCTCTTTTGCAAGCGTCCACGGCGCTTGTTGCGCAATGTACTGATTGGCGCGGTCGGCGAGCGCGGTGATCTCGCGCACGGCCTTGCCATACTCGCCAGATTCGTACCACGCCGCGATGGCGGGCGCCGCGTCGGTGAATGCGCGCCACAATTGGGGATCGTGGATCGTTGTGCCGAGTTCGCCGCCGTTCAATCGATTGACGAACCCGGCGCAACGACTGGCGATGTTGACGATCTTGCCGACGAGGTCGGAATTCACCCGCTGCACGAAATCGTCGAACGTGATGTCGATGTCGTCGACCGTGCCGTTCAACTTCGTCGCGAAGTAGTAGCGCAGATACTCCGGATTCAAGTGGCTCAGATACGTGCCGGCATTGATGAAGGTGCCGCGCGACTTCGACATTTTGGTGCCGTCCACCGTAATGAAGCCGTGCGTATGAACCCGCGTCGGCTTGCGATAGCCCGAACCCTGCAGAACCGCCGGCCAGAACAGCGCGTGGAAGTTGACGATGTCCTTGCCGATGAAGTGATGCACCTCGGTGCTCGCGTCGGGGCGCCAGAACTCGTCGAACGTGACTTCGTTGTGTGAATCGGCAAAGTTCCGGAAGCTCGCCATGTAGCCGATCGGTGCATCCATCCACACATAGAAGTACTTGTCGGTGGTTCCGGGAATGAGGAAGCCGAAGTACGGCGCGTCGCGGCTGATATCCCAGGGTTTCAGCCCCGCGTCCAGCCACTCAGCCAGCTTGTTGGATACTTCGGGCTGCAACGTGCCGCTGAATACCCACTGCTTCAGCATGTCGGAGAACTGCGGAAGATCGAAAAAGTAGTGTGTGGAACTGGCGAGCACCGGTGTGGCACCGGAGATCAGCGAGCGTGGATTCTTCAGATCGGTCGCGTCGTAAGTTGCGCCGCACACTTCGCAGTTGTCGCCGTATTGATCGTCGCTGCCGCAGCGCGGGCACTCGCCTTTTACGAAGCGGTCGGCGAGGAACAGTTTGCGGTCCGGGTCGAAGAGCTGCTCCACGTCGCGCGTGAAGATGTAGCCGCCTTCCGACAGGCGCGTATAGATGCCTTCGCAGAGACGGCGATTCTCTTCGGAGTGCGTGGAATAGAAGTTGTCGTGCGCGATGAAGAAGCGTTTGAAATCGCTCTCGTGCTCCACACGAATCCGTTCGATCAGTTCTTCGGCCGGTATGCCTAGCTGCTCGGCCTTCAACATCGTGGCGGTACCGTGCGTGTCGTCGGCGCAAACGTATATGCACTGATTGCCGCGCAGGCGTTGAAAGCGCACCCAGATGTCTGTCTGGATGTGCTCGAGCAAATGCCCTAGATGGATCGATCCATTCGCGTTCGGTAACGCGCTGGTAACCAGTATTTTTCGCGGCGCGGACATGAACGAAGCCGGTGCGGATTTCGAGAAAGGCGCGACTATACTCTCAGCCGTCCCGCGTTTGCATCATCGCTTGGTTTTTCCTTGGCCGAACCTATAATGCGCGCTCGCTCAAATCCGGGTTGATATCGTCATGGCGACCATCGAAGCGCTGGATCGGTTCGCGGACCCTTATCTCGGTGAAACATGGCAATCGCTCGGTGCGCTGCGTCGCGTCGAACAGCGTAGCGGTGTGGTACACGTCGAGGTGGTGCTCGGCTATCCGGCGGAAGGTCTGAAGAACGAACTGACGCAGCGACTCAGCGCCGCCGTTGGCGCACCCGTGGAACTGACGTTGGGATGCGAGACGCCGACGTTGAGCGCGAGCCCGAACCTTCGCGGCGTGAAGAACATCATCGCGGTGGCGTCAGGCAAGGGCGGCGTCGGCAAATCGACTACCGCCGTCAATCTTGCGCTGGCGTTGGCTCGCGAAGGCGCGAAAGTGGGCATCCTCGATGCCGACATTTACGGCCCGAGCCTCGGCATCATGCTCGGCGTTCCCTCGGGGCAGCGGCCCGAAGTGAAGGACGAGAAGTTCTTTCTTCCGATCAAGGCACATGGCTTGCAGGCGATGTCGATGAGTTTCCTCGTAACGAAGGAAACACCGATGGTCTGGCGCGGACCGATGGCCTCGAGCGCGTTGACGCAGATGCTGAGCCAGACGCTGTGGGACCGGCTCGACTACCTCGTTGTAGACATGCCGCCAGGCACCGGCGACATCCAACTTACGTTGTCGCAGCGCGCAGCCGTAGCCGGCGCCGTCATCGTGACGACGCCGCAGGACATCGCGTTGCAGGACGCGGCGAAAGGCATCGAGATGTTTCGTAAGGTCACGGTGCCGGTGCTCGGCATCGTCGAGAACATGGGTCTGCACGTGTGTCCGCAGTGCGGCCACGAGAGCCACATTTTCGGCGCCGGGGGCGGTGAGCGGATTGCCCGTGACTACGACACCGTGCTGCTTGCGACGTTGCCGCTGGCAATGGAGATCCGCGAACAGGCCGACTCCGGACGGCCGACGGTTGTCGCCGATCCCGAAGGTCGGCTCGCGCGTGCGTATCGCGATGGCGCGCGACACCTTGCCGCGCGGTTGTGGCGGATCGCGCGTGGCGCGGCTGCCGCGCCGCGGATCTCGATGACCGACGACTGAATCAAGTCACGCTGAAGCAAGTTCACGACTGAAGGAAGGCCAACCGGAGGCACGATGAGCATCAAATCGGATCGCTGGATCCGCTCGATGGCGGAAACGCACAAGATGATCGAACCGTTCGAATCCGGACAGGTGCGAACCGTGGCGGGCGAAAAGGTGATCTCGTTTGGTACGTCGAGCTACGGTTACGACGTGCGTTGTGCCGATGAATTCAAAGTGTTCACCAACGTGTTCGCGGCAACGCTCGACCCGAAAGCGTTCGATCCGCGCAGCTTCGTCGACGTGCGCGGCGACATCTGCATCATTCCGCCCAACTCGTTCGTGCTGGCGCGAACGGTCGAGTACTTCCGCATTCCGTCCGATGTGCTGACGCTATGCGTGGGCAAGTCCACGTACGCGCGCTGCGGCATCATCGTCAACGTCACGCCGCTGGAACCGGAGTGGGAAGGGCACGTGACGTTGGAATTCTCGAACACCACGAATCTGCCGGCGAAGATTTACGCCAACGAAGGTGTCGCCCAGATGCTGTTCTTCCAGGGCGACGAGCAGTGCGAAGTGACTTACAAGGACCGGGGCGGCAAGTACCAGGGGCAACGCGGCGTTACTCTGCCGCGCCCGTGAGAACTCGTTAGTAGGACCGACTTTCAGCCAAGACGATAGGAATAGTCGGAGTTCAGCTGTAGCTGACCCGAGGTTAGTTTCCGCTCGCCGGCCGGGACGATCTCGCCGATCAGTGCCGGGCTCTCGCCGGCGGCTTCAAGCGCCCGCATCGCCTCAGCAACGTCGTCAGCGGCCACGCACAGTACGAAGCCGATGCCACAATTGAAGGTCCGCAGCATTTCGGTTTCCGCCACGTTGCCGGCTTGCGCAAGCCAGCCGAACACGGCTGGCCGCTGCCAGCTGTCGAGTTCTATCAGGGCGGTTACGTCGCGGCCTTCGAACATGCGCGGCAGGTTTTCGATGATGCCGCCGCCGGTGATGTGGGCCATCCCCGCGATCTGCATCTTCGCCAGCACCGCGTGAATCGAACGCACGTAGATGCGCGTGGGCGCGAGCAACGACTCCAGCAGTTCACCGGTGGGCATCTGCACCTGATCGGCGATGATGCGCCGGATCAGCGAATAGCCGTTTGAATGCGGACCGCTCGACGTGAGGCCGATCAGCCGATGGCCCGGCGCGATGTTGCGTCCGTCGATGATCTGGTCGCGTTCCACGACGCCGACGCAGAATCCGGCGAGATCGTAGTCGCCTTTGCCGTAAAAGCCGGGCATTTCCGCCGTTTCGCCGCCGGCGAGGGCACAGCCGGCAAGCTCGCACGCACGAGCGATGCCCTTGATGACGCGTTCGGCCACGTCCACGTCGAGGCGCGACGTCGCGTAGTAGTCGAGAAACAAGAACGGCTCGCCGCCGGTGACCAGCACGTCGTTCACGCACATCGCTACGAGGTCTTGCCCCACGCCGTCGTGTCGATCGTGATCGATCGCGAGTTTCAGCTTGGTACCCACGCCATCGGTGCCGGTGACCAGCACGGGTTCCCGATAACGACTCGGCAACGCGGCCAGCGCCGCGAAGCCGCCGATGCCCGCGATCATCTCCGGACGTTTCGTGCGTTGTGCGGCAGGGCCGATGCGGCGGATCAATTCGTCGCCTGCATCGATGTCGACACCGGCGTCGCGATAGGTCAGTTGACGGCTCAAGTGGATGTCCGAGTTGCGCGGAGCGCGCAGTCTACCAAAGGCCCACCAAGCTCACCCGACGTTTGAGTTCCGCGGTTTGAATTCCGCCGTTTGAATTACAGTACACTTGCGCCCTTCGCGAGGGCCCGGTCGGGCCGCAATCGGATTGGTGGGCATGGGCCGCTTCGCAGTCGTATTCTGCTGGGTAATCGCTCTGCTGATGTCGGCGTCGATGTCGGCACGGGCGTCTTCTGTCGATTGGCTTTACGACGTCGACGTTCCGGTGACCGATCAATCCGCCGAAGTGCGCAGCGCCGCGTTCCGTCAGGCGCTGCTCGTGGCGCTGAAGCGAATCACCGGATTGAACGACGTGCCGACCACTCCGGCGGTGACAAGTGCGCTCGAAGCCCCACAACGCTTCTACGTCGAATACCGCTATCGCGAAGTCGAAAACCCGGTGGCCGGCGCGTTGCCGGCAAAAGTGCCGATGTTGTCGGTGCGATTCGCGGAGAACGCGATTCAGAAGCTCGTGGCGGAAGCCGGCTTGCCGCTGTGGAGTTCGAATCGGCCGACCACACTCGTGTGGATCGCCGTCAACGACGGTGCGAACCGTTCGGTGCTGGGCGCAAACGACAAGAGTCCGCTGCTGAACAGCGTCCGCGCGCATGCGAGAGAGCGCGGCTTGCCGTTGCTGTTTCCGGCCATGGATCTCGACGATCAATCGGCCGTGACCGACAGCGTGGTGGCAAGCGGGGCGTCGTCGCCTGCCATCGAGCGGGCGTCGGAGAGATACCGGCCGGACCAGATACTCGTGGGGCGCGCCGTGCACGGAGCCAACGACGCATGGGCGGTGGACTGGCAGCTGATGCAGCGCGGCACTGAAACGAAATTCCGCTTCGACTCACCGAGCGCGGATGCGGCGGGAGCCGCGGTGGTCGATCGGCTGGTGGCCGATCTCGTCGCGCGTTACGTCGTGGTGGGCGGCGGCAGTCAGGAACGTTTGCAGATTCGCGTCGACGGCATCAACGACGTCGCGCAGTACGGCGCCCTGCTGAAGTATCTCGGTCGTCTCGAGTACATCGATTCCGTGCAGATCGAAGAAGTGAGCTTGAATGCGGTGATGCTGTCGTTGCGCACGCGTACTCCGTGGGATCGCCTGCGCGATCTGCTGGCTCTCGACGGTCGCCTCGTGCCTTCCGATACGGTCGATGTGGGCGCCGAACGCCGCGTATTCGTCTGGCGAGGCGATACACGTCAATGACGTCGAGCTTGTTGCGCCAGATCCCCAACGTGATCACGGTGGCGCGCGTGCTGCTGGTGATTCCCACCGCGTGGTGTCTCGTCGGGGGACGCTACGTGGAGGCGCTGATATTGATGGCTGTGGCCGGAGCGTCAGACGCAGTGGACGGTTGGCTGGCGCGGCGATTCGACTGGATCACCTGGTTCGGCGCCGCCGTCGATCCGCTTGCCGACAAAATCCTGGTCGGCGTTCTGTTCATCACGTTGACGGTGCAGGGCGCCTTGCCGCTGTGGGTGGCCGGTATCGCCATCGGCCGCGACGTGGTGATTCTGGCCGGTGCCGCCACCTATCGACTGATGTTCAAGCACATCGAGTTCGCACCGACGCTGCTGAGCAAAGCGAATACCGCCGTGCAGATCGTGGTGTTGCTGCTGCTGTTGCTCGAGTTGTGCGAGTTCCCGGTGGTGAGTTCGATAGCACATACGATCACGCATCCGTATGGGTTCTGGCTGGTAGCCGCGCTCGGGATTGCATCCGGCGCGGACTACGTCGTCACCTGGAGCCGTCGCGCGGTGTCGGAGCGTCGCTCCGAAGCCGGCCACAGCGGCGATGCACACTCGTGAGCGCGAACGACGAGCGAACGCGCCAACTCGTGCTGAAGTTCGCGAGCGAACGGCGTTGCACGCTGGATGATTTCGAGGCGGGTCCGAACGGCGAGCTGGTTGCCGAGATCGGTCGCCGTGCGGGCAGCGGCGATTTCGCCGCGTTGTGGCTGGTCGGCGAGTCCGGCTCGGGGAAGTCGCACTTGCTGCAAGGTGCCTGCCACGCGGCGGTTAGTGCAGGGCGCGCGGCGGCGTATCTGCCGGCACGATTGATGGCGGGCGGTGTCGACGTACTCGATGGGCTGGGCGAGTTCGGCCTCGTTGCAATCGACGACACGGATCGCTGGTTGGGTAGCCCGCCGTGGGAAGAAGCGCTGCTGAACCTCTATCAACAATTGCTTGGTCGCGGCGCAACGCTTTTGTTGGCGGCGCGCGTCGGGCCGCTGGAACTCGATTTTCGGCTTGCCGATCTGGCGTCTCGAATGAGGGCAGCACAGGTGTTTGCCATCCGTCCGCTGGACGATTCGCACCGGGCGAACGCGATAGAGCGGCTGGCCGCGCAGCGCGGCCTCGAGTTGGGCGCCGACGTCATGAGCTTCATCCTGCGGCGAGCGCCGCGCCGTATGGACGAGTTGATCGCAACGTTCGAACGGCTCGATCGAGGGGCGCTGGCGCAACAACGACGTTTGACCATTCCGCTGGCAAAGGACGTATTGGGCCTGTGAAGGCGCCGCGCCACGTGCTGTTCACCGGCGGTGGTTCCGCGGGACACGTCGTTCCGAACATCCCACTCATCGCGCATTTTCTGGCAGCGGGGTCCAAGGTCAGCTACGTCGGTTCGGAGGAAGGTCCCGAACGCGGTTTGATCACGCCGCTCGGCGTGCCGTTCCACGCGATCCGATCCGGGAAACTCCGCCGCTATTGGTCTTGGAAGAACGTCGCGGACCTCTGGTGGATTGCGGTGGGTCTCGTCCAGGCGATTGTGCTCATTGGCAGGCTGAAGCCCTCGATCGTGTTCTCGAAGGGCGGCTACGCGGCGTTTCCGGTGGTGGTCGGGGCGTGGATCTGGCGAATTCCCATCGTGGCGCACGAATCGGATCTGACGCCGGGCCTTGCGAACCGATTGTCGTTGCCGTTCGTGGCGGCGGTTTGCACCACGTTCGAGGTGACTGAGTTTCCGGTGCGCAACCGTCCGGTGATCCACACCGGCACGCCGCTGCGTCCCGAGCTGTTGCGCGGCGATCCTGCGCGAGGTCGTGCGTTGATCGGCGCCTCCGCCGAACGCCCCTTAGTGGTAGTGGTTGGCGGAAGTCTGGGTGCGGAGGCGTTGAATCGCGTGGTGCGCGAGGCATTGGACGGCCTGCTCGGTTTCGCCACGCTCGCGCACGTGTGCGGCCCGAAACGCACCGACCCTTCGTTGGCGGATCGCGCTGGTTACCATCAATTCGAGTACGTGGACGCGCAGTGGGGCGACCTGCTGGCGGCGGCCGACATCGTGGTCAGCCGCGCCGGCGCCAATTCGCTGTACGAACTGGTGGCGCTGCGCAAGCCGCACCTGCTGGTTCCGCTGCCGCGCAGCGCCAGCCGCGGCGACCAGATCAGCAATGCGGGCTACGCCGTCGCACACGGTTGGAGCCGGGTCGTTCCGGAAGAACAGCTCGACGCGGCACGGCTCGAATCGGAAGTACGGGCGATCTATGCCGACCGCGCGCAATTCGCGACCGCGCTCGAAGGCGCGGGGCTGGGCGATGGAACGGCGGCTGTGGCTGAGGTTATCTGCCGTTATGCGAAACCGGCGTAGCTGTTTCGTCTGCGTCTGAGAAGTACGACGCCAGATACGGCCCAAGCAGGCGTTGCAGTTCTTCGACCACCAGCTTCTTGTCGTCTACGTTCGACAGCAACTGATAAGCCGTTTCGAGCGCGATGCCGAGGCAACGCTGCCGCGCCTCGACCGAAACGTTGGGGAATGCTTCGCCGAGCGTCTGGTCCAGTGCGTCGAACACTTCGCGGCGCAGCGCATGTGCCTGTTCACCCAGCGGCCCGGCGCGATGCCGGCCCGACCACACGCCACGAAAGCCGGGCATGTTCCGGTAGATCTGCACGAGCCCCTGAATGACCTGCGACACCCACGCCGAGGAAATGCCATAGCGGCGAGGGTCCGTTACCGATCCCGCCAGATACGTTCGCACCTGACCGCGATAGCGTTGCGCCAGCTCGTTCACGATGGCGTCTTTGTTCGCGAAGAACTGATAGAAGGAGCCGATCGAGGTGCCGGCGCGGGCGGCGATCGCCTTGGTGGTGAGCTGTTCGTAGCCGACTTCGTCCATCAGCGCTGCGGTGGCCGAGACAAGAACGTCGAGCGTCTCCTGGCCGCGCTGCTGACGCGGAGTTTTCCTTCGCTGCCCCGCTGTTTTATGAAGAGCTTCATGCGGAGGCGCTTCTTGACAATGTGAGTCGCCGCTCATAATTTTCACGAACCTGAGCCGAGGCTCACATTCTACGTTTCGAGGTGATTCGATGTCGATTCGCTGGGTGGATACCCCTCGCACGCTGACGCATTTCGACAAGCCCGCACCGACCGTCGCCGACTTCGACAACGAGTTGGGGCTCGACAGCGAACACGTGCAGCACGTGGCCGAGCTGTTCAATACACCGCTGACTGGCGCCTACAACTGGGACTACACCACCCAGGACGACCGCATCAGCAAGCTGTACGAACTCGGCAAACAACTGAACTGGAACGCCACCGTCGACATCGACTGGAACCAGACGCCCGATTTCCACGCGCGGCCGCCCGTATCCGACGAGCAGCGCGCAATGGTCCAGGAAAATCGCGCCAACGCTCTGTTCAAGGGGTTCGCGCCGTGGGAGGCGATGGACACCGATCAGGTGATCCAGTGGATGCGCCACCAGCACAGCTGGGCGATCAGCCAGTTCCTGCACGGCGAGCAGGGTGCATTGCTCGTCGCATCGCAGCTCGTGTCGTGCGCGCCGTCGTTCAACGCGAAGTTGTACGCGGCTTCGCAGACGTTCGACGAAGCGCGCCACGTCGAAGTGTTCAATCGCTATTTGCAGCGCAAAGTCGGCTTCACGTATCCGATCTCGCGCAGTCTGAAGCTGCTGCTCGACAAGATCCTCACCGACCCGCGTTGGGATCTGAAATTCATCGGCATGCAGATCATCATCGAGGGTCTCGCGCTCGCGGCATTCAATACGATGAAAAACAGCACGCAAGACCCGGTGCTGCGCGACATCGTGCACCTGGTGATACGCGATGAAGCGCGGCATGTGACGTTCGGCGTGAATTATCTCGAAGAGTTCGTAAAGACACTCACGCCGGAACAGCGCGAAGAACGTGCGCAGTTCGCGTTCGAGGCTTGTGTCGTCATGCGCACGCGGCTGATTCCCACCGATGTGTATCGGCAGTTCGGCTGGCCGGTGGAGGAGGCCACCGCAATCGCAACCGGCGGCGAGCACCGGCAACGCTTCCGCAACATGATCTTTGCGCGGGTCGTGCCGAACCTGAAGCGGATCGGCTTGTTGACTGACGCGATCCGGCCGAAGTTCGAAGAGCTCGGCCTGCTGGAATTCGAAGCACTGCCGGACGACGGCCACATCGACTGGGACGAACTGTCGAAACCGCTCTACGATAAGTCGGCCTGAGGAAGCAGCGGCTCACGAAGAAGAGGAGTGCGGCGTATGAAGATCACGTATCGAGCAGACCAGGCCCGTGAGGTCCGGTTCCTGCCCACGGCGGACGACGTTGCCAGCCGAATGACCAGTGCCGACGTCGAATCGGTGGTGGAGATCTTTCAGACGCCGCTGACCGGCGCATACAACTGGGACTACACCGAAGGACGCGGCCGGGTCGAGAAGTTGTACGAGCTCGGCAAACAACTGAACTGGAACGCCAGCACCGATCTCGATTGGACAATTCCGTATCCACGCACCGAATTCCCGAACAACGAAGCGTTCAACCCGTTCAGAGGTTACGAGCCGTACGAAGCCATGACGCAGGCGCAGAAGGTCGAGTTCGGCTGGCACCGGCTGGCGTCGCAGCTGTCGCAGTTCCTGCACGGCGAGCAAGGGGCACTACTGGTGGCGTCGCAACTGGCGTCGTGTGCGCCGTCGTTCGACGCGAAGTTGTACGCGGCGTCGCAAACGTTCGACGAAGCGCGCCACGTCGAAGTGTTCAACCGCTACCTGCACCATCGCGTCGGCATCATGTATCCGATGTCGCGCAACCTGAAGCTGCTGATCGACAAGATCCTCACCGACGAACGGTGGGATCTGAAGTTCATCGGCATGCAGATCATCATCGAAGGGCTCGCGCTTGCCGCGTTCAATACGGCGAAGATGACGACGAACGACCCGCTGCTGCGAAACCTCGTGCACTACGTGATACGCGACGAAGCTCGGCACGTGACGTTCGGCGTGAACTATCTCGAAGAGTACGTGAAGACGCTGACGCCGCAGCAGGTGGACGACCGCGCGCAGTTCGCCTACGAAGCGTGCGTGGTGATGCGCGACCGTCTCGCCGCAACGGAGATCTTCGAGCACTTCGGCTGGGACGTGGAGAAAGCGCGCGAACGGATGTTGCTTTCGCTCAGCGGCAACTCGGAGAGCCGTCAGACATTCGCGCAGTTGCTGTTCGGCCGCGTGATCCCGAACCTGAAGCGCATCGGCCTGCTGACTGAGCGCGTTCGCCCGTTGTACCAGCAGCTCGGCGTGCTCGAGTTCGAAGCGCTTCCGCACGACGGCATCACTGACTGGGCCGAACTCGAGAAGCCCCTCTTCGCGGACGTTGGCTGAAGGTCAGGCGTCGGTGCGCGGTGCTGCAAGCGTCGCCGCGAGGAAGTCGACGAACGCGCGCGTCTTCGCCGACTGGCGGCGCAATTCCGGATAGCTGAGCCACACGCTCTGGTTCGCCACCTGCAGATCGGGTAGCAGCTGATCGACACGATTGCGTTCGATATCGCGGCGCACTACGTACAGCGGCAGCATGCCGATGCCCATGCCTTCGAGTACCGCGTGATACGCCATGTCGACGTCGTTGACGATGAACGCGCGCGTTTTCGACCAGCGCGGCGTGTCCGCATGACTCGGCGTGGTGATCTCGATGAAGCCGTGACCCACCAGATCCGCTTCGCAGCGAGGCCGGCCGCAGCGTTCGAGATACGCCCGTGAGGCACAGAGAATGGTCGGCAATTGCGCGAGTTCGCGCGATACGAGGCGTTCCTCTTCGGCGCGCTCCAACAGAATCGATACGTCGAACGTATCGCGCGACACCGCCGGCACTCCCTCGGACAGCGTCAGGTCGATGAACACGTCGGGATAACTCTGCTGAAACGTGCGGAACAGGCGCGCCAGGGCGCTGCGTCCGAAGAAGGGTTGCGCAAGCACACGGATGCGACCGGCCGGCGCGTTCTCGAGCGCACGGATCTGGTTCTCGGTTTCGTCCAGCGTCTCGAGAATCTGCCGGCAGCGGTCGTAGTACAGCTGGCCCGCCTCGGTGGCCATCACCGAACGCGTCGTGCGATGCAGCAGGCGCGTACCGAGCCGCTCTTCGAGCTGACTGATCTGCTTGCTGACGGCGGAGGGTGTGAAGCCCATCAGCTCTGCGGCACGGGTGAAACTCTTGTGATCGACCACCGCGATGAAGATGTGGAGCGGATCGATGCGGGTCATTGGATGCACGTCACGGAAGGTGGATCGCGGCAACAGATCGCGACAACAGATCGCGACAACAAAGGACTGTCTCTACAATACGCGCCTTTTCCCGATACCGGATAGAACATGTACAAGGTTCGAACCTTCAATCAGATCGCGTTGCGCGGCCTCGAGCGGTTTCCGCGCGACGGCTTCGAAGTGGGCACGGAGATCCCCGACCCGCACGCGATTCTGTTGCGCAGCCACGTCCTCACCGCCGATCACGTGACGCCTAACCTGCGTGCAGTGGCGCGCGCCGGTGCCGGTGTGAACAACGTACCGGTAGAGCACTACACGGAACGCGGCATCGTCGTGTTCAACACGCCGGGCGCGAATGCGAACTCGGTGAAGGAACTGGTGTTGGCCGCGTTACTGCTGTCGGCGCGCGATGTAATCGGCGGCCTCGACTATGTCGCGTCGATCAAAGGCGTTACGGACGGAGCGGAGCTGAACAAGCGCGTGGAGGCCGAGAAAAAGCGGTTCCAGGGCGAAGAGATCTACGGCAAGACGCTCGGCGTTGTGGGCCTCGGAGCGATCGGCGCGCTCGTCGCGGAAGCGGGTCTGCGTCTCGGTATGAACGTGCTCGGCTACGACCCTGCGATTTCGGTGGATGCCGCATGGCGGCTGCCCAGCGACGTGCAGAAGATGGAGAACCTGCCGACGCTGTTTGCGCGCGCGGACTACGTCACGCTGCACGTTCCGCTGCTCGACGAAACGCGCAACATGATCAACGACGAGTCGCTGAAGGCATTTCGGCCCGGTACGGTGTTGTTGAACTTTGCGCGACAGGAGATTGTGGACGAGGCCGCACTGTCGCGTGCGCTCGTTGCGGGTCGGTTGGCACGTTACTTCTCGGACTTCCCGTCGCCCGCGTTGGCAAATCTCCCCAACGTTTCGGCAACGCCGCACCTCGGTGCGAGCACGGCGGAGGCAGAAGAGAACTGCGCGGTGATGGCCGCCGATCAACTGATCGACTTCCTTCGCAACGGCAACATCCGCAATTCGGTGAACTTCCCCACCGTTAGCCTGGAGCGCACGGAAGGCGTGCGGATTGCGGTAACCAATCGCAACGTTCCGAAAATGCTCGGGCAGATTCTCTCGGTGCTGGCGAACAAGAACATCAACGTCATCGACATGATCAACAAGAGCCGCGCCGACGTTGCGTACAACCTCATCGACGTTGCCGCGCCGATTCCTGCCGACCTGTTGCCGGAAATCAATCGGATCGACAGCGTGATGAACGTGCGGGTGTTCGAGCAGTAGGAATCGTCAGGCGCGGCCGCCGTGGCGCGGGCCGCGTCGCGCCTGCCGTAATCGAAATCGCACCGAGCCGTACGCGTCCAGTTGCGCGCGCATGCACGGTGCGAATTCGCCGCAGAGTTCGCTGGCGATCCACTCCGCAGCAAACGGTGCGCTGACCGTGCCTTGCGAGCCGTGTCCGGTGTTCACCAGCAGTCGTGATATGGGCGCGCCTTCGTCATCGAACAGGCGTCCGATCACCGGCATCCGATCCGACGTCACCGCGCGACTGCCGCGCAGGCGTGCAACTTCGTGCAGCAACGGATCTGCGCCGGTCAGTTCGCGCCACCACGCGTGGAAGCGGGCGAGGTTGAACTCGGTCGCGCGGGCCTCGTCCCAGGGTTTCTGTTCGTATGTGGCGCCGATGCCCCAATGCGCGTCGACCGAAGTCATGAAGCCATCGCCGACCATCGGCATGGCAGGCGCGCGCGCGAGTTCGACCCGTTCGATCTGCCCCCATACCGGCAAGATCTCCAGATACCGCGCCTGCTCGAAACCGTTGGCGCCGGCACCCGCGCATAGAATCACCTGATCGTAGTTCGACACGCCATGCTTCGTTTTCACGGCGGCGTAGTCGACGTCGCTGGATACGTCGTCGCACAGTGTGTTCGGACGATAGTCGATCGAGCCATGCGAGCTTAGCGTGTTGCCGAGCGTGCCGAGATCGAGCGCGCGGGCATGCGGGAAGAACAACGCATGCTTGCGCAACGGAATGCCGGCGAGGGAAGACGCCGTCGCGGGGTCGACCGGAACCACCCAGTCGCCGGACGGTGCGAACGCGTCGGCTGCTGCCTCCAACCGAGCCTGAGGCATGTTCGGACCCGTGAATTGCAGCGCGCCAGTGGGCCGCGTGCCGCATACGTTCTGATACCAATGCGTGGAATACAGATACCCGGTGCAACGCAGATGCGAGCCGATGCTGCCGTCCGGCAACAGCCGTGGATGAAACACCGTTGCCGCCATGCGGTTCGGGGGAGTCTGCACCGCGTCGTACAACGTGACCGCAATGCCGCGATCCGCGAGCTGCCGAGCAGTAGCGGCACCTGCGAAGCCCGCACCGACCACAGCCACCGAGCTGGGCTGTTCGTGCGCCACGCGGTTTGCCGGCCCGAGCTCGCCGGCGAGCGTATGACGTTTGTGTGGCCGCTGGTCCACCTTGCGCATGCTGAATCCAACCTCCGCTAGCGCGCGGCGGACGGTACCGACGGCACTGAACGTCGCGAGCGTCGAACCCTCTGCCGACAGCTCAGCAAGGGTGCGCCACAACGAATCGCGCCATAGCTGCGGATTGCGGTCGGGCGCGAAACCGTCGAGCAGCCAGGCGTCGACCGGCAGACGCTGCCGGCCGACGATGTCGCCGAACCCTGCTGCACCGTCGCCGAAGAACATGGACAACGTGATGCGCCCGCCGGCGAGATGGCGTCGATGCCACCCGGGCAGCAGCGCCGGATACACCTGCGCGAGTTCGCGATAGATCGGCAGGTCTCTCGTTCGCCTTCGCGCGAGAGCGGCGAACTCCGTGGGCGCAATTGGGTGCTTTTCCACCGTGATGAAGTGCAGCCGCGCATTTGCGTGTGCGCATTGGAGATAGCGCTGTGCCACCACTGCGAAGTTGAGGGCGGAGCCGAAGCCGAGTTCGCCGATCGTGAATACGCGATGGTTGGCAGCGAAACGTTCGGTGAGGCGTTGCGGTTCGACGAACACGCGCACCACTTCGGCCATACCGTCGGGCGCGTGATAGATGTCGCCGAAGCGGCGCGAGAACGGCTGGTCCCCTTGCCAACTCAACTGCGCCGGAATCAAAGGCTCGCGGGCGTTGAGTTCGCGTCGGTCACCGTTCGACCGGACGCGCGGGATCGCGGATCCACTCGCTGAACGAACCCGCGTACAAAGTGGCCTCCGGCAGTCCGGCATAGCGCATCGCGAGGATGTTGTGACACGCGGTGACGCCCGACCCGCAATAGCAGACCAGTTCCTTCTCGGTGTTCAAGCCGGCTTCGAAGCGCCGGCGAAGCAACTCCGGTGACGCGAAGCGGCCGTCGCTGCCGAGGTTGCCTTCGAACGGCAGGCAGCGCGCGCCGGGAATGTGGCCGGCCACCGGGTCGATCGGTTCTACCTCGCCGCGAAAACGGGCTTCCGTGCGTGCATCCACGAGATCCATGGAGGCGCCTTGGTCGATCACCTCGGCAACCGAGACGACGCGGGTCAGCGGCGCGCGAACCGGGAACGTGGTGGTGGCCCGATGCTCCGCGACGCTGCGCAGCGGATACCCTTCGGCCTGCCATGCGGCTAGACCGCCGTTCAACACTGCCACGGCGGAGTGACCGAGCCATCGAAACAGCCACCAGGCGCGTGCGGCGTAGGCACCGTTGCCGGCGTCGTATGCGACCACTTGAGTGTGCGCATCGACGCCCCAACTTCCGAACGTGGCGGCGAGAGTGCCGGCGTCCGGCAACGGATGCCGGCCCGTCACGCCGGGAATCAGCGGCCCCGAGAGGTCGGTTGCGAGATCGGCAAACAGCGCGCCCGGGATGTGGCCGGCCGCGTAGGCAGTGGATCCGGCGGTCGGATCGGTGAGCGATGCGCGGCAGTCGATCACGCACCAGCGGCGATTTTCGAGCTGTTCGAACAGAACTTTTGAGTCGATCAAACTGTCAAACATGGTGTTGCGTATCAGTCAGTTCAGTCAAGTCAGGCGGACCGCTGTCAGCCTCGTCCCATGATCCAGGTCTCACCGCCGGGCTGCGACCCGTCGTGCTGGGCGCGCGGGTCCCTATACTACCCAGCCAGGGTGGCGCGGTGGCGTTTCAGGGTGGTAGTTGACACAATGCCGCCCACTGCGCGGTTCATGGACCGTCCTTAAGGGAGTTAAACCGAGTGGATTTCTCATTTCTGTCCTTTCTGCATGAGGGTTTCCTCGATGCGTCGTTCGGCACGATGGTGCTGTACACGCTCGTAATGACCCACATCACGATCGTTTCGGTCACGCTGTACCTGCACCGGTACTCGGCGCACCGCGCGCTCGAGCTGCACCCGGTTCTGAAGCATTTTTTCCGCTTCTGGCTGTGGCTGACCACCGGCATGCTGACGAAGGAATGGACAGCAGTTCACCGCAAGCATCACGTCCATTGCGAAACTGAAGAAGACCCGCATAGCCCGCAGATCTTCGGCCTGAAGAAAGTACTCTGGGAGGGTGCAGAGCTGTACGGCGTGACCGCCGCAAAAGACGACGTGCTCGAGCGCTTCGGCAAGGGCACCCCGGACGACTGGGTAGAACGCAACCTCTACAGCAAGTTCAAGATCAGCGGCGTCGGAGCGATGATGGTGATCGACCTCGCGCTGTTCGGTGTCGCGGGTCTGACGATCTGGGCGATCCAGATGATCTGGATTCCGTTCTTCGCGGCCGGCGTCGTCAATGGCGTGGGTCACTACTGGGGCTATCGCAATTTCGAATGCCCCGATGCCGCGCGCAACCTGGTGCCGTGGGGCATCCTGATCGGCGGCGAAGAGCTGCACAACAACCACCACACCTACCCGAACTCGGCGAAGTTCTCGGTGAAGGCATGGGAGTTCGATCTGGGTTGGGTGTGGATCAACCTGTTCAAGCTGTTCGGTCTCGCGCGTCCGCTCAGCACCGGCCCGATCGTCGAGAAAGTCGAAGGCAAGGTACTCATCGACAAGGACACGCTGCTCGCGCTGCTCAATGACCGTTTCCGGGTGATGGCCAATTACGCCGAGCGGGTAGTGGCGCCGGCTGTCGAGCACGAAGTGCAGCGCGCTGACGCCGCATCGCGAGCCGTGTTGATGCGTGCGAAGACGCTGCTGACGCGCGAAGAGACGCTGGTAGACGAAGCGGGGCGCAACGACATCACGCGTGTCGTCGATGGCAGCCCCGCGTTGAAGACCATCTATGAAATGAAGCAACGTCTGCAAAGCGTGTGGGCGCGCCGAGGCGGCGATGCAGAAGTGCTCTTGAGCGACTTCAAACAGTGGTGCGTCGATGCCGAAGCAACCGGCATTCAAGCGTTGCGCGACTTTGTCACCGACCTCAAGTCGTACACGGTGCCGAAGTTGTCTCGCGCGTGACGCGCAGTAGTTCCGAATGAAGAAGGGCCCGAATCGGGCCCTTTCTTTTTACCGTTCGAAATCCGGTTCGAAATCCAAACGGCTACATGCGCTCGACGGTATCGATGCCGAGCAGCGACAGCCCGCGTTTCATCGTTTCGGCAGTTCTGCGGCACAACAACAACCGGCTGGTTCTGACGTCGGCTTCGGCGTTTAACACCGGGCACTGTTCGTAGAACTGCATGTAACGCGCGGCCAGCTCGTAAAGGTAGCCGCACAGATAGTGGGGCAATGCATCGGCCACCACGTCGTCGACGATTTCCTGGAACCGCGCGAGCGTGAGTGCCAGCGCCCGCTCGCTGGGAGCCTCGATCGAGACGCGCCCTTCGATTTGTTCGGCCCATACCTGCCCGCGTCGAAACAAGCTGACGATCCGCGTGTATGCGTATTGCAGGTACGGCGCGGTGTTGCCGTCGAACGCGAGCATCGTGTCCCAATCGAACACGTAGTCGCTCGTGCGATGCTTCGACAAGTCCGCGTATTTCACCGCGCCGATCCCTACGGCACGCGCAATGTCGCGGCGTTCACTCTCCGGCAGCGCGGGATTCTTGGTGGTGACCAGCTCGTATGCGCGCTGCTGCGCTTCTTCCAGCAGATCTACCAGTTTCACGAGGCCGCCGTCGCGCGAACGGAACGGTCGCCCGTCCTTGCCCAACATGACGCCGAAGGGGTGATGTTCGAGCGAGGTGTTTGCGTCGGTGAAACCGGCGCGCCGCGCCACCGCAAATATCTGACGGAAATGCAGGCTCTGTCGCGCGTCCACGAAATACAGCACACGATCGGCGTGCAGCGTTCGGGATCTGTAGCGCACGGCCGCCAGATCGGTGGTCGAATACAGGTAGCCGCCATCGGACTTCTGCACGATTACGGGTTGTGGCGTTCCGTCTTTCGACTTGAATTCGTCGAGAAAGACGCACTTCGCGCCGTCAGAAATCGTCAGCAGCCCTGCGTCGTCGAGCGCACGGACTACGTCGGCGAGATCGGCGTTGTAGGCGCTTTCGGCGTGCACGTCCGAGCGCGTCAACGAAACACCGAGCAGCGTGTAGACCGCCTCGCAGTGGCTCATCGAGATGTCGATGAACCGACGCCACAGTGCGTTCGTCTTCGCATCGCCTGATTGCAGCGCAACGACTTGTGCGCGTGCCCGCTCGGCGAACGTTGGGTCCGCGTCGAAGCGCCGCTTCGCGGCCTGATAGAACTGTTCGAGGTCGGTCAGCACCTCGGAGGCATTGCCCGTTTCTTCGAGGTACGCGAGCAACATTCCGAACTGCGTGCCCCAGTCGCCAACGTGGTTCTGGCGGATCACGCGATGGCCGGAGTCGCTCGAGCACGCGCACCACGGCGTCGCCGATGATGGTGCTGCGCAAATGGCCGACGTGCATTTCCTTCGCGAGATTCGGGGCGGAGTAATCCACCACCATCGTCTTCGGCGTAGCGACGGCGCTGAGCAGCGGAGTTGCGGGATTGGCCGCATCCGCCAGCAGCGCGTCGCTCAGACGGATGTTGATGAAGCCGGGGCCGGCGATCTCGACGTGCTCTGCGATTCCGTCGAGATCCAGCTTCGCAACCACCGCGGCGGCGAGTTCGCGCGGATTGCGCGCGATGCGCTTCGCGGCCTGCATTACGCCGTTGGCCTGATAGTCACCGAACTCCGGGCGCGCGGCCGGTGTGATCACGGCAACGGCATCACTCACGCCCGCCGCGGCCATCGCGGCGCGAATCCGCTCGTCCAATAGTGCGCGCAGGTTGCGGCTCACGATTCGTGCACCACCGAAACGTGTTCAGCCTGCAGACCTTTATCGTGCTGCGCGACTTTGAAGCGCACGAGTTCGCCATCCTTCAGGCTGCGTCGCCCGGAGCCGTCGATGTTGCGGTGATGGACGAAGATCTCACCGCCGTCGTCGCGAACGATGAAGCCGAAACCCTTCGTCCGGTTGAACCACTTCACGCGGCCGGTTTCGCGATCGTCATCGACATCGGTGTTTGAAGCGGTACTCGCGGCTCCCGATCGCGCACTGTCCTCGGCATTTGACTCGATGAGCAGGAAGATGCGATGCATCGCGAGACCGCCAATGAGGATGCCGATCACGGATAGCACGAGCAGCGCAAAGTATCGGCCCGCGAACAGGCGCGAATGCAGTTCGGTAACGACGGCGCCGACAAAGAGCGCAGTTGTCGCCGCGGCAAACAAACGTGTCATGGTGATTTGCTGTCGACGCGCCGCGCCGAAAGGATGACGACCGGTTGCAGCGGAACGTCGTCCATGTGACTCACCGAACCGGTCTCCACGCCCGCGATCGCTTTCACGATGTCCATTCCGGATGTGACCTTGCCGAACACGGCATAGCCGGGGCGACCAGCAACGTAGTCGAGGCTCTTGTTGTCGGCGACGTTGATGTAGAACTGCGCGGTGGCGGAATCGGGGTCGCCGGTTCGCGCCATTGCTACCGTGCCCACCACGTTGCTCAGACCGTTCTTCGATTCGTTGGCAATCGGCGGATTGGTCTTGCGTTCGGTCATGTTCACGTCATATCCGCCGGCCTGAATCATGAAGCCGTCGATGACGCGGTGAAACGTCAGCCCGTCGTAGAAGTGTGCGTCGACATACTTCAGGAAGTTCGCCACGGTGATGGGCGCCTTGGTCTCGTCCAGTTCGATTTCTATCGCGCCTTTCGACGTCTTCAGCAGAACGCGCTCGTGGGCCACCGCTGCGAGCGGTGCCCCCAGCAGTGCGACGAGCGTGCAGAGCAAGCCGACGCGCCAGCTCGTATTGATAGACGTTTTGATCAGCAGTGTCATGGTTTTAGTACTCCGATGTAGGCCGCCACCGCGGCGGCGAGGCCGATGCGCAACGCATCGCCGATCAGCGCGTGGCCGATTGAAACTTCCTGGACTTCTGCAATCTGACGGAACAGCCGCAGGTTGACGAGATCGAGATCGTGGCCGGCGTTCACGCCGAGGCCGATCGATGACGCGTGAGAGGCCGCGCGCGCAAACGTCGCGCAACTCTGTTTTGCCTCGGCGCTGTTCACGCCGTGAGCGCTGACCGCCTCCGCAAAGGGGCCGGTGTAGAGTTCGATTCGTTCGACGCCGATCGCCGCCGCCCGATCGATCTGCTGGAGAACCGGATCCATGAACAGACTCACTCGGGCACCGAGGCTTTGATAACGCCTGATGCATTCAAACAGCCGGCCGGTATCGCCGCTCAGGTCCCAACCGTGGTCGGACGTCAGCTGATCGTCTCCGTCCGGTACGAGCGTGCACTGGTGTGGGCGCGCCGAATCGATCAGTGCGTCGAAGCCTGGATAACCGTTGTCGCGTGCGCCGGCAAACGGATTGCCTTCGATGTTGAACTCGATGCCGCGGTGCCGCGCACGCAGCGCCGCGGCCAGATCGGTAACGTCGTGCGGACGTACGTGCCGCTGGTCGGGCCGAGGATGCACGGTGATGCCGTATGCACCCGCGCCGATCGCGATGTCGGCCGCTTCGAGCACGCTCGGTTGATCCCCGCCGCGCGAGTTTCGCAGCAGCGCGATCTTGTTCAGATTGACGGAGAGTTCGATCACGACCAGCCGCTGCGACGCGGACGTGCTTTGATGGCAACGCCGGCGAGCATTCCGCCGAGCACGAGTACGCCGCCGATGAGCAGCCACTTCTGCTCGGTGTTGCTCTCGAGCCGCTGCGATTCTTCGGTGAGGTCGTCTACTTCCGCGCGCAATCGGGTGTTCAGACTGGCGAGTTCCTGAGCGCGCGCGTGTTCTTCGAGCGCACCGGCCGATATCTGCTTCACGTCTGCGAGTTCGGCTTCGAGCCGTGCAACCTCGGCAGCCAGCCGGTCGCCGTTCGATGCCGCTTCGCTGCTGGTGCTCTTCAGTTCACTCAGGGCCTCACCGCGTTGCGCGAGCTGACGCTCGAGCGCCTGAATGCGGTTGTTAGCCGTGACGAGTTGTACCTGTGCGATGGGATGCTTAATCAGGTACTGCGAACTGATCCATCCTTCGAGCCCGCCGCCGGTGCGAACGCGCGTGTATTCGGCGGCGGTATCGACGCCCAACACCTCCAGCTCGGTGCCGCTCGGCAGACCGCGATGCACGATACGGTGTCCGTCGGATGGTCCGCTTCGCATCGGCACGGTGAACTCGTCGGAGATCCACATCGTTTCGGCCCACGCGACAGGGCAGAGCAGAGTGACTGCGAGCAACAAAGCGGTGCGACGACTCACAGCGGATTGCCGGTGTCTTTGGAAGGATCGCGTACTGCGTCCGTCAGATAGCCGCGAAAGCCGAGATACGCGATGGTGATCAGCATGTAGATCAGCGTAATCGCTACGCCACCGATCAATTTGTAGTTGACCCAGAATGCCTCCGAGAAGTTTCGCGCCACGTAGAGATTCAATGCGCCCGCCAGAAAAAAGCCGCCAGCCCATCCGAAGTTCAGGTGCGACCATACGGCCGCGGGAAGAGTCAGCTGGTTCGCGAACACGCGTTCCACCAGATTGCGTTTCGAGAAGAAGTGGCTGACCAGCAAGGCGCCGGCCATCGCCCAGTTCACGATCGTGGGTTTCCACTGAATGAACGTTTTATCGTGCAGCAGCAGTGTCAAACCGCCGAATACCAACGACAGCCAGAAGGTGACCTTCGTCTGTCCGGAGATCGGTCGCTTCATCAGCCACAACACGACCACCTGCGCCGTCACTACGATCATCAACGCCGCGGTCGCGTAGAAGATGTCCAATGCGTAATAGACGGCGACAAAGACTAGAATGGGCAGGAATTCGACCAGCTGCATGCAGGGTTACTGAGTTGCGGTCGCGCGATGATAAGAGATTCATCGGCTCCGCTAAAGAAAAGCGTTCCGGAACCGTCCCAAGTCCGTTGCGCAACGAGTCGCATACCACCCGCTGAGTCACCGTGAGCCAGTACTTTTCCGTGCATCAGACGCATCCGCAGCGTCGGCTGCTGGCGCAGGCCGCCGACATCGTTCGCAGCGGCGGCGTGATCGTGTATCCCACCGACTCGACGTACGCGCTCGGTTGCCACATTGGCGACAAGAACGCGCTCGATCGAATTCGGGCGATTCGACGCCTCGACAAGCTGCACCACTTCACGCTCGTCTGTCGCGATCTGTCGGAGTTGTCGATTTACGCTCGCGTTGACAACACGAGCTATCGGATTCTCAAGCACTACACGCCCGGTGCGTTCACGTTCCTGTTGCACGCATCGCGTGAGGTACCGAAGCGGCTGGTGCACCCCAAACGCCGGTCCATCGGCATTCGCGTTCCCGATCATGTGATCGCGCAAGGACTGCTCGAGGCGCTCGGCGAACCGATCATGTCGACGAGTCTGATCCTGCCCGATTCGACTGAAGCGCTAACCGATCCCCAGGAATTTCGCGCGGAACTGGAACGCCGCGTCGACCTGATCATCGACGGAGGGTCGTGTGGATTCACTGCGACTACGGTGGTCGATCTCACCGAGATGCCGCCGGTGGTCGTGCGTCCCGGACTCGGCGTGTTCGAGTGATCGGCGGGCCGCCGCGCGCGATCCGTCGGTTATACTGCCGCGATCAAAATTCTAAGGACTCGGATTGAGTACCAATGACTCGGAACGTCGGGTCGTATCGGGGATGCGGCCGACCGGCCGACTTCACCTCGGGCACTACCACGGCGTTCTGAAGAACTGGATTCGCCTCCAGCACGAATACGAGTGCTTCTTCTTCGTGGCCGACTGGCACGCGCTGACAACGCACTACGACGAGCCCTACGACATCGAGCAATACACGTTCGATACGGTGGTCGACTGGCTGGCAGCCGGGGTCAATCCCGGATCGGCGACTTTGTTCGTGCAGTCGAAGGTACCCGAGCACGCCGAACTGCATCTGCTGCTGTCGATGATCACGCCGGTCAGCTGGCTCGAGCGCGTGCCGAGCTATAAAGACCAACAGGCCAAGTTGGGCGAACGCGATTTATCGACTTACGGGTTCCTCGGTTATCCGGTGCTGCAGTCGGCCGACATCCTGATGTACCGCGCGGCGAACGTACCCGTCGGCGCGGATCAGGTCGCGCACGTCGAAATCACCCGCGAAATCGCGCGCCGCTTCAATCACGTCTACGGTCGCGAACCCGGCTTCGAGCAGCACGCCGAGGCAGCAGTGAAGAAGATGGGCAAGAAAGCGGGCCGTCTCTATAGCGAGTTGCGCAAGACGTACCAGACCAACGGCGACGTCGATGCGTTGCAAAAAGCGCGCGCGTTGCTGGCTGAGCAACAGAACCTGTCGATCGGCGATCGCGAGCGTCTGTTCGGCTATCTCGAAGGCGGCGGTCGCATCATTCTTCCGGAACCGAGAGCCCTTCTGACGGAAGACGCGAAGGTGCCCGGCCTCGACGGCGAGAAGATGTCGAAGTCGTACGGCAACACGATCCGGTTGCGGGAAGAGCCGAACGTGATCGAACAGAAGATCCGGACGATGAAGACCGATCCGGCGCGGGTGCGCCGCGACGATCCCGGCAACCCCGACATTTGTCCAGTGTTCGCCTTGCATCAGATCTATACGAGCGACGAGACTCGCGCGTGGGCATCTGAGGGCTGTCGCACCGCCGGCATCGGTTGTCTCGAATGCAAAGGACCGCTGATCGACGCGATCAAAGCCGAGCAGGCGCCGATCCGCGAGCGCGCGGCACAGTACGAACGGGACAAAGACATGGTGCAATCGATCCTCATTGAAGGATCCGAAGAAGCGCGTGAGGTGGCTCGCGAGACGCTCGACGAAGTGCGCGCGGCGATCGGAATTTCGCACCGATGAGCAGCGAAGTGTCGGATCAGGCGTCCGATCAGGCATTGGCGCCGGCGCCCGGCGAACGGTTGCGCGCGATGCGCGCTCTCCACGAACAGCGCGGCGACGACGGCGACGAACTGTACGCAATCGTCAGCGGTGAGGCGTTCACGCAACTCCCTACCGACCTGTACATACCGCCTGACGCGCTCGAGGTTTTTCTCGAGACGTTCGAAGGGCCGCTCGATCTGCTGCTGTATCTGATCCGCCGCCAGAACCTCGACATCCTCGACATCAAAGTCGCCGAGATCACCCGCCAGTACATGCAGTACATCGAGCTGATGACCGCGCTGCAGTGGGAACTCGCGGCCGAGTATCTCGTGATGGCTGCGTTGCTCGCCGAGATCAAGTCGCGCATGTTGCTGCCGCGGCCGAGCTTCGACCTCGAAGACGAAGACGATCCGCGCGCACAGCTGATCCGCAGGCTGCAGGAATACGAACGCTTCAAGGGCGCAGCGGAGCAACTGGATGCGGTTGCCGCGGCTCGAGCGCGACGTGTTTCGTGCGTATGCCGAACGACCCGAGTTGACGCGTCAGCAGGTGGAACCGGAAGTCGATCTGAAGGAAGTGCTCATCGCTTTGTCGCGGGTACTGCACCGTGCCGAGATGTACACCCGCCATGCGGTGAAATTCGAACCGCTGTCGGTGCGTGAGCGCATGTCCGACGTACTCGCGCGCGTCAACGATGCGCCGGAGGAGTTCGTCCCCTTCGTCAGTCTGTTCAATGTGCAGGAAGGACGGCTCGGCGTGATCGTCACGTTCCTTGCGTTGATGGAACTGGTCAGGGAACGGCTGATCGATCTGGTTCAGAACGAAGCATTCGCGCCGATCTATCTGCGCGCCGCCGCCAACTGATTTCGGGACTCTCAGAACACCATGCTGGAACCGCAACGCATCAAACAGGTCGTCGAAGCCGCACTGCTGTGCGCCGACGAGCCTCTCACACTCGACCTGCTCGAACGGCTCTTCGCGGAAGGCGAGTGCGACAAGCCGGCGCTGAAAGCGGTGATCGAGAGCATCGAAGAAGAGTGTGTGGGGCGCGGCATCGAACTGAAACGCGTCGCATCGGGTTATCGGTTTCAGGTGCGCCAGGAACTCGCGCCCTGGATGAGCCGCATGTGGGAAGACCGGCCGCCGCGCTATTCGCGCGCGGTGCTCGAAACGCTTGCTTTGATCGCCTACAAGCAACCGGTGACGCGCGGCGATATCGAACAGGTACGCGGCGTCGCAGTGAACTCGAACATGGTGCGCGCGTTGCTCGAACGCGACTGGATTCGCGTGGTTGGTTATCGCGAAGTGCCCGGCCGTCCCGCGATGTACGGCACCACCAAGACGTTCCTCGATTACTTCAACCTGAAGAGCCTCGATGAGCTGCCGACGTTGCCGGAGATCCGAGCATTGATCGAACCTATCGAAGCGGAACTGGCGGGTGCCGGTCCGGAATATGTCGAGGGCCCGCGCGTCGAGTTCCCCACCGATAACGTGACTCTCGAGAGCGTGACGGTAGAAGGCGTGACCGTTGAGAGCGTGACGATAGAAGACACGGCCGCGCGATCCGACGATGAGTTCCTCGATGCGCCCGGCGCGGAACAGGAGCGGTGAAGAAGACGCGCTCGTCCCGTAAGCCGCCTCGTGACGCGGCTCCCGCCCCGGCGGTCGAAACTCCACAAACCGAAAAACTCCACAAGGTCATGGCCGATGCGGGTCTCGGCTCGCGGCGTGAAATGGAGCGCTGGATCGAAGCGGGCCGCGTTACGGTCAACGGCAAGCGCGCGTCGCTGGGCGACCGGATCGGCAGCGAAGACCAGGTGACCGTGGACGGCGCACCGTTGCATCACCGCGCCGAAACCACCGCTCGCGTGCTGATCATGAACAAGGCCGACGGCGTGGTGTGCACGCGGCGCGATCCGGAAGGGCGGCCGACGTGCTTTGACGGGTTGCCGAAGCTCGCCGGTGGGCGCTGGGTTGTCGTCGGCCGTCTCGACATCAACTCGAGCGGTCTGTTGTTGCTGACCAACGACGGCGCACTGGCGCACAGGCTGATGCATCCCTCGACGGGGATCGATCGGGAATACGCGGTGCGTGTTGCCGGAACAATCGACGAGGACATGGAACGCGCACTGCGGGAAGGCGTGTTGCTCGACGACGGAATCGCAAAGTTCACCGACATCGAGAAACACGGCGGCACCGGCTACAACAACTGGTATCACGTGACATTGATGGAAGGGCGCAATCGCGAAGTGCGGCGACTGCTCGAGTCGCAGGGCGCGCGCGTGTCGCGCCTCAAGCGCGTCAGATACGGACCGGTCGTGTTGCCTTCGTCATTGCGGCGCGGCAATTGGGATGAGATGTCGGCGGCCGACGTCGCGGAGCTCTACCGCATCCTCGGATTGCCGAAACCCCGGCTCGAAAAGCGCGGCGCTCGCCGCGAGGCCGGTTCGGTATTGATCCCGTACCCGGAGTTGCGCGCCGCTAAAGCGTAACGACCCGGTTGCGCAGGTCTGCGCGCTCGGCCAGCTCCAGTTCGACGCGAGCAAGCGTCATCTCCGCTGCTTCCGCGTCTACGATTTCTGCAAGCGCCACGGTGACCGACGGTGCGGGCAATGCAGTGGGCATTGCCGCCACCATCAAGCGGATGCGCTCCGCGAGAAACTGCGGCGAGTCGGTCTTTCCCAACGCTATGGCAAAGGCGCACTCGCTGATTGCGTACGCGCGATCAGGGTCGGCGAGTACTGCTGAAAGCTGCAGCGCGACGCGACGTCTCACCTCGGCGCTCGCCGCATCGTCGATCCGCACCACTAGCAGGGTCCTGATCTGCGCCGCGGGAGCGCGCGCAAGGTGCCGCAGCAGAGCTGTTCGTGTCTGCAATCCCGTATCGGTATCGATGTCGCTCGATGCGTCGCTGGCGAGCGATTTCAGCTGCATGGCCAGCTGCGGAATGGCGCGCGCGAGGATGGACTCGAGACGACTGATCTCAGCGGTACTGAAACGGCTGCGGCAGCGCATCGTCACTTCACCGAGGAACGTGCCTTCGTGGCGCAGGCGATAGCTCAGCTGATTGCGACCGCCGCCGTTGCGCATCACTTCGATGCCGTGTTCGGCATGGTGGTAGTGCACAGAGAGCCCGGGCATTGCGGCCTCGAGTTCGTCCATCAGCGAAGCGATGAATGTGCGCGGGTCTTCGTGAAAGGCAACCGTAACCAGGCGTGGGGAGTCGATGCTCATTGCGTACTCGCGTCAAAGGCCCGGCGCGGCCAGGCGTGAATCATCTTCGAGTAACGGTAGTGCACCAAGCGTGCCACGCCAGTGCGAGGACAATTTATTTCGGAATCAGTGAGTTAGGCGGGTCTCACGATTCACCGTTGCGACGGGAACTTGACGATCGTCAATGCTCCGGCGCGGATTGTTGTCACGGCGTCCAATCTCTCGCGTCCCATTGGATTTCGCTGCGCCCGTGCGCCTGCGGACCCATCAGAAACAGATAGATGTCCATACGCGCTTCGGGTGGCGGAACGGTCATCGGGTCTTCGCCGGGATATGCCGTGGTGCGCATCGTCGTGCGCGTGGCGCCGGGATTGAGCGTCGTTACGCGAACGCGACCTTCATCTGCGAGTTCATCGGCCAGCACCTGTGCGAATCCTTCAACTGCGAACTTCGACGCGGCGTATGCACCCCAGTACGCACGGCCAGCGCGACCAACACTCGATGAAGTGATGATGACCGACGCGTCCGTCGATCGACGCAGAGCCGGCAACACACCTTGCGTGAGCAGGAACGTCGCCTCGACGTTGACCTGCATGACGCGCCGCCAGCTCGCCGCATCGTAGAACTCGATCGGCACACGAGGCCCGAGCATGCTCGCGTTGTGCAGCAATCCGTCGAGACGGCCGTAGTGGTCGACGATCTGTTCGTTCAACTCCTTGTAGGCCTCGGCGTCGGCCACTTCGAGGTCGCACGTCACGATGGTCGGATCGGTATCGGTTTCGGCTTTGATCGCATCGAACACCGCTTCGAGCTTCTGCTGGTTGCGTCCCAACAGAACGACGTTGGCGCGATGGGCGGCAAAAGTGCGCGCGGCGCATCGGCCGATGCCGTCGCCTGCACCCGTGACGAGCACCGTGCGGCCCGCCAACAGATCAACGGGAGGTTTGTACCGCCAGTTGGCACGGGCGGCTTCGAGTTCGGCGTACATCAGGTCACTTCGGGTTTGGTGGCGTGGAGAAAGTAGTTCACGTCGACATCGGCGCCGAGCGCGGCCTTACGCGTCAGCGGGTTGTACGTCATGCCGATGATCTCGCGTGTATCGAGCCCGGCGTCGCGAACTGCGCGGGCGAGTTCGGAAGGACGGATGAATTTGCGGTAGTCGTGCGTTCCGCGTGGCACGAGATTCAGCAGATATTCGGCACCCACCACCGCGAGAGCCCACGCTTTCGGATTGCGATTGATGGTCGAGAAGAATACATGGCCGCCCGGCTTCACGAGCTTTGCACACGCGCTGACGATCGATTGCGGATCCGGCACGTGCTCGATCATTTCGAGACACGCGACTACGTCGAACGCGCCCGGCGCTTCCGCCGCGAGGGCTTCTGCGCTGATCTGGCGATACTGAACGTCTACGCCCGATTCCACCGCATGCAGCCGCGCAACCGCGAGCGTGCCCTCGGCGAGATCGGCGCCGAGCACGCGAGCACCGCGCGCCGCCAGTGCCTCGGCCAGAATGCCGCCGCCGCAACCGATCTCGACCACTTGTTTACCAACGATTTCACAACGTCGCTCGATGTAGTCGACGCGCAGCGGATTGATATCGTGCAAGGTGCCGAAAGTCGCCTTCGGAGTCCCACCAGCGATGCGCCAACGACTCGAACTTGGCGATTTCCGATTGATCGACGTTTTCGGTCACGAAGCGTCTCGAGCGTTGGTTGATTTGATTGAAAGGCGCGACATCATGCCAGTGCGGCGAGCCGCGTCGACCAGCGCGAGGCGCGCGCGTGAATCGCCGCTTCGTCCAACGTCGCTGGTTTGCCTTCGATCAGCACGTGCTGGCCGGCGATCCATGCGTTGCGGACATGGTTGCCGGAAGCCCCGTATACCAGCGTCGCCTCGGGGCGATGCAGCGGCAGCGCTGCGGAGTAGGTCAGGTCTACGGAAATCACGTCTGCGGCTTTGCCGGCTTCGATCGACCCGATCGTTGCGTCGAGGCCAAGCGCACGGGCGCTGCCGAGTGTTGCGAATTCCAGCGCTTCGAACGCCCCGAGTGCACTCGGGTTGCCGGTAATCGTCTTCGCGAGCAGTGCCGCAACGCGCAACTCGGTGAACAGATCGAGCGTATTGTTCGCGGCGGCGCCGTCGGTGCCGAGTCCGACGATGAGTCCGCGTCGCTTGAGACGTTCGATGTCGCATGTGCCGCTACCGAGCTTCAGGTTCGACTGTGGGCAATGCACGGCGCGCACGCCCGATTCGGCCAGCAGTTCGAGTTCCGTATCGTCGACTTGTGTCAGATGCACTGCCTGGAGGCGTGGCACCAGCAGTCCGAGTTCGGCGAGATAGTGAATGTGACTGGTGCCGAGTTCGCGATGCGCCGCTTCGACCTCGGCCGCCGTTTCGTGAAGATGCATGTGAATCGGCGCGTCGATTTCTTCGGCGTACGTCAGCGCCTTGACCAGATCGGCTTTGCCTAATGCGTAAGCGGAGTGCGGACCGAACGCGACGCGCAGCAGCGGGTCACCGCGGTGCTCGTCGTGCAGTGCGAGACCTTTGTGAAATCCCTCGGCCGCGTTGCTCGACCACGCGTTGGGAAACTGGATCAACGGAAACACGATCTGCGCGCGCATCGCAGCTTCCTGCGCAATGCGGGCCGTCACTTCGGGGAAGAAGTACATGTCGCTGAAGCAGGTCGTGCCGGACTTCAACATTTCCAGCAGCGCAAGCGCCACGCCGTCAGCGACGAAATCCGGCGACATCCATTGCGCCTCGATCGGCCAGATGCGCTCGCGCAACCATGTTTCTAGCGGCATGTCTTCCGCGAGACCGCGCAACAACACCATCGCTGCGTGACCGTGCGCGTTGACGAGACCCGGCATCAACACCTGACCGTCGAGACGCCGGACCGCGGTCGCGTGAAACTGTTCGTGGATTGCGGCGGTTGGTCCTAGCGCGAGGATTTTTCCGTCGCCAACCGCGACGCTGTGGTCCGTGAACACGGTCCGCGACGGTGTGATCGGAAGTATCCAGCTTGGATCGAGAATGAGGTCGGCGGTGGGTTTCGGCATCGCGCGATTATATGTCGCGGCCGTAGCCGATGGCTCGGTTTCGAAAGCGATCGTGTTAAGCTAGCGCGTTTTTCGCACCCTCCGGTTTACAGCTCAATCCATGGCCGAATTCGAGAAAGAAATACTGCCCGTCGCGATTGAAGACGAGCTGAAAAAGTCATACCTCGCATATGCGATGAGTGTCATCGTCGGACGCGCGCTGCCCGACGTTCGCGACGGTTTGAAGCCCGTGCATCGTCGCGTGCTGTTCGCCATGAACGAACTGAACAACACCTACAACAGACCGTATGTGAAGTCGGCTCGAATCGCCGGCGACGTGATCGGCAAGTACCACCCGCACGGCGAAGGTGCGGTGTACGACACCATCGTGCGGATGGCGCAGTCGTTCGCGATGCGTTATTGCCTGGTCGACGGCCAAGGCAACTTCGGATCGGTCGACGGCGACCCGGCTGCAGCGATGCGCTACACGGAAGTGCGGCTGTCGCGGATCGCCGGCGAGTTGCTCGAAGACCTCGACAAAGAAACGGTGCCGTATGTCGCGAACTACGACGACACGCTGAAGATTCCCGAGGTTTTGCCGACGCGGGTACCGAACCTGCTGGTAAACGGATCAACGGGTATCGCGGTGGGTATGGCCACGAACATTCCGCCGCACAACCTGCGCGAAGTGATCGATGGCTGCCTCGCGTTGATCGATGATCCCGAGATCACGATCGACGGCTTGATGGAATACATCAAGGGGCCGGATTTCCCGACGGCGGGCATCATCAACGGTCGCGCCGGTATCGTCGAAGCGTACAAGACCGGCCGCGGCCGCATCTTCGTGCGTGCGCGTGCCGAGGTCGAATCCGACGAAAAGACCAATAAAGACACGATCATCATCACCGAGATCCCCTATCAGCTGAACAAAGCGCGGCTGATCGAGCGCATCGCCGAACTGGTGAAAGAGAAGAAGATCGAAGGCATCACCGAGTTGCGCGACGAGTCCGACAAGGATGGCTTGCGCGTGGTCATCGAGCTGCGGCGCGGTGAGTCCGGTGAGGTCGTCCTCAACAACCTCTATAGCCAGACGCAGCTGCAAGGGGTGTATGGGATCAACTGCGTCGCGCTGGTCGACGGACAACCGCGCGTGCTGAATCTGAAGCAGGTGCTCGAGGCGTTCGTCAAACATCGCCGCGAAGTGGTGACGCGGCGCTCTGTGTTCCTGCTGCGTCGAGCGCGCCAGCGTGGCCACATCCTCGAAGGGCAAGCCGTCGCACTAGCGAATATCGACAGGGTGGTGGAACTGATCCGTTCGTCGCCCGATGCGGCGGAAGCTCGTGCACGCCTGATGGCGCAGGGCTGGATGTCTGCGAACGTCACCGAGTTGCTCGCGCGCACCGGCAGCGATGCGTGCCGCCCCGAGGGGCTCGATGCGCAATATGGCTTCCGCGACGGTCTCTACTATCTGTCAGAAGAGCAGGCGCAGGCCATTCTCGATCTGCGTCTGCACCGGCTGACTGCGCTCGAACAGGGCAAGCTGATCGAGGAATATCAGGAAATCCTCGACGAAATCGCCGAACTGCTCGCGATCCTTGCATCGACCGAACGCCTGCTCGAGGTGATCCGCGAGGAGTTGCGGGCAATCCGCGAAGCGTACGGTGACGATCGCCTCACCGAAATTGTTAGCAGTCATCTCGATCTTTCGGTTGAAGACCTCATCACCGAAGAAGACATGGTGGTGACGGTTTCGCATCACGGTTATGCGAAGACGCAGCCGCGTCAGCGATTACCAGGCGCAACGCCGCGGTGGTCGCGGCCGTGCGGCCACGGCGGTGAAAGACGAAGACTTCGTCGAGCATTTGATCGTCTCGTCGAGCCACGACACGCTGCTGTGCTTCTCGAACTTCGGCAAGGTTTACTGGATCAAGGCGTATCAGATTCCGCAGGCGAGCCGTGGCGCGAAAGGTCGCCCGCTCGTCAACATGCTGCCGCTCGACGCCGAGGAGCGGATCACCGCGATACTGCCGATCCGCGATTTCACCGCGGACGCATTCGTGTTCATGGCCACTGCAAACGGCGCGGTGAAGAAGACGCCGCTCGAGCAGTTCTCGCGGCCGCGAACCAGCGGGCTCATCGCGCTCGACCTCGAAGAAGGCAACACGCTGGTCGGCGTCGCGCTGACGGACGGTCATTGCGACGTGTTGGTTCTTTCGAGTTCCGGCAAAGCGGCGCGATTCAAGGAGTCCGACGTGCGGGCCATGGGCCGAACCGCGCGCGGCGTGCGCGGCATCCGGTTGATCGGCGGGCACCGTCTGATTGCGCTGATCGTGCCGTTGGAAAACGGCTACATCCTCACGGCCAGCGAAAACGGGTACGGCAAGCGCACGCTCGTCAGCGATTTCCCGCTGAAAGGTCGCGGCACGCAAGGCGTCATCGCGATGCAGGTCAGCGAGCGCAACGGTGCGCTGGTCGGAGCAGTGCAGGTATTCGATGGTGACGAACTGATGCTGATCAGCGACCAGGGAACGCTGGTGCGGATTCCCGCCGATCAGGTTTCGCTGGTGGGTCGTAATACGCAGGGCGTGCGGCTGATTGCGCTGCGCGACGATGAACGCCTGGTGCGTATTGCGCGCATCGTCGAGTCGGAAGTGAACGCCGACGAAACGATCGTGACGCGCGCACCCGTGTCCGGGAGCGCCGAGATTACCGATGCAGCAATTGAAGGCGACGATGCTGCGGATGACGAAATGGACGACGACGTGATCGACGACGACTCGTCGGACAGCGACGACCCGGAAGAAGAGTGAACCGATGAAACGCGCATTCAATTTCTCCGCAGGTCCGGCGGCGTTACCGCTGGAAGTGCTCGAAGAAGCCGCAGCGGAATTGTTCGATTACCGCGGCACCGGCATGTCGGTGATGGAAATGAGTCACCGCAGCGACGAGTTCGTCGAAATCGCGCAGCGCGCCGAAGCGGATCTGCGCGAACTGCTCGGTGTGTCCGACGACTACGCGGTGTTGTTCCTGCAAGGCGGCGCGACGGCGCAGTTCGCCGCGGTGCCCCTCAATCTGCTTGGTGACAAGGTCGCGGCCGACCACGTCAACACCGGTGCATGGGCGAAGAAAGCGATCAGCGAAGCAAAGCTCTACTGTCGCGCGAACGTCGCTGCCAGTTCCGAAGCCACGAAGTTCGATCGGGTGCCGCCGCGCGCCGATTGGAAGCTCGATCCGAACGCGGCTTATGTGCACATCATCGGCAACGAGACCATCGGCGGCGTCGAGTATCACGACATTCCCGACGTCGGCTCAGTTCCGCTCGTATCCGACATGTCGAGCACGCTGCTGTCGCGGCCGATCGACGTATCGCGGTTCGGCGCAATTTACGCCGGCGCGCAGAAGAACATCGGCCCTGCAGGGCTGGTGCTGGTAATCGTTCGCCGCGACCTGCTCGGACGCGCGCGTGCCGATACGCCGAGCATCCTGGATTGGAAGCTCAGCGCCGAGAATGACTCGATGTACAACACCCCCCCGACGTATTCCTGGTACATCGCGGGGCTGGTGTTCCGCTGGATCAAGCGGCAGGGCGGCCTCGTTGCAATGGAACAGCGCAATCGCGCGAAAGCGCAGAAGTTGTATCGCGCCATCGATGCGAGCAATTTCTATCGCTGTCCGGTGGTGGAGCGCGATCGCTCGCTGATGAACGTGACGTTCACGCTGGCGGACGAAGCGCTCGACAACGCGTTCGTCAAGGGCGCAGAGGCAGCCGGCATGCAGACCTTGAAAGGGCATCGCAGTGTCGGCGGAATGCGCGCAAGTCTGTATAACGCCGTGCCGGAAGCGGCGGTCGATGCATTGATCCAGTACATGGCGGCGTTCGAAGCGGAACATGGGTAATGGCCGACTCGAAAGACGGAAAAGTCGATCAGCTGCGTGAGATCCGCGCGCAGATCGACACGATCGACCGGGAATTGCAGCGTCTGATCAACGCGCGCGCCGCGTGCGTGTTACGCGTTGCAGAAGTGAAGACTGCCGACTCCGGCGACGAGGCGCCGGTGTTCTATCGTCCGGAACGCGAGGCGGAGATTCTCACCCGTGTCAAACGCGAGAACACCGGACCTCTACCCGATAGCGATATGGCGCATCTGTTCCGCGAGATCATTTCCTGCTGCCTGCGCTCGAGCAACCGTTGACGATCGCGTATCTCGGCCCTTCGGGTACGTATACCGAGGCTGCAGCGATCAAACAGTTCGGCCACTTCGCATCGACGCGCTCGCTGGGGACGATCGACGAAGTCTTTCGCGAAGTCGAAGCAGAGGCCGCGCATTACGGCGTGGTGCCGGTAGAGAACTCCACCGAAGGCATGGTCAATCACACGCTCGACTGTTTCATGACGTCGCCGCTGCGGATCTGCGCCGAAGTCGAATTGCCGATTCACCACTCGTTGATGGCGGGACAGACCACCGAGCGCGCGGCGATTGCAACGATCTACTCGCATCAACAGTCGTTGGGCCAATGCCGTCGATGGCTCGATTCGCACTTTCCCGGCATCGAGCGCGTTGCAGTGAACAGCAACGCGGAAGCCGCGCGTATGGTCGCGTCGCGCAACGATTGCGCTGCGATCGCCGGCGACATGGCGGCGCAGCGATACGGTCTGCGCGTGCTGTCAGCGAACATCGAAGACCGCCCGGACAACAAGACGCGCTTCCTGGTCATCGGCCGGCAGAAGGTCGGCCCGAGCGGCAAAGACAAGTCATCGATTCTGGTGTCGACGCGCAACGAGCCCGGCGCGTTGTATCGCGTGCTCGAGCCGTTTCATCGACACGGCATCAGTCTTACGCGTATCGAAACCCGACCCTCGCAAACAGGCAGCTGGACGTACGTTTTCTTCATCGACTTCGACGGGCACGAAACGGCGCCTGAAATCGAAGCCGTGTTGCGCGACGTGCGCGCAGTAGCGATCGAAGTGAAATCGCTCGGCTCGTATCCGCAGGATCTCGTATGACGCAGTTCGTAGACCGTTGGGCCAATCGCGACGTGCTGACGTTGCAGCCGTATCAGGCGGGGAAGCCGATCGAAGAATTGGAGCGCGAGCTCGGCATCACCGACGTCATCAAGCTCGCCAGCAACGAGAACCCGCGTGGTCCGGGTCCTGCGGTGCACGCCGCGATTGCGCGCGCGTCGACGGCGCTGTCGCGTTATCCCGACGGCAGCGGCTATCGGCTGAAGCACGCGCTCGCGCGTCATCTGGGTGTGCGATGCAGAACGGATATCGCTCGGCAACGGTTCGAACGACCTGCTCGAACTCGTCGCACGAGTCGCGTTGTCGCCCGGAAACGAAGGCATCGTCTCCGCGCACGCGTTCGTCGTTTATCCGCTCGCGGTGATCGCGCACGGCGGCAAGCTCGTAACGGTACCCGCAAAGAACTGGACGCACGATCTCGATGCAATGGCGCGGGCGGTCACCGCCAACACCCGAATCGTGTTCGTTGCGAATCCGAACAATCCCACGGGTACGTGGGTGAACAAGCAGCAGCTAACGGCGTTCCTCGACCGCATTCCGGAACACGTCATCACCGTGCTGGACGAGGCCTATTTCGAGTACGTGGGGCGCGAGGAATACCCGAACGGCGTCGAGCTACTCGATCGTTATCCGAATCTCGTCGTAACGCGCACCTTCTCGAAGGTTTACGGGCTCGCTGCGATGCGCGTCGGGTACTGCGTGTCGCATCACGACATCGCCGATCTGATCAACCGCGTCCGCCAGCCGTTCAACGTTTCGTCGCTGGCGCTCGAGTGTGCTGAAGCGGCGTTGGGCGATCAGGAATTCGTGCGTACCAGCAAGCGAATCAACGACGAGGGCATGCAACAGCTGCACCGGGGACTCGACCAGCTCGGCGTCGAGTACATCCGTTCCGGTGGTAATTTTCTGTGCATCGATCTCAAGCGCCCAGCGGCGCCGGTGTACGAACAGCTGTTGCGCCTTGGCGTGATCGTCAGGCCTGATCGCCGGCTACGGCATGCCGAATCATTTGCGTATCACGGTCGGTCTGCACGAAGAGAACGCGCGTTTCCTGGATGCGCTGGCGCGAGCCGTCTGATCCGGTCATGCCGCGTCTCCTCGTCATCGGAACCGGCCTCATCGGCGGCTCGTTTGCGCTGGCAATGCGCAAGGCCGGGTGTTTCGCACACATCGATGGATACGACTCGGACACGGCAGCAGCCGTCGTCAGCGTTGCGGCTCGGTCACATCGACGCGGTTGCGCCGGGTCTGAATGCAGCGATTGCTGCAGCAGACGCGGTGCTCGTCGCCGTACCGATTGCTACGGTTGCGGCGACGGTACGGCGCGTCTGCGAGTCGAACCTGGCGGCAACCGTGATCGACGTCGGCAGCGTAAAAGGCAGCGTGCTCGAAGATCTGCGCAAAAGCGGCGCCATGCCCCCGGGCTTCGTGCCGAGCCACCCGATGGCCGGCTCGGAAAAGCAGCGGGCCGGAAGCCGCGAACGCCGAGTTGTTCCGCGATCGTCCGGTCATCCTCACGCCGCAACTGGAAACAGATCCGCAGGCACTCGCACGGGCGCGCGAATGGTGGGGCGCGGCGGGCGCGCGCGTGGTCGAGTCGAGTGCGCCGATTCACGATGAAATGGTCGCGTTGACGAGCCATCTTCCACACCTGGTCGCGTATGCGTTCATGAACTGGGTGGGCGAGCCGCACGGCGCCGCTCCCGCCGACTTCGCCGGCCCCGGACTACATGACTTCACGCGTATCGCCGCGTCGGATGCGGTGATGTGGCGTCGAATCCTGTCCGAGAACCGCGCCGCAGTGCTGGCGCAATACGACGGCTTGGCGGATTCGTTGAATCGTTTCGTCGAGTTGCTTCGCAGCGAACGCTTCGACGAACTGGAAGCGCTGCTCGCACAGGCCCAGGCGACGCGGCTGCGCATGATCGAGGCAGGTGGGCCGCAGGATGACTGAAGCGGCAGTAATCGCGGTGGACGGACCCAGCGGCTCCGGAAAGGGGACGCTCGCAGTTCGGCTTGCGCGCCGCTTGGGATGGCATCTGCTCGACAGCGGCGCGCTCTACCGCGCGGTCGCGTGGAACGCGCTCGATACATCCGTTGCACTCGATGACGCAGAAGCGCTTGGACGACTCGCGACGCAACTCAGGGCGCGATTCGACGTCATCTCCGACGACGAGGTGATCGTGTGGGTCGATTCTTCCGACGTCAGCAAGGCGATCCGCGACGAATCGGTCAGCGTTGCCGCGTCGCGAGTGGCGGCATTGCCGAGCGTTCGAGCGGCGCTGCTGCAGACCCAGCATGCATTCCGGAAGTCCCCGGGACTCGTTGCCGACGGTCGCGACATGGGCACGGTCGTGTTCCCCGATGCGCCGCTCAAAATCTTCCTCGACGCGAGTGCCGAGCAGCGCGCCGAGCGTCGCTATAAGCAGTTGAAAGATAAGGACTTGGGTGTTAGTCTCCGCGCCCTTCTCGAAAGCATCCGGGAACGTGACGAGCGCGATCGATCACGGGCGGTGTCCCCGCTCAAGCCGGCAGACGATGCGGTGGTGATCGACAGTTCTTCGCTTTCCATCGATGCCGTTGTCGAAAAGGCGTGGCAACTCGCGACAAATCGCGGTCTCACGCCGGATTCGAAAACGTCGTCTTAGGTTTAGAAGAGCGCGTTCGAAGAGCGCTTTCGAGGAAGACAGGGCGCGGCGGGGATTTCCCGGTCGTTAGTTTCAAACAACCGATGATCATTTGGCATGAGCGAAAGTTTTGCGGATCTATTTGAAGAAAGCCTGAACACCATCGAGATGGCGCCGGGCTCCATCGTCACCGGAACGGTCGTGGATATCGGCAGCGACTGGGTCACTGTCCATGCCGGACTGAAATCCGAAGGGGTCATTCCCCGCATTCGATTCCTGACGACAACGGCGAGTTCATCCTCAAGATCGGCGACCAGGTCCAGGTCGCGATGGAGGTCGTCGACGACGGCTTCGGCGAGACCCGGCTCTCCAGGGAAAAAGCCAAGCGCGCCGAGACCTGGATCATGCTCGAAGCGGCCTTCGACAAGAACGAGGTCATCACCGGCCATATCAACGGCAAGGTCAAAGGTGGCTTTACCGTCGACATCAACGAGATCCGCGCGTTCCTGCCGGGTTCGCTGGTCGACATCCGCCCGTTGCGCGAGACCGCGCATCTCGAGGGCAAGCCGCTCGAGTTCAAAGTCATCAAGCTCGACCAGAAGCGCAACAACGTGGTGGTTTCCCGGCGCGCGGTGCTCGAACAGGAGAACAGCGTCGAGCGCGAAGCGCTGCTGTCTTCGTCTGCAGGAAGGCCAGGAGGTCAAGGGTATCGTCAAGAACCTCACCGACTACGGTGCGTTCGTCGATCTCGGCGGCGTCGACGGTCTGCTTGCACATCACCGACATGGCATGGCGGCGTATCCGTCATCCGAGCGAGATGGTCAACGTTGGCGACGAAGTCGGCAGTCAAGATCCTCAAGTTCGACCGCGAGAAGAACCGCGTGTCGCCTCGGCATGAAGCAGCTCGGTGACGACCCGTGGGTCGATCTGATCCGCCGCTATCCGGAAGGCGCACGCGTACATGGCGACCGTCACGAACCTGACCGACTACGGCTGCTTTGCCGAAATCCAGGAAGGTGTCGAAGGTCTTGTGCACGTTTCGGAGATGGACTGGACGAACAAGAACATCCATCCGTCGAAAGTCGTCTCCGTAGGCGACCAGGTCGAAGTCATGGTGCTCGACATCGACGAAGAGCGTCGCCGGATTTCGCTCGGCATCAAGCAATGCCGGCCGAATCCGTGGGACGAGTTCGGCAGACATACGCGAAGGGCGAGCGTATCAAGGGCAACATCAAGTCGATCACCGACTTCGGCATCTTCATCGGGCTCGAAGGCGGCATCGACGGTCTGGTGCACCTCTCGGACATCTCGTGGAACGAGCCGGGCGAAACCGCCGTGCGTCGTTACAGCAAGGGCGAAGAGATCGAGACGCGTCATCCTGTCGATCGATCCGGAACGCGAACGCATTTCGCTCGGCGTCAAACAGCTCGATCAGGATCCGTTCACCGACTACGCCGCAGTCGAACGATCGCGGCAGCGTGGTGAAGGGCATGGTCCTCGAGGTGGAGCCGAAGGAAGCGCGGTCAACTTGCGACGACGTGATCGGTGTCCTGAAAGCGTCCGAGCTCAGCGTCGATCGCGTCGAAGATGCGCGCAACGTGCTGTCGGTCGGCGACGAGATCGAGGTCAAAGTGATCTCGATCGATCGCAAGAACCGCAGCATCGGCCTGTCGGTGAAGGCGAAGGACATCGACGACGAGCGCAGCGCTGTCAAAGAGCACAAGCAGACAGAAACGGAGCGCCCTGGTCCGACCACGTTCGGCGATCTGATCAAGGCGCAGATGGGTCAGGATCAGAACTGATCCGGCTCTGGGTCGGGGGGTTGCCTGTGGCCCCTCGTCTCGACTCGACATGCATTCTGCGACTTACATTCAACTGCATGAAAAGTAAGGATTTTTTTGTTGAGCCTCCGAATTGGCCGTGATAGCCTGCAACGCAGGAACGCTGCGCAGTGAACGAAACTGCCATGACCAAGTCGGAACTGATCGAACGCATCACCTCGCGCCAGTCGCAGTTGTCTGCGAAGGATGTCGAGTTGGCGGTCAAAACCATGATCGAGCACATGGCTCAAACGCTCGCGCAGGGTTATCGAATCGAAATCCGCGGCTTCGGCAGCTTCTCGCTGCACTACCGCGCACCCCGCATCGGTCGTAACCCCAAGACCGGTGAATCGGTCGGCCTTTCGGGCAAGTACGTCCCGCACTTCAAGCCGGGCAAGGAACTGAGAGACCGCGTCAACGAAAGCCTCGCGGAGTATCCGGAGCCGGCGGTCCCCGTAGGCCGCACTCGCGCCGATGGCGAAAGCCGATCGCGCTGACCTCTCATGCGTAAACTCTCGCGCTGGATCACGACGATCGCATTCATTCTGATCGTGGTGATCAGCGTGCTTGCCGTGATCGACAACCGCAGTGGCGTAGCGCTTCACTTCCTCGCGTGGTCTACGCCGGAACTCGGAATCTACTGGTGGATCATCGGCGCATTCGGGCTTGGTGTAGCGGTCGGCTGGATGAGCGCGGGCGTTCAGCTGTTGCGGGTCTTGTCCGGCAACCGGCGCTTGCGTCGCGACCTCGACCGCAGCCAGACGGAACTGGCGCGTGGCAAAAGTGACGTCGCCGGCATCTGATGCTTCAACACCTCGATCTCTATCTGATTCTGGTCGTCGCGATCGGTCTCGGCTTCATGCTGGGGCGGAGAGAACGCGCACGCCGGCGAGTGCGCCGAATCACCGATCTCGGGCGCAACTACTTTCAGGGCATCAACTACCTGCTCGATGACCGGCCCGACATCGCAATCGATGGATTCATCGACGCGTTGCCGGCCGATGAGGCGGGAATCGATACACATCTGACGCTCGGTGCGGTGGTGCGTCGCCGCGGCGAACTCGAGCAAGCGATTCGGATCCATCAGAACCTGCTCGCGCGTCCGCACTTGTCCGCTGAAAACCGCGCGCTGGCAGAACTCGAACTGGCGCGCGATTACCTCGGCGCGGGGTTGCTCGATCGCGCCGAACAGTTGTTGCGCGAACTCGTCGATCGCGGCGGCGCAACCGACCGCGTCGCCTTGGAACATCTGTTGGAGGTGTATCAGCGCGAACGCGACTGGAGCCGCGCGATCGAGATTGCGACGCAGATCGTCCGGCGCGGCGACCGCGAAGGCCGCACCGCGCTCGCACACTTCCATTGCGAACTCGCGGAACAGTTGCGCAGCAGCGGCGATCTCGTTGCCGCGCGCGATCGACTTGATCAGGCGCGTCAACAAGACCGCTCGTGTCCGCGCATCGGCCTTGCGCTCGCGGACCTCGATCTGGAGGCGGGTCAGTGGCAGAGCGCGCGTGATGCGTTGCGCGACGTTGCGAAGACGACGCCTGGTCTCGCCGGCGAAGTGATCGACGCCTACGCGCGTGCGTGTACCGGTGCGGGTGATCCCGACGAACTGGGGCCGTTTCTGGAACAGTGTCTCGCCGCGCAGAGCGACTCGCGTGTGGCCTCTGCGCTCGCGTTGCACTACGAAAGTCGCGGTGAAGTGGAGCGCGCGGAAAACCTGTTGATTCAGCAGCTCACGAAATTCCCGTCGATCTCGGCATTGCGCGCATTGTCGGCATTTCAAGCGCGACACCGCGGCGCCGCAACCGTTGGACATGCGTCGTTGATCGTCGACTTTGCAAACGACGCGCTCGCGCAGCGCGCACTCTACCGGTGCGGCAACTGTGGCTTCGCCGCGCGTCGATTGACGTGGCAGTGCCCCAGTTGTCGCAAGTGGGGTCGGTTCAGTTACGTCGCAGACGCGATCTGACAAATCGCATCATTCACCGCGGTCACCCGCAACCTGCGATTTCGCACGTGGAGTCGCGCATAGGGCTGTGCATGTATCGAAGCCTCCGCTTCTAAGGTTGACGTTCGCCGTGTCCGGCGGCGAACCCACCCTTGAGAACGGAGAAGACGACATGTTGAAACTGTTGAACGCCATTGCGATCGCGCTGCTGCTGCCGATCGGTGTACCCGTGTTTGCTGCGGACAAACCTGCACCCGCGGCGGTTGCGCCGATGTCGGTGAACATCAACACCGCCGACGCGCAAACGCTTGCGGCCGCGCTCGACGGCATTGGCGCGTCACGCGCCAAGGCGATCGTCGAGTACCGGGATTCGCACGGACCGTTCCGATCCGTCGACGATCTCGCGCAGGTGAAAGGTATCGGTGAACGCGTGGTCGATGCGAACCGCGCGCACATCACCGTCAAGTAGCGTTCGCACCTCGTGTGGGGCGCGTGCGCCCCACAACTCGAGTTAGCACCACGAACACGCGCGGTTATACTCGTGACAAAACGCGAACCTGAATCGTTATGCCGCGCGAATCGAACAGTGAGTTGGTCGGCCCTGCCGCGGCTCCGGATTTGAACGCGCCGGGCTACACTGAAGGGTACCGGCAGCCCCGCAGTTCTCCCGTGACCCACGACCGTCGCAAGGTCCTGTTCGTCGTCAACGACGCTGGATTTTTCAGATCGCATCGCCTGTGTCTGGCGAAGGAAGCGCTGCGCCGCGGCTTCGAGCCGGTGGTTGCATGCGGCGAGTCGACCGGCGAAGGCGCGCTCGAAGAGCTGGGCATTCGTTATCGCGTCTTCGATCTTTCGCGAAGCGGCCTGAATCCGTTGCGCGACGTGAAGACTCTCCTGGCGCTCATGCGCATCTACCGCGACGAAGCGCCGGACCTCGTCCATCACGTCACGATCAAGCCGGTCATCTACGGAACGCTGGCGTCGCGTTTTGCACACGTGCCGGCGGTAGTGAATGCCATTCCCGGTATGGGCTTCGTGTTCACACAACGCGGTTCCAAAGCGCGCGCCGTTCGCGGCCTGGTGAATCTGTTGTATAGAATTGCACTCAGCCACGACAACATGAGGTTCATCTTCCAGAACAGGGAAGATCTGCAGAACTTTGTCGAGAACACCGTGATTCCCGAGAAACTGACGCATCTGATCCGCGGCTCGGGTGTGGATCTGAACGAGTTTCCATTCGCCGCAGAACCCCCTGAACCGGTCACGTTCGTGCTGGTGGCGCGCATGCTGAGCGACAAGGGTATTCGTGAATTCGTCGCGGCAGCGCGCAGCGTGCGACTGCTGCAACCCACCTGGCGTTTTCAGCTGGTCGGCGGAATCGACCCTGGCAATCCTTCGTCGCTGACCGAAGGGGAGCTGAAGGCGTGGCACGCCGAAAACATCATCGAGTGGCTCGGTCATAGAAGCGACGTTCGACCGTATCTCTCGCGCTCGCATGTCGTTTGTCTGCCGTCGTATCGCGAAGGCTTGCCGAAGTCGTTGCTCGAAGCATCGAGCATCGGGCGTCCGATGATTGCGTCGAATGTGCCGGGCTGTCGCGAAGTCGTGCGCGACGGCATCACCGGGTTGCTGGTGGAGCCACGTGATAGCACCGCGTTGGCGGACGCGATGTTGCGCCTCGGGCTGGATCCGGTGCTGCGGCGTCGTCTTGGCAAGGCGGCGCGCGAGCGGGCCGAAGGTCTGTATTCCATCGACGATGTCGTGCGCGACACGTTCCTCATATACGACGAGTTGTTGCGAGCATGAATCTGGCCCTCGTTACGGGAGCCGGCGGCTTCATCGGCGGCGCATTGTGCGAACGGCTTCGTTCGCTTGGATGGAAGGTACGTGCGGTTGGACGAGGCGAGGCGTTCTACTCCGACCGCAACGCGATCAACTGTGACGACCTCGCGGCGGAAAGCCCTTCTCGTATGGACGAGTGGTTCGACGGCGTATCAGTCGCCTATCACCTGGCCGGCCGCGCGCACCGCGACGACCGAGGTACCGAACTCGAACGATACGAGCTGTATCGGCGCGATAACGTCGCGACGACGCGCTTGTTGTTTGCCGCCGCGCAGCGTAATTCGGTCGAACGGTTCATCTATCTGAGCAGCATCAAAGTGCTGGGTGACGTCAGCGAAGTGCCGCTGAATCCCGACGACGATCCCGATCCGCAAGACGTATACGCGCAGACCAAACTCGAAGCGGAACGTTGCCTCGAAGATGCTCGCCGCCCGGGTGGAACGCGCGTGACGATCGTGCGTCCGCCGCTCGTTTACGGTCCTGGTGTGAAGGGCAACTTTGCCACGCTGTTAGCGGCTGTCGCGCGCGGCTGGCCGCTGCCGTTGGGACGCGCCGATGCGCCGCGCAGTCTGATTGCGCGCTCCAACCTGGTCGATCTGCTGACCATCGTTGCGCGCGACACTGCCGAGTGGCGAGTGCTGCATGCGCGCGACGATGCAGACTGTTCGGTTCGTGAACTGGTAACGCAGATGGCGCGTTCGTTCGGGCATGGACCGCGATTGCTGCCGGTGCCGCGCGGCTTGATGCGCGCCGCCACTCATATGACCGGCCGCGAAGCGTTGTTTCAGCGGCTGTTCGAACCGCTGGTGATCGCCGACGACGAAACACGCGAGTCGCTCGGATGGACGCCGGCGCTCGCGCAGGCGAACGCGATCGACGAGGTGATCGCATGGTGGCGAACGCATCGATGATCGAGGGGGTCGTCGCAGAGGCTGTCGCCGCGATGGCGGTGGCCGCGTGTCTGACCCGCATCGTCATCGCCGTGGCAGTGCGAGGCTCGGTTCTCGCAATTCCGAATCAGCGCAGCTCACACACCATTCCAACGCCGACGATGGGGGGCATTGCCATCGCGCTGCCGGTACTCGCGTGGTGTGCCTATCGAATCGGTCAGGACCCGTTGTGCTGGGCGGTGCTCGGCGGCGGCGGAATTCTCGCGTTGCTCGGCATTGTCGATGATCTGCGCGATCTGAGTGCACGCGTACGACTACCGGTACAGGCCATTGCGGTTGCGGTCGCATTGGGCGCACTGCCGATCGCGATCCCGCTAGTGGTACCGCCGATTTCGATTCACCCGACGTGGCTCGTCGCGAGCCTCTGTTTCCTGATCGTGCTGTGGATGGTGAATCTGTACAACTTCATGGACGGCATAGACGGCATCGCGACCACCCAATGCGTCATCTACTGCGCGGGTGTTCTGCTCATCGGGCATCCGGCGGCGTTCACGTCGGAACTGTTGTGGGTGTTGCTCGGCGCTGCGTTGGGATTTCTGTGGTTCAACCGATATCCGGCGCGGATCTTCATGGGCGATGTCGGCAGCGGTCTGCTGGGGTTACTCGTCGGAATTCTCAGCCTGACGCTGGATGCGCGCCATCAAATGCCGCTGATCGCGTCGCTGATACTGCTCGCCGGATTCTGGTTTGACGCCACTTACACGCTCTGTGTCAGAATCGGGACCGGTCAGAAATTCGCTTCAGCGCATCGCAGTCATCTGTACCAGAAGTGCGCGCAGCGATTCGGTCATGGACGGACCACATCGATGTTCGTTGCATTCGCCGTTGTCTGGTTGCTGCCGCTGTCCTGGCTTGCAGTGGCATTCCCGCACAACGGTCTCGGTTGGCTCGCCATCGCGGTGACGCCGGTTTTCGTCGCGAGTGTGCGAATGGGCGCCGGAAGGGCTGAACACGGAGCGCCAGCGTGAAGTCGACACTTTCTGAAACTGCAGTCGGCATGATCGAGCACCTGTCGCGGCGCAAGAAGCAGCTGATCGCCGTGGTGGCCGACGCGGTGATGCTGCCGGTGGCATTGTGGTCTGCACTGGCACTGCGGCTGGGTGAGATTTCGCCGGACGTCGCGCAGTTCTGGCCGGCATTCGTTGCAAGCGTCGTCATCTGTCTGCCCGTGTTCCTGCGCCTCGGGCTATATCGGCAGGTCGTGCGCTACATGGGCAACCACGCGATGCTCGCGGTGGTGAAGGGCGTCACGATTGCGGCGCTCGGGATCAGTCTCGTTGCGTACATGACGCCGCTTCCCGGTTTCCCGCGTTCGGTGCCGATCATCTTCTGGCTGCTTTCGCTCGCGTATGTCGGCGGCACGCGCTTCGGTGTACGCAGCTACTTCAACTGGCTGGCACAGCGTTTTCGCGCGAAGGCTCCGGTCGTTATCTATGGCGCCGGCGTGAGTGGTGTCGAACTCGCCCGCACATTGCTGCAACACGGCGATCGCGTGCCCGTCGCGTTTCTCGACGACGACCCGTTGCTGCAGCGACGCACCATCAACGGCGTCTACGTCTACGCGCCTCGGTCGTTGCCGGCACTGTTGAGCGACACGCAGGCGCGTGAAGTGCTCGTTGCAGTGCCGTCCACCGCCGCGGCCGATCGCAAACGCATCATCGAATTCCTCGAACCGTTCGCGGTGCACGTCAGATTGATTCCCGACCTGGCCGACCTCGTCGAAGGCCAGACCGTTGCCAACACGCGCGACGTAGCGGTCGAAGATCTGCTGGGGCGCGACGCGGTAACGCCGTTGCCGCATCTCTTATACGGCTGTGTGCGCGGTAACGCGGTGCTGGTTACCGGCGCAGGCGGTTCCATCGGTTCGGAGCTGTCGCGCCAGATCGTGCACGGATCACCGCGCATGCTGGTGCTGCTCGATCAGAACGAATACGGCCTCTACGAGATCCATCGCGAGTTGCGCAGCATCGTCGAACGGCACTCGCTCGATGTGCCCACGCTGGCCGTTCTGGGATCGGTCACCGACGCCGCGTTGCTGCGGCGCACGTTCCAGAGTTATCAGATCGACACCGTGTATCACGCGGCCGCGTACAAACACGTGAGCCTCGTCGAACGCAACGTCATCCAGGGTCTCAAGAACAATACATTCGGCACGCTGTACGCGGCAGAAGCGGCGCTCGAAGCGGGCGTCAAGAATTTCATCCTGATCTCCACGGACAAAGCCGTTCGCACGACGAACGTGATGGGCGCGTCGAAACGCCTCGCAGAACTCGTGCTGCAGGCGCTCCAGGGTCATACCACGGGCACTCGATTCTCGATGGTGAGGTTCGGCAACGTACTCGGTTCGTCCGGTTCGGTGGTTCCGCTGTTCCTCGAACAGATCAATCACGGCGGGCCGGTGACGGTTACGCACCCCGACGTCACGCGGTTCTTCATGACGATTCCGGAAGCGGCACAGCTGGTACTGCAGGCCGGGGCGATGGCGAAGGGCGGCGACGTGTTCCTGCTCGACATGGGCGAGCCTGTGCGAATTCTCGATCTGGCGCGCCGGATGATTCGTCTGAAGGGCTACACGATTCGCGACGCGGAGCATCCCGAGGGCGACATCGAAATTCACTTCACCGGTTTGCAGCCCGGCGAAAAGCTGCACGAAGAGCTGTTGATCGCCGATGCGGCGTCCGGCACCGAACATCGCAAGATCATGCGCGCGGAGGAGGGCTACGTTGCGTGGTCGGAATTGCGCGGCGCGCTGAACACGCTGGAACAGGCGTGCGAGAGTTTCGACTACGACGCGATCAAGCGTTTCATCGAGCGCCTTGTAGAGGGAGCGGACCTCGCCGAACAGCTGATCGATCTGAGCGGCCAGGTTACGCCCGCGCCGGTCGTTACGCTGCCGCGCGGTCGCGGCACAGAGCACCGTTAACGCTCAGCGATACGTCGCGACCTGTCCCATCGTCAGTCGTAGTGCCCGCGCCGAATCGGCGCCGTTCAATGCGTCGGAATGATCGACCCCGCACGGCATACCGTCGCAGTTGCGCTGCGGATCGGAGAGCACCGGCAGCTGCACGGCGTTGAACATCGTCGGGCTCGCCATGATGGTCACGAAATCGTTGTCGCGTCCGTAACCCGCGCCATAGCTCAAGCTGCCGCCCTGCGGCGATTCGCGGCGCGAATGCACGAGCCCGAGGTTGTGTCCGAATTCGTGCAACAGCACGTAGTCGGAACAGTCCGACGCCGCGATGGCATAGCCGAAATCCGCGTTGGCGGGTGCGGAAAGATCGCCGTGTGTACCCAGTCCGCCGGTCCACGCGTAGCCGCAGTAGCCATCGTTTGCGTAAGGGCGAATCAACACGACCAGGTCGGCGTGCGATGCGGTGCGCAAAGCCGCGACGCCGCTGAGCGACGGATCGTCGCCGAACGTCAGGTCGTCGAGTGCGGTCGGCGCGTCGGGGCCGTCCGGATAGGTGACGGTCTCGATGCGCGCCACGTTGAATTCGAGTGCGACATCCGCGCTCTCGAGCACGTCGTTCGCAACCGCAAACAGGTGACGCACGCGCAAAGCGGGATCGGCGTACTGCTGCGCTACCGAGGCGCTGACGAGCGCGAGCACGTCGATACTGATGCGTGCAGCCTGCGTTGTCGGCGGCGGCACCGTTTGTGGTGTGCCGGATCCGCTGCTCGGGATCGTATCGGTGGTTTCGCCGCCGCCCCCGCCGCCACACGCGGACAATACGCCGACCGAGCAGTGCGCCGACGAGCAGCGCGATGGCGGGCGATCGCTGCTTAAGTTGCCGGTACGGTTCGAGAGTCGAGCGCATGACTGTTCATCCGTTGATCAAGCAGGGTGTGTCGCGTCAGGCGGCTGCCGCTTACGCCACCTTCCAGAGCATAGACGCCGCGCGGCGTCGCCACGGTTCCGAAGAACGCGCCGTGGCTTTCCGTGAATGTGCTGACCAAACCGTCGGACTGGACCAGCATCAAGTGACGGCCGCCGTGCTCGGCGTCGGCGCGTTCGACGCGCAGTTCGATGGTGCCGCCGTCCGGATGCGGCAATGCAAGCCGGTCGCCACGCTGCAGCTTCGATAGCGTCGTTTCGGTAAGTGGATAGTCTTCGAGCACCACGTCGCTGCCGCGCGTCTCGATCGGCGCCTGAGCGTCGTGTGTCGGTGCCGCGCTCGTTGCCGGAATCCAGTGAACCGTTTCCGTGCGTGCGGGCGCGTGCACCGCGGTCGCGCGCGTGCCCACCGGCGCAAGTAGCGCAGCCCACACGATGAACGCCGCGAGCAGAACGAGAGCAGATGTCGACGTACTCATTCATGAGTCTAGGCGGCACGAAAATGCGGCGTGGCCCGCGGAATGAGACTTGGGTCTGCAATTTGAGACTGATATGCTTCGCGCCCTTGCGGAGGAAGTACTCCGGAGTGCGTTCGGCGGATGGGAATCCGGACGCGGAAGAACGAATAAAGAAGTAGTGCGGAAGTTGTGAAGTAAGGGAGGACAAATGACCAGGCAAGACGAAATTGCTCTCGTCAATGCGTGGCTCTCCTGGAAAGCGGGGCGGGTGGTCGAAGACAACGAGTACATCGAGTTCTTCGATGAGCAAGTCCGCAGCGACCCGCGGTTCAAGGGAACCCATATTTTCGAAGTTCTCGACGTGTTGGTGAACGCGGTCGCACCGGGCCGACGCGAATCAGCCTGACGGCGAAAGTCACGCCACTGCTCCGGGACCTGATGCGTCCCGATGCCTATCTGCATGATTGCGCTCGCATCGAGCTCGTAGAGACGCACATCTCGTGGGTGCTTCTCACCGGCACCTTCGCCTACAAGATCAAAAAACCCGTCGACTTCGGCTTCCTCGATTTCTCCACGCTGTCGCTCCGGCGCCGCTACTGCGAAGAGGAAGTCCGTCTCAATCGCCGCTTTGCGGAATCGTTGTACATCGATGTGGTGCCGATCACGCTGACCGACGGCGTGGCACGCTTCGGCGGTGACGGCGAGCCGGTCGAGTACGCGGTTCGTATGCGGCAGTTCCCCGGCGACATGCAGCTCGACCGGCTGCTCGCGGCAGGAGCGTTGGCAACTGAAGAACTCGCCGCGTTCGGCAGCACGCTTGCCACGGTTCACGACACGTTGCCGCGCGTGGCCGAGCACACGAGGTTCGGCAGCGCCGAAGCGGTGCTCGATCCGATCGCAGAGAACTTCCTGCAAGTGCGCCAGTCGGTGTTTGCATCGATGGAGGCCCAGCAGGTCGACGAACTCGAAGCATGGAGCAACGCGCGCCATGCCGAACTCGTGTCAACGATCGAACGTCGCCGCCGCGACGGATTCGTGCGCGAGTGTCACGGCGATCTGCACCTGTCGAATCTCGTGCGACTCGACGACGGAATTCATGCGTTCGACTGCATCGAGTTCAGCGAAGGGTTGCGCTGGATCGATGTGATCAGCGACGCCGCGTTCCTGATCATGGATTGCGAAGTACGCGACCGTAGCGACCTCGCGTATGCGTTTCTCGATCGTTATCTCGAACAGACCGGCGACTATCGCGCCGGTGCCCTGCTGGGTTTCTATCTCGTGTATCGATCGATGGTGCGGGCGAAAGTTGCCGCGTTGCAGGCGCAGCGCGCTGACGACGCAGATCTGCTGCGCCGGTTCCACTCGCATGTCGACTTCGCGCGCGAACGCGCCTTCGCGCGGCGTCCGGCATTCGTGCTGATGTGCGGCGTTTCCGGTTCCGGCAAATCGCGAGTGGCGGAACAGCTCGTGCTGAACTTGCCGGGTGTACGAATTCGCTCCGACGTAGAGCGCAAGCGAATGGCGAACCTTGCCGCGGACGCGCGCACACACTCGGGGCTCGACTCGGGTCTCTATGCAGCCGACAAGACCGATGCGTTGTACGAGCACCTTCTCTATGCGGCCGAGGCGCTCGTGACGGGCGGCGAACGTGTGATCGTCGATGCCACCTTTTTAACGGTGGCGCGTCGTGCCCGATTCGTCGAAGCGGCCGCGCGAAACGGTTGTGTGTGCGTGATCGTGCATTGCACCGCGCCGCGCGACGTACTCGTCGAGCGAATCGAACGGCGCAATGCCGAACGGCGCGATCCGTCCGAAGCGACGGTCGACGTGCTCGACGTGCAACTCGCTAACTTCGAAGCACCGAACGAATCTGGTGTGGTCGTCGTGACGCTCGATACGCATGGCGCGGTCGACGCGCGCGACGTTGCAAAGCGGGTTCAGACGGTAATCCGCTGACGCGCCTTTGGGCATCCTCCGCATCTGCATTTCTCCCCACCTCTGAGTTGCAGACCCGAGTCTCTCGCGCGGAACAATCAGTGTTGTTCCCACGATGATCGCGCAGATCTTCAGCACGCTCGTTTTGGCATGAGCGCGGTTTGCCACTATCATGCTCGGCGCGCGCGGCCCCGCCGCGCGTTGTCGTTTCACTTCCCAGAAGGCTTTCATTTCCAGAAGGCCTTCGTTTTCAGAAGGCTTTCGTTTTCAGAAGGCAACGAGGAGTCGCAATGGCGACACCGCTGCGGCGTTTGTTGCCGTACCACGATCGTTATAAGTTGCCGTTCTGGGGCGGCATGTCCGGCCTGCTCGCGGCGCGCGTCTTCGAGGCGACCATTCCGTTGTTCCTGCGCGACGGCATCGACCGCATCGCCTCAGGCAGTTCGTTGGTGGCGGCCGGTTCGATCGACATCGCTGCCGCACGCAGCATGCTTGCGTGGCCGGCGTTTGCGATCGTGTTGTGCGTGCTCGGCGAGTTCACCTGCATCATCTTCAGCCGCCGCGTGATCCGTCGTATCGGCGTTTCGGTTGCCTACGACCTGCGTAAACGCGTGTACGACCATCTGCAGCATCAGGGCCCCGGTTTCTTCGCGCGTCATCCCACCGGCGACCTGATGGCGCGGGCCATCAACGACATCAACCTGGTGCGCCAGCTGGTCGGCATGGGTCTGCGCACGATTCTCGTGATCATCTTTTCGGCGGTGGTCGGGTTGTTCTGCATGTTTGCGCTCGCGCCCACGCTCACGTTGCTGCTGCTGACGCCGCTGCCGGTATTGCTGGTGCTCGGCTGGTGGCTGGCGCGTCGCGTGTACGAACAGTCGTTGAAAGTGCAGGAAGGCTTCGCGTCGTTGTCGGAGCAGGTGCAGGAGAATCTCAACGGCATCCGCACCGTGCAGGCGCTGGTTCAGGAAGCGCACGAAGTCGAACGGTTCGACGCGGTGAATCTCGACTACGCGACGCGATTCATGACACTCACGCGCACGAACTCGTTCATCCAGGGCGTGATGCCGTGGGTCGGCGCATGGTCGACGGTCATCATCCTCGGCTACGGCGGCAGCCTGGTCGCCTCGGGCGAGATGTCGATCGGTACGTTCACCGCGTTCTTCAGCTACGTGTCGATGGTGTTGTGGCCGGTGCGGCAAGCGGGCCAGATGGTGACGCTCTGGCAGCAGGGCGCGTCGGGTGCGCAACGGTTGTTCGAGGTGCTCGATCACGTGCCCGAGATCGCCGACCGCGGCGCGAATGCGGTGCCGCCTATCATTCGCGGTCGCATCGAATTACGCGGGCTGCGCTACACGTATCCGGGCGCTCGCGGCGAGGTATTGCGCGGCATCGATCTCGACATCACCCCCGGCGAGACCATTGCAGTGCTCGGTCGGGTCGGTTCCGGCAAAACTACGCTGTTGCGCTGCTTCGTGCGCCTGCTCGATCCACCGCCGGGCACGCTGCTGATCGACGGTTACGACGTCAGGGATTTTCCACTCGCGCAATTGCGCCATCAGGTCGTGCTGGTGCCGCAAGACCCGTTCCTGTTCGCCGATCTGTTGCGGCACAACTTGAGCTACGACAACCCTGAACGCGACGACGCGTTGATCTGGTCAGCCGCGAGCGATGCCGATCTGCGCGATACGATCGTTGCATTCGCCGACGCCCTCGATACGCCCGTTGGGGAACGCGGCGTGACGTTGTCGGGCGGCCAGAAGCAGCGCTCGACACTGACGCGCGGTCTGATCAGGACGCCGCCGCTTCTGATCCTCGACGACTGCTTCTCCAGCGTCGACACCGAAACCGAGGAACACATTCTGCGGCGGCTGCGCGCGGCCCGTCGCGGCATGACCACTGTCCTCGTGTCGCACCGCGTTTCGACTGCGCGACACGCCGACCGCATCATCGTGCTCGCCGATGGGGTAATCACCGAGATCGGCAGTCACGACGATCTGATTCAACTCGACGGCTGGTATGCCGAACTCGAGCGCACGCAGCGGCGTCGCGGTCGTTTGCTGTCGGAACTGCACGAAGCAGAAGCGGGTGCGGGATGAGTGCAACGCAACGCGATTACGCGATCTTCGACGCGGAGCTCGCCGGTAAATCGTTCAACGCACGATTGATCGGGCGGCTGTTCGTGTGGGTGCGCCCGCACTGGCGTCTTGCGGCGATCAGCGGGTTGCTGGTGCTGGTTGCGTCCGTGCTCGCGATCCTGATGCCGGTGATCGTGTCGCGCGTCGTGATCGACGGCCTGCTGAATGCGCCGCGGCCCGTAGTTCTGCCCGACTTCGGCATGAACGCGGTTACCAACTGGCTGATGGACTCCACCGGTTTGTCGCATCTGGTGGCGGCTTGCGCGCTCTATATGGTCGCGACCACCGCGTGGGCGATCGCAGCTCACTATCACCGCATCTACCTCGCACGCTCCGTGCTGAACGCGTTGCGCGATCTGCGCTACGACCTGTTTTCGCATCTGGAAACACGTCCGGCCTCGTTCTACGACCACGTCGCGGTGGGTCGCGTGATGACGCGAGTGACGAACGACATCGAGGTGTTGTTCCAGCTGCTGTCCGGATTCGGCGTGCTGATCGGTGAGTTCGTACCGTTCCTGGTCGCGCTCTCGCTGATGCTCGCGATCGACGCGAAGCTCACCGGCATCCTCATGCTCGCGGTTCCGATCGTGGCGTTTGCCACGTATCTGTTCCGGCGCGGCACGCGCACGGTGTATCGCGCGATCCGGCAGAGCATTTCGCAGCTGAACCAGAACCTGCAGGAGAACCTGTCGGGCATTCAGGTGGTGCAGTTGAACCGGCGCGAAGATCGCAACCTCGCGCGCTATACGCAGATCAATCAGGAGAACCGCCGCGAGGAGAACCGCGCGGTTGAACTCGAGACGTTCTATGGCGCGTTCATCGACAGTCTCGGCTCGGCCGCGGTCGGCGCGATCATCTGGTTCGGCGGCGGCCACGCGTTGCAGCAGACCATTTCGCTCGGCAGCGTCGTGCTGTTCACGCAGTTCGTCGACATGCTGTTCCGGCCGATCGTCGCCGTCGGCGAGCAGTACAACGTGTTGTTCCGCGCCATGGCGAGTGCGGAGCGGATCTTCCAGGCACTCGATTGGAGCGAGCGCATCTACGAGCCGGCGAAGCCGGCGGCGCTACCCGCGCGCCTTCGCGGCGCCGTCGACGTTCGTAACCTGAACTTCGCCTATTCGAACGGCCCGCGCGTGCTGAAGAACGTGACGTTCCACATCGAACCGGGCGAGAAACTCGCCATCGTCGGCGCCACCGGATCGGGTAAGAGCACCATCATTCGCCTGTTGGCGCGTTTCTACGATTTCGCGCCGGGACAGATGTTCCTCGACGACGTCGATCTGATGGAGATTCCTTCGGCGGAAGTGCGTCGCCGCATCGGCATCGTCCTGCAGGACTTTCACGTCTTCTCGGGCAGCGTCGCCGACAACATCAGTCTCGGCAATCCCGGTATCTCCCGCGAACAAGTGGAAACTGCGGCGCGGCTGGTGCACGCGCACGACTTCATCATGCGGTTGCCCGGCGGCTACGACGAACCGCTGATCGAGCGGGGCCAGAATCTGTCGCAAGGTCAGCGGCAACTGCTCGCGTTCGCGCGTGTGCTGGCAGCCGATCCGGAAATCCTGGTGTTGGACGAAGCGACCGCCAGCATCGACACCGAAACCGAATCGTTGATACAGGATGCGTTGCGCGTCTTGACGAAGGACCGCACCTCGATTGTGATTGCGCACCGATTGCAGACGATTCAGGAAGCGGACCGTGTTCTGGTTCTGCAACACGGCGAAGTAAAGGAAGTCGGCACGCACGAAGAGTTGCTATCGCGTCCCGGGGTATATCGAACACTCTATGAATTACAATTCCAGGACACCGCGGCATGAACGATCTTGCGGCGTGAACAGGAGTTCCGTGTGCGCCCGCTGATGTTCAATCCGCTGATGCTCAGCCTGATGCTGTGTGGCCTGTGTGGTGGGCTGTCGGGATGCGGCGAAGGGGTCCCCGAACGGGTCCGACGTTCGACAGGCACGCCCGAAATCCAGGTTGCGGCGCCGACCGATGATGCAACTGGTCAAACGGACGCTCCAACCGCGCCGGCAGTTGCCGACTCAAACGCGGCGCCCGACACGCAGCTGTCGTCGACCGATACCGCAGAACCCCAACCCACCGCGCCGCCACCCGATAGCGACGGCGATGGGGTGATCGATACCGCCGATTCATGTCCCGATTCCGAGCAGGGCAAACAGGTCGATGCCAACGGGTGCCCGGTCGATCCCGATGGCGACGGCGTGGTCGGTCCGGTCGACCTCTGTCCAGACAGCCCGTACGGTGAGCCGGTCGACGCAACCGGTTGTCGTCCGCGGCTCGCGGTGGCCCAGGAATACACCTTGCTGCTCACCTTCGAGACCGGTTCCGCGAAGATCATCGGCGATCCTCGCGGTGCGCTCGCGGAGGTTGCCGCATTGATCACCCAGTATCCGGAAACGACGGTGGTCATCGAGGGACACACCGACGACAAAGGTCCGGCTGCTTACAACATGAAGATGTCGAAGGCGCGCGCCGAAGCGGTGGCGAACGTTCTCGTCACCGATCTCGGCATCGACGCCGCGCGTGTATCGGCAAAAGCCTTCGGCGAAACCAAGCCGATTGCCACTAACGCGACGAAAGAGGGGCGCGAGCGCAATCGCAGAGTGGTGGCCGTAGTGCTGCCCGGTAAAGCACCTACCCCGGTCGCTGCAACTACCGCCGATCAGTAAAACGACGCCATCGATCGCCACCTTCGCTGAAGGCGAAAATCCCGCACGCGGTTTGGATGTTCTAGTTTGCGCAACGTTTCCATACAGCTAAGATGAGTTGACGTCGCGGCTGTTCGACCTCTTTTCTAGAAACTGCGGATCGAGAAACTGCGACGAGGTTAACGTTCTTCTGAGAGGCGGTCCCCTACATTCGATCCGCCAACTGTGCAAAGGGATGTGACATGGCTGAGCTTCACGGCAATGGATGGTCCAAGAGTCGCGACAACAAAAGCGGTATGGCGCACATGGGTGCCTGGTCGCTGTCGAAGGGCGACGAATCCGAACCGCGCAATCCGATCGAAGTCCGCGGCAACGCCTACATCGCGTTCTGCAAGCCGTGGGCGCCTGTGTGGATCGACGAAGAAGAAGCGTCCGACGCCGAATGATCAGCGGTCGCTGATCTGGTGATCGTCGAGGCTGATCCCCGGGATCAGCCCTTGCGAACGGATTCGACGAGTTTCGCGAGCCGATCCAGTTTCGGAAGCACCGCGTCGGCGGGTTCCGAATCGAGATTGAAGATCAGTTCGTCGAATCCCTGACCGATCCGCCCCAGCAGCGTTTCCTGCGACGTCGGCGCACTGAATAGCGCAAGCGTGATGTCTTCGACTTTGCGGCCGCGCGCTTCGCAGGCCGCCTTCAGGCGTTCGAAGTTGCCGGATCCCAGTCCGCCGATCGGCATCCAGCCGTCGGCATAGTCCGCAACGCGGTCGAATACCCATTTCGAGTTGGCGCCGATCCACACCGGTGGTCCGCCGGCCTGCACCGGTTTCGGGTAGGACCAGATCGGGTCGAAGTCGACGAACTTGCCGTGAAACTCCGCTTCGTCCTGCGTCCAGATGGCCTTCATCGCGAGAATCTTCTCGCGCACCAGTCCCCATCGGTTCTTGTAGTCCGCGCCGTGGTTGGACATTTCCTCGCGGTTCCAACCGGCGCCGATGCCGAGCACGAAACGGCCATTCGAGAGGCTGTCCACCGACGCGATTTCTTTCGCGAGCGTGATCGGATCGCGCTGGATGACCAGACAGATGCCGGTGCCGAGACGGATTCGTTTCGTCACCGCGGCGCAGGCGCCGAATGCGACGAACGGGTCGTGCGTGTGCGAGTAGTGTTTCGGCAATTCGCCGCCGCCCGGGAACGGTGTTTTGCGGCTGGTCGGAATGTGCGTGTGTTCCGGAAAGAACAACGAGTCGAAGCCGCGCTCTTCGACCGCGCGAGCCAGCTCGACCGGTTGAATCGAATAGTCCGTTGGAAACATCGTGATGCCGAAATGCGCGCGCTCGTTTGCGAATGCCATTCGAAAGCCCCCTGTAGAAGTTCCTGATAATTGCAGACCTATACTACGCTGCCTTCGCGGGGTTCTTTCGTGCAACTCGACCAACGCCAGTTGTCCCATCTGCTCGACGTGTGGCCGGTCGCTCGTCTCGCGAGCGTCGGACCGCAGGGACAACCTCACATGGTGCCGATCGTGTTCGTCGCGCTCGACGGCGCGATCTATTCGCCGATCGACGGCAAACCGAAGAGCAACGGTACGCTCCAACGGATTCGCAATGTCGCAGCAGACGCTCGGGTGACGCTGCTGCTCGATCGGTACGATGACGATTGGGATCTGCTGTGGTGGGTGCGTATCGAGGCGAACGCTTCTGTCGTGACCGAACCCGAGCCGGCCGTGCTTCGGCAGATCGTCACCGCGCTGCGCGGCAAATATCCCCAGTACGCGGCGGTCGACGTGTTTTCCGGTGTGCCGACGCTGCTGAGTTTCCAGCCGGTGCGGCACACCGCGTGGTCGTCCCGGCCGGTCGCATGGGAGTCGCTGTAGCCGCTTCTTCGCGGCGTTTTACCCCGCGAATTCGTGACGCCGTTCATCTTTGGCAGTACGCGCAGAAGCGGCGCGCGGCGGCGATGGTAGCCTTGGATGAGTTGCTGCGTGATTCATTCACGCGCCGCGCAATCGAAAGGAGCGCCACCGTGTCGTCGATCGATTCCGATGCAGATCTGTTGCTCGATCTGAACCGGGCATTGCGCAATCCGTTGATGTCGCTGGAGATCGGCCCGAATCGACAACGGCGCATTGCCGAGGCTGAGCGGCTGCTCAAGTCGGTTGCGAAGCAGCTCGCGCAACGCGCGGGTGACTCGGCCGACGATCGTCGCAGCCGCGAAGTGATCCGCGTGCGCGTCTACAACACCTTAGCGCCCATCCTGCTCGAACTGCGCACCGCTCACGACGGCACCGTCTCGCTCGCGCGGCGCACACTGTTCGCCAGCATCGCGATTTGTCTGATCGGCGCAGCCTTGGTCGCCGCGCTCGTCTAGCTCTCCGCCGACGCACGCCGTCGGCCTCTCGATTGGCGTCGGCCGCTCGAAAGTGATAAAAGGGCGCGCGCTTTGCGTGCCCTGCGCCCGGATCTCGACGGAGATCGGCTTCCTTAGTAAATCGCCCACTCACTTTTCGAATGGAATACCCGTGATTTCCACCGCCAACCTCACGATTCAGTTCGGCCCCAAGCCGTTGTTCGAGAATGTCTCGGTCAAGTTCGGCCAGGGCAACCGCTACGGCCTGATCGGCGCGAACGGCTCCGGCAAGTCGACGTTCATGAAGATCCTCGGCGGCGACATGGCGCCGACCTCGGGCAACGTGTCGATCGAGCCGAACGTTCGCCTCGGCAAGCTGCGCCAGGACCAGTTCGCGTTCGAAGAGTTCCGCGTGCTCGACACCGTGATCATGGGTCACGCGGAGCTGTGGCGCGTGAAAGAGGAGCGCGACCGGATCTACGCGCTGCCACACATGAGCGAAGACGAAGGCATGCGCGTCGCCGACCTCGAAATCGAATTCGCGGAACTCGACGGCTACATGGCCGAAGCCCGGGCCGGCGAACTGCTGCTCGGCCTCGGTATCCCGCTCGAGCAACACGAAGGACCGATGAGCGGCGTCGCGCCCGGCTGGAAGCTGCGCGTGCTGCTTGCGCAGGCACTGTTCGGCGATCCCGACGTGATGCTGCTCGACGAACCCACCAACAACCTCGACATCAACGCCATTCGCTGGCTCGAAGGCGTTCTCAACGAACGCAACTGCACGATGGTGATCATCTCGCACGATCGCCACTTCCTGAACAGCGTATGCACGCACATGGCCGACCTCGACTACGGCGAACTGCGCGTCTATCCGGGCAACTACGATCAGTACATGACCGCGTCGACGCAAGTGCGCGAACGCATGTTGCCGAACAACGCGAAGAAGAAGGCCCAGATCGCCGACCTGCAGGCGTTCGTCAGCCGCTTCTCGGCCAATGCCTCCAAGGCGAGACAGGCGACATCGCGCGCCCGTCAGATCGAGAAGATCGAGCTCGAAGAGGTCAAGCCGTCGCAGCCGCGTCAGTCCGTTCATCCGCTTCGACCAGGACAAGAAGCTGTACCGGCTGGCGCTGGAAGTCGAAGGTCTCACCAAAGGCTACGACGCGCCGCTGTTCAAGAACCTCGACCTGATGGTCGAGGTGGGCGAACGCATCGCCATCATCGGCCCGAACGGCATCGGCAAGACGACGCTGCTGAAGTGTCTCGTCGGCGAACTGCAGCCGGAGCGCGGCATCGTGAAATGGTCGGAGAACGCCGAGATCGGCTACGTCGCCCAGGATCGCACCGACGATTTCGCGGACGACATCATCGCTGTTCGAGTGGATGCGCCAGTGGAAGCAGAAGAACGACGACGAACAGGCGCTGCGCGCCACGCTCGGCCGGCTGCTGTTCTCCAAGGACGACAGCAACAAGTCGGTCAAGGTGATCTCCGGCGGCGAAGAAGGCCGCATGCTGTTCGGCAAGCTGATGCTGCGCAAGCCGAACGTCCTGCTGATGGACGAGCCGACCAACCACCTCGACATGGAATCCATCGAGTCGCTGAACCTGGCGCTGGAAAACTATCCCGGCACGCTGATCTTCGTCAGCCACGACCGCGAATTCGTCGCGTCGCTGGCGACGCGCATCATCGAGATGACGCCGGAGGGCATCGTCGACTTCAAAGGCAACTACGACGACTACCTGCGCAGCCAGGGGATCGAACAGCCGGTGTTGCGCAGGATGACGTCGTAAGAGACGGTCACCAGTCCAGATCGTCCGGAATCTTGTAGGCCGCGTACGGATCGTCCGCGTCGGGTTGCGACGTTGCATCCGCATCGTTGCAAACGATCACCGTGGCAGGGTCCCGCAAGCGGATCTTGTGTGCGATCGCCGCCGGCACGAGTTCGTACTTGTCGCCGAGCTTCACGATGGCGAGGCGTCCATGGGTAGAGGTTCTCGCGGTGGCGCTGCGACACCAACAGTGTCTTCACGGCGCGACCGTCGACGAAATTGAACGCATAGTCGCCCCCATCGCGTGACTGGCGATTCAATTCGATCAATTGACGCACCTGCGCCTGCAGCGCCTTCGCGCTGGCCTGTTTGTCGCGTTTTTCGTTGAGCGCGCGGTCGCGAGCCGCCTTTTCGGCGCGTGCCTTCTGCGCCGCACTGAAGAGTCGTCAGCGGAAGCACCGTGGGCTTTGCGTTCCATCTCGGCGGCGTGTTTTACGCGCTGCGCCTTGCGCAGCTTCTTGTCGTTGACGAGGCCCATCTTGCGCAGCTGTTCCTGCATCGAATCGGGCATGTCACTCGCTCCTCAATCGGTCGGCCATGTGCTCTGCAATCATCACGGTGGTCAGGTGCGTGTTCGCGCACGGCACGCTCGGCATGATGGATGCGTCGATCACCCGCAAGCCGCGCACGCCGAGTACGCGGCAGCTTGCATCGACCACTGTAAGCGGATCTTCCGGAGAACCCATGCGGCAACTGCTCGTGCCGTGTTGCGTGTCTCCGGCATTCTGCATGACCCACGTATCGATCGCGGCGTCGCTGTCGAGCGTGTCGATGCCCGCGGTCGTCGCGCCGATGCCGACGAACTCGGCGATATCCGAAAACCCCGGCCGGCGCGCCAGATCGATCAGACGTTTGATTCCGTCGCGCATGCGCAAGACGTCGCTCGGTTCGGCAAGCATGTTCTCCTCGACGATCGGCTGCGCCAACGGATCTGCAGAGGCGAGGCGGACGGTACCTCGCGAGACGCACTCGTTCACCCACACGCCGATCAGGCCGAAGTTCGGCGTTGGTGCGCGCGTGTGACGGCCGAGGCCGTCACCGAGCCTGTTCATCGCCACCAGCATCATGTCGCCCGGGCCGGCGCCGCCGAGTTCCGACGAATAGCGCACGCAGCAGTTCGTGTGGCGAAAGTCCGGTTCCGGTATTGCGGCTTCTTTCAGCACGATCGGGAACGCGGCGAGCGGGTGATCCTGAAAGCTGTCACCTACCGGCAATGCAACGCGCACATCGATGTCGTGGTCGCGCAGATGATCGACCGGGCCGATACCCGAGCGCATGAGTATCGGCGGGCTGTGTACCGCGCCGGCCGACAGGATGACCTCGTTGGCGTGGATGTCGTGCCAACGGCCGTTCGTTACGCAGCGAACGCCGATGGCGCGCTCACCGTCGAACAGTACTTTGTCGACGTGTGTGTCGCACAGGATCGCAAGGTTGTTGCGGCCGCGACTCGGTTCCACGTAGGCGTCGTTGGTGCTGACGCGCCGATGCTCGCGGCTGTTGATTGCATATGGCGATACGCCGAGCGCGCCGGGCGCGTTGTGGTCGGGCGCCCAGGGATAACCGAGATCGACCGCTGCTTCGGCGAGCGTCAGGTCGACAGGACCCCAGTTCGACATCGGCGCGCGGTAAATCGGAATCGGACCGTCGTTGCCGTGATAGGGCGCGTCTCCGTAACGCAGATCGGTTTCGAGCCGGTTGAAGTAGGGCAGCACGTCGTCGAATCCCCAACCGGTGCACCCGGCCGCGGCCCAGCGATCGTAGTCTTCCGGCACACCACGAATCGCGATCTGCCCGTTGATGACCGAACTGCCGCCGAGACCGCGGCCGCGCCAGTAGAGCCGTGGCATTTGCGATGCGGTACGGCGCGCCTGCAGCGTGTCGTAGCGGAACTTCCCATACTCCGGCGCGTTGATCATCCGCGAAGGATTCGGACTGCGCATTGCATCGGGCGCGTCGGCGCTGCGGTGATCCGGGCCCGCTTCGATCAACGCGACCTGCACCGCGGCATTTTCGGAAAGACGGGCGGCCAGCGTTGCACCGGCAGAGCCGGCGCCGACGATCAGATAGTCGTACTGCATCGAAATCCCGACCGGTTGCGATCAGATCTTGGGCGCGTGGTGTGCCGGCATGGCCGTCGCACCGTTGCTTTCCTCCGCCAGCGCTTTCGCGGCACGTTCGTTCTCCATGATCTTGGCCATCACGGCGGCCCGGCGCGCTCGAACACGGCGCGGTTCTCGATCACGAATTTCTGCGACTCGCGCAGCGCGTCGAGCATGCCGTTGATCTCCGGGATCACGTAGCGCGCCACCATGTCCCAGCTGCGCAGCGTGTTTCCGGGTTGGCCCAGTCGTGCACGAAGCCGATGACGGTGCCGAAGCCGCCGGAGACCTCGATCACGTTCTTGATGGTCTTGACCAGGTCGTCGGGCGTGCCGATGGCGGCAGGCGGCCGCTCCACGACCGGCGGTCTTCTCCACCGCCTCGTCGGGCGACGTGAACGGCTCGCAGCGCCCGGCCGCTGCAGCGTGCCGACCTTATATTCGTTGTGCCAGCGCATCAGGCCGGGGCCGGCCTCGCGCTGCGCGCCTGCTCGCGGGTCTCGGCGATGTGCCAGCGACAGCAGCACGCGCCAGTCGCGCGCGGTCGACCGTGGTGCCGGCCTTCTCTGGCGGCGTCCTCGGCGAAGCCCCATTGCGTCGGCAGCGCCATCAGGCCCTGCGTCGACATCGAGCCGATCGAGATGCACGCCGATGCCGTATTTGCCGGCCAGCGTCATGCCCGACGGGCAGATCTGCGAGGCCACCACGAACGGCATGTCCTCCTGCAGCGGCAGCAGCTGCAGCGCGGCGTCGTTCAGCGTGAACCAGTCGCTCTTGTGGGTGACGCGCTCGCCGCTGAACAGCCGGCGGATGACGCCGATCGCCTCGTCCTGGCGGTCGCGCTGCGTCATCGGGTCGATGCCGAGCGTATGGCGTCGGACGGCAGCGCGCCGGGGCCGGAGCCGAAGATCGCGCGGCCGCCGGTCATGTGGTCGAGCTGCACCATGCGCTGCGCGACGTTGAAGGGATGGTGATAGGGCAGCGAGACCACGCCGGTGCCGAGCTTGATGCGCTTGGTGCGCTCGCCGGCGGCGGCCAGGAACATCTCCGGCGAGGCGATCATCTCCCAGCCCGAGGAGTGATGCTCGCCGCACCAGAACTCGTCGTAGCCGAGCTCGTCGAGGTGCTCGACGAGATCGAGGTCGCGGCGGAACTGCAGCATCGGATGCTCGCCGATCGGATGATGCGGGGCGAGGAAGGCGCCGAACTTGAGGCGCGCCATGGGTCAGTCTCCGTGCTTTGAAATCATGCTGCCCGTGCGGTGGGCACCCGTGCATCGGGGGGAAGATGCGTAGGAAATTCTCAGAGTAAAACTTGTCGCGAACGGTGTTCGAACGGGCGCCGAGCGAACGCTCGAACCGTGCGATCGGATTGCGGCCGCCTTCGATGTGCGGGTAGTCGCTCGAAAACAGATACAGATCTTCGTTCGATTGATCGATCAGGGAGCCCACGTCTTCGAACACGTACGGCGTGAACGCACATTGCTCCGTGAGCTGTTCCGACGGCTTGCGTTTGAAGTTCGCGAGATTCTTGTCCGCTTTGCTCCAATGCGCGGCCACCCAATCGAGGCGCGTCAGCAGCGACGGCACCCAACCGGCGCCGAGTTCCACGCTTGCACCGCGCAGCGCGGGAAAGCGTTCGAACACGCCGTCGATCAGCATCATGCTCAAGAACGTCTCGGGACCTTCGTGCAGGATCGCGATGTCTTTGCTGCGCACGTTTTCGCCGCCGCCGAGCCAATCTTTCGTCGGTGCTCGGCCGTTGTTCGACCACGCTTTGTTCAACTGAAGCGGGGCGCCACCGACATGCAGCAGAAACGGCACGCGCGCTTCTGCGAGCCGTGCCCAGAACGGATCGAACTCCACGTGCCCGGGCGCCTTGTCGCCGCAAGGGCGGTGCGGCACCCAAACAGCTTTGAGTCCTTGTTTGATTGCGTGCTCGAGTTCGGCGATTGCGTGCGCAGGCTCGTCGAGCGGCACTACACCTACGCCGAGCAGGCGCGCGTCGCTGCGGCAGAAGTCGCCCATGGCACGGTTGTGTGCACGCGCCGATCCGTAGCGCACCTCCGGCGTCATCTTCGAACTCGGCGAGAAGGGCACCGCAACACTTGCGTTGCAAACACGAGCTGGCGTTGAAGCCGAGCATGTCGAGCGCGATCGTGCGCTCTTTGGAATCGAAGGCGCCGAGCGCCTGGATCTCCTTCGAACTCTCTATCAGTTTGTCGCCCATCGCGATCAGTTCCGCGACATGCGCTTCACTGTGCCTTCCGCCGCGCGCCATGATCTCCGCCACCTCTTCGTCGGTAACGATGGACGCGCTGTAATTCACCGGCGGAATCTTGTCGCGCACGTCCGGGTCGGCGTAGTCGAGCAGGAAATTCGGCAGTTCCATGATGTGACTGTCGGCGTCGTAGAACGCGCGATCGGCAGGTGCGTAAGCCATGGGCAACTCCTTCTTGCGATTGGATCGGCGCGGCGAATCCGGTGCTGCGGGGGTGAGGTCGGGCAGATCGCGATACAAGCAAGGATCAGCCGAAAAAACAAGCGCTGGCACGGCGCGGAACGCTCGCCCATCATCGCGGCTCGACATGGATTTTGGAGGACGCGAAAATGGAATTGCGACGCTCAGGACAACGCGGCTCGGCGAACCTCGGCTGGCTGTCGAGCAAACATACGTTTTCGTTCGGCAATTACCACGATCCGCGACACATGGGCTTCGGTGTGCTTCGAGTGATCAACGAAGACAAGGTGGAACCGGGACAGGGCTTTCAGACGCATGGGCACAGCGACATGGAGATCATCTCTTACGTGCTCGAAGGCGAACTCGAACACAAAGACAGCCTCGGCACCGGCTCGGTGATTCGTCCGGCGACGTGCAGCGCATGTCGGCCGGCACCGGCATAAGACACAGCGAGTTCAATCACTCGAAGACCGCGCCCGTGCATTTCCTGCAGATCTGGATATCGCCGGAGCGCGACGGCGCGAAACCCGGCTATGAACAGAAGCAGTTCGACCCCGCGAGTCGCCGCGGTCGGTTGCGCCTCGTGGGATCGCGCGACGCGCGCGACGGCTCAGTCACCATCCACCAGGACGTTGATCTGTATGCGTCGCTGCTGTCGAAAGGGGAAAACGTCGCGCATGCGTTGCGCGATGGACGCCACGCGTGGCTGCAGGTTGCACGAGGCGAAGTGAAGCTGAACGGCGAGACATTGCGGCAGGGCGACGGCGCCGCGGTCGGCGAGGCCGGATCGCTGTCGATCGAAGCCACCGCCGATGCAGAGATACTGCTGTTCGATATGCTGAAGAGCGCCGCCGCCTAACGATTCAAGCGAGGCGCGCTAAACGTAGTAGTCCTTCAGCGGCGGAAAGCCGTTGAACTCCACCGAGCTGTACGAAGTCGTGTACGCGCCGGTGGACAGCCAGTAGAGCCGATCGCCCGTTGCGAGGTTCAGCGGCAGCCCGTACTTATAGTTCTCGTACATGATGTCGGCACTGTCGCACGTCGGGCCGGCGATGATCGCATTCTCGAGCTCGCCGTTCTTCTCCGTGTAGATCGGATACTTGATCGACTCGTCGAGCGTTTCGATGAGGCCCGAGAATTTGCCCACGTCCGTGTACACCCAACGATGCAACGCGGTACGCGATTTGCGGGAGATGAGTACGACTTCGCTCACCAGTACGCCGGCATTCGATATCAGCGAGCGGCCCGGCTCGATGATGATCTCGGGCAGTTCGTCCATGAAATCTTCGTGCAGAAAACGCGCGATTTCCTCTGCGTACACTGCGAGTTCGTTGGTACGTTGCAGGTAGTTGGCGGGAAAGCCGCCGCCCATGTTGATCATCTTCAGCTGAATCTTGTCCTCTTCCCACAGCCGGTTGAAGATGACCTTCACTTTGCCTAACGCCGCGTCCCACGCGCCGATTTCGCGTTGTTGCGAGCCCACGTGGAACGACACGCCGTACGGCTCGAGGCCGAGATCGCGCGCAAGAATGAGCAAGTCCATCGCCATGTCGCTTTCGCAGCCGAACTTGCGCGACAGCGGCCAGTCGGCCGTCAACGTGCCTTCAGTCAGGATGCGGGCGTAAATGCGCGAACCCGGTGCGGCCTTCGCGATGTTGCGCAAGTCCGCTTCCGAATCGGTGGCGAACATCCGCACACCCTTCTGATAGAAGGTGCGAATGTCCTTCGCCTTCTTGATGGTGTTGCCGAAGCTGATGCGGTCGGGCGATACGCCGAGTGCCAGCACCTTGTCGAGCTCGTACGTCGACGCGATGTCGAACGAGGCCCCTTTATCGCGGATCAGCGACAGAACTTCGGGCGCCGGGTTCGCTTTCACCGCGTAGTAGATCTTCGCCCGCGGAAAGTAGCGGGTGAGATCGTCGTACTGGCGATTGATCGTCGCGAGATCCACGACGAGGAACGGGGTTTCGTGTGTGTCGGCGAACGATTTGATGCGGGCGAAGGTGGCGTCGTCGAAGTAGTCGTGAACCAGAACCGCTGTGTCAGTCATTGGCTGATGGATTCTCCTGCGGGTGTTCGGGAAGGGTCGAGTGGGCAAGGCGCGGATGGTCCTACACTGAGGGCTTTCGATCAATTGCGGATTTCCGATTTCTTCGGGCGGACGTCAGCCCGCGAAGTCTTGCCGAGCTTCACCGCGGTGCCATAGGCGAGCATCTCCGCGCCGTCCCGCATGGCGGGTGCGGTGACGAATCGAACGGCCACGATCGCATCGGCGCCCAGCCGCTTAGCCTCGGCAACCATCCGGTCGAGCGATTGCTCGCGCGCTTCGGCAAGCAGCTTCGTGTACTCGATGATCTCGCCGCCGACCAGCGAGCGCAGTCCGGCGATGATGTCTTTGCCGAGGTGGCGCGAACGCACGGTGTTGCCGCGCACCAGCCCGAGGGTTTTGACGATGCTCGCGTCTTCGAAGCGATCCTGCGTGGTGATCTTCATGGGTCCCATGTTCTCATTGGTCCATGTTCCTATTGGTCAATGTTCTTCGAGTAGTAATCGTCTTCCCGGTTGCGCACCCGCTCGCGGATGACTTTGATCAGCAGCAGCCCGATGCCGACGATGGCGATGAGGCCGAAGATGCCGACCGGAAACGCTGCGATGAGTCCCGCAATCATCACGCCGACATACAGCAGGCAGACGAAGCCGAGCAGGGCGTAGGCGGTCTTTTCGAGGCTGTCCATTTCCGGAAGAGTCCGCGGTGAGATCGATCGCAACCCTATCGCCAATGGCGCGCCGAGTCACACCGCCGTGCGTCGGGTTGTGACGCCGCTCGCGACTGTGATTTCATCCCATTAAAGGCGGGCGGGCCCGCGAGGAACACCATCATGGCCAAAGACATCGCCGCCGCCGTGCGGGAGATCTGCCTTTCGTTTCCGGAAGCCACCGAGGCGATGTCGCACGGTTCGCCCGACTATCGCGTGCGCGGCAAAACGTTCGCATCGCACGTGGTCAATCATCACGGCGACGGTCGCATCTCGCTTTGGTTGAGCGCGCCGCCCGGCGCGCAGCAGCGATACACCGAATCGGAACCCGACTATTTCTTCGTGCCGCCGTACGTTGGACCGCGCGGCTGGCTCGGCGTGCATTTGAACAAGGGGCTCGACTGGAAGCGCGTGGCGAATCACGTGCGCGAGGCGTACGTGAACGTGGCGCCGAAGAAACTCACCGTCGATCTCGGGCCGGCCATCGTCATCAAGCCGCCCACAAAAACGATCGACGCGGACAAGTTCGATCCGATGGCGTCGAAACGTGCGAAACAGGTGCTCGCGCCGTTGCGCAAGCTTTGTCTCGCGTTGCCGGAAGCAAGCGAAGGAACCACCTTCGGCAACCCGACCTGGCGCGCCGGCAAGAAGACGTTCTGCAGCGTGCACCGATACGGCGGCCGCCTGAAGCTGCAGTTCTGGGTAGGCAGCGACATGCAGGCGATGCTCACGTTCGAGAAGCGTTACCAGATTCCCGCGTATATGGGCCACAACGGCTGGATCGAACTCGACGTAGAGGACGAAGTGGACTGGAACGAAGTGCGCGAACTCATCATGGTGAGTTACAAGCACTTCGCGCTGCGACGGATGTTGAACGAACTCGAATCGAGCCAAGAGTAACGCCCCTCATGCGAATTGTTAGTTGGAATGTCAACGGTCTGCGCGCGTGCGCAGCGAAAGGCTTCGATCGTTTCCTGGAGTCTTCGAAGGCCGACATCATCGGCATCCAGGAAGTGCGCGCGTTTCCGGCGCAACTGGACGAGAAGACCCGTTCACCCAAAGGCTGGCACGCGCACTTCTCGGCTGCGGAACGGGCCGGCTACAGTGGCGTGGGCATCTACTCGCGCGTCAAACCCGACAAAGTCGAGACCACGCTGCACGACGCCCGTTTCGATGCAGAAGGCCGATTGCTGATCGCGCAGTTCGGCCGCGTCTCTGTTGTTACCGGGTATTTTCCCAAGGGCAGCGGCAAGGAACGCGACAACAGCCGCGTGCCTTACAAACTCGACTTCTACGCGGCGTTGTTCGATCGCGTGCAGAAGCTGAAGCGACGCGGCCCGGTGTTCGTCATCGGCGATTACAACACCGCGCACGAGGCGATCGATCTCGCGCGACCGAAAACGAACGAGAAGACGAGCGGGTTTCTTCCTGAAGAACGTGCCGAGATGACGCGCTGGATCAAAGCCGGTTGGGTCGATACGTTCCGCGCGCAGCATCCGGGGGAAGAGGGTCACTACACGTGGTGGCGGCAGTGGGGTGGTGCGCGAGAGAAGAACGTGGGATGGCGGATCGACTATGTACTGGCATCGCCTTCGGGTGCCTCGCGCGTTCGTGACGCATTCATCTGGCCGCATGTCAAGGGATCGGATCATTGTCCGGTCGGAGTCGATATCGAATGAAGGCGGGTCGAAGTTCTTCGTTCTAGCGGCTGCGTTTCGAGCCCGGCGCGCCTGCGTCGTTCAGTGATTGCGAGGCGGCGGCCCATTCGAAATCGTCGAGCAGATGCTGGTGGCGTTGCTCGACCAGTTTGCGCAGCCGTGGATCGGTGAAGACGTACAGGCGGTTGTCGCGAATTGCTTCGAGTACGAGCCGGCCGACGACGCGCGGATCGAGGCCTTTCTTCAGGTCGTCACGAATGTCGTCGACAGCGACCTTCGACACCTGCGGCCCGAACCGGGCCGGGCGGTTGCGGGGTGCTTCGTAGATGTTGGTGTTCACGCCGCCGGGGCACAGCACGGAGGCACCGAAGCCGCCGGTGCGCCCCTCCTGACGCAGTACTTCCGTCAATCCCACGACGGCGAACTTCGTCGAGTTGTACGGTCCCCAACCGGGCATGCCGCCGAGCAGGCCCGCCATCGACGACGTGTTGACGATGTGGCCGCCTTCGCCCTGCCGTTTGATGTGCGGCAGGAATGCCCGGCAACCGTGCAGAACGCCGAGGTAATTCACGCCGATCACCCAGTTCCAGTCGCCGTCGTCGAGTTCTTCGACAAGTCCGCCGCTGCTGACGCCGGCGTTGTTGCACAACACGTGCACCTTGCCGAACGCCGCAATCGTGGCGTCTGCGGCCGCGACCATCGAACGCGCATCGGAGACGTCGCATACCACCGTCTCGACTGTCGCGTTCGTCGCACGTACGTCGCGTGCCGCCTTTTCGAGCGCCACTTTTTCGATGTCGGCGAGCATCACTTTCATGCCGGCCTCGGCCAACGCGTATCCGATACCCAGACCGATGCCGCTCGCGGCGCCCGTGATGAAAGCTACCTTCCCTTGGAAATCCTGCATGCTGATTCTCCTCTGCTGCGGCAGTATACGCGGAGGTCCGCCGTGGGGAGGTCGAGGTGAAAGAACTGGGTTCGTTGGGGATGGACAGCGCGCGCTTGTGCAAAGTGGAAGAGGCGATCGCCGGCGACATCGCGGCGCAGCGCTACGACGGCGCCGCGTTGCGCGTGCATCGTCGCGGTCGTCTCGTGCTCGATGTCGTGCAGGGTTATGCGCATCGTGGTCAGGGTACGAAGCTCTCGTCGGATGCGGTGTTCGTTACGTTCTCGTCGGGCAAGCAGTTCACTGCGGTAACGGTGCTTCGGTACATCGAGAAGGGCCTGCTGCAGTTGCATCAGCCGGTGGCGGAATTGATTCCGGAATTTGCAGCGAACGGCAAACGCCGCATCACGCTTGCGCAATTGCTGACTCACACGAGCGGCATCGCGTCGATGCCGCCGCCGATGCCGCCCGAGCACATGGGTAATCTGCAGGCGTTCGTTGCGGCGATGTGCCAGACGCCACCGGAATCGGTGCCGGGTTCGCGCGTGCGTTACTCGATCACGCCGGCGCATGCCGTGATGGCGGAGATGGTGCGACGTGTCGACGGTGGGACGCGTCCGTTTCGCGACATCGTGAAGCAGGAAGTCTTCGAACCGCTCCGAATGAACTCGACCGCGCTCGGGCTTGCCCGACGAGTTGAAGCCGCGCCTGTGTCCGGTCGTTGTACGCGACCGTGCGCCGGGGTTGCTGAATCCCGACATGCTCGAATCGATGGGCAACATCCTGCGCCCCGACGTCGAAATTCCAGCGGGCGGTTACGTCACCACGATTGCCGATTTCGCGCGCTTCGCCGAGATGCTGCGCAACGGCGGCGAACTCGACGGCGCACGTATTCTCTCGGGCCCAACGCTCGACCTCGCCACGCGTAATCACACCGGCAGGATGCCGAACGACATCTGGGATTACGCGGTGGAGGCGCGCGGCTGGCCGGTGTTCCCGGCGTATCTCGGTCTCGGCTTTTTCCTGCGCGGTAAAGGATTCCATCCGACGCCGTTCGGTTCGCTCGCCACTCCGCGCACCTTCGGCGGTGTCGGCGCCGGATCGACCACGTTCTTCATCGATCCGGCGCGTGAACTGAGCTACGCGTTCCTGTCGACCGGGCTGATGGAAGAATCGCGCTCCACCGAACGACATCAACGACTCGCCGATCTCGTATTCGCCGCCATCGCGGACTGACGGAGGCTCTCATGACACCGACACTGCAAGGCATCCGCGTCATCGACGCCGCATCGTTTCTGGCAGGGCCGTGCGCGGCGACGATCATGTCCGACTACGGCGCCGACGTGATCAAGATCGAGCCGCTTTACGGCGACGGTCATCGGAGGATATCCGGCACGTATCCGATCGATTACACATGGCAACTGACGAGTCGCAACAAGCGCAGCCTGGCGCTGGATTTCACGAAGGGCGCCGGGCGCGACGTGCTGTTGCGGTTGGTCGAATCTACCGACGTCATTCTGTTCAACATGCGCGCTGATCAGTTGCAGCGCTATGACCTTTCGTACGAGACGCTGCGGCAGCGTAACCCGCGGCTGATCTATGCGCAGATCTCGGGCTACGGACTCGAAGGCGATGAATCCGCACGACGCGCCTTCGATATCACCGGCTGGTTCGCGCGTACCGGCATTCTCGACGTGATGCACGACAAGGACATCGCGCCCGCGCCCCCCGCCGGCGGCGTTGGCGATCATGCGACGGCGATGACGCTGTTCGGCGCGATCATGATGTCGCTATATCGACGTGAGCAGACGGGAGAGGGTGCGATGGTATCGACATCGCTTGCGGTCACCGGCGCGTGGGCCAACGGCTTGACGCTGGCGGGCGTGCTCGCCGGTTTCGATTCCACCGAGCGGCGTGACGAAGAAGGCTGGTCGAACCCGTTCAGCAACATCTACGCTACCGGCGACGGACGTCATCTGATGCTCGCGCTGGCAGTGCCGAAGCAGGAGTGGCCGCGGCTCGCCAAAGCACTAGGGCATCCCGAATGGGCTGCCGATCCGCGTTTTGCGGACATCCGCGCGGCGCTCAAGTATCGCCACGAACTGCGCGCGCTCATCAAGTCGGGCTTCGCTGCGATAACGATCGACGAGGCGGATGCTGCACTGAAGGCTAACGACATCACGTTCAGCGTCGTCGCCCGGGTTGCCGACGTGGTAATCGATCCGCAGCTGCTCGCCAACGGTTTGGTTGTGGGGACAGATTCGACGGTACCGGGCTTCGACAGAACGCTCGCGTCACCGTTCCGTATTCACGACGAAGCGCAGCGCACTCCGTCTCGCGCGCCGACCATCGGGGAACATAGCCGCGAGCTGTTGCGCGAGCTTGGGCTGGGGGATGCGGAGATTGATGCTTTGATCGCGGATGGGATCGTGGGTACCGGTCGCGATGCGCCAAAAGGGGAATGAACATGAGCATCACCGTCGATCTGCCGAATCTGAAAGCCACGATCGCCCGATACCGCTTCGCCTACTTGCTGACGACCAACGCCAACAACGCGCCGCATGCAGTGGCGGTAGCTGCAGTGCTTCGAGGTGACGAACTGATCGTCAGCAGCATTGGCCGACGCAGCCGCGAGAATGCGTTGGGGCGACCTGCGGTCTCGTTGCTCTGGCCGCCCGAATCGATGTCGGATTACTCGCTGATCGTCGATGGGCAGGCGTTGGTTGTGGAGGATTCGCTGCGTATCAAGCCGACGCGGGCTGTCCTGCATCGTCCGGCCCCGTCGCCCGAACCGAGTGCGCCGGATGCGTGCGGCGCCGATTGCGTAAAGCTCGAACTGAGCGCGTAGGACCTGGCTTGGGTCGAGCAGAACGACCCTGCGAATGACGAGATCTGACGAAGTATCTGATCTCCTTTCCAAGTGGTGCGATGAACTTCCCCGAAGAGGATCTCCCTGCTGTCGCGGCGGCCTCCCACGCCGTTGTGCGAGAAGCGAAGGCAGCCGGAGTGTGGGTCTTCGGCGGCGGAATCGAGGAGAGCGTTCCACCGGTCATGGTCTCCAGCGAAGGGACCGTAACGGCGGGTACTTACCCTCAGACCCGCACTATCGAGGGCGGGTATGCGATTCTCGATGTGCCGACGCGCGAGGCCGCGATCGCGTGGGCGGCCAAGATCGCAGCGTCCTGCCGCTGCGCGCAGGAGCTTCGCGAGTTCATGTACGATCCCGAGTCGTGACCGCTTGCAAAGAGTTCTAGGGGGTTTTTGTGTCCAAGCACCTCCATTGTGGGTTTCAGAGGTCAAATCGTGGACTGAACTCTCACTGATCGAGTGCTTCGCACCGTATGGCGCTTAGATCGAACGGAAGGCCCGAAGTCGCCTCTCACCCCTCAATCGACCAACGCCTGATACACCAACGCCTTCAATTGTCGTCTGATCGGATACGACGACGAAGGCAACAACTGCGTCATGAAAATCACGATCAGCTCCTCCACCGGATCGACCCAGAAATACGTGCTTGCCGCGCCACCCCAGGCGAACTCGCCCGGTGAATCGAGCACGTTGCGGTGGCCGGATCGAGAATCACCGAGAAGCCGAGGCCGAAGCCGATGCCGTCGTATGGCGTTTCGCTGAAGATCGGCTGCCCCATCGCAGCGAGATCCTTGTTGCCCGGCAAGTGGTTCAACGTCATGTACTCGACGGTCTTGCGGCCGAGGATTCGCACGTCGTTGGTTGATCCTTTGCCGAGCAGCATGCGCGAGAAGGTGTGGTAATCGTCGATGGTCGATACCATCCCGCCGCCCCCTGAGAGAAATGTTGGGCGCGACAGATACGGGCTCTTCTTCGGATCGTCCTGCAGCTTGAGCGAATTCGTTGCAGTGACGCGGTCGTAGCAGGCGGCGAATCTGTCGTGATTCTTCGGCGCCACGAAGAAGGCGGTGTCGTCCATACCCAGCGGCCGCGTGATCTTCTCGGCCACGAAGGCATCGAAGTCCTGATCGGCGAGAATTTGCACCAGGTAACCGAGCACGTCGGTGGACACGCTGTAATTCCATTGCGTACCTGGCGAAAACTGCAGCGGAATTCGCGCGAGGTCGTCGATCATTTTGGACAGTGTCGCGCCGTTCGAGCCGTCGCCGATCTTTGCGGCGCGATACATCGCATCGACCGGATGCGTGCCGAGGAATCCGTAGGTGAGCCCCGAGCAGTGCGTTAGAAGATCCTTCACGTTCATCGGGCGCGCCGGTGCGCTCACCTGATACGACTTCTCGTCGCCGCCGGCGAATACCTTCAGGTCGCGCCACTGTGGAATGTACTTCGCGACGGGGTCGTCGAGTTGGAACGCGCCTTTTTCGTACAGCATCATCAGGGCGACGCTGGTGATCGGCTTGGTCATCGAATAGATGCGGAACACCGTGTCGCGCGAGATCGGTGTGCCGCGTTCCACGTCGCGTTTGCCGTGTGAAACGAAATGGGCCTCTTCGCCGTATCGCGACACCAGGCAGAGATAGCCGGGCAGCTTGCCGTCGTCCACATACGACTTTACGAACGCCTGGATGTTGCCGAGTTTCTCCTCGGAGAAGCCGAGTGTCATGACCGTGTCTCCATGCGCAGTTGGAACGCGCCGAACAACAGTATTGCTACGAACACGAGTTCCGCGACGAACGGAACGACGGACGTCATCGGCGTGCCGTCGAAGGCGAACCCGACGAATCTGCCGAACGCCACAGCCCCGATGATCGTTGCCGCGGTGTAGAGCAGACGATGCGAGCCGCGCCGCAGCCCGGCTGCTGCCAGCAGACCCACCGCAACGAACAATCCGCCGAGATCGCCGCGCACCGTCGAGAGACCCGTTGCGCCCGACGCCGCGATGAAGAACTCTGCCGCCATTTCGTCGGGTGAGAAGTAGAAGCGCAGCCCCCATACGAAGAAGAACGCCGCAACGAGACCAACCAGAATGCGCGCGAGCCATGTCATCTAACGATCCTCACATGCCGAGCCAACGAAAGAAGCCGGTAATGCCGAACGCGTTCGCAAGGTCAGTGAACAACGACGCAGCGAGTGTGATTGCGAACAACGCGCGCGGCGTATCACCGAACTGCAGACTGAGCCGTCGCATCACTGCGAGCCCCACCGGCATCGCGCCGAGGCTCATGCCGATGAATCCGCCCGTTGCAGCCGCCCCTTCTGTGCCGCGGCCGAACAGCGAGTAGACCACTAGCCCCCAACGGCAACGGTGATTGCGGTTTGTGCGAGCGCTGCCGTGAACAGCAACGGCAGATGCTTCACCAGTTCCACCCAATCGAGCGAGAGCATGGCGATGGCAATGAAAATCCGCAATGCGATGGTGCCGATCAGGTCGGTGACGTCGGTGTCGAGGGGGCGTCGCATTGCATCGCCGATGTTGGTGATCGAAACGCTGACGAGCAGCACCACCAGAAATGCCGGCAGCTCGAGACCGAACGATGCAATCGCACCGTTCAGGGGTTGCGCGATCGCAAGCGCCAGCGCGAACCACAGCAGGCACGGCAACCAGCGGTCGGACGAAAGCACCGGCTCACGGTCAGCCTCGGCGGCGCCGTCGTGTTCGAACAACGTCGCGTGACGTGCAGCCGAACCGTCGTGCGTCGCAAGCCACACCGACACCGGTCCGGCGATGATTCCACCCAGCACCAGTCCCAGCGTTGCGCTGCCGATACCGAGTTCGAACGCCCCCGGCAACGCGGCGGCGAACGGCGTACTCGACCACGCAACCGCGGTGCCGTGACCACCGGCGTAGGCAATGCTGCCGAGAAACAACCCGACGCCTGCCGGTTCTCCGAAGGCTTTGGCTATCAGAATGCCGGCGCCGTTCTGCGCCGAGATCATCAGCGCGATGGCCAGGCAGATGACCAGTGCACCGCGGCCGGCCGTTGCGATTCGGCCTAGGTGCGCACCCAAACCGAGTGACGCGAAGAACACCAGCAACAACACGTCGCGCGGCGCCACGTCGAAACGCACGTCGATCCACCCGCTTCCGCGCAAACCGGCGAGCACCAGCGAAAGGAAAAGGCCAGCGGTTACTGACGGCGGAATGCTGCCGCGCTCGAGCCACGGTAGTGCCCGATTGATCCGCCGCCCGAGCAGAATTGTCAGCAGCGCCGCAACGACCGTCCAGATCGCGGTCAGGTGCAGCGTCAAGGTTATGCGTGCTTCTGCGCAGGCGGGGCCATCAACCGATCGATGTAGGCGATCGCCACGGCCGAACCGACGAACGTCAGGTGAATGACGACCTGCCAGTGCATGGTCTTTTCATCGAGGTTCGACGCGTTGATGAAGGTCTTCAGCAAGTGAATCGACGAGATGCCGATGATGGCGGTCGCAAGCTTCACCTTCAGCACGTTTGCGTTCACGTGCGACAACCACTCCGGCTCATCCGGATGGCCTTCGAGGCTCAGGCGCGACACGAACGTTTCGTAGCCGCCGATGATCACCATGATCAGGAGATTCGAGATCATCACCACGTCGATGAGTCCGAGCACGGACAGCATGATGGTGGTTTCGGTGAACGACTGAACGTCCGCTATCAGATGCCACAACTCGCGCATGAATTGAACGACGTACATGCCCTGCGCGACGATCAGGCCGAGGTACAGCGGAACCTGCAGCCAGCGACTGCCGAACAGCAGCCACGGGAGCGGTCGGAGCGGGCGATTCAAATGCGAGGTTGCTTCCATCGTGCGGTCAGTCCTTTGTTTACGGGGACGAAATTAGACAGGGAACGCAGCCGTAGTGAAAGGCGGCCTCAACGATCGCGGCGATTGATTTCTTCGATGAGTTTTGCGCGATCGGCGGCGATATCGCCGATGGGTTCGTTGCGGAAGCGGTGTACTTCGTCGGCGGTGAACGGTTTGAAGTCGGCGGGGAGCGTCGCGGCGCTGAACGTGGGCACCATCCAGTTCAACACGGAGGCCAATGCCGCATCGTCCATCGCTGCGTTGCGCGAACCGGGTACCTGCACGAGATAGCGGCGTCCGCCGGGTTCGGCCAACAACAAGCCGAGTTCGTCGCGCAGATCGGGGACGTTGCCGGGGTGGCCGCGACCATCGTCGCGGTGGCAACCCTGGCAACTCATCATGTAGTCGAAACGTGCGTCCGCGTTGCCGAAATTACTGACCAGCAGCAACGCGGTTGTGACGCAGGCTCTTACCACCTGTACCCGACGGTGATGCCGGCCCACTGCGGGGTTCCGTAACCGAGCTGGTTGAAGCCGAACGAGTTCGTGAAGTCGAACGTGTACTGCAGAAACTCCTCATCGAATACGTTGTTCATCCACGCCGTAACCGTCCACTTGTCGTCGGACGTGTTGTAGATCAGGCGCGCGTTCCACACCTGATAGTTGTCGCTCGCCGAGATCGGATAGTTCTGGATGTCGAAGTACGTCTTCGACTGATAGAAACCGTCCCATTGCGCGGTGAGATTCGCACCATGCGGCAGCGGGAACGAGTAACGCAGGATGGTGTTGAACTGCCATTCGGGCGCCAACACCATGCGGCGGTCGCGCACGCGCTTTGTGTAGCTCGGAATGTCCTGCGCTTCCGCTTCGTGGATCCAGCTTCCGCCGATTGACGCTTCGAAGCGGTCCGTCGGCGACACCGTCAATTCCATTTCCGCGCCGTTCACCGTTGCGTCGGTGTTGAAGATCAACTGACCGAGGTTCTGGAACGCGAACGCCTGGAAGTTCGTGTAATCGTAGTAGTACGCCGACACGTTCAAGCGCATCAGGCCGTCGAGCAGCGTGCTCTTCACACCCGTTTCGTAGGCGGTGAGCGTTTCCTGGTTGAACGGAACCTGCTGCGGCGTGATGCTGTTGAAAATGCCGTTTTCGTCGAGCAGACCGGTGTTGAACCCGGCCGACTTCGCGCCGCGCGCCACATAAGCGTAAGCAAGTACGTCTTCCTGCACATGCCAGTCCACTTCCACTTTGCCGGTCCAGTTGTCGCTGTCGTTTTGGGTCAGGTTGCCGACCGTGGGTTTGGTGAAGTCCAGGTAGATGTTGTTCGGCAGACCTACGCTTACGGGAAATCCGACGAGGTCTTGCGCGACATCGTCAGGCTGCGCTTTTCATCCGTATAGCGCAGACCGCCGATCAGCGTGATCGTGTCGGTGATGTCGTATTCCATCTGGCCGAACGCCGCCACCGACTCAGTGTCCTGGTGATAATTCGCGTTGTAGAAAATCGTCCACTCGGTGCCCGGTGGCAGACACGGACCGTTGCGACATTCCGGGGCCGTTGGGGTGAGCGCGAACGCCCCGAGGTCGATCAGACCGTGCACGTTGCTGTTGAAGTAGAAGAGGCCTGCCACCCAGTTGGTCCGGTCGGATGATCCGGCGAGGCGGAATTCCTGAGTCCACTGATCGATGTCGGAGTCGAAGGTCGGAGCGAGTCCGGGTGTGGGGCCCACGTCGGTGTCTTCGCCGAACATGCGGGTGTAGTGGTCCCACGACGTGATCGACGTCAATTCGAGGTTCGGTGTGATGTTCCAGTTGAAGCGGCCGCTGTAGCCGTAATTCTCGATCTTCAGCGGACCGTCGCGATCGTAGTCGCCGGCCCACACGTCGCCGTCGGTATCGCGATAGCCGAAGACATCGTTACCGGGCCCGTTGGCAACGAGCGGGTTCGGGTTTTCCTCGTCCGCGGGCAACGGAATGTTCACGTCGCCGTTCGGCCCTGCGCCCGATTGCGTCGACTGGTGTTGCCACGAACCGTCTCGGTTATCGGTGCGGAAACCGTGCACTTTGCCGAGGAAGTACAGGTCGTCGGTGATGTCCCAGCCGATCTGCAGACGTCCCGCTTTGTTGTCTGCGTCGTTCGGGTTGTGAACCCCAGGCACGCGGTTGTGCACGTAACCGTCGTACTGGTCCTGCGCGATGGAGAGGCGGGCTGCGACGCGGTCGTTGATCGGCACGTTTACCGCCAGTTCGGATTTCACCTGCCCGTTCTGCCCCAGTGTGAGGTTGCCGTAGCCTTCGAATTCCTTGCCGGGCGCGACGCTGACGAATTGCGCGAGTCCGCCGGATGCGTTCCGGCCGAACAGCGTTCCCTGCGGACCACGCAGCACTTCGACGCGATCGAGGTCGAACAGCTGGAACGTTGCGCCCGCAATGGCGCTGACGTACACCTCGTCGATGTAGATGGCGACTGGCGATTCGTTGTTGTCGTTGAAGTCGTTCAGCGCGACGCCCCTCAACGCGATGTTGGCGTTGTTGCCCGCCGCAGTCGGCGTGCCGAACGTCATGCCGGGCGTGTGCGCGACGATGTCGATGCTGTTCGTGAAGCCGAGCTGCTGGATCTGCTGACCGGTGAACGCGGTAACCGCGATGCCAACGTCCTGCAGCGGCTGTTCGCGCTTCTGCGCAGTGATGGTGATCTCTTCCATCAGCGCTTCGGCTGCCCGAACGTTCGGAGCGATCGCGATTACCGGAGCACCACCGCTCCCACAATTGCGCCATCTGCCGCTCATCCCTTTCTCCTTCTCAGACAAACCGATTGTGAGATGAATTGACACGGCCCCCCACCGGCGGCTAGGTTCGCTGACGTCGAGCATTTATACAATCCTGCAGTTGGCGGTTCCTTTCAGAAGAGAAGAGCGCCAAACGAACGGTTTCAGATGAAGAGATGGGTTTCGCTTTGCCTGTTGTGTTGCGCCGCGGCTTCGTCGACGGCGGATCTTCCGGCTGAATCGGTTCTCGGTGTCGCCAAAGTTGCGACGCCCTACGGTCCGCACTACGCGCTGATCCACGACTTCGCGTTCAGTAATCTGATCGACTCGAAGTTCTCGTTGGTGAATGCGGACACTCAGGAATTTCTCGGCATGCTGAGCGCCGGCCAGTTCGCCACGCTCGACATGTCTACCGCGCGCAACGAGCTGTATGTGGGTGAGACGTACTACAGCCACGGCAGCCGCGGCACGCGCGCAGATCTCGTGACGGTTTACGACATGGCGACGTTAGGCGTGGTGGCGGAGATCGAGATCCCCACGAAGCGCGCCAATACCGTGGTGAACAAGGGCAGCGCCAGCCTCACGGCCGACGGCCGTTTCCTCGTGGTGTTCAACATGAACCCGTCGATGTCGGTCAGCGTGGTCGACCTCGACAAGCGGCAGTTCGTCGGCGAAATCCCCACGCCGGGCTGCGCATTGGTGTATGCCACCGTTGAGCGCGGTTTCTTCATGCTGTGCGGCGACGGCAGCTTGCTCGCGATCACGCTCGACGCACAGGGCGGGCTCGCCAGCACCAGCCATTCCAAGCCGTTCATCGACATCGACAAAGATCCGCTGACGGAGAAGTCGAGTCGCATCGGGTCGAACTGGTATTTCCCGAGCTTCCTCGGCCGCGTTCAGGTGATCGCGGGGGACAAGGAAGTGGCTCGCGTCGCCGATACGTGGTGGCTGACGACCGAGCAGGAGCGAAAAGACGGCTGGCGTCCGGCCGGTTGGCATTGGAGCGCGGGTCACCCCGATGGCCGCCTCTTCGTCGGCATGATTCCGAACGGCTACACCGGCAGCCACAAAGACCCGGCGACGGAAGTGTGGGTATTCGATGTGGCGCGCAAGGCGCGGGTGGCGAAGATCCCGCTGAAGACCGCAGCAATCGCTCTCGACGTTACCGCCGATGCATCGCCCCGCCTGATTGTCGCAAATGTCGAAGGAACCGTGGATGTGTACGACGCGAATGCAGGCACGTACATGCACACGATCCATGGCGTAGGCGAAACGCCGTACATGGTTCACCGGATCGAGTGAAGGCCTAAAACGATGAGCTGGTTCGATCGATGGATGGAGAACGGCGCGCGCGGTGTAGCGCGGCGCAGTTCCCGTCGCGGCTTCATGGGACTGTTGGCAACCAGCCTGGTCGGCGCGGCGGCGGTGCCCCTGTTGCCGGTTGCACGCGCGGCAAGTCACGGCGGCGGCGGGCCACTGGTACCGCCGCAAAGTACCGGCAATCCGGCAGATCCCGGCGATCCGTCGACGTGCGAATACTGGCGTTATTGCGGCATCGACGGTTTTCTGTGCAGCTGTTGCGGCGGCACGCGCAACGAGTGCCCGCCAGGCACCGAGATGTCGCCGCTCACGTGGATCGGCACCTGTGAGAACCCGGCCGACGGCAAACGCTACGTGATCAGCTACAACGACTGTTGCGGCAAGAGCAGTTGCGGCCGCTGTCTGTGCAATCGCAACGACGGCGATAAGCCGGTGTATCGACCGCAGGCGAACAACGACATCAACTGGTGCATGGGCACCAAGAGCACCGTGTACAACTGCTCCACGGCAGTCATCCTCGGCACGGCTACCACGAACAACTGACCCCGTAGTTGGTGCACGATGTCACCTCTTGGTGCATCGGCGTGCCCAATTTGGTGCGCTCCCGGTCGGGCTCTCAACACATCCCCGGAATTCCTGTGCCTCGAAGGGCCGACAGAAGTGCGCACAAATGTTGCATGCCTGTGCGGCGTGACTGCGCACAACCCCAATATGCACAACATGTACAACGCCAACGACCCGACCCGGTCGCCGATTCGGCGCTACCTCGAAGAACTGCACGCACGCGTGTCGAAGCTCGACACCGGCCATGTGGCGACCTACATCCCCGAGCTCGCACGCGCCGATCCGGCGTCGTTCGGCCTGGTGATAGCGACGGTGGACGGTCACGTGTACGAAGTCGGTGCCACTCGACAGCAGTTCACCATTCAGTCGATTTCGAAACCGCTGATCTACGGCGTTGCGCTCGAGGATCGCGGCAGCGAGCGTGTGAGCCAGGCGATCGGGGTGGAGCCGAGCGGGGATGCGTTCAACTCGATCAGCCTCGAGCCCGGCACCGGCCGGCCGCTGAACCCGATGATCAATGCCGGCGCCATTGCGACTTCTTCGCTGGTCCTGGGCGACACGGCGAAAGCCAGAGTCGATCGTGTGCTCGGTGCCATCTCGGCGTACGCGGGCCGCCCGCTCGACATCGACGAGGCCGTGTTCGAGTCGGAGCGCGCTACCGGTCATCGCAATCGCGCCATCGGGCACATGCTGCGCAATTACGGAATCGTTAGCGAAGATCCTGAGCCCGCGCTCGAACTGTATTTCAAGCAGTGTTCGATTCTGATCGACTGCCGCGACCTGGCGATGATCGGTGCGACGCTGGCCAACGGCGGCGTCAACCCGGTAACCGGCGCGCGCGCCGTGAGCTCCGAGTTCGTCGATCCGATCCTGAGCGTGATGACGACGTGCGGTATGTACGACTTCTCGGGCGAATGGGTTTACCGCGTCGGCATGCCGGCGAAAAGCGGCGTGGGCGGCGGCGTTGTGGCAGTGCTGCCCGGCCAGCTCGGCATTGGTGTGTTTTCGCCGGCGCTCGACGAGCGCGGCAACAGCGTGCGCGGCGTGGCGGTGTGCGAAGCCTTGTCGAAGGATCTCGGTCTGCATTTCCTGCATCCGCCGCGGCCTTCGGTTTCTACTGTTCGCGCGCGTTACACGCTTGCCACGGTTCGCTCGAAGCGGCGCCGCCCTGCGAACGAGGCACACCTGCTCGACGAACACGGCGCGCGTGCGGCGATCTACGAGTTGCAGGGCGACTTGCGTTTTGCGACGGCGGAACGCGTGGTGCGCGAGATCATCGACAGCGGCGCCGCGATCGACTTCGCCGTGCTCGACTTCAAACGCGTTGCACACGTTGATGCGCCGGCGACGCGCATGCTCGCCGCGTTGACACAACGTTGTGCGGCGGAAGGTCGGCACCTGGTGTTCACGCGCGTGCGCCGCGATCTGCTCGGGTCGTTCGGTGCCGAGCTCGATCCGAGAGCAGCCGACGCGGTGACGTTTCAGCCGCAGCTCGATCTCGGGCTCGAGTGGTGCGAAAGACGATTGTTGGAACGTTATGCCGTGCGTCGTGCCGAGGCGTCGCTCGGCGGCTTGCTGGAGCATCGCCTCTGTGTGGGCGTTAGCGCCGCGGACGTTGCGCATCTCGAACGTGTGGTGGAGCGGCGTGAGTTCGAGCCGGGCGCGCTGATCGTGCACCGCGGCGACCCCGCCGACGCGTTGTACTTCCTCGTGAAGGGTGACGTCAGCGTGGTGGTGGAACTGCCGAAGGGCGGCTACAAACGCCTTTCCACGTTGACGCCCGGCATGGGATTCGGCGAATCGGCGCTGATTGCGGGCGGCGTGCGCTCTGCCGATGTGCGCGCCGACTCCGCGGTTGAGTGCTACGCGCTCACTACAACTGCATTCGGCAAGCTCGAACGCGAGCGGCCGCGGTTGATGATCGGGTTGCTGATGAACCTGTTGCGCAGCGGTACCGAAACGTCCGCGCGCCTGACGGCTGAGGTCGCCGCGCTCGAAGGCTGATTGACTGCAGCAGCAGTTGCTATGCGCGGGTAGGGCGTCGTGTCCTGCGCCTCGTCGATTTCGCACTGGCGCCGGAAGCGCCGCAGATCAGTGCAGTGCCGGACTCGGCCAAATCCCGCAACACGGCGCGCGAGTCGCCGGCGCGCGAGCGCATCGCGAGCGAATGCAGAATTGCCGACGCGATGCCGGCGAGCGCCGTCGGATCGGCGGAAGCATCGAGCTCGCCATTCGCATGTGCAACGCGCAAGCGCCTTTCGAACAACCGGTCGAACTCGCGCAAGCCGCGGCCAAGCCGTTCGCGCACGTCTGCATCCGTCATCGATTCGGTAACCGCGGTACCGATCAGAAAGCAGCCGCGGGCCGCGCTCTTGTTCGGGAAATACATCGCAAGCGCCCCGTCGTAGACGCGCATCAACGCGTCGTGCAGCGGCAGTTCGTCGTCGAGCGCTGCTTCCATCTGGCTGCGACCTTCGGCGATGTAGCGCTCGAGCGCGGCTGCGTATAACGCGTGCTTGTCACCGAACGCACCGTAAAGGCTGGGGCGATTCATACGAGTGGCATCGCTGAGTGCGTCGAGAGACGTCGCAGCGTACCCCTGCCGCCAGAATGCCTCCGTTGCGCGTTCGAGTGCCTCGTCGGGATCGTATGCCCGCGGTCGACCGCGGCGAATGTGATTTTTTTCCATCTCGCTATTCCAAACAGTACAAAAATATCGTCGCCCTATGGAAATAGTATCAGTTGTGGCGATAGTATATTTATGTACCGATATGTACAAAATAAGGGATCAACACATGAACCTCTATTTCTCACCTTTGGCATGTTCCCTCGCAACGCGCATCGCGCTTTACGAAGCTGGCGCGGAAGCCCGGTTCACGCAGGTGGACACGCGATCGAAACGCGTTTCCGACGGCTCGGATTTCCTGCTGGTAGCACCGATGGGGCAAGTTCCGGCATTGCGCACCGACGACGGCACCGTGCTCACCGAAAACACAGCGGTGTTGCAGTACGTGGCGGATCGGTTTCCGGCGGCGCAACTGGCGCCAACGGAAGGAATCATGCGCGCGCGTTTGCAACAGTGGCTCGGCTTCATCGGTACCGAGATTCACAAAGCCATCTTCATTCCGCTGCTCGACCCGCGCGCCAACGATGCCGTAAAGGCATATGCACGCGAGAAGATCGCTTTGCGGATGGATGTGCTGCAGCGGCATCTGAGTGATCACGAATATCTGCTGCCGCAATTCTCTGTTGCCGATGCGTATCTGGTTACGGTGCTCAACTGGGCGGCATTCACCGGCGTAGACCTCGCGCAATGGCCGGCGGTGCGCGACTACTTCACGCGGGTGCAGAAGCGTCCGCAGGTGGCGAGAGCATTCGGCGACGAATTTGCGCTTTATCAAGCCGCGCAGGCGAAACAAGCGGCGGCGCAGCGATGAACGCGTCCATCGAAGCCAAAACCGCCGCAGTGATCCGCCGTTTCAACGATGCGTTCCAACTGCACGATCCGTCGCTGCTCGATGATCTGATTGCGGCCGATTGCGTGCTCGAGAACTCGACGCCGGCCCCGAACGGATCACGGGGAGCGAGTGTCGTGTCGCAGCAGTTCATCTGGTATGTGCGCGCGATAACAGGGGAACTTCCCCGACACGACACTAGTCGCGCGTCGCGTCGATAAATCCAATAGCATCGCCCAACATGGACTGAATGCGGCGGGCAGCGTGGAGACGGACGAAGACGCACCGGCGGTTGAACCGGGCGACAGATTTCCGATCGTCGTGCGCAGCGTCGCGCTGGCGGTAATCGCCGTATGCGCCGCGTTGTGGCTGCTCGACTGGGCCGCCGAGGTCTTCATACCGGTTCTGCTCGGATTGATGTTCAGCTACGCACTGTCGCCGATCGTCGATCGGCTGCAGGCGTGGCACATCCCACGCACGATCGGCGCCGCGGTGCTGATGGCATCGATCGTTGGCGGCGCAGTCGCCACTATGTATTCGGTGGAAGACGACGCGAACGCGTTGATCGAATCGCTGCCGGACACGGCGCAGAAAATTCGACAAGCGTTGCGACCGCAGACGCGCACGCCCGACAGCGCCATTGCGAACGTGCAGGCGGCCGCGACTCAAATCGAGCAGGCGGCGGCCGACACGACCGCAGGCAAAGCTCCATCAGGAGGCGTCACGCGTGTGCAGATCGAAGCGCCGAAGTTCGACGTCAAGCAGCATCTGTGGAACGGAACGCTCGGCCTCGTGGCATTGCTCGGGCAGGCGACAGTGGTGGGTTTCGTGACGTTTTTTCTGCTCGCTTCGGGAGACGCGTTCCGGCGCAAAATGGCGCGAATCGCCGGGCCCGACTTCGCGAAGAAGCGCATCACGGTAGAGGCGCTCGACGAGATCACGGACCAGATCAAACGTTATCTGCTGGTGCAGTTGCTCCTCAGTGTGCTCGTTGGGGTGGCGACATGGCTGGTATTCCTGTGGATCGGTCTGCAACACGCCGCGGCGTGGGGCGTGTTGTCCGGAATACTCAATCTGATTCCCTATTTCGGTGCGATCGCCGTTACGGGTGGCGCGGCGCTGGTCGGATTCGTGCAATTCGGGCAGATCGAAACGGCGCTGATCGTTGCCGGCGCTTCTCTGGTCATTCATACCGTCGTCGGGAACATTTTGATGCCGTGGTTGACCGGCCGGGCGAGCAGCATGAACCCGGTGGTCGTATTCGTCAGTGTGCTGGCGTGGGGCTGGTTGTGGGGTATCTGGGGTCTGCTGCTGGGCATGCCGATCATGCTCGCGATCAAGGCGGTGTGCGATCGCGTCGAGGGACTGAAACCCATCGGCGAGCTGTTGGGAGAATGACCGTGAATCAGTTGCCCGCACTCACGTCCGATCTCGATCAGGCGGCGCGCGACATTACGACCTATGGCTTGTGTCTGGTCGACGGCGTGTTGAGCCCCGACCAGTTGAGTAGGGCGCGGACCGCGTTGTACGAAGCAGCCGCCGACGACCGCGCGCAGGGGCGCGAGCAGCCGCGCTTCGGGCTCGACTTCGGCGATGACAATCAACGTGAACGTGGCCTGGTGTCTCGACGAATTCACCGCGGAGAACGGCCGCTCGCCGATGTAACGCCCCTTAACGCCGGCGCCCGCCGCCACCGCGACCACCACCGCGGCTGAAGCCGCCCCGACTGCTGCCGCCCGACATGCTGCGGCGCTGTTCGAAGCGGTCGTAGCCGCCGCTGCGTGCGCGTGCGTCGCGATCGAGCTGCCGCATTTCGTTGGAGCCGCCGTAACTGCCGTCGTAGCGTCCGCTGCCGCCATAATTTCCGCCGCCGTAGCTGCCGCCGCCATACTCACCGCCGCGATATCCGCCGCTGGCACGGTTCTGCGTATTGCCCGTCTGGCGCGGTTGAACGCTCTCACTCGAATACGAAGGCGCCTGCGCGGGGCGTTCGCGTTGTCCTGACGAGGTTGTCGAGGGGGTGGACCGGTCGGGCGTATCTACCGGGTTCCAGCCACCCTGGTCGTAGTGCTGCCAACCGCTGTCGGTCTTCTTGTACACGTTGCCGTTGTGGCCCGCGTAGACATCGCCGCTGCCCGACTGGCCGACCGTGGTGCGGTTGCCGCCGTTCGAGATCGACGCGGCTTGTCCGCCGTTGCTACCCTGCGCTTTGGTTGCCGTCGTGTCGCCGCTGCGTTTCGTCGTGCTGTCGATGGTCTGGCCGTTCTTGGAGTAGGTGCCCTCGCGCGTCACCGTACCGCCCGCGCCGACGCTGCGGTCTACCGATGCCTGACCGCCTTCGGAGCCGGTGATCGTCGTGTTGCCACCCTGACCGATCTGGTGCTCGCCCTGGACTGTTGCGGTGCGGCCGTCCGCGGTCGTTACTTTGCCGGATGTCGTCGTGCCGCCTTGTCCATCCCACGTGCGCGTCGTCGATGACGAAGCACCGCCAGAGGTTTTGCGGTTCGTCGTCGAGGTCTGGTTGTCGAAGTCGGTCTTGCGCTCCATGCTGACCGCATTGCCGTTCGGCCCTTCGACGGTGCGCGACGTGCGCCCCATGTTGTCGTTGGCGGAGTAGTGGCGCGACGTGTCGGTGGCGACACCGGTACGCGGGTTGTATTTCTCGCTGTGGCTCTTCCAGTCTTCGCCGTCCCACGCAGTTTCTACGTAGCCGTATCTTCCGGTCGCCGGGTTGTAGCCCTGGCTGTAGCTGTAGCCGCCATACGGTCCGTACCACACCGAACGCGAACCGTACGCACCGGTCATCGGGCTGTACCAGTAACCGTGTCCATACGACGCACCCCAGTACGGGTAGTAGTACGGACCATAGATGTAGGGCGGGTAGTACCAGCCGGTGCCGTACCACGGCACACCGTACGCAACGTAAACGCCGGTGCTGTATGAAGGCGGATACGAATACACGATCGTCGTGGGTGTTGTTTCCTGCACGACGACTTGCGTCACCGCATACGACGGCGAACTCGGCGGAATTTTGTAGATGGCGTCGGGTACCGTGGCGGTGGCCACCCACGGACCGCTCGGCGAACCTTGACCGAGGTGTACCACGCGCCGTCGTATGCAAGGTAGTAGGTGCCGTTGTACAGGATCACGTCGTTGCCGCTGTTCACCGCGCGCGACACCTGCGTGCCTTCGATCTTCTCGAACTTCGGATCGCCGCCGTACGTCACGTTCACGTCAGGTGCAGCGCCCACCGCCACCGACTTGCGCGTCGGCAACAGTGCTTCGAGCGCGGCCATTTTTGCTTCTACGGTACCGGGCACGGAAGCGCGCACGTCGGCCATTTCGCTGTCTTCCGGAATCTGCGAGAACGCGTCCGGCAGATTCGGCACGAACGTCCACGGACCTTTTTCGAGACGCTTCGTCTCGAACCAGCGCCCCGATACCAGGAAGTAGTAGGTGCCCTTCAGTTCGAACAATGGGCTGTCGGTGTTCTCGACATATTGCAGCCCGCCCGTGTCGGGGATTTCCTTCAGTTGCGGTTTACCTTCAGTGACGATCAGTTCGGCGGGCACTTTCGAGACGATCACCTTCGGCAGCGGCTCGTCGCTCGCAGGTGTTGCTACAGCCGCCGCGATAGAGGCCTGTTCACCTTTCGGATCGATCTGCGCGAAGCCCGCCGGCAGTTCGCCCGCCTTGGTCCACGGACCTTTCAACTCGCGCGCCTGCAATCGTTGCGGTCCGGTGATGAGGTAATAGGTGCCCGATGCGGTATCGCGTAACACCGGAAAATTCGCATTCACGACGAGTTCGAGTCCGGTCTTCTCCACCGGCGTCAGCACCGGCTTGCCGTTGACGAACAACAGCAGGGTTGGCATGTCGGCAACATGGATCGGCGGCGGTTTGGTGTTGAATCCCGGCGGTGGAGGAGTTTCGAGCACGTCGTCGCTGAGATAGAGCAGGAACATGTCGAGCGGTATCTCGACGCGATCGCGCATCACGATGCGCGTCATCGCAGCTTCGTTGGCGTCGACGGCGGCATCGCCGCCGGGGAACGAAACGTCTTCCACCTTTGGCTCGGTGACGATGACGAGGCGCTTGTCGAGATCCACTTCAGTGGCGCCCGAGATCGTCGTCGTGCCGTAACGCGCGGCGCTGCCGTCTTTCGGTTGAAACTCGACCGCCGCGATCGCTTCGAAGCGGGTGAACTCAGGCCACGAACGGATCTGCGGCGTGTAAACGATGACGCGATTGCCGTCGACCATGCGCTCGCGCGGGTAATGCCACGGTTCGGTCTGCAGCGCTTCGCCCGCCTCCGGCGGAACGACGCCCGCTTCGATCGGTGCCGCGTTTGCGAGTGCCCGCCGGTGGCGCATCGCTGCCGCAGGCATTGACGCAGAAGAGACACAACAGGAAAGCGAGATAACGCATGAGGTTGGCCTAACGTAAAGGGCGGAATGCGGTGCGGATGTCGTCTACGAGCAGGTCCGGCGCTTCGATTGCGGCGAAATGTCCACCGCGCGCCGGATGCGACCAGTGCACGAGGTTGAACTGTTTCTCCACCCACGCGCGCGGCGGCAGGAACAACTCACCGGGAAAGTTCGCAACGGCGGTGGGTACGTCGACGCGTTCGGGAAACGGCTTGCCGTCGTAGCGGCGGCTCTCGTAGTACATCCGCACCGAGGAAGTAATGCTCTGCGTGAACCAGTAGATGCTGACGTCGGTCAGTATCTCGTCTTTGCTGATCGCGTCTTCGTGGTTGCCGGTGTGATGCGTCCACTTGTGGAATTTTTCGGTGATCCACGCGGCGAGTCCGACGGGCGAATCGTTCAGCGCGTAACCCAGTGTTTGCGGCTTGCTGCCCTGAATGTGCTGGTAGCCCACTTCGTTCGTCATGTACTCCTGGCGCTCGGTCAAGCGCGCTGTTCGGCGTCGGTGACGCCGGCCATCGGATTGTCTTTCGGCGGCCGCGCGAACACGAGATTGAGATGGATGCCTTTCACGTGGTCGCCGCCCAGCGCGCCGAGCCACGTCGTTACGGCGGAGCCGACGTCACCGCCTTGTGCGAAGTAGCGCGGGTAGCCGAGTTCGTCCATCAGTTTCATGAACAGTTCTGCGCAGGCGCGCGGCTGGAAACCGGGTTGCCGCGGCGCGCGTGAAAATCCGTAGCCGGGAATGGACGGGCAGATCACGTGGAATGCGTCGCGCCAGTCGTGGCCGAATCGTTCCGGTTGCGTCAGCGGCTCGATGATCTTGACGAACTCGCTGATCGAACCGGGCCAGCCGTGCGTGATCAACAGCGGCTGAGCGTGCGTGTTGGTCGAGCGCTGGTGGATGAAATGCAGGTCGTGGTCGCCGATGGTGGTGCGGAACTGATCGAACCGGTTCAGCTTCGCTTCCTGCGCGCGCCAGTCGAAATGGTGGCGCCAGTAGTGCACCAGTTCTTTGAGATAGGTGATATCGGTGCCGTACACCCACGGGTCGCCGATCTGATCCGGCCAGCGCGCCGCATCAAGACGCGCGTGAAGATCAGCGATTTCGCTGTCGGGAATGTCGATTCGAAAAGGTGTCGGCATGCTCTTTACCGTGCTGCGCAAAAGGGAGCCAAAAGGGGCCCGAAGGAAGGGATTGTCCGCGGCGCGGGCGGATGTTACCAATGCAGCTATTCAAGACATAGGACAGCGGCCGTGGCAAAAGAGTTTGCGTCGAAGGGCGATCTCGCACCGAAGCAGGTTTCATTCACCGAACTCGCACCAGGCGCGTATGCGTATACGGCCGAAGGCGATCCGAACACCGGCATTGTGATCGGCGACGACAGCGTGCTGGTGGTCGATACACAGGCGACGCCGATCATGGCGCAGGACGTGATCAACCGGATTCGCAGCGTCACAGACAAGCCGATCAAACACATCGTGCTCAGTCACTATCACGCCGTGCGCGTGCTGGGCGCCTCCGCGTACGGCGCGCAGAACATCATCGCGAGCCGCAACACGTACGACCTCATCGTGGAGCGCGGCCAGCAGGATTTCGATTCGGAACTCGGTCGGTTTCCCCGATTGTTCGAAGGGGTCGATTCGGTGCCGGGTCTCACGTGGCCGAACATCGTGTTCGACGGCAAGTTGACGCTGCATCTCGGCAGTGTGGAGGTGCAGATCTGGCATCCGGGCCGGGGCCATACGAAGGGCGACACGATCGTGTGGTTGCCGAAACACAAGGTTTGTACTCGGGCGACCTCGTCGAGTTTGGCGCCACGCCGTACACGGGCGATGCGTATCACGAAGACTGGCCTGCAACCCTCGACCGGTTGCTGGAACTGAAACCCGAGCGACTGGTGCCGGGCCGCGGCGATGCGTTGACGAGCGCAGCTAAATCGCGCGACGCCATCGAGGGCACCCGTGCGTTTCTCGCCGACATGTACGGCAGCGTCAAACAGGCGCGTGCGAAGGGGCAATCGCTGTCCGACTGCTACAAAGAAACGTATGCGAAGCTTGCGCCAAAGTATGGTCGTTGGGTGATATTCGAGCATTGCCTGCCCTTCGACATCACGCGCTGCTACGACGAAGCGGGCGAATACCGCGATCCGCGCATCTGGACGGCAGAGCGCGACGATCAGATGTGGCATTCGCTGCAGAACGAGGTGGCCTGACAGGCGTCGCGTTCCGTGTCGAGTGGTCGTCAGAACCCCGTTTATCCGTATCGGCGCAGTGCGGATCAGGACGCTGGCGCTCCGCGCCATCATGCGGTCGTCATCGTCGGCGCGGGCCCCAGCGGGCTGACCGCGGCAATCGCGCTTGCCGAATGCGGCATCGACAGCGTGGTGCTCGACGACAACGACACGGTATCCACCGGTTCGCGCGCGATCTGCTTTGCGAAACGCACGCTCGAAATCTGGGATCGGCTCGGATGCGCGGGCCCGATGCTCGAGAAAGGCGTCGTGTGGCAGCTGGGTAAGGTGTTCTTCCGCGACGCGCAGGTCTATCAGTTCAATCTGCAGCCCGAAGGCGGGCACAAGATGCCGGCGTTCATCAATCTGCAGCAGTACTACGTCGAGGAATTTCTCGTCGACCGGATCGGGCAGCTGCCGCGGGTCGATCTGCGCTGGAAGAACCGGGTGACGCGCGTCGAATCGCACGCCGACGGCGTGCAGCTCGAAGTGGAAACGCCCGATGGACGTTACACGCTTTCATGCGACTACCTGCTGGCGGCCGACGGCGCGAACAGTCTGGTGCGGGAATCCATCGGTGCCGTTGCGCGCGGGCAGGAGTTTCACGATCAGTTCCTGATCTGCGACATCTCGATGCACGCGGACTTTCCGACCGAGCGATGGTTCTGGTTCGACCCGCCGTTTCATCCGGGCCATTCGGTGTTGTTGCACCGGCAGCCCGACAACGTCTGGCGGGTCGATTTTCAAATCGGCGCCGATGCGGACGCAGCCCAAGCACTGCGTATGGAGAACATCCGTCCGCGAATCAATGCGATGCTGGGTGCAGACCGGACGTGGGATCTCGAATGGGCGAGCGCATACACGTTCCGCTGCCGGAAGCTCGATCAACTCGTGCACGGTCGCGTGCTGTTCATAGGCGATTCCGCGCACCAGGTGTCGCCGTTCGGCGCCCGCGGCGCTAACGGCGCCGTGCAGGGGGTGGAGAATCTGGTGTGGAAGCTCGCGCGCGTGATCCGTGGCGCCGCGCCGGCTGCGCTGCTGTCGACGTATCAGGCCGAACGGCAGCCCGCGGCGGCCGAGAACCTGCTGCACTCCACGCGCGCGACGGACTTCATCACGCCGAAAAGTCCGATCAGCCACGTGTTCCGCGACTCGGTGCTGCGGCTCGCGAAGCGTTATCCGTTTGCACGCGCGCTGGTCAACAGCGGGCGATTGTCGTCGCCGTGTCGCTACGACGATTCGCCGTTGAACACCGCAGACGCAGATCGATTCGCACCGCTCGCGCGCCCCGGTTCGCCGTGTGCCGACGCGGCCGTTCTCGTGGACGGCAAACCGGGCTGGCTGCTCGAGATGCTGGGTGGATCGTTCGTATTGTTGGTGGCGGGGCTGCCCGTGCCGGATGAGTTGCGCAAGCTCGACGACTTGAAGGTGCTCGAACTGGACGTCGATTTCGGCGACGCGACCGGCGATGTCGCGCGCCGCTACGACCTCGTTGGCGGCGCGGCGTATCTGTTGCGACCGGATCAGCACGTTGCAGCGCGCTGGCGCAATCTCGACAGCGACGCTGTGAGTCGTGCGCTACGGCGTGCGCTCGGATTTGAATTGGAGGAGGTGGCGTGAGCGCTCTCAACGTCGAGCCGAACTTCGACGACGGCGACGCGTTCTACGCGGCGCTGATCGACGCGCATCGCGATCTGTCGGACGCGCAAAGCACCACCCTGAACGCGAGACTGGTGCTGCTGCTCGCCAATCACATCGGCAACGGTGCGGTGTTGCGCGATGCACTCGAGAAAGGCGCGCCAATCGATCGACGAGGAGAACGCAACATGAAACTCGCCTCGCTGAAACTCTCCTCGCTAAAACAGGGCCGCGACGGCACGCTGGTGGTCGTCTCGCGCGATCTATCGCGCGCGGTGGTCGCCGCGGACATTGCGCCGACGCTGCAGGCGGCGCTCGATACATGGAGCGAAGCGGCCCCGAAGCTCGATGCGCTGTCGGCCGCATTGAACGACGGCCGTTGCCCGAACACGTTTGCATTCGATGAAGGCGCCGTGAGTTCGCCGTTGCCGCGTGCGTATCAGTGGGCCGACGGCAGTGCCTACGTCAATCACGTGGAACTGGTGCGTCGCGCACGCGGCGCGCAGATGCCGAAGACGTTCTGGACCGATCCGCTGATGTATCAGGGCGGCTCCGACGATTTCATCGGGCCGCACGACGACATCGTGGCGGGTGACGAGAGCTGGGGCATCGATCTCGAAGGCGAACTCGCGGTGATCACGGACGACGTTCCGATGGCCACGTCGCGTGCCGATGCAGGTGCACACATCAAGCTGATGATGCTGGTCAACGACGTGTCGTTGCGCGGTTTGATTCCAGGTGAACTCGACAAGGGCTTCGGGTTCTTTCAGTCGAAGCCGGCGTCGGCGTTTTCGCCCGTGGCGGTAACGCCGGACGAACTGGGCGATGCGTGGGACGGCGGCCGCGTTCACCTGCCGCTGCTCGCATTCGTCAACGGTGCGGCATTCGGGCGCCCGAACGCAGGCGTCGACATGGTGTTCGACTTCTGCGATCTGATTGCGCACGCGAGCCGTACCCGCAACCTGTGTGCCGGCACCATCATCGGCTCCGGAACCGTGTCGAACCGGCAGGACCTCGAACGCGGCACCAGCATCGCGGATGGCGGAGTCGGCTACACCTGCATCGCGGAGATTCGCACGATCGAGACGATTCGCGGCGGCGCGGCGGTGACGCCGTTCCTGCGTTACGGCGATTCCGTGCGCCTCGAGATGCGCGACGCGCGCGGCCAGTCGATCTTCGGTTCGATCTCGCAACGCGTCGTGGCTCCGGCGAAGAAGGGCGTTGGGCAGTGATCCACGTCGATCCGTCGCCGGAAGAGCGCGCTCGCGGTGTGCTTTCCGAAGCGAACCGCAAACGCGTGCTCGACGCGATGCACCGCGACGGCGTGCTGGTGCTCGATCAGATCGTGCGATCACGCGCCGCTCGATGCGCTGAAGGTCCGTATGGATCGCGACTCGGTCGAGCTGTTGGCGTTTTGCGAACAGCGTCGGCGGCAATCCGCGCGACCGCGGCCATCTGCAGCAAGGGCCGCCACCGGCCGCACCGTACGTGTTTGCCAGCTACGTGGCGAACCCGTTGATCTGCGACGCGTTGCGGACGATTCTCGGCGATGGCGCGTATTGCGAGTTCTACAACGGCAACACGAACTGCCCGGACAGCACGTATCAGCAACTGCACCTGGACGCGATGCACGCGCCCTCGACAAGCGGTGTCGCTGAGCCGACATCGGCGGTGGTCGTGAACGTGGTTCCGCAAGACGTCGACGAACACAACGGCGCCGTCGAATTGTGGCCGGGCACACACGCGATCGTGGTTCCCACGCCGGTGCCGGACGATGCCATTGAAGCGCGCCGTTCGGAATCTGCGCCGGTGCGCGGCGTGTTCCGTAAAGGCGACGTGCTGCTGCGGGATTCGCTGTTGTGGCACCGCGGCGTACCGAATCCGTCGGACGAATTCCGGCACATGATCGCGATGGTGTTCGTCGCGAAGCAGAAGCCGCGCGGACGCCCGATCGTGTTTTCGCGCGATTGCGAAGCGCTGCTCGCGAGCGCGCCGCTTCAATACCACGCCACGTTCACCGACGAACCGATCGACTATTTGCTCGGTCCTACGAAGCGGATGCTGAAGGCGCTGCAGGGGCCGAAGCGGCGCGCGTCACGCGGCACTGAGCGACGCGGCAGATCAATCCCCGGTCACCAGTTTCTCGTCGTCCTCCAAGGGTCTGAGCGTCATGGAGCGGCCCCAGAATCGCCGCGCCACTTCCATGCGATAGATCAGCACCGCGCACGCGAACGTAATTCCTGCCAGCACGAGGCCCGGCGGATCGTCGACGAATTCCGCGAATAATCCGAATCCGATCAGCGTGCTGATGATCAGCGTCGATTCGAAGCGGGCGAAACCGCGCGCCGGAGTGAAACCCCTGAAGAACTCGGCGTTGTCGGGGTCGAGGCGCGCACGGCTGAACACACTTTGTGCGTCCCACGACGCGACCGTGTAAACGGCTGCAAGCGTGATAAACCACAAGCCGCGATGGTTCGGGCCGGTCACGATCGATGAGGATGAACTCGAGAATACCGATCAGGAACGGAATCAGCAGGTCGCGCATCGACGGCGTCCAGCGCACGCGCATCGTTGCGCTGGTGTACAGCAGCCACACCTGCATGATGGCCGAGCATGTTCGCGATGATCTGGAACCACGTCGATACGGCGTCCCAGCGCAGCGCGCGCTCGGCGACGCGCACGTCGTCCCACAGGAACTCGAGCGCCAACGCCTGGATGATGCTCATCAGCGTCAGCAGAACCTGCGGGAGCAGGTCCTTCGCGCGATTGCGGACGGTGCTCAAGTCAGACGATTTCGCGCACGGCCGACAGGTAACTCGCGGCGGCTTGCAGATGCGCGTCTACGCCGACGAGGCCCGCGTTCTGTGATGCCACCGCAAGGTGCGTCGCACCGATGTCGCGCCACTTGCCGGCGTGTTGTTGCCAGCGTTCGGGATTGCCGCCGCGGAACTGCGCCTGTGCCTGCACGCCGAAGCCGGCCCACGGATTTTCCGGCCGCCTCGCGATACGAGCGGATCGTCTGCAGCGATTCGGCCGCTTCGGGTGTTGGGCCTTGAATCGGAATCCAGCCGTCGCCCAGTTCGCCGCAACGTTTGAGCAGCGCCGGTGCGCCGCCGCCGAACCAGATCGGGATCGTCTTGGCCGGGCCGCGGATTGATGCTCGCCGCAGTGACGGTGTGCCACTTGCCCGCGTACGAGAAGCTGTCTTCGCCCCAGAGTTTGCGCAGCAGATCGACCTGCTCGGACTGCCGTGCGCCGCGCGTATGGAAGTCCTCGTTCAGCGCTTCGTATTCGACGGTGTTCCAGCCGGTGCCGACACCCAAACGGAACCGGCCGTTGGAGAGGATCGCTACTTCCGCCGCCTGCTTGCCGACCAGCACGGTCTGGCGCTGTGGCAGGATCAACACCGCGCTCATCATTTCGATCTTCGACGTGACGGCGGCGATGAACGCGAACGTGGTGAACGGTTCGTGGAACGCAACGTCTTTGTCGTACGGTCGGTTCTTCCATCCGCCGGGCCGGTTCGGATCGGCGCCCATGACGTGGTCGTAAATCAGCAGGTGGGTCGCGCCCAGTGCTTCCGCGCCTTGTGCGAACGCCTTGATCGCACCCGGATCGTTGCCGATTTCGTTGTGCGGTAGAACGATGCCGTATTCCATGATACTCCTCCCGGTCGATTCGCAGTACGTCAAGCGTCGCATATTGCTACATCGCGGCACGCCGGGCGAGGTGACGGCTCGAGTTCGTTCGCGAAGCGTTTCGTCGAGACTTGCACGCCGGCGTTCGTTACGACATCGTCCGGTAATTCTGGGGGAGCACGATGACAGCACCGATTTCGGTTCAGTTGTATTCGCTTCGCGAAGAAGCCAAGCAGGGTCTTGCACCGATACTCGCGCGCCTCGGCCGCGTCGGATATGTCGGTGTCGAAGTGGCGGGCCTCGCCGATCTGACGCCTGCGGCGTTCAATCGTTGCCTCGCCGATGCCGGGCTCGTGGTGTCGAGCGGCCACGTCGCGCTGCCGAAGCCGGACGCAGATCGGCCGAAGTACTCGATCTGCAGGACGCGATCGGCAACAAAGACCTGGTAGTTGCGTTTCTGCCGCCCGAAAAATTCGCCGACGCCGACGGCGTGCACACAGTCTGCGGATCGATCTGAACGCGTTCAACGAAAAAGCTCGCGCGCGCGGAATGTCGCTCGGTTATCACAATCACTGGTGGGAGTTCTCCAACCGCATCGGCAACGAAACGGCGCACGCGATGCTGTTCCGGCTGCTCGATGCGAGCGTGTTCGCGGAAGTGGATACGTATTGGGCGAAGGTCGGCGGCGTGGATCCTGCGGGGTCGTGCGCAACCTCGGCGAACGCGCGCGACTGCTGCACATCAAAGACGGTCCGGCGACGAATCACGAAGCGCCGATGGTTGCGGTCGGCGACGGTGTGATCGATGTGCCGGCAATCGCGAAAGCGAGCCGCGCGAAATGGCACGTGGTGGAACTCGATCAATGCGCCACCGACATGTTCGAAGCGGTCGAGAAGAGCCATCGCTATCTGACCAGCCACGGTCTCGCTGCGGGCCGGAAGTAACGCGTGGCGAACAGAAACCGGGCGAACAGCCGCGTCGGCATCGTCGGTTGCGGCGTCATTGCAAAAGTCTATGCCGAGAAACTGAACGCGCTGCCGTTCATCGATCTCGTCGCGTGCGCCGACATCGATGCTGAGCGCGCTGCCGCGTTTGCCGCCGAACACACGATTCCACGGGCACTTTCGGTGGACGAACTGCTCACCGACGCGGGCGTCGATATGGTCGTGAATCTGACCATTCCGCAGGCGCACGCCGACCGTCAGCCGTGCCGCGCTCGATGCGGGCAAGTCGGTGTATTGCGAGAAGCCGCTGGCGCTGACGGTTGAAGAAGGGCGCGAACTCGTTGCTGCCGCGCGTTCGCAAAGGTTGCGCATCGGCTGCGCGCCGGACACGTTCCTCGGCGCCGGCTTGCAGACGTGCCGCGGCCTGATCGATTCCGGCGCCATCGGCGAACCGCTGGCCGCGAACGCCTTCATGCTGTCGCCCGGCCCGGAAGGCTGGCATCCGCGGCCGCAGATCTTCTACGAATACGGCGCCGGGCCGATGTTCGACATGGGTCCGTATTACTTCACTGCGCTGGTGATGCTGCTTGGCCCCGCGCGTCGCATCACGAGTTCGGCGCGTATCTCGCGCGCGGAACGGATCATCGGCAGCGAGCCGCTGAAAGGGCAGCAGATCGAAGTGCAGGTACCCACGCATGTGTCCAGCGTCATCGATTTCGTGTCGGGCCCGGTCGCCACGCTGGTGACCAGCTTCGACGTACAGGCGTCGCGCAACCGCTGGATCGAAATCTACGGCACCGAGGGCACGCTTGCGGTGCCCGATCCGAACACGTTCGGTGGCCCGGTGCAGATCAAGAAGCACTTCCGCGACGAATGGCACGACGTGCCGCTGACGCACGGCAACGCGCAGCAGAGCCGCGGCATCGGCCTTGCCGACATGGTGCGCGGCGCGCAACGCAACCGGCCGCATCGCGCGTCAGGCGAACTCGCGCTACACGTGCTCGACCTGATGGAAAGTTCGATTCGTGCGTCGGAGATCGGCGCGCACGTCACTCTCGAAACGACTTGCCCCCGACCGGAACCGTTGGCGGCAGGATTACCCGACGACACACTGGAAGACTGACGATTCATGAACGGCAAGATACTGCGCTACGGCATCATCGGCGGCGGCTTCATTTGCGAATTTCAATTGCGCGCGCTGATGAGCGTGCGCGGCGTGGAAGTTGCGGGGCTGTTCTCGCGCTCGCCGCCGGAGCGGTTGGCCAAGTTCGTGCGCGACAACGGCCTCGGCGCAGGAACCGATCTACAAGAGCATCGGCGAGCTGGCGCGCAACGTCGACGTGCTCGCGTTCTTCGGCCCGAACTTCACGCGCGTGCCGGCGCTGGAGGAAGCGGCGCAGGCGGTTGCCGCCGGCGCGCGCCTCAAAGGGCTGATCATCGAGAAGCCGCTCGCGCGTAATCTCGCGGAAGCCGACGGTGATCGCGCTGGCGCGGCAGATCGGCGCGCCGACCGCGTATTTCGAAAACCAGATCCACATGAAGTCGGTGCAGAGCGCGTTGCGGCAGTTGCGCGGCGTGATCGGCGCGATGGGGCCGCTGGCGCTGGCGCGTGCGGCCGAAGAACACGGCGGTCCGCACAACGCCTGGTTCTGGGATCCGACGCAGCAGGGCGGCGGCGTGCTGTCGGACATGGGCTGCCACTCGATCGCGCTGTCGTGGTACGCGCTGACGCCGCCGGGCAAACCGCCGACGTTTCTCGTGCCGCAATCGGTCAACGCGCAGGTGGCGTTGTTGAAGTGGGGACTGCCGCGATATCGCGAGGAATTGCTGGCGAAGCACGGCGTCGACTACACGAAAACGCCCGCGGAGGATTTTGCGACCGGCATCGTCACGTTCCTGAATCCGGAAACGCGGCCAGCGCGTGCAGGGCCAGTTCACGGTGTCGTGGATGTACGACAAGCAGGGCCTGCGGCTGCTGCTCGACGGTCTCGGCCCCGGTTACGCGCTCGAAGCGAACAGTCTGCGCTCGCCGCTCGAGATCTTCATCGGCGATGCGGCCGCGGCGGGCGTTGCGGATGCGGAACTCGCGCTCGAGAAATCGACTGCGAGTCAGGGTCTGCTCGCGGTGCAGCCGAACGAACCCGATCTGTACGGCTACGTCGACGAGAACCTCGACGCGGTGCAGGCGTTTACGAACAATCGGCCGCCGCTGCTCGACTGGGACTACGGTCGCGAGATCGTGCGGCTGACGATGGCGGCGTATCTGTCGGCCGAAGAAGGCCGCACGATCGACCTGACCGACCCGGCCACCGACAAGCGCCTCGCAACGTACGTGCCGGCGATCCAACAAGGGCGCGGTGGCGCGCAGTTGCTCGGCGCCAAGCGTTGACCGTGGCCGATCATCCGCTGTTCGGCACGCTGTACACCGCGCGTGCGCTGCGTCGTTTCAAGAACGGATGCGATTCCCGAAGACGTGCTGTTTCAGCTGCTCGACGCCGCGATTCGCGCGCCGTCGGGACAGAACGCGCAGGACTGGCGCTTCGTGATCATCCGCGACACGGCGGTGAAGGCGCAGATGCAGCAGTGGTCGCAAACGCCGTGGCAGCGTTACATCGCGCGCTACGCAGACCGGCCCGAAGCGATCGATGAGCTACCGCGCTCGCAGCGGCTGTCGCTGCGAAGCGTCGAGCATCTCGTGCATCACCTCGCGGAATGTCCCGCAATCATCGCAGTGCTCGGGTTGAAGGGCCGCCACGGCACGCCCGGCGGCAGCGCATTCCCCGCGGTGCAGAATCTGCTTGCTTGCGGCGCGCGCGCTCGGTCTCGGCGGATCGGTGTTCAACTTTCCGTTGTCGCACGAAGCGGAGCTGCGCGAGATGCTGCGTATCCCCGACAACAATCAGATCTATTGCCTGCTGCCGATCGGTTATCCGACCGACAAGCAAGGTCCGGTGCGACGCAAACCGGTGGGCGACGTCGCGTATCTCGACACGTTCGGAACGGCATGGCCGTTTGCGAAAGAACAGCCGGCCGAAGGCTGGCAATCACGTTGGACGAAATCATGAACATCACGGTGTGGGGCGAGAACGTTCACGAACGGAAGAATCCCGCGGTGGCCGCGATCTATCCCGACGGCATGCACAACACCATTGCACGGTTGTTGGCGAAAGGACTGCCCGGAAACGAAATCGCCACGGCGACGCTCGAGCAACCGGAGCACGGCCTCGACGCCGCGCGGCTCGATGCAACCGACGTGCTGCTGTGGTGGGGACACCTCGCGCATCACAAGGTCGACGACGCCGTGGTCGAGCGCATCGCGCAGCGCGTGCTCGACGGCATGGGCCTGATCGTTCTGCATTCTGCGCACCTATCGAAGATCTTCCGCAGGCTGATGGGCACGCGCTGCAATCTGCGCTGGCGCGAAGCGGACGATCGCGAGCTGCTGTGGACGGTGGCGCCGCAACATCCGATTGCTGCCGGCGTGCCGCATCCGATCGTGATTCCGAAACACGAGATGTACGGCGAGTATTTCGACATTCCGCCGCCGGACGAACTCGTCTTCGTCAGCAGTTTTTCGGGCGGCGAAGTGTTCCGCAGCGGCTGTTGTTTCCGCCGCGGCAAAGGCCGGGTGTTCTACTTCAGCCCCGGCCACGAAACGTACCCGGTCTATCACGATCCGGTGATTGCGCGCGTGCTGTGCAACGCCGTCGGCTGGGCGGCACCTGCGCCGTCGGCGATCGATACACGCACGTCGCCGAATTCGCCGACGGGATGGTTCGAGAACTGATCGAAGCGCGCGATGGTCATGCGCCGGATCCCCGCAGCGGAACGGCGCCGGTCAGCAGCGCCGCAACGAGCACGACCAGGCTCACCAGCACAGCCCACTTCAACGCGAACCGCTGCGCTTCCACCACGTCGACGCGCAACAGGCCGCATACCAGATAGATCGGTGCGAGCAGCGGGCTGAGCATGTGCACCGGTTGGCCGATCAGGGATGCGCGCGCGATTGCTTCGGGCGCGATGCCGTAGTTTGCGGCCGTCTCGGCGATGACCGGCACCAGCCCGAAGTAGTACGCATCGTTCGACATCACGAACGTGAGCGGCATGCTGGCCAGCGCGGTAAGCGGTGCGAGGAACGTACCAACGCTCGGCGGAATGACGGACAACGACGCGGCCGCCATCGCATCAGCCATTCCGGTCTCGTTCAGAATTCCGGTGAACGCGCCCGCCGCGAAGATCAGCGTGACGATGTTGACGACGCTTTCCGCGTGGCTCGCCACACGCTGCCGCTGATCCTTCAGGTTCGGATAGTTGACCGTGGCCGCGATGGCGAATGCACCCATCATCAACACGGGCAGCGGCGCCACCTTGAGGATGATGCCGGCGAACAGCAGCACGGTAAGTACCAGGTTGAACCAGAACAGGTGCGGCCGCCGAATGGAGTCGCCCGTGGTGCTTACAGGTGGCTCCGGCATCGCGATTTCCGCATCGAGCTGCGCCGTTGCGGAACTGTTGGCGGGCGTCGCGAGGCGAGCGCGCTCACGACGTCCGAACAACCAGGCAATTCCGACAACTGCAACCAGGCCGCATGCCATCGGTGGTATGAGCGGCAGGAATACGTCGTTCAGGTCGACCTGAACAGCGGCGGCCGCTCTGGCCGACGGACCGCCCCATGGAACGAAGTTCATCAGTGCGTTGCACAGCGCGAGCAGGGTGGCGAGCACCAACGGATTCATGCCCGTCTTCCGATAGACCGGCAGCATGGCGGTGACCACGATCAACGCGGTGGTGGTGCCGTCGCCGTCGAGTGAAACCGTCATCGCCAGCAACGCCGTACCGATGCTGATGCGCATCGGGTCGTCGCCGACGATGGCGAGAACGCGCCGGACCAGCGGATCGAACAGACCCGCGTCCATTACCGTGGCGAAATAGAGCACTGCGAACGCGAGCATCAGGGCGGTGGGCGTTACCTGCAGCACACCCTCGACCATCATCTTGCCGATGCTGGGGCCCGCGCCGGCGAGCAAACCGAACACGACCGGCACGAGGATCAGCGCGGCTACCGCAGACATCCGCTTCGTCATGATGAGTGTCATGAAGGTGACGACCATCGCCAGGCCGAGCAGCGCGGGATTCAGCAGTGTCGCAGCGTCCAATATGATGCCGTTCTCGGGTTGTGAATGGGTGAGTTCTTGGTGTGGGGAGCGGAGCGGTGGCGATATCGTACAGAGACGAATGCCGATCTACAGCGTGCGTGACTCAGAATCTCATCGGCTTGAACCCCACACGGACACCTGCAAATGCCTGATCCACTCGTGAAGATCCTCGTCCCAACGGGTTCGCTCGGCGCCGGCGCACGGGAAGAAGAAATTCGCTACGGCATTGCGCAAGGTGCACATGCGATTGCCACGGATGCGGGGTCGACCGACAGCGGCGCGGCCTATCTCGCGTTGGGGATGTCCAAGAACAATCGCGGTTCCGTGAAACGCGACCTCACTCTTCTGATAAAAGCGGGAGCCGATGCGGGTATTCCGTTGATCGTCGGCAGTTGTGGACAGGCCGGCGGCGACCTGAATGTCGACTGGACGCGCGACATCGTGCTCGAGGTTGCTGCGGAGCTCGGCATCCAGCCGTTGATCGCCGTGCTGTATTGCGAGCAAAGCAAGAGCGTGGTCAAAGCCGAGAACGTCGCCGGCAGAGTGCGCCCGTTGGCACCGCACGGAGCTTTGACCGACTCCGCGATCGACGCATGCGATCACATCGTTGCAGTGATGGGACCGGAACCGTACGTCGCAGCGCTGCAGGCGGGCGCCAACATCATCCTTGGCGGGCGCACTACCGACACTGCCGTGCTCGCGTGCTTCGCATTGATGAAAGGTGCACCGGCGGGTGCAGCGTGGCACGCGGCGAAGGTCGCCGAGTGCGGCGCGCAGTGCACCGTTTATCCGAGCCGCGGCGCCGGGGTGTTGTTCAGTATCGATGCGGACGGTTTCGAGATCGAGCCGCTGAGTGTGCGCAATCGTTGCGATCCCGAGAGCGTGTCGGCACACATGCTGTACGAAAACAGCGACCCGTTCCGGCTCACCGAGCCGGGTGGTGTACTCGACGTCACCCAATCCGACTATGTCGCGCTGAGCGATCGTGTGGTTCGCGTCACCGGCTCGCGGTGGGACCCGCAGCCGTACACGATGAAACTGGAAGGCGCAGGCGGCGGACGTTTCAGACAGTCATGCTGATCGGTATTCAGGATCCGGACGTGTTGTCCCGGATCGACGAGTTTCACGACAGGATGCTGGCGGCGCTGTACGAGCGCACGCGCAAGACGATTGGCGATGCGGCGGGCGACTTCCACATCTCGTTGCGGATGTATGGATGGAACGCCGTGTCCGGAGACAAGCCGCCGCCGGATACGCCGATGCCGCGTGAGATTGGTGTGCTGTTCGTTGCCACCGCCGACAGTCAGGAGATGGCTTCGCAGATTGCGAAAGCCTGCAATCCGTATTTCTTCCACTTCCCGATCGTGATGGACAAGGAACTGCCGAGTTATGCGTTCGCGTTCTCTCCGGCCGATATCGACCGCGGCGCGGTGTACGAATTCAAGTTGAATCATGTGTTGGAAGCGGCGGATCCGATGCGCTTCGTGCGAACGGAGTGGATCGATTTGCGAAAGGACGGGGGGCGCTGATGCCGACCGTACAGCAGGTGTGTCGCCACGTGCGTTCCAAGAACGCGGGTCCGTATTGGGTGACGTTCGATCTGTTCTTCGACGGCGAGGAGAATTTTCGGCGTTTCAGCAACGACTCGGCGCTTGGGCCGGCGTTGTTTGCACGGCTCTTCGGCGCCGATCCGCTGCTGGTGAAGCGGTTTCCGGTTGAGAGACTCAACATGGTCAAGATCTCGTACGCGCGCTCCACTCCACAAGGCGGCATGGTGGAGCGCGACATGCACTGCGGACAGCAGTTCGTACGATTGCTCGACGTAGAACTCGGCGGTCAAGCGGATGCCTGACAGGAGTAAGAAGGTGCGACAACGCTCGGGCGTCTTTGCCCTCATCGTGTGGCTGATCGCGACGGTCGGTGCTGCCGATGCGCATGCCGACTACGTGTTCGGCTGGCCGTTCCAGGACGCGACCACACTCGAACCGCGTGGCGGCACCAGCCAGGGTCCGGAGGTAACGCTTGTTACCGAACCGAGCGACGCATGGCGCGCGCTCCAGCAACCCGGATTGAGCTCCCGCGAGCGCGACCGTCGCGCCATCCTGGCGATGGCCGGCGATTTTCGCGCGTCGTTCGACTTCCTCGAAACGGTGGAATTCGTTGCGGGTGCCGGCCCTGCAAAACCGTACCGGTCGTGGGGCACCGAACGTATCTATGTGGCGGACGATCGCGGCGACATGATCACCCTGCAGCACATCATCGTGATGTTCGTGGTGAAAGACGGTGTGACTGAAGGCCCGTTCGTGCAGAAACACTGGCGCCAAGACTGGCGATACGAGCCGGAATGGATAACGGAATACCGTGGCGGACAAAACTGGGAGCGTCGTCGGCTTTCGCGCGCCGAACGCAAAGGCGCGTGGGCGCAGGATGTGTATCAGGTGGACGACACACCACGGTATTCGAGCATCGGCCGTTGGGAACACACTGCAGCCGCATCCATCTGGACGGGGTCGTCGACGTGGCGGCCGCTTCCACGCCGCGAGTTCACGGTGCGCAGCGACTACGACGTGCTGGTAGGCGTCAATCGCGCCACCGTGCTGTCGTCTGGCTGGGTGCACGAACAGGACAACCTGAAACTCGTGCTCGACGAACGAGGCAAGCCTCGTGCTGACGCACCCTATGTCGCTCGTGAACTCGGTATCGATCGCTACGAGCGTATTCGCGACTTCGATTTCAGCGCCGGCGACACGTACTGGCAGAAGACGCAGGAATTCTGGCGCGTGGTGCGCAATGCATGGACGAAAACCCTGCGTACCGATGCTTCGCTCGACATTTCCGAAGAGTGCAACGGAAAGCCCGCCTTCGAGCTCACGTTCGACTATGCCGATCGGCTGCAAGCAGGTGCGGCAGCGACGAATGAAGACTATGAGCGAACTGCCAACGAGGTGCTGAAGTGCACGGTGCGAAAAAGATGACGGCAGAAACGCGCCGCCTCAGTTGATCGTTTGCGGCGTCGAAGATTGTGCCGGCCTTCGAATGCGCTCTCGCCGCGGCGGCGGTGCGAGCACGACGGCAAGTAGCCAGCCGACCGCGCAGCTGGCGCCGAGCCAGAGCAGAAATGCCGGCCATTCGCCGTACACGGCGAGCAATACCCCGGGCGCGATGGCGACGCAGCCGAATCCAATCCTCGTGGCTTTTGCAAACGTGCGGCCGCGCCGTCCGCCGCCACGTGCAACGGTGCGTACCCTTTTCGGATCGTGCAATGCCAGCATCGCGAGCATCGCCGCGCTGACGCAGTGGCGCAGAGAAGCGCGATCAACGTCGATTCCATGCAAATGCACGCGATGCCGCGATCGACAGCTTGTCCAGGCGTTCACTCACCGTTGCCCGCGTTGCCATGTCTCGACTGCGCAGCGCGGTACGCAGACAGAATGCGCCGCCGATCACGAAGGCAAGGTCCATCGACAATACGACGTGCAGGTCGGCCGAGATCGCGGCCGTCCAGCCGGGTCCGCCCGCGAGCAAACGCAATGCGGGTGTGAGCAACAAAGCGAAGCCCAGCGCCGCCAGCAACCATCGGCGGAGTTCGGCGGCATCGTGTAGCCGCACAGTCGCGTCACAGCCGCGAGGTTGCGGCGAAGAACGCGATCACCATCGGCGGCTCCAATGCGGCGAGGCCCATCGCGCGGCCGATGAAGTAACCCCAAGCGGTGAGTGCAAGTGCAAGCGGCAAGCCGAAGCCGAGGCACGTAACGGCGCGTGTCATACGGTGCCACGTGGGTATGGCCGCGCGTCGTGTGGTCCACAGCAACATTCCGGAGAACGTCACGTATGCGCTTGCGAATCCGAGCGCGAACCAGACGCCTTTGGAAGCAATTCCGGCGAAGTTGCCGAAGTGCAACGGTGCCATCAGCGACGAGATCTTGCTGCCGAGCGACGGCTGAGTGCCGAGAAACGGCTTCTCGAGCAGTAACGCACCGCTACTGCCGTCGTACACGAGACTACGGCCGTACAGCGCGCCTTCCTGGGCGGCGGTGAAGATGGTTATGCGCGCGTCGGCTCGGCCGTAGTGATCCACGATGATGAACGTCGGCGCGCCGGCGCGCCGGGTGGCGTCTGCGAGTACTCGATCGAAATCGGCGGGCGTGGCAGGTGCAGTGTTTTCCGGTGTAACGCTGCCGTTCAAGGTTTCCGACATGGCCACCTGGTCGCCACCGAACGCCACCATTGCGAGCGCAGGGAAGCCGACCGAACTCGTGAAGCTGAAGTAGCTGCCGGTGAACGCAAGGATGAATGCGAAGGGGAGATTCCACGACGCGGCGATCACGTGTGTGTCGCGGCGCATCAGTAGACCCTTTCGGTATTTGCGCAGGGTGAACAGCTCGCGCAACAAGTGGCGGTGGATCACGAAGCCGGTCACTGCGGCTACCAGCATCGCGAGACCGAGTACGCCCGTTAGGAAGAAGCCGTAGGGGTCGGGCAGATGCAGGCTGATGTGCAGATGGACGAGGAAGTCCGCCAGTGCATTCGGTGCATCGGCTTCGTCGATGTCGTCACCCCAGCCTTCCTTCCGGTCCAATACTTCGAGCGTTTCAGGATGCAGGTCGAACTTTGTGCCGTACTCCTGCGGAAACGCTTCACCTTCGACGGGAACGTGATGGTGGAAGAACGCCCGCAGCCGACCGCCCGCACGCGCGAACATCGTCAGCTCTTCCTGGTATTCGGGCTTCACCGTTGCGGCCAACTCGCGCAGCTTTGCGTCGACTCCAACGGGCCACTCATGGGGCGCGCTGTGTTGCAGCGGACTGGCCCAGTCATTGATCTCTTCCGCGAACACGGCGACCACGCCGGTGACGATCACGAGATACAGCAGGGCGCCCAGCAAGATGCCGCTCCAGCCGTGAATGGCGAGCATCGTCTTGGTGCGTTGCTGCGAGACTTCCATCATGTCGAAGCGGCTCCGTTCAGATGCACCGCGATCGTGGCTGCATTGGCGAGCAGCAAGCCGAGCGTCACCGCCCACGCGCGCAGCAGATTGCGATCGAGACAGGCATAAAAAATACCGATGCCCAGATCGCCGGGAAGAACACCATCGGCAGGACGAGGTTGTCGATTTGAGCGGCGCCTTTAGGTATCCACAACACGCCGCCCGCCATCACTGCAGCGCTCGCGGCGAAACAGACGGGCCCCGCGAGCAAGCCGCAAGACCATTGGCGGACGCGTTGTGGTGACACTTAGGCTATCTCAACGAAATAGAATAATTCTCACTTGCGTTGGGAACATCGTCAATACGTTTGTGACGCCCGGTGAGGAACGCTGCGGCTGACCAGTTCCGCAGCCGTCGAAGCGAACGCGAAACGTTCGCTCAAGGGTTTGAAGGTCGCAGCGAAGTAACGGGATCGCGCAGCAGCGCGACGAGTTCATCGAGCACGCGTTGTACGGCGCGGTTCGCCGCAACGACTCCGGCGTACGGTTCGCGCGCGCTCGCGGGTTCTGTGACTGCAATCGTCCGGCTCACCAGGATCGACCGGTGCGCAACGTCCACCAGGTCGAAACGAACGGCAACTTTCACTTCGCTGCCCGTTTCCGAAAACGCCTGCACCAGTTCGATGAGTTCGCAGTCGAGGCGCACGTTTTCATCGACGCCGGCCGCGTCCGCGACGACGAACGCAAACAGGCCGCTGCCGGTCAGCTGCTGCGTCAGCATCGTTCGCAGCATCCGCGCCGGCGCATCGGCCCATTCGTTGCGCGCGAAGTAGTCGATCCGATACGGCTGTTCGATGTACGCCATCCGCGGCGATGCATACGCAGGCGCCGCGGCCGGCATCGAAACCTTCAACACCAGATTCGTCGCGGGGTTCGCGGCTGCGGTGGATTGCGCGGCGCCTTCGAGCACGAACGTCGACATCGGCGGCGCCGCGGGTCGCCCCGACAGCGCGCAGCCGCGACAAAGCCAGAATGGTCAGTAGCGCGAGCAGATGTTGCTTCGGATCATTCGCCCGGCCCTCGTTTCTGTTCGGCGCGGCCGTAGAGCAACACGCTCGGGTCGCGCTCGAGCGATTCGCTGACGCGCCGCAGATTTTCGGCCGCATCGCGCAGGTCGCGCGCCATCGCCGAGACGTCAGGCAAGCTCGACGCCGTAAATCGCTCCACGTCGGTGCCGCTCGACGCGGCGGTGCGCTGCAGCGTTTTTGCCGTTTCGTTGATCGAGTCGCCGGCGGCGCGCAGCTGTGTTGCCATCTCGGCGAGCGTCTGCGACGAATGGCGGGCGTCCTGCATCAGATCCGGCAACGCATCGCTCGCGCGCCGCGCGTTCTTCATCGTGGCTTCCGCGTCGGTGACGATGTTGCCGATCCGGTCGGATTGCCCGGCGAGCGCGCCGGTAATCGCCTCGATGTGCGCGAGCGACTTCGCGAAGTTCGCGCGGCTGTCGTCGTCGAGAATCTTGTTCAGCTTGGCGCTCATTTCGATCAGGTTGCCGAGCAGGTCGGAGATGACCGAGTCGAGCCGCACGAGCAACGACGGCCGGCTCGGAATCACCGGATACGTTTCGCCGTCGGTCACCGTCAGCGCCGGCGACTGCGGCGAGCCGCCGAGCAGATCGATCGTCGCCAGGCCCGTCAGACCCTGCATCTCGAGCGTCGCCTCGGTGTCCTGTTTGATCGGCACGCCGTGTTTGACCTGCAACGTCAGCCGCACCCGATTCGGGGTTGTTGGGATCGATCGTGATTTCGCGCACCTTGCCGACGTTGACGCCGCGGTACGTCAGCGCGGCGTCGGGACTCAGACCGGATACCGATTCGTTCATGTACGTGTAGTAGAAGTCGTAGTCGCCGGGCGCGCCGCCGGCGCTCGAGCCACAACGTGCCCCAGATCAGCGCGCTCGTCAGCGCGACGACGAAGATGCCGATGCGGATGTAGGTGGCTCTTTGTCGTCATATTGGCGCCGCCGCGTGACGCTGGCGCGGCCGCGGCGGCCGCCGAAGAACTGGCGGGCGACCGCGTTCGCCGACGCGCCAGCTCGTCCATCGTACCCTGCACTGCGACGCGGCCGTTCGCGAGCAGCGCGACCCGTGTCGGCGATCCGCCACAACGAATCCATGTCGTGCGTCACCGAAACGATCGTGAGGCCGAGCGAGTTCTTCAGATCCAGCACCAGTTCGTCTATCGCGTCGGAGCTGATCGGATCGAGGCCCGACGTCGGCTCGTCGAGAAACAGCACGTCGGGGTCGAGCGCCATCGCGCGCGCCAGCGATGCGCGTTTGCGCATGCCGCCGCTGAGCTGGTTCGGATACTTCAGTCGCAGCGTCGCGTTCGAGGCCCGCCATTGCGATGCGGATCTCCGCCATCTGTTCGATCGTCGTCGCGCTCAACCGTGTGAACTCCCGCAACGGCACGCAGACATTCTCCAGCACGTTCATGTCGCCAAACAGCCCGCCGTCCTGAAACATCACGCCGATGCGTTTGCGCAGCGGCAGCGCACGTTCGTCGCCGATCTGCGCCACCTCGGTGCCGAACACGCGGATCGAACCCGCGGTCGGCTGCACCAGCATCGACATCAGCCGCAGCAGCGTCGACTTGCCGCTGCCGCTGCCGCCGACGATCGCCAGGATCTGGCCGCGCACGATGTCGAGATCGACGCCGGCCAGCACGCGTTTGTCGCCGAAGCGCATCTCGGCGCCGCGTACCGCGATGAGAACTTCCGGTCGGGCGTCCTGTGATCAGCGTCAGATTCCAAGATGATTGAACGCGATCGAAAATGCGGCGTCGATGACGATCACGAGAAAAATCGACTGCACGACGCTGATCGTCGTATGCCGGCCGACACGCTTCGGCGCTGCCGGTCACCTGAAAGCCCTGAAAACAGCCGACCAGCGCGATCAGCACCGCGAACACCGGCGCTTTGCCGATGCCGCTCAGAAACGACTTGACCGATACGGCGTCGGCGAGACGGTCGACGAAGTTGTATGCGCTCAGGCCCAGCAGCGAATGCGACATCACGATGCCGCCGATCAGCCCCATCACGTCGGCGTAAACGGTGAGCAGAGGCAGCGCAATGGTCAGCGCAATCATTTTCGGCAGCACCAGCAGTTCCTGCGGCGCGATGCCGATGCTGCGCAGCGCGTCGATCTCTTCGGTGACCATCATCGTGCCGATCTGCGCCGCGTAGGCCGAGCCGGTGCGGCCCGCCGACGATGATCGCGGTGATCAGCGGCGCAAGTTCGCGCACGCATCGACAGGCCGACGATGTCGACGATGAAGATGTTTGCGCCGTAGCTGCGCAGCACCGTGCCGCCCTGATACGCAATGACGACGCCGAGCAGGAACGACAGCAGCCCGACGATCGGCAGCGCATTGACGCCGGCGGTCTGCAGCTCGAGCGCGATGCGCTCCCAGCGGATTCTGCGCGGATTGCAACAGCGACCCCACCGCCGTGTTGACGATTTCGCCGATGAACGCGAAAAAGTTGCCGTAGTTGCGGAACTGCTCTGACGGTCTCGCGGCCGACCTGCTCGAACGTTCCGGGCTGTGTACACCATCACAGGTTGATCGCATGCGCCGCTGTTGGCTTCGACGAGTTCGAACAGGCGCGCGTAGGCCGCGTCTGCGCCGTCGAGCGACACCTCGCGGCCGGCCGCGCGCAGATCGCGCGCGGCGCGATACACCAGCCACGCACCGACCGTATCGAGTTCGGCCACCCCGGTCAGATCGAACCGCACAGCGCCCGCCGGCCAGACGATCGTGTCGAGACGCCGGTCGACGTCGCCGAGCGTCTGCGCCGTCCAACGGCCGCTGCAGTGGGCCGTCGATCCGGACACTTCGATGTCCGCTGTGTCTGCCATCCGCGCTCTCAGTCCATCGGCTTACGGGGTCGTCGGCAACCATGCCGGTGCAGATGCAGAAGTGCAAGGACGCGCGGCTGGATCGCGCGTGCGCGATGGTACGATTGCGTCCCGAACGCCGACTCAGGGCTTCATGTTGGTAGCCGGATCACAACGATCGTGCATTGCTGTTCTGTCGACGTGCGCTGGTCGCTGGATCGCCGCGACGCGCGCCGCCGATCAAAAACGGCGTCGTGCCGAAGAATCAGATCGCGTCCGTCACGCCGTATCTGGGCGACTACGAAGGGCAGTGGAACTCGTCCGTCACCGACGACATCGTCCGACCGGCATCAGCCGCTACAAACTCGAAAATCCGGTCATGCGTCTGTCGCTCGACGCGGCACAACCAGTCTGCGCGTGCAGTTCTTCATGGACCGCGCGTCCGCGGACAGCGAACGACGAACTCGACCTGCTCGGCTTCGGCTGCCGCTCGAAAGTCGGCGATCTGCTGGAACTCGATACCGCGAAACCGCCGAAGCCGGTCGGCGACTGAGCCGTATCAGGTGCTCGCCGCGCGCCTCGATTTCGACTGGGGCAACTGCCCGGCGCGCGTGTATGCGGTGCCGTCGAACGATCTGCTGCTGGCGCTGCTGATCGATCCCGCGCAGAAGCAATACATCGTGCAGTTGCGGCTGCTGAAGCGCGTGCAGGCCGACGGCAAGATCGTCGTCGATGAAGGCGGTGTGCAGCGCGCCGTGAAGGTGCGGCCCAAAGCCGGCGATTCCTCGATGTACGACCCGAAGATGGAGTACTGCGTGCTGAACGAATTCGGCGAAATCGACAAGTGCTTCGACCGCGAAACGGAACTGAAACAGCTACATCGTGCCGTTCCCGTTCCCGGGACTTTCGGCGGTGTGGTTCACGAAAAAGATCGCCGAATCTGAAAGTGGTTCCCGGCGTGAAGAAGACCTATCACGAAGCGGTGTTCCACCGGCCGATCGACGCGCCCCGATAACCATGACTGCGATGAACGACGAACTGCCGGGCCAGGGGCATACGGTGCTGATCATCGCGGCGCACGCCGACGACGCGGCGCTGTTCTGCGGCGGCACGCTGCGGCTTGATGGCGGATCGCGGCGCGCGGATCGTGATGCTGCGCGTCACCGACGACCGCTACGACTCGGTGGGAATGAGCGTTGCCGAAACGATTGCGGCGAACACGACGCAGATGCACCGCGCCGCGAAAATTCTCGGCATCGACGAGATCATCGAACTCGGCTGGGAGACGGACCGGCTCGGCGACGCGAGCGAAGTGGCGCTGCGCGAGCGCTTCATCTATCACGTGCGCCGCGTCAACCCTATGCGGTGATGTCGTTCGATCCTTACGGCGCGTTTCACGAAGACAACCAGGACCACATCAAGGTGGCCCACGCGGTCGACGAAACGTACTGGACCGCGCAATTCGACAAACACCATCCCGAACACTTTGCCGAAGGGCTTGCGCCGCACGGCGTATTACGAGCGCTGGTATTTCGCGCGGCGCGTCGTCGAAGTGACGACGCCGGTCGACATTTCTTCGACGCTCGACCGCAAGGTCGAAGCGGCGCTGGCGCACGATACGATGCTGCGACACTACGTCAATCAGCTGCGCTTGCAGGCACGCACCGGCGGCCACGAGAGTGCGAAGCGTTGGAGCGTGCGTCGGCACGGCGATCTGCGCGCCTTATGGAACCGTTGTTGCGCGGCGGCGCTCGGGCAACGGGTCAGCGTCATGGCCTCGCGGCGGCGGAGGAATTCCGAGTGGTGCGGTTCGGCGGGTTGGAGCGCGTTTTCTGGAATCGAAAAAGGGTCGAGCACCTTAAGGTGCTCTGACCCCCTTATGGAGCGTATTGATGGGCAAACTGGCAATCACCGGCGGCGCGCCGGTGCGCAGCACGGCCTACCCGACGCTGGCCGCAATGGGACACGGCCGAACGCAGAACTCTGCTCGACGTGCTCGAATCCGGAAATGGTGGGCGACCGAAGGCGCGAAAGTGCCGGAGTTCGAGAGCTGCATGGGCGAGATACACCCGGACGCGCCGTTGTGTCGCCGTTACCAACGGCACACACGCGCTGGAAGTTGCACTGCTGGGCCTCGGCATCGGCGAAGGCGACGAGGTGATCGTCACCGACTACACGTTCTTTGCATCCGCGTCGGCCGTTGCCTGCGTGAACGCCGTCGCCGATTCTGGTCGACGTGGATCCGGATACGTTCTGCATCGATCCTGACGCGGTGGTTGCCGCGATCACGCCGCGCACGCGGGCGATCATCGCGGTGCACATCGCCGGGCATCCTGCGGACCTCGATCGGCTGACGGCGATCTGCACGCGGCACGGGCTTGCGCTGATCGAAGACTGCGCGCACGCGCATGGTTCGACCTGGAACGGCACGCCGGTCGGCGGCTTCGGTGCGGCGGGTACCTGGTCGTTTCAGCAGTCGAAATTGATGACGGCCGGAGAAGGGGGCGCGGTCATCGCGCAGGATGCGCAGGTCGGCGGCGTCCGTCCGGTCGTATGCCGATTGCGGCCGCCGACCGGGCGAGTGGTTCTACAGCCACTTCGCGCTCGGCGGCAACTACCGGATGACCGAGTGGCAGGGCGCGATGCTGCTTGCCCAGCTCGAACGTTTTCCGCAGCAGCATCTCACGCGCAACGAAAACGCGCTGTATCTGAACGGCGAACTGGCGAAGTTGCCCGGTGTGTATTCCGCAGAAGCGCGATCAACGAACCACAGCGCAGGGCTACTACTGCTACGTCGTGCGGATCGACGAAGCGCAGTTCGGTCTGCCGCGCGACGCGATCAAAGCGGCGCTGGAGGCCGAAGGCATTCCGATGACGGCGAGTTATCCGGTCGCTGCACACGCTCGGACGCGTTCAAAGCAGCCGAAGCGGCTTTGCGCCGCGCCATCGCGACGGCGCCGCTGGCCGGACTATCGCGATCGCTCGATCTGCCTGTGGCGAGCATAACGGCCGCGACCACGCTGTGGTTCAAGCATCAGATGCTGATGGGCACGCGCGACGACGCGGCGGACGTCGTCGAAGCGCTGGCGAAGATCCACGCGAACGCGACGAGCTGCGCGGCCGATGACGAGCGCACGCGTGATCCGCATCGAAGAACGTTCGGTCGCAGAAGTGCTTGGCGGCATCGGCCGATACACCGTTTGCGTGAACGAACCGCCGTGGTCGAGCGTCGCACCGCGCGTGCTCCGCCCGCAGCGCGTGATCCACGTGGGATCGATGGACATCGGCGCATCTCGAGGGTCTGCTGGCGGCTGAAGGCGATTCCGACAACGGTCGTGGGCCTCGGCGGCGGATCGGCGCTCGACACCGCGAAATTCATCGCGTGGAAAACCGGCAAACGGCTGATCCAGATCCCGTCGATCACGTCGGTGGATGCCGGCTTCACCGACGCGATCGGCGTGCGCGAGCGACGGACGCGTTGAAATACATCGGACAGATACGTGCCGCAGTTCGTGGTGCTCGACGTCGACCTGGTGCGATCCGCGCCGAAACGACTGAACCGATCGGGCATCGGCGACATCCTGTCGTGCCACACGGGCTTGTGGGACTGGCGCTACGCGGTGGAACGTGGCCGCGGCGTCCCGTGGGACGACGCCGCGGCAGCGCTGGGTCGTCAGCTGCTGGTGGAACTCGAAGAACACGTCGACGAGATCAATGCCGTCACGCCCGCACGCGGTGCGCTGGCTCGCATCCGCATATCGGCGCATCGGCGCCGCGTGCAGCGAACTGCGTCATTCGCGATTCGAAGAAGGCTCGGAGCATTTTCTCGGCTATGCGTACGAGCACCGTACCGGCGCGCATCCGCTGCACGGCGAGCTGATCGCGATGTGTGTGGTGGCGATGAGTACGCTGCAGGCCAACGAGCCCGATTGGGCGCGCGACATCGTCGTGCGCAGCGGCGTGCGCGCGAACCCGGGAGATCTCGGGCATCAGCCGCGACGATTTCGTCGGCGCGCTGCTGTCATTGCGCGAATACGTCGAACGTGAACGGCTCGACTACTCGATCGTCAACGCGGGCATGATCGACGCGACAGTGGCGGGACGATTGTGGGAGGCGGTGGCCAAGCTCCCGCGCCATTGAGCTTCCGCACTCGCGGGCACGCGCGCGACGGTATTCTCGATGGTTAGCTGCGCTCTTGTTTGGTCGAGAGTTTTGATCTTCGAGGCTGGTGAACCCACCACTCGAACATGGCCCGAATCAATTCGAGGCGCCACGTGTGTTCTGCAGGGCGGATCTCGCGGGTGATCGGGCCTGATCGATTGGTTGAGTCGGGCTTGGTTTATCAATGAGGGGACGGTGGTGCGGGCGGCGCTGGCGTTCGCATGGGGCGCTGCGTCGGTTGGGCTGTTGCGGCCGCTGGCAGATGGGACCATCGCCCAAATCGATGTGGGCCGTGGGATTGATGAATTCGAGTGGGTGGTTCGCGGCCCGACCAAGATCGAGCGCTGTGCGTCCCGAACTGAACGCGTTTTTCGGCTGAAAGCGTCGGGATTGATTGGGGCGATGGTCCAGTTAGTGGCAGCCGTTGCCCTGCCTCCGACAGTGCAACCCGCGCAACAGCTCATGCGACGAAGGTGCTGATCGAATCACCGTCCCCTCATTGATAAACCAAGCCCGACTCGAACGAATCGACTCATCCGGTTCACTGGCAATTACTCGCTTCGTATTCGAGGTTGATCGATTAGGGCGATGTTGCATGCACGGCATTGTGTCTCGATGCCGCACAACTGCCGGAGACACCTGGAGAAAAGCCGTGCGAGATCTCGCACCTCAAGTGAGGTCGCTCCCCGGCATCCGCCTTTGCACCATCGCCTTAACCTTTCGTCCATGGTGCGATCAACCAACAGGAAGAGACCCGAGCAACTCACGCTCGACGCGATGCGCTATCGCACGGGTCGTGGCGGACCGCGTCACGGCGCCGGTCGGCCGCGTGGAATACGGCCGCGGGTCATGCACCGGCAGCGCGAGGGCATCGTCGCGCGCTGCCGGTGCATGTGACGATCCGCTTGAGACGCGATGTACCGACGCTGCGTCAGCCGCGGTTCGAACGACGGTTCCGTTCCTCTCTTGAGCGACGCCTGCATCCGGCATGGCTTCCGTGTCGTGCACTACTCGATCCAGCGCGATCACGTGCATCTGCTGATCGAAGCGCAAACCAACTACTCGATCGCCTGCGGAATGAAGAGCGTCGGCGCTCGAATCGGCAAGCTTGCGAACCGGCTCTTCGAGCGCAAGGGGAAAGTTCTCGACGGCCGTTACCATCTGCGCCCGCTGCGCACACCGCTCGAGGTGCATCGCGCTCTGCGCTATGTGCTGCTCAATCACCGGCATCACGCCGCGAAGCGGCGACCGCCACAGTCGATCACGTGAGAGCACAACCCGACTCGGCAAGCTCCGGCCGCTGGTTCAACGGCTGGCGCATCGCCACCGCACCTCCGAACCCCAACGACATCTGCGAGGTTGCTTCCGCCGGACCTGGCTCCTACGAACCAGCTGGCGCCGACACGGACTCATCCATCCCGCAGAAGTCCCTTAGGGCCGAACGTAAACCCTAATGTGCAACCGCCTACGAGTGAGCCGCAGAACCCTCGAGCGTCACACTCGTGTGACAGTCGTCGTTCGGCGCCGCGCAGTCGCCTTCTTCGATCTGCACCGTCGCGTGTTCCACGCCGAACTGACTGCCGAGACGTTCGAGAATCACGGCGAGCGTGTGCTGCCGGTCGACGTTTTCGAACAGTTGCGCGTGCAGCGTGACGATCGGCGCTTCGCCGGTCATCGACCACGCGTGCAGTGGTGGATGTTCGCGACGCCGGGTAATCCCTTCAGATCGTTTTCGACGCGCGCCGCATCGAAGTGTGCCGGCGCGCCTTCGAGCAGCACGTGCGCCGAGTCGCGCGTGAGTTGCCAGCCCGAACGCAGGATCAGCATCGACACCGCGATCGACAGCAGCGGGTCGGCGATGACCCAACCCGAACGCCATGATCAAACCTGCCGCGACGACCGCGGCGGCGGAGCCGAGCACGTCGCTCATCACGTGCGCGCGGGCGCTGCGTTCGTTCAGCGAAGTCGCGCCCGACAGCACCATGTACGTGGCGATGTTGGCGATTCCGCCGACGAGCGGCAACGCCGAGCATGATCGTGCCGTTGACCGGATGCGGCGTGATCATCCGGCTGACGGCCTCTACCACGACCCACACGGTCAACGCCAGCAGCGTGAGGCCGTTGGTGTATGCCGCAAGCGTCTGGTAGCGGCGGTTGCCGTACGTGCGGTCGGCGCTGGCGACGCGTTGCCCGAACCGGATCGCGATGATGCCGAGCAGCAGCGATGCGCAGTCCGCGAGCATGTGCGTGGCTTCGGCGAGCAGCGCGATCGAGTTCGACCAGAATCCGCCGACGGCTTCGACTACGGTGAACAGAAACAGCAACACGAGCGCGCGGCGAAGCCGGTGTTCGCTGGCGTCCTTCGAGTGGTCGTGCGAGTGGCCGTGACCGTGCGAGTGGTCGCTGCCGTGAGAGTGATCGTGCGATTTAGCGTGTGGTGATGCGCGTGCGCCATCTCAGGTCTCCAGAATCAGCACGGCGATCCCCAACAGGATCAGCAGGCCGCCGAGAACTTTGCTTTCGTAGCGCTCGAAACGGTCGAATCGGGCGTGGGGCAGGCCGACCAGCGTCAGCCACGTGAGCAGCAGCATGCCGCCGAGTGTCGCAACGGCCAGCACGCCGCACAGCGCGGCGAAATCCCGCCCAGCCGAACTTCACGCCGGCGACGAATACCGGCAGGAAGCCTTCGCACGGCGAAAGCGTCAGCGCCGCGAGCAGGCCGACGATGACGGCGCGATCGCTCGTGCTCGGGGCGAGCGTGTCGACGAGCGCGCGGCGGTGGCGACTTCCGCTTCGTCGTACGGCAGGCCGTTGGCGTGATCGGACGTGGGATGTCGTGGTCGCCATGACCGTGGTCGTGTCGTCATGCCCATGAGCGTGGCCATGCGTGTGGTCGTGATCATGCGCGTGGTCGTGATCGTGATGATGCGAATGGTCGCCGAAATGGCGTGTGGCCGTGACCTTCGCGAGTCAGAAGTACATGCCGAACCCGATCAGAATGCCCGCCGGCAATGAACGGAAATACACCGCCGGTCCAGGATCGAGCGCGATCCCGAACCAGGCGACCGCGATGCCGAGCGCGATCGTGAACAACACGTGACCGACTGCCGGCGAGCGCGGCGATGCGCGAGTGTCTTCTTGTGGCTCCACCGCTGCCTGCGGCCGGCGAGCACGAACGGCAGCCAGTGCGTCGGCAATGCGGAGTGCAGAAACGAAACGGTCAGCCCGGTGAGGACGATGCTGCCGAAGAGCGGTCTTCATCCTTTGCCTCAGAGGTACTTCGCGACCAGTTTGAACTCTTCGATCGGACGCGCGCGCCTTGCTGCCGTCGACCGCCTGGTCGAGGCAATGATCGATGTGATCGTGGATCAGCGTTTTTTTTGCGGCGCGGATCGCGCTTTCGACCGCCTGCAGCTGTTGGGCGATTTCGAGACACGGCCGGGCCGACTCGATCATCGCGATGATGCTGCGCACCTGACCCTCGGCGCGCTTCAGGCGTTTGAGAATTTCGGGTGCGCTTCGTGTGGCGGCTGCTTGTGCATCGTTCGATCTGATACTGTAGGGGGGTATAGTATGCGGACAACACGGAACGCGCCAGCGCGATTTCAATATTCCAGCGATTCGACCGGGTGTGGTGGTGTGGTTCCGAGAATTCGCGCAAGCGTCGCTTCGATGGTGGCGGCGTCGTTGTCGAAGCAGCCGTGCGATGCCTTGATGTTCTTGCCGGCAGGGCCGGTCGAAACCGTCGCGCGAATCGAGTACGTGCAGGTTCGGATTGCCTGCGCCCCAGAACGCCTGCCACCGCGGCAGCGCGGGCGGCCGTGGTGCGGTCGTTGCAGTTGTCGTTGCTGCCCGGTTTGAACGCTCTTTGCGAGACCGAGGATCGGCATCTTGTGATCGGATTCGAGCGCGCGGCTGACTAGATACAGCAACGATTTCTGATACGGCCCCACGGTGTCGTCGAGTTCGCGCCGGTTCGACAGCAGATGGATGTGCAACGACGACTTCGCAAGCAGTCCGCGATTGCACCGGCCGGCTCGTAGTGATCGAGCGCGAACGCGACCGTGCAGGCGGGCGCGTACAGCGAAATCGACGCGATCGTCTAGCTTCTTCGGATCGAGCAGGTCGAGCAGATGGCCGAGCAGGATCGAACCGGCAGAGTGACCGATCAGATGCACCTCGAGGTTCGGCACGCGCTTCTTCAGATCGAGCAGCGCGGCGGCGATCAGCGCCCCTCCGTGACCTTGTTCAGAGGAAGCCGCCGCGTTCTGCTTCATCTGGCTCCAGATCGGCTTGACGGCCGGCCTGACGATCACTTCGATGGTGCGGTCGAACGCCTCGATCGCCGCGTCCTTCACGCGGTCGATGACGTCGCCGATGCCGCCTTCGGGTTTCGGCAGGCGTTGCAGCTGGTCCTGGATGATGTCGCTCAGCGTTTCGATGGCGCCGGTCTTCCACGTGAGGAACAGCGGATAGATGCCGTTCGCAGCGAAGTACGGCGCGAGCGTGCGGATGCGTTCGATCGAACCTTCTTCGCTGTTGAGGCCGCCGTGCGCGTAGATGGCAATGCGCGGCGGCTGCGGTTTGCCTCTTGAACCACGCCGCCGGCGCTTCTGAAGACGATGTTGTGCACGCTGGTCTCGCGCGTTCTCCTGTTGACGATGCGATTGATCACGCGGCCGTCGTTGTCCATCACCACGGTGTGTCGATAGGCAGCGTCAGTGGTCCACGGTGCGACGATGGCGTTTACACGCGGCCTGTCGTCCTTCGGTGTCGTCGTCACGACGAGGCCGTCCCCACGTGCCAGCAGCTACGTGCGGCGGACTCGTCTTCAGCGTGGTAGGCATCGACGTTTTGGCGGGCACGCCCAGCGCGCACACCCATGCGTCGCTGCCGTACTTTCTCCATTCCGAATAGGGCAGCGTGGCGAATCCCTTCAAACCCCAGTCGGTGTCCCACGAGTTCTGCACCACAAAACCGTGCTCGTTGTAACCGACCAGCGCGAACGCGTGGCCGCCGACGCTGTCGGGATCCATGATCGGTTGAATGCTCGGCAGCGAATCGTGGCCTTTGACGGTTCGCACTTTCGACACGACATCCCAACCGTCGTGTACGTCTGACGATACATAGATGGCGCCGACTTCCAGGATGGCGGCCTGCATGTCGACAACCGAGGTTTTGTCCACGCGGTAGTAGACGCCGAGCTGTCGCTGCAGCGCGTCGGTTTCCCACCCCGACTTCGGTTTGATGAACCGGACGCTGCCGTTGCTGCTGCGATAGGGCCACAGCGCTTCGGAACAGACGCCGTGTTTGTTCCACGCTTTCAACGCGCCGCGGCACGAAGAGCCGTCGTAGTCTTCGCCGGGCCATTCGTCGTAAAAGCGCGCCAGGTGATAGAGCATGCGCGTGCTGACGGGTTCGATCTTGCGCGTGCGGCTGCGCGGTTGATTGCGCGCGCCGCCACAACAGATAGTTCACCACGCACGCGAGACCGAATCCGGTGCAGGCACCCTCGCGCCCCTGTGACAACACCAATCCGGCGCCGACATAGGCCGGCAGCAGTTTGCGAACGTCCTCGTCCTTCGGGAAAGCGCGGCGGCAACGAAACGACCGCCGGCGCGTACTCGCGGTCGCGCAAATCGATCCGGTCGGGGCGTGCGTCGAGTTTCTTGTCGAGCGCTGCTACGAATTTCGACGGCATGGTCGACACCCCCTTGCGTTGCCGATGGTCGATGGCGCGAGATCATAGCGCCGGATTGCTCGACCACGTCATCGACGCGGTGCGCGCGACAGGTACAATGCCGCGCCCATGGACATCATGCTGTTGCTCAAAGCGCTCGTACTCGGCGTGGTCGAAGGCCTCACCGAGTTCCTGCCCATTTCATCCACCGGTCATCTGATCCTTGTCGGCGACCTGCTCGACTTCAACGATCAGAAGGGAATGGTATTCGAGATCGTCATTCAGACCGGCGCGATGCTGGCGATTCTGGTGGAGTACCGGAAGCGTTTCACCGGCGTGCTGCTCGGACTCGGATCCGATCCGAAAGCGCGTTCGTTCGTCGATCAATCTGATCGTGGCGTTCGTTCCGGCGGCCTTGCTCGGCCTCGCGTTCAACAGCGCGATCAAGGCGGCGTTGTTCAAACCGGTGCCGGTGGCGATCGCGTTCATCGTCGGCGGGTTGCTCATCATCTGGGTGGAGCGGCGCAAACACGTCGTGCGGGTGCGGTCGGTGGACGACATGACCTGGCGCGACGCGCTGAAGATCGGCATCGCTCAGTCGTTTGCATTGATTCCGGGCACGTCGCGATCCGGCGCTACCATCATCGGCGGTTTGTTGTTCGGCCTGTCGCGACGCGCGGCGACCGAATTCTCGTTCTTCCTTGCGGTGCCCACACTTATTTGCGCCGGCGCATACGACGCGTGGAAACACCGCGCGCTGTTCGACGTGCACGACATCGGCGTGTTCGGCGTGGGCACGGTTGCGGCGTTCGTCTCGGCGTTCGTGTGCGTGCGCTGGTTGATGCGCTTCATCGCGACGCACGACTTCACCATCTTCGCGTGGTATCGAATCGTCTTCGGCGTGCTCGTGCTGTGGACGGCGTCGAACGGCATGGTCAACTGGACGCCGTAGGCGTCGAGAGCAGAGGTAAGCGAGAATGACGGACGATTCGCAGACGGTCCCGCACAGCTCCCACTGGGGCGCGTTCGACGTAACGGTGCGCGATGGCGACGTTGCGAGCGTGCAGCCCATGCACGATCCCGATCCGTCGCCGCTGCTCGGTAATCTGCCCGGCAGCCTGCGCCATCCGGTGCGCATCGAACGGCCGGTGGCACGCCGCGGCTGGCTCGAAAACGGACCGGGGCCGACGCGCGATCGCGGCAACGATTCGTTCGTGGAGATTTCGTGGGACGAAGCGCTCGATCGCGCGGCCGCCGAGCTGAAGCGCGTCGTGGCGCAGCACGGCAATCGCGCCATCTTCGGCGGCTCGTATGGGTGGGCCAGCGCAGGGATGTTCCATCAAAGCCAAAGCCAGCTGCATCGCTTCCTGAATCTGATCGGCGGGTTCACCGCGCACCGCAACAGCTACAGCATCGGCGCCTCACTGGTTCTGTTACCACATCTGGTCGGAAGCTCTGCCGCGGTGTTCAGGCGCGCCACGGCGTGGGATGTCATCGCGCGGCACACCGACCTGATGGTGGCGTTCGGCGGTTTGCCGCTGAAAAACACCTTCGTTTCGCCGGGCGGCAATGCGCGCCATCACTTGCGACAGCATCTCGATGCGGCGTGTCGTCGCGGCATGCAGATCGCACACTTTTCTCCGTTGCGCGACGACGTGGTGCCCGAAGCGAAGGCGCGCTGGTATCCGCTTGCGCCGCTGAGCGACGTGGCGGTGATGCTCGGCCTGGCGCACACGCTCGTTACCGAGGGCCTGCACGACACGGCGTTCCTCGAACGTTTCTGCCACGGCGCCGATCGTTTCATCGCCTATGTGCTGGGGCAGCACGACGGCGTGGCGAAATCCGCCGAATGGGCGCAACGCCACTCCGGAATACCGGCCGACGATCTGCGCGCGCTGGCGCGCGAGATGGCGTCGAAGCGCACGCTCGTCACCGTGTCGTACTCGCTGCAACGTGCCCAGCACGGTGAACAACCGGTGTGGGCCGCGCTGTCGCTTGCAGCCTTGCTCGGGCAGATCGGCGTGCCGGGCGGCGGGTTCGGCCACGGTTATGGATCGATGGGCGATGTCGGCAATGCCACGGCGAGTTTGAACCTGCCGTCGTTGTCGGAAGGCCGCAATGCGGTGCGCGATTTCATTCCGGTGGCGCGCATTGCCGATCTGCTGCTGCAGCCCGGCGAAACCTTTGCGTACAACGGTGCCGACTACACGTATCCCGACATCCGCCTCGTGTATTGGGCCGGCGGCAATCCGTTCCATCATCACCAGGACCTGAACCGGTTGCGGCGTGCGTTGACGCGGCCCGACACGCTGATCGTGAACGAGCCGTATTGGACGCCGATGGCGCGCCACGCCGATCTCGTGTTTCCCGCAACGACATCGCTCGAACGGAACGACATCGGCTCCGGGCGCGCCGACGCGCGCATCGTCGCAATGCACCGCGCGGTGGCGCCCGTGGGTGGCGCGCGCAGCGATCACGACATCTTCGCCGGTCTCGCCGAACGATTCGGCGTACGCGAAGCGTTCACCGAAGGACGCGACGAACGCGGGTGGCTCGAACACATGTACGCGCGCATCCGCGAAGCGTTCGGCGAACTGAATGCGGCTACGCCGACGTTCGAGGAATTCTGGAAGAGCGGTTCGCTCGCGGTGCCCGATACCGACAAAGAGCGCGTGATGCTGGGCGCGTTTCGCGCCGACCCCGTCGCCAATGCGTTGAAAACTCCCACAGGCAAGATTCAGCTCTTCTCGGAAGCAGTCGAAAGCTTCGGTTATGCGGACTGTCCCGGCCATGCGACGTGGCTCGAAAGCGAGGAATGGCTCGGCGCGCCGCGCGCCGCAACCTATCCGTTGGCGCTCGTCGCGAACAACCCCGCATCGCGGCTGCACAGTCAACTAGACCTCGGCGCTTATAGTCAGGCGTCGAAAGTGGCTGGCCGCGAACCGGTTCGACTGCATCCGGACGATGCCGCCGCCCGCGGCATCGGCGCGGGCGACGTGGTGCGGTTGTTCAACGACCGCGGCAGCTGCCTGGCGGGCGCGGTGCTAACAACCGACGTAAGGCGCGGTGTAGTGCAGTTGTCGACCGGCGCCTGGTTCGACCCGGCCGATTCGAGCGCGGAATTCGCGATGTGCATTCACGGCAATCCGAACATGCTCACGCGCGACATCGGCACATCGAAGCTGTCGCAAGGCTGCTCCGGGCAGCACGCGCTCGTTCAGGTCGAACGCTTCACCGGCGTAGTACCGCCGGTGAAAGCCTTCGTGCCGCCGGAGATTCGCCGGCGTTCCTGACGTTCGAACTACGGTATGAACTTGCTCACTTCGCTCGATTTCGCGCTTTCTACGCCCTGAGCATCCACCGCCGCCAGCGCGAAGTACCAGGTGCCGGGTGCAAGCGCGATCGTGCGCTGTAGCGTCGATGCGCCGCTCACCGAGACCGTTTGTGAATAGCTCTTCGACGCGGTGCCGTAGTAAATCTTGTAGCCCGAGAGGCGTAGCGACCGTTCCGTCGACGTTCTTCGTTGGCGCCTGCCACGACAGCGCAGCTTCACGCAGTACCAGCGTCGTCATCGCCACGGAGTTCCCAGCGGTTCCCGAGCAGGTCAGGGAATACGTCGTGTCCTGAGTGATCGGCCCGACGCTTTGCGTGCCGGACGCAGTTTTCGATCCGGTCCAGCCGCCAGAGGCGCTGCACGTGTTCACGTTGAGTCCGGTCCACGTCAGCGTGGAGTTGGTGTTGCGCGCGACGCTGCGCGGATTCGCCGACAAGGTCACTGAGGGGCTGCCGCCCGACGCAACGGCCACGGCAACCGTCTTGGCGGCAGTCGTACCGCCCGCGCCTGCACATGTCAGCGTGAAATTGGAATTCGCCGTTAGAACACCGGTGCTTTGTGTTCCGGAGGTGCCCTTGGACCCCGTCCATGCGCCCGATGCGGCACAACTCGTTGCGTTCGTCGTGGACCAGGTCAGTTGCGATGACGCACCGGACTGGATGCTGGTCGGCGATGCGGTGAGCGTGACGGTTGGCGCCGGGTTCGAAGTAACCGTTACGGCGACGGATCGGCTGATACTCCCACCGGCACCGCTGCAGGCAAGGGCGAAACTCGAATTGGTGGTCAGTGCGCTGGTCGTTTGTGATCCCGACGTCGCCCTTGTACCCGTCCATGCACCGGATGCCGTGCAAGCCGTCGCGTTCGTGGTGGACCAGGTCAATCGTGAGGTTCCACCCGATGTCACCGATGTGGGCGACGCCGACAATGTCAATGTCGGTGCGGGGGTTCCGCCTCCGCTCGCGCTGACGGTGACTGTGGTGGATGCGGTCTTCGTTCCGCCACTTCCCGTACAGCTCAGCTGATACGTGGTGTTTGCGGTGCGCGCGCCGGTGCTCTGGCTGCCGCTGAGCGCCTTTGTGCCGCTCCAGCCGCCGGACGCGGTACAACTCGTCGAATTGGTCGAACTCCAGGTCAACTCTGATGAGCTTCCCGAGGCGACGGTCTTTGGTGCCGCGGTCAACGTCACCGAAGGCCACGGGACAACAGTGCCGCCGATCTTCTTCGAAACGCTCCCGCCGGCGCCTACGCACGTTAACCGAAATGTCACGTACTCATTGGGCTTGAAAGGCCCGATGTTGGCCGTACCCGAAAGCGGCTTTGCGCCAGCCCAGGCGTTCGAGGCGGTACAGGTCTTTGCGTTGGTCGTCGACCATTTCAGCGGAAAGACTCCGTTTACCGTCTTGCCGACGGTGAAGGTTAGTGTCGGAGCAACGGCGGCAAACGCGGTGGGGGACAGCGTCATGGCCAGCGCAAAAGAGACGAGAAATGGCCCGAAGGCAGCTAATGCGCGTGGCCGGATGGTCATTGTTTGGTCGCCGTGGAAGGAGAAGAGGCGACACCGTGCCTTTTTGTAAGGCATTTGCAAACCCGGTCTGCCCGCGTATGTGACGTGTGTCACACAACAATTTGCTTGACGAAACGGAACGATCTAGGGGGTGTCTGTAGGAATACTCCTACGTAGGTCGATGTATTCTCCGTTCTCCACTTCGCGGCAAGCCGTTCGACCGGCTAACGACCGCCCTGAGGGGCGATCGAAGTGGAGGAGTGCGCGGCGCTCAGATGTCGGACGACGGGGCGCGGATCGCTTCGCACGCCGCGAGCTCTATCGCGTTGTCGGAGCGAGAGCCCCCGGAGATTTTCGCGCGCCGGATACCCCGGTATCATTCGCGGCTCAATTCAAAACCCAAGAGAGCGGACATGGAAATCTCAGGCAGCAAGGCGATCATCGTTGGCGGCGCATCCGGTATGGCGCTCGCCACCGCGGAAGCGTTCGTTGCAAAAGGCGGCAAGGTCGCGATTCTCGATCTCGAGAAGTCGAAAGGCGCCGAACAGGCCGCGCGCCTGAAGGGAACGTTCCATCCGTGCAACGTGATGGACTACGAGGGCACCGAGAAAGTGATCGGCGAAGCGGTGAAAGCGCTCGGTGGCCTGCACTTCGTCGTGAACACCGCCGGTGGCGGCGTTGCCAAGCGCACGATCGCGAAAGACGGCTCAATGCACCCGTTGGACGATTTCCGCCGCATCATCGACCTGAACCTGATCGCGTCGTTCAACGTCAACCGCATCGGCGCGAAACACATGAGCGAGAACGAACCCAACGCCGAAGGCGAGCGCGGCGTGATGATCAACACCGCGTCGATCGCTGCGTTCGAAGGTCAGATCGGCCAGGTGGCCTACACGGCGGCGAAAGGCGGCATCGCCGCAATGACGCTGACGATGGCGCGCGACCTTGGTGCGCTCGGCATCCGCGTGATGACGATCGCTCCGAGCCTGTTCGCAACCGGCCTCACCGCCGGCATCCCGGCCGAAGGCGAACTGCAACTGACCAAAGACGCCGCGTTCCCGCGCCGCATGGGCAAGCCGCGTGAATTCGCCATCATGGCCATCGCGATCTTCGAAAACCCGATGCTCAACGGCAGCACCATTCGGGTGGATGGCGGACAAAGGTTCGCGCCCAGGTAGCTCTGCGACGCTGATCGGCGTCACCCTGGACTCGGTCGCGCCTTCGTTGGGCGCGATCAGCGCCTCTAGCGAGGTCGCGCCTCGCTGACAACGGCGATCGAGCGCGACCACGCGGCGCGTTGGGCCAGCGGTGAGCCGGACGCGGCCTGGATTGGCCGACCCGAGCGCCCATGGACGGCTCGAGCGAGTCCGACCGACATGCCCACGCCCGCCGTGACTCGAAGCTCCATCCCACCACTCAGCGCGATCCTTGGCCGTCGTCGATCTTGATGACTGCGCCGGTCACGCATTCGGAAGACGGCGAGACGAGGAACAGCAACGTGCTGTCCATCTGCGCCGGATCGCCGAGGCGTTTGCGCGGAAACGCTTTCGTGATGTCGCCGATGCGCTGCAGCATGCCGTCCATCATTTCCGATGCGAATGCGCCCGGAGCGATGCAGTTGACGTTGATGTTGAAGCGCGACCACTCCACGGCGAGTGCTTCGGTCATACGCACGATGCCGGCCTTCGTGATCGAGTACAGCGCGGCGCCGCCGCCGTTGTAGTTGAACGCGCCCATCGACGAGATGTTCACCATCCGCCCGGGCAGTTCTTTCGCGATCAACCGACGCGCCACTTCGCACGACAGGATGTAAGGGCCGCGCAGGTTCGTGTCGAACACCGCGTCGATCAGTTCGTTCGACATCTTGTGCGCGCGCTGTGCGTCCGGGAATGCCGGCGTTGTTGACGAGGATCGTTACCGTGCCGAGCGCGGCTTCGGCGTCTGCCACCACCGAGATCAGATGTTGTCGGTGTCGGTCATGTCGAGGCGGATCGGCGCGCACACGCCGCCGAATGCGCGGATCTCCTTCGCGAGTTCGTCGAGGCGTTCGGTGCGGCGGCCGGTCATCGCAACCTTTGGCGCCGGCCTTCGCCAACACGATTGCGAAGCGGCGGCCGAGACCGGAGGTGGTGCCGGTGACGAGTGCAACCTGGCCGGTCAGGTCGATGTTGAAGTTCGGTGTCGGGAAAGTCAGTCATGTTCTCAGTGTTCCGGATGGGTTTTCCGCGATGATGCCCGATCCGGTCGAGCTTGTCCGGATTGCGGATCGAGTAGACGGTGGCTATGCGGCCGTCGTCGACTTCGATCGACAGCGTGGCAAAAACCTCGCCGTTCGCTTCGCTGATCAGAATTGCCGGCGCGTTGTTGATCCAGCATTCCTCGAACATGAATTCGTCCGGGTCGCGGTCCTTCGTGACACCCATGAAGAAGCGCACGACTTTCTCGGCGCCGTAGATCGGCCGCAGCGCGGCAAGCGCTTTGCCGCCGCCGTCGGATACGAGTGTCGCATCGGGCTTGAACAGCGACGATCAGCGCGCTTGGATTCTTGGCGACCAGCGCCTGCTTGAAGCGACGTGCGCAGCTCCAGCTGCTCGGTGCGTGTCGCCTGAAAGCGGCGTCGATCTTCAGCAACTCGTGCCCGCGCGCGCGAAACGAGCTGCCGCACGGCGGGTTCCGATTTGCCGAGCGATGATGCGATGTCGTCGTAGCCGGCTTCGAAGATGTCGTGCAGCAGAAATGCCGCGCGCTCGTCCGGTCCGAGGCGCTCCAACAACAACAGAAAGGCGACGGAAAGATCGTCGGCGAGTTCGAGTTGGCGTGGCGCGTCGTCGTTCTCGGGTTCGGCCGTGAGCCACGGTTCCGGCAGCCAGGGACCGACATAGTCTTCGCGGCGCGATTTACGCGCGCGCAACGCGTCGATGCACAACCGTGCCATGGTGGTGCTGAGCCAGGCGCCCGGTTCGCGCATCTTCTTCGCTGCGCGGAGCGGTGCCAGCGCAAGTACGTTTCCTGAACGAGGTCTTCCGCTTCGGCAACGGTGCCGAGCATGCGATAACCAAGTCCGATCAGGCGCGGCCGGTGCGCTTCGAACGCTTCGGTACGATCGTCGTGGCGTTTCATGCCGCCGCACGCGCGGCGACGACGGTTTCACCGCCGACGCTCAGCCGTTCGCACGTGTGCGCGTGGCCGAGCGCGCGTTTCATCGTCGGATAGATGCGGGTTGCCGCGATCGAATACGCGAGCGTGATCAGACCCTTTTCGCCGAAACGCGCCAGCACCTCTTCACGTGCCGTCATCGGTGGATGCGTGCGCGAGCACCGCGTCGGCCAGGCGCATGCCCAACGCCGCATCGCTCGACATGCGTTCCATGTCGCGCGCCACGATGGCGCGTACCATCGCGGGCTTCACGCCGGCTTCGAGCGCCATGTTGACCACGAGTTGGGCGCAGGGTCCGCAGTCTTCGAAACGCACGGCAGTGATGCGCGCGGCGAACAGCGCATCGAGCGACACGCCTTCGTGGTGCGTGTTCATCGCCTGCGCCAGGCCGAGTTTGACGAAGGCGCCGACCGACGTGTCGGCGATCTCGTGCATGTACGCGGCGTCGTAGCCGTACCGGGTCTCGAATCGGCGGATGACGGAGTGAAGCAATGGGCGAATCATCGGAATGCTCCTGAGTGATCTTTCCCAGTAAGACGAACGAACCGTCTGCCGATTGTGACCGACCGTGTTCCGGCAGCGAGAAGGCGGCAGTGTGCGGATGTCGATGCCCTCGGAGATAACAAGGTAGGATGGCCGTTCCTTTTTTGGAGATCACCATGAATAGAGAAGCCTGGATCATCGACGGCGTGCGTTCGCCGCGCGGCGGCGGCAAGCCCGGTGTCGGCAGCATGAGCCACATCCATCCCCAGCGAATCCTCGCGCAGGTGCTGAATGCGCTGAAGGATCGCGTCGGTTTCGACCCGAAAGACGTCGAAGACGTGGTGATGGGCACCGGTTCCGGCGTCGGCGACCATGCGATGGACATCGCGCGGATGTCGGTGCTCGACGCCGGCTGGCCGGTAACCACGCCGGGCGTTTCGCTGCATCGCTTCTGCGGTTCGGGCCAGCAGGCGGTCACGGTGGCGGCGATGGGCATTCTCGCGGGACACCAGGAATGCGTGATCGGCGGCGGCGTGGAATCGATGTCGCGCCCGGCGTCGCTCTCGGTGGACGGCTTCACCGCGAACAACGCACACCTGTACGCGCAGTATCCGCTGGTGCCGCAGGGCATTTCGGCGGACCTGATCGCGACGCTGGAAGGCTTCACGCGCCAGGATGTGGACGCGCTCGGCGTGTCGAGCCAGACGCGCGCGAAGCCGCGATCGACGACGGCCGCTTCAAGCGCAGCGTGGTGCCGATCTACAACGACGACGGCACGCTGGCGCTCGACCGCGACGAATATCCGCGGCCCGGCACCACGATGGAGAGTCTCGCCGGGCCTGAATCCGGCGTTCGTGAAGATGGGTGCGATGGTGCCGCCGAACGACAAGCGCACGTTCGATCAGATCTGTCAGGCGGTGTATCCGCAGATCAAGGGCGTCAATCACGTTCACCACGCCGGCAACTCGTCCGGCGTCGTCGATGGCGCCAGCGCGGTGTTGTTGGCGTCGCCCGACTACGCGAAAGCACACGGCCTCAAGCCGCGCGCGCGCATCGTGATGAGCGCAACCGCGGGTGCGGAACCGGTGATCATGCTGACGGCGCCCGCGCCGGCCGCAGAGATCTGCCTGAAAAAAGCGGGCATGACGAAGAAAGACATCGATCTGTTCGAGGTGAACGAAGCGTTTGCAGCGGTGGTGCTGAAGTTCAAGCGCGAGTTCGGCATCGACGACGAGCGGCTGAACGTGAACGGCGGCGCGATCGCGCTGGGTCACCCGATCGGCGCGACCGGCGGCATGCTGATTCAGACCGCGCTCGACGAACTCGAACGGCGCGATCTGTCGACGGCGCTCATCGCGATGTGCACCGGCGGCGGCATGGGCACCGCGACGATCATCGAACGGATCTGAAGTTCCCATCTAGGGACGAAGAATCGATGGACGCACAACTCGAAGCGAAGCTGCGTTTGCTCGTCGACAAGAGCGAGATCCGTGAAGTCATCACGCGCTACTGTCGTGCGGTCGACCGCTGCGACGCCGAGTTGTTGCGGTCGTGCTATTGGCCCGACGGGCGCGACAACCACGGCTTCTTCTGCGGCGGCGTCGACGCGTTCATCGACTACATCATGCCGGTGCTGGCGCAGGCGTTGTCGACGACGCATGCAGTGTCGAACGTCCTGCTCGAAGTGGACGGCGATCGTGCCTGCGGCGAATCGTACGTGCACGTGACGCACCGGCTGGCGCGAGCGGACGGCACGCTCGTCGACAACAAATCGAATTGCCGCTACGTGGATCTGTTCGAGCGACGCAACGGCGAGTGGCGGATTCTGTTCCGCAGCGCGGTGCTGGACACGATGTACGACGAGCCGGTTACGGTGCTTGCAAACATGGCCGCGTTCGCCGGTAACGCGGCCAAAGTTGCAATGGGGCGGCACGGCAAGGAAGACCCGGCGTATCTGCGTTTCGCCGCGCAGGAACTCGACGGCCCGGACTTCGCGATGAAGGATTTCTGGAAAGCCGTTCTATCCGAGTGAACGGCCCTCAGGTGCCCGGCAACCTTGCGGGGTCGGGCGCCTGCGATGCGGGCCACGGCGCGTTGTACTCCTTCATGATCGTTGCAATGCGCGACTCCCAGCGTTCCTTTCCGAACGCCTTATACGTCTGAAACGGGTTGCAGTATTCGCGCATCCGGAACGCTTTGCCGTTCTTGCTGGTGATCTTCGAGAAATAGCGCTGTTCGTATTTGCCGCCGAAGATCGTGTCGCCGCCGCCGGTCGATTCGATGATCACCGTGTCGGGTTCCGTCGTCGGATAAGCCGCGATCAACTGCGTCGAGAATTTCGGCACCACTTCGAGCAGCAACTCCATGAAGAATCCGCACGCGCGACGGCCGACGATGTAGATCGGCGTTTCGAACGTGGGGCCTTCCCAGATCGCGTCCTCGTCCAGCGCTTCGAGCCAGATTTCGCGTTGCTCTGCGAGCGTCGTCTTCACGCCGCCGAATGCGGCGCCGATTCCGCGCGGTTGGGTAGCCATGCTCGTGTACTCCAGTGCGATTCTTGTCGACGCATGTTAAGCGGCGCGCGGCTTCGATTCACAGTGCTCGATCGACAGTGAAAGGGGAGCGGTTGCCGAGCGCACGCGGAGTCGATAGTTTCGACGGCCTCGAAAATCTCAGGCCGGCAAAGTGACTGATCCACTCGACAATCCTGCGTGGTACGCGCTGACCGGCCGGCAAGCGTCGCAAGCGGAGCGCGGTGAGCGCGCCGCGCGTTATCAGCCCGAGATATCGCCGCTCGCCGCGGTGCGCGAATGCACGACCGACACGCTCGATGAACTCGCGACGTTATGCGGGCGCGACCCCGTGGCGCTGTTGTGCGACACGCGCGAACTGCCGCGCCACCGCTTCCGTTTGATGCGTACCAACGTCGTGCGACAGCTGTGCTGTGAAGCGCCGTGCGAAGCGTTGGCGGTGCCGAGCGTGAGGCTCGGCGGAGCCGACGCGAACGATATGGTTGCGCTGGTGAAACTCACCGAGCCCGGGCCGTTCGCACAGCGCACGGTGGAACTCGGTTCGTATATCGGCGTGCGCGACAACGGACGTCTGCTGGCGATGGCGGGCGAGCGCATGAAGCCGCCCGGCTGGGTGGAAGTAAGCGGCGTGTGCACGCATCCCGACGGCCGCGGCCGCGGTTACGCGATCGCTCTGGTATCGAATGTGACGAACGCGATTTTCGCGCGCGGCGAACGTGCGTTTCTGTACGTGGCAATCGGCAGTCCGTCGGAGAAAACCGCGACGCGGATCTACGAACAACTCGGTTTTCGGTTTCAGCGGCAGCAGTATGTGCACCTGCTGCTGCCTCAGGCTGACTGACTTCTAACTGCCGAATCGAGGCGGGCGTTTCTCGACGAACGCGCTGAATGCTTCCTTCGCATCCGTCGTGCGCCATCACCTTGAATGACGCTCCGTCTCGACGTTCGATGTACGAACCGAAGTCGAGCCGCTCCGCGTCGAGGAAGTTCATCTTCATCTCCCTCAACGCGTGCGGCGGCGCGGCCGCCAGGCGCGCCGCGATCTTGCCCACTTCTTCACGCAACTCGGTCAGCGGGAACACGCGGCTGACCAGTCCCCAGCCGCAGGGCCTCTGCGGCGCCGAATTTCTCCGGCAGGAAATACAGTTCGCGCGCTTTCGCGGCGCCGACGATGCGCGGCAGCGTCCACGGTCCGCCCATGTCGCCGGCGGATGCGACGTTCAGAAACGCCGTGCTGAAAGTGGCGGTGTCTGCGGCGAACCGCAGATCGCACGCGTTTGCCCAACCGAACCCGGCGCCGGCACACGTGCCGTTGATCGCCGCGATGGTCACCTGCGGCATCTCGTGCAACAGCACCGGCACGCGGAAGTGATTCGGCGAACTGGGGATGTCGGTTTCGCCACGCAACATAGTGTTTCAGGTCCGCGCCGGGACAGAAGCTGCTGCGACCTTCGCCTGTGAGCACCAGCACGCGCACGTCGCTGCGATGCGCGATCTCCGCGAGGCAGTCATGAGTCTCGACGAGCATCTGGTTCGTCATGCTGTTCATGCGCTCCGGACGGTTCAGCGTCAGCCAGCCGATTCCGTCGGCGACTTCGAATCTGATCGTTTCCGTTTTCATTCCCCTGCTCCCAGTCGTGCGAACTTAGGTGAACGTTTCTCGAGAAGCGCCGCCGCGCCTTCGCGGGCGTCGGGTGCGCCGACAAATTTCCATTGGCTGGCGTCGGCTTCGCGCAGCGCTTCTAAGTAGCCGGTGCCCAGGTGGCGATACAGCAGCCGCTTCGTTTCGGCGACCGCCGCGGGCGACGAGGTGACTGCGAGCCGCCGAACGTAGTCGCACGCGGTCGACAGCAGCGCGTCGGGTTCCACGACCGATTCGACGAGGCCGAACGCGCAGCGCCGTTTCCGCGTCGATGCGATCGCTCATCCACAACAGATCGAGCGCGCGTCCGACGCCGACGAGGCGCGGCAGCAACCAGCTCGAGCCGTGCTCGGCGATGAGCCCGCGTTTGAGAAATACCGTGGTGAAGCTCGCGGCGCGACGACGCGATGCGCAGATCGCTCATCAGCGCCAGAATCAAACCGCCGCCCGCCGCGACTCCGTTGATGGCGCAGATCACCGGCTTCGGTACCTGCAGCAGGTAGCTGAAGATGCCGGGCAGCGTGTCTGACTCTTCTTCTGCGCGCGATGCGGCAGGCGCGGACGTAACCGCGGCCAGCGTCGCGGCGTCGAGTCCCGCACAGAAGCCGCGGCCGTTGCCGGTGATGACGATGCCGACTACGCGTGTGTCGGCCGCGCACGCGTCGATCGCCGCACGAATTTCGCGCAGCGTGTCGTACGTGAACGCATTGAGTTTTTCAGGGCGATTGAGGCGCAGCACCGCCACCGGATCGTCGATGGTGAGTTCGATGTCGCGGTAGCGTCATACGAGATTGAACCGCATGCCGCAGGCATGAACCTGATTGCCGGAGACCCGCGTGCCGCGCGCTTTCGCCGTGGCGAGGATGGCGGCGCGATCGTGAGCGACGATATCGAGGCCGCCCAGCCCCTCGGGACGGCCGTCGGTACACGGCACGAACCGGATGCGTGCATTGTCGAGTTCGATTGTAGGGACGGCGCCGGCTTTGACGCTCAGTTCGGCGATTTCCGCCCAGCGCGCGGCAACAGCGGCGGGATCGTCGGCCTGCACTTCGACAGCGGCGATCCGCGTGACGCGATCGGTGTGTTGCGCCTTCTTCCAGTCCGCTCCGCCGGCCGGTTCCCACGGCCCGTCGACATCGTGCGCGCCTTCGCCGAGCTGTTGGTCGATTTCGAAGAACGATCCGCCCGTGTCTTTCGGGTGCATCTGCATGTTGCGGAATTCGTGCGTCTCGAACTGATTGACGATACGCACGCCGAGTTGCGCAACGCGTTTACGGCGCGGGGCATGGTCGTCGCATTGCGTGATCACCATGTAGCCGCCGGCGCCGCCGCGGCGTTCGAGATAGCGCCCGCCCGCTGTGCCGTCGCGGGTGGGCGCGACGATCTCGATGAACTGATTGCCGAGCGGAAGCAGCGCGTTGACGAGACCGAAGTGGGCGACGCCGGGATCGCGGAAACACACCTCGAGCCCGAACAGCGATCTCAGTTCATCGACGGCCGGCTCGAGTTCAGGAGCCACCAAAGCAATCTGACGTAAACGCAGCCACATGATCCGACTCTCCCCGGAAAATAGTGCTGGCTCGGGAGTCTATGCCATGGCAAAAATGGTGGCCATCGTTGAACGCAGTACGCAGGAAAGACGGATGGACAGACAGCAGATCATCGCCGAGCTCACCGGGAAGGGCGGCGCATTCGAGACGCACGAAACCACCGTCGTTGGTGTGCCCATGAAGGTGTATGCGAACGCGCCGCCGTCGATGCGTGCCGTGTTCGAGACGACGCGTGCGTTTGCCGACCGCGAATTTCTGATCTACGACGACGAGCGCTGGACGTACGCGCGATCTGCACCAGACGCGTGCGCGCGCTCGCGCACCTGCTGCACGAGCGCGGCATCAGCAAGGGCGATCGCGTGGCGATCGGCATGCGCAATTATCCGGAATGGGTGCTCGCGTTCTGGGCGTGTCAGTCGATCGGCGCGGTCGCGGTCACGCTTGAACGCGTGGTGGACGGGCGATGAACTGAACTACGCGTTCGAAGATTCCGGTGCGCGCGCCGCGATGCTCGACGGCGAACGCGTCGAACGCATCGCGCCGTACCTCTCGAAGCTGCCGCTCGAAGTGGTGCTCGGCGTGCGCGATGCGGTGGGCTCGACGCATGCGGAAGCGCTCGACGAGGCGATTGCGGCCGTATCTCGACCGCGACGCATTGCCCGACGTGAGCGTCGGCCCCGACGACTACTCGACGATCATGTACACGTCGGGCACCACCGGACGGCCGAAAGGCGCGCTCGCGACGCATCGCAATCACGTCACGAATCTGACGAACTCGTTTCTCGGCGGCGCCGTTGCGGCCCGGCTCGCGGGCGTCACGCCGCCGGCGAATCCTCCGCCGCAATGCGTCTCGCTGCAGACGTTTCCGTTCTTCCACATCGGCGGCTTGAGCGGCCTGTACGTGAGACAGCGCGATGGGGGCGAAGTTGCGCTCATGTACAAGTGGCAACCCGATCAGGCGCTCGAACTGGTGCAGCGCGAACGGGTGTCGTCGATCGCGGGTGTGCCGACCGTGGTGCGCCAGCTGCTCGAACGCGCGAAGGAACGCAAACTCGAACTCGGTTCGCTCGCCGGCATCGCCTCGGGCGGCGCGCCGGTGCCGCCGGATCTGATCGACACCATCGGTTCGCAATTTGCCAAGCGCGTCGCGCCCGGTAACGGCTACGGGCTCACCGAAACGACGTCGGCGATCATCAGCAACGGCGGCGCCGACTATTTCGCGCGGCCGGACAGTGTCGGCAGGACGGTACCGGTGGCCGAAGCGCGTGTCGTCGACGACGCCGGTGAAGACGTGCCCGACGGGCAGATCGGCGAAATCTGGATCAAGGGGCCGAACGTCGTGCAAGGCTACTGGAACAAACCTGAAGCCACCGCCGAAGCGTTCACCGACGGCTGGTTCCACACCGGCGATCTCGGCTATCGCGATCCGAGCGGCTTCTTCTACGTGGTCGACCGGAAGAAAGACGTGGTGATCCGCGGCGGCGAAAACGTGTACTGCGCCGAAGTCGAAGCGGTGCTGTTCGAACACCCCGCCGTGCAGGACGTTGCGATCATCGGCTTGCCGCATCGCATGCTTGGGGAGGAAGTGGCGGCGGTCATCGAAGCGCGCGCCGAATCACACGATCGATCCGGAAGAAATCCAGGCGTTCGTCGCAACGCGGCTGGCGCGCTTCAAAGCGCCGACTCAGGTGTTGATATCCGATGGCCCGTTGCCGCGCACGGCGACCGGCAAAGTGCTGAAACGAGAACTCAAACAGAAATACTCGGCGTGACGAAACTTAGGCGGATCGTCGGAGAGGGGACGCGATGCGGGTTCTGTTCGTAGGGTTGTTGACGCTGGTCTGGTGCGTGCGGCGATCCGATCATGATTCTGCCGGGCGGCGCACTGAAAGGAACGCCGGCTGCGACGCCGGCCGACTGGTCGTCCGTCGCGGACGTGAAGACGATTCAGGTCGAGTTCCGTCCCGCAGACCCGTACTCGCACAACATCTGGGGCGTCGGCCTCGGCCCCGATCTCTACATCGCGACCAGCGCGAAAGGCACGCGCTGGACGCCGTTCATCGCGGAGGATCCGAACGTTCGCGTGCGAGTGGGCGACGAGTTGTTCGATCTGATGGCGGTGCCGGTAACCGACGACGCCGAACGCACGCGCGTGGCCGAGGCGTATTCGCTGAAATACGACATCAAGGCCGACGACAACTGGGTGACGGCGGGGCTGATCTACCGGCTCGACCGGCGCACCTGACTCTCGATTGCCTTGGATCAGCCGCGCCGACGAGCGGACTGTGGATCAGAACGAGGTCGCGCAGTGCGGATCTCAGCCGGATTGCGACGATGCGATCGGTACCACCGGGGCCACGCCCAGCGTTTTCACCGGAACGCCAATCAACGCGTGCAGGTTCTTGTGGAAGTGCACGATCGCTTTCTCGAAGTAGCCGTACGTGAAGTGTTCGTTCGCGCCGCTGGCGATGCCGTTCTGAATGCGCGCGGATCACCGCCGCATCTTCCTTGCCGCCGGTGTCGCTGACGAACTTCGCATCGCGCGTTGCCTTTGCGTCGGGGTCCTTCGCTGATCGCTTCACCCTTGTTCGTCAGGCGATAGGTGTGGAAGCGGGTTTGCGTCGGTCGTTAGCGGTTCGAGCACCGACATCGTCGTGTGGTTCGACAGCACCGCGAGGATCACGTTCGGGAACAGGTGATACACGTACGTGACCAGTACCGGCGAGGTTACGCTGCTCGGGCGGCAGCGCGCGGAGTTTTTCGATGCGCCGGAACGGAAATGTCACGCGGCTGTTGCGGCCGAACGTTTCGACGACGTTCAGGTTGTCGTAGCCGTACGGAAAGAACGTCGTCTTGTGCGTCGGCTTGATGTGGTAGCCCTCGAGGTTGGCTTCCATGAACAGTTTCCAGTTCACGTCCGAGACGCTCTCGTTCGCGCGCGAAGATGCGCTGGTCGGCCGCGAACAGCTCCGGCAGGCCGTCGAGCGCGCCGGTGCCGAGCGGCGACGGGTTCTGCGTGACGAAGACGAGCCCGCATTTTTCTTCGGCGTGCACCGGCACGAGACCGTGCTGGGCTTTGTCGACGTCGGGAAAGCCGCTCTCGTGCGGAATGTGGTGCAGGCGCCCGTCGAGCCGGTATGCTCCAGCCGTGGTAGCCGCAGACGAACGCCTTCGTGCAGCCGCGTGCCGTCCGCGAGGCGCATGCCGCGATGACGGCACGCATTGCGGAACGCGCGCACGCTGGCCGTCTTCGCCGCGCACCACCACCAGCGGCGTGCCGGCTGCGTTGCGTGCGACATACGATCCCGCCTCCGGCAGCGCGGCCGACGGACAGAACGGAATCGGCAAGCGCTCGCAGCATGTCGATTTCGGCCCGCGAAGCGCTGCTCGGAGCGGTAGTTCGCGACCGGCTCGCGCCAGATCTCGGTGCCCATATCGGTGGTCTTGTGGTCGATGTGGTCGAGTACGCGCTGGGCAACCGTGTGGTCGTCGAGAAGTGCTTCCATGGAAATGCCGTTCCGCCAAGTGTCTCCGGTATTGCTTTGCTGTCCGCCGCGCATGATCCGCCGACCTCATAGGCGCGCGACACGGGCCGCAGCGTTCGCGATCCCTCCGCCGCGGGTGCTATGCGCAGAAATTTCTTGATCCGGCTAGACATAACCATGTACATTCCGCGCTCGATTTTTAAGGCACGTCGCTGATTAACGCCTCAGACGAGTCCGGGTTCTGACTGGCTTAACAAAGACTTTCTAACAGGGCAAAATTCGTGGCCAGGCAAAAAGAGCTCAAGCTTTACCGCAACATCGGCATCATCGCGCACATCGATGCGGGCAAGACGACCACCACCGAGCGCGTCCTCTACTACACCGGCAAAAAGCACCAGATCATCGAGGTGCACGACACCAAAGACGGCAAGGCCAGCACCACCACCGACTACCTCGAACAGGAGCGCAAGCGCGGCATCACCATTCAGAGCGCCGCGGTGTCCACCGAGTGGAAGGGCTACCAGATCAACGTCATCGACACACCCGGGCACGTCGACTTCACGATCGAAGTGAACCGCAGTCTGCGCGTGCTCGACGGCGCCGTGGTCGTATTCGACGGCGTGGCCGGCGTAGAGCCGCAAACGGAAACGAACTGGCGCCTCGCGAACCAGTACAACGTGCCGCGGATCTGCTACGTGAACAAGATGGACCGCATGGGCGCGAACTTCGCGCACTGCGTCAAAGGCATTCGCGAGCGCCTCGGCGCGAACGCGCTGCTGTGCCAGATCCCGATCGGCAGCCAGGACGAGTTCGTCGGCATGGTCGATCTCGTGGCGGGCTGTGCCTACGTCTGGAGTTCGGACGACAAAGACGCCGAGTGGGAAACCGTTCCGCTCGACCAGCTCGAAGGCCGCTTCAAGTTCTCGCTGCCGACCGACGCGGAATGGATCAAACGGATCCCGGAACTGCGCCAGGAAATGCTCGAGACCGCACTGGCGCTGGATGACGATGCGTTCATGCAGCTCGTCGAAACCGGCGAGTTCGATCCCGCGGTGCTGAAGGCGTGCATCCGCAAAGGCTCCGTGAGCGGCAAGCTCGTCCCGGTGCTGTGCGGTTCCTCGTTCAAGAACAAAGGCGTGCAGCAGCTGCTGGATGCGGTCGTCGACTATCTGCCGTACCCCGGCGAGAACGGCGGCATTTCGCTGGTGGACGTCGACGGCAAGGTGATCGGCGAACAGCAGGTGACCGACGATGCGCCGCTGCGCGCGCTCGCGTTCAAAGTGATCAACGACCAGTTCGGTTCGCTGACGTTCATTCGCATCTACTCCGGCGTGCATCAAGAAAGGCGACTCGCTGGCGAACGTCACGCGCAGCAAGAAAGAGCGCGTCGGCCGGATCGTCGAAGTACAGGCGAACGTGACGAAGGACATCGAAGAAGCCCGCGCCGGCGACATCTGCGCGCTGGTGTCGATGCGCGAAACGGAAACCGGCGATTCGTTGTGCGATCCGGCGCATCCGGCGCTGCTCGAACGTATGCGTTTCCCGGATCCGGTCATCAGCGTTGCGATCGAACCGAAGTCGCGCGGCGACTCCGACAAGCTGTCGGCGGCGCTCTACAAGATGGTGAAAGCCGATCCGTCGCTGCGTCTGAACGTCGACCACGAAACCGGTCAGACCGTTTGCGCGGCATGGGCGAATTGCACCTCGAAGTGACGATCGACCGGATGCGCACCGAACTCGGCGTGGAAGCCGCGATGGGCAAGCCGAAGGTCAGCTTCCGCGAAGCGTTCGGCAACACGATCGAACACATCTACACGCACAAGAAGCAGACGGGCGGTTCGGGTCAGTTCGCCGAGGTGAAGATCTCGTTCGAGCCGGCGGAAACGGGCACGGGCATCGAGTTCATCGACGAAATCGTCGGCGGCCGCATTCCGCGCGAGTTCATTCCGTCGGTCGAACATGCGATCAGCACCGAGTCGAAGAGCGGCCAGATCGCGGGCTATGAAGTGGTCGACTTCAAGGCGCGTCTGCTCGACGGCAAGTTCCACGACGTCGACTCGTCGGCGCTCGCGTTCGAAATCGCCGGCCGCGCGTGTTTCCGCGAAGCGCACAAGCTGAGCCGGCCGAAGCTGCTCGAACCGATCATGCGCATCGAAGTGGTGGTCGAATCGACGTACCTCGGCGACGTGATCGGCGACATCAACCGGCGGCGCGGCCAGGTGACCGAACAGGGCCAGAAAGGCACGTCGGCTTTCGTGCAGGGTTATGTGCCGATGGCGGAGATGTTCGGCTACATCAGCTTCCTGCGTTCGGCTACCAGCGGCCGCGGTACGTTCACGATGGAGTTCGACCGCTACTCCGAAGTGCCGCAAGGCATGGTCGACGCCATCCTCACGAAGAACGGTCGTTCCTGACCGCTTCCATTGATCGACAGCGAGGCTCGCTACCCGCATGTTGCTGACACTGGTTATCGCCTACCTTCTGGTCACGATCGCGATCGGATTGTGGGCGGCCAAACGGGTGAAGAACACCGCCGACTTCGCAATCGCGGGTCGGCATCTGCCGCTGATCATGATCGTTACCACCACGTTTGCGACGTGGTTCGGCTGCCGAGACGGTGCTCGGCATTCCGGCGCAGCTTCGTACAGGGTGGTCTGCACAGCATCGTCGAGGATCCGTTCGGCGCAGGGACGTGTCTCATCCTGGTCGGCTGTTCTTCGCCGCGAAGCTCTACCGGATGACGCTGCTGACGATCAGCGACTACTACCGCGAGCGGTTCGGCCGCACCATCGAAGTGGTCTGCTCCCTGATCATCATTCTGAGTTACCTCGGCTGGGTGTCGGCCCAGGTGACCGCGTTGGGGCTCGTGTTCAATCTGCTGTCGGACGGCGCGATCACCGTCCGGCCGGCATGATTCTCGGCACCGCGTCGATCCTCGCGTACACGCTGTTCGGCGGCATGTGGTCGGTTGCGGTCACCGACTTCATGCAGATGATCATTCTGGTGATCGGGCTCGGCATCATCGCGATGTTCGCGGCCGACCAGGCGGGCGGTGCGGATAAAGTCATCGCGCTTGCCACCAGCAAGGACCTGTTCCAGTTCCGGCCCGAGCCGAGCTTCACGCGAATGGTCGTCGTTCTTCGGCGCGGCCATCACGATGATGCTCGGCTCCATCCCGCAGCAGGACGTTTTCCAGCGCGTGATGTCGGCGCGCGACGTCAAGGCGGCAACACGTGGACCGGTAATCGGCGGAGCCTGCTACATCCTGTTCGCGTTCGTGCCCATGTTCCTCGTCACCAGCGCACTGATCATCATGCCGGAGCAGGCGACGAGGCTGATCGAAGAAGATCCGCAGAAGGTTCTGCCGACGCTGGTGCTCGAACACATGCCGTTCGTCATGCAGGTGCTGTTCTTCGGCGCGCTGCTATCGGCGCTGAAGTCGACCGCCTCAGCAACGTTGTTGGCGCCGTCGGTTACGTTCGTAGAGAACATCTGGCGGCAGTTCTTCCCGCGTGAAGGCGACAAGAAAGACCTGCGGACGATGCGCATAGCGGTATTGGTGTTCGCCGTGTGCGTCTGCTCGTATGCGATCGCGTTGCAGGGTACCCCGATCTACGAATTGGTCTCCGGCGCATATCAGGTCACGCTGGTCGGTGCGTTCGTGCCGCTGGTAGCAGGGCTGTACTGGAAGCGCGCAAGCACTCAAGGCGCAATCTTCTCGATCGTGCTCGGCGTGCTCACGTGGATTCTCTTCCTGGCGACACCGGCGGGTGACACGTTCCCCGCGCAATTGGCCGGATTCCTGATGGCGTGGGTCGGCCTAGTGATCGGATCGCTTGGCCCGCAGACCATCCGCAACGTGCACGGTTCGCACCACCACATCGTGGGTGTGCACGGCTAGATCGTTCGCCGGCAGGCCGCGTTCAGCGGTGTGCGTACTCGGTGAACACGTAATCTCTCGATTTGACGATGGTGTGGCAGGCAACGCCGCATTTGGCGTCGTTCCCTTGCGGCGGCGTGTTTTCCATCGTGCCGGGGCTGAAGGTCTGCGAAGCGGCGTCGTATACGAACACCGCATAACCCCATCCACCGCCATCGGCGAACCGTTTGCTGTCCTTCACCATGAAGTCGACGTCGGTTTGCGCCGCGGGTACGGACGGAGTTCCGGGATACTCGCTCTGCTTTTGACTCCAGTGGATCTTCGCCATCTTGGCGCCGTCGGGGAACGGTTTGCCGTTGCCGGGAATACCCGCCTGGTAGGCGGCGATCATCTCGGGATTTCCGACGATCACGGCCATCGTCTTTTCGTTGCGGCTCATCGCGATCGTCTGCCAGCCCTCGTATCCTTTGAACTCCGAGAACGCGAGGCCGCCCGGCACCTTCAAGGAGTACTTGTCCTGGCCCTGCGCAGTACTGGCGCTGACGCAGAAGATCGAAAACACTGCTGCTACAACCGTGATCACCCACAAACTCGTGCGATTCATCGAGATGCTCCGTATCTTTCCGGCATGTGACTCGATTCGAAGTCTGGACGCGCTCGTGGAAGGCGGCAACTCGGTCTTTCGCGTTGGCTGATGATCCGCGAGTTCACCCGCGCTTCGAGCCCGGAACTACCAGTTCCCTTTGCGCGTTGGCGCGCCCGGTCCGCTGTACGCTGACGTGTAGCCGGGTTCGCTCGCATAGTTCACGTTCGGAAATGCGGCGAGCGGTGCGTTTCCACGCAGCGACGAGCGCATCCTCTGCCGCGTAATCGAACGGATCCTGCAGATTGCGCTCCTCCGATCCGCCCGGTCGCGGCTGATGTTCGAGCAACCAGCGCGCGGTGAGCGCGAACTGCTTCTCGCGCGCGGCACGACGTCGGCGTATCCGAGCTGCGTCTTCAGTTTCGACAGATCGAACACGCGATGCGTGTTCGTCGGCTGTCCCACCAACGGTCGCGCGCAGGCGGCGAGTTCGTACGGCATCGAGATCACGTCCCATTGGTGGTCGAGTGCGTTCGGCCACGACGTCGACCACCTGCCGCAACGTCAACGCTTCCGCGTCGCCGCAGTTGTACACCTGACCCGCCGCCGCATCGGGCTTGTCTACCGCAAGCAGGATGGCGTGCGCGATGTTCGCGGCATAACCGCAGTGGTGCAGCGTCAGGCCGCCGTCGGCCAACACGATGAAGGGGCGCCGATCGCGGATGCGCCGAACGATGCACCACTCGCGCGGCACGAGTTGGTAAGGGCCGTACACGAGCGGATAGCGGAAGTGTGTGGCCGTTGGGTGATATTCGAATACGACGCCTTCCGAACGGAACACCCGATAACCCTTCTCGTCTTCGCTGCGATCGGTCGACTTCGTCCACTCCTCGGCGACGGGAACCGGCAATCCCTGCGGCGTGAGCACGCCGGGATTCGAGTAACCGCGATAGGCCGGCACGCCGCCGATCGAAATGAATCGTTCCGTTCTTCCCCGCATCACTTCGCAAGTGCTGCGCAACCGGCCGTACGCCGCGACGGTGAGGTCGAACGTTCGTCCCGCGAGAGCGGCCTGGAGCGCGTCGCCGTCGAACGGATCGGTGTGAATGTGTTCGACGTTCGCGGGTATTTCGGCGACCTCGTGCCGGCCGGTATGCAGGATCGTCACCGTGTGGCCGCGTCGCAGCAGGCCGTTCACGACGAAGTGCCCGGTAGGTCCGGTTCCGCCGATGACGAGTGTCTTCAAGTCGTTCCTCTTGCGCCGCGGCTTCGCCGCGTCGTTAGTTCCGCTTCGCAACCCACGCGGCGATGAGATCCGCCACGTTGTCGCGCGCGTTCGGGGGATCCTCGAGATAGTGATCGCCCGTGATGAACTGCAGCGTTTTGTCGGTGGCACCCAACGCGTCGTGTATGCCGCGTGCGTCGCTCGGGAATACGCCGGTGTCGCCCATGCTCTGAATGACCAGCGCCGGAACCTTGATACGCTGGAGATGCGGCGCGCCGCGGCAGTGCGAATCGCGCAGGCTCCACATCGACAGCCACGTGCGCAGCGTGTTCGTGAGGCCAATGCCGCGCGGTGAGAAGTTGGCGGCTTTCGGATCGCCGGCATAGCAGACGCCCACGGGCCGTTCCGAAGGATCGAGGGCGCCGTCCATCAGGCGCGGATCGGCCCACGTGCGTTGCAGGATGAACGCGCGATCGTACAAACCGACCTTCTTCAGTTGATCGAGCTGCGACCACACCCAATCGGTGATGCGGTGGTTGCGCGTCTCCTGCGCGGCGCGATAGCGCGCGACGAAGTCCGCCGAGTACGGCGGCCCGTTCTGGGGTTGTACATGCTCATCGACTGATCGATCAGCGTCGGATCGCGTTCGTCGGTAACCGAAGGGTCCATCCACGCCGTCAGCACTTCGGGTCGCCCCGCGTGCGCGCACAACGAAACGTAAAGATCGGCCGCGATCAGTTCGTTCACTGCGCGGCGGTAGCTTGCCGCCGGCAGTGCCGGTGATGTTCGGATCGACCGCTTGCGACTGGTATGCGCCCATCAGCGAACCGCCGCCGGAGTTGCCGAGAATCACCACACGCTCGACGCCGGCCTGCTCTTTCAGCCAGCGCACGCCGACGCCGATGTCGATCAGCGCGTGTTCGAGAATGAAAAACGCTTCGTTGCCGCGAAAGCGCGTATTCCAGCCGAGAAACCCGTAGCCGCGCTGCGCCATGTAGTCGCCGAGGTAGTGCTCGCTGAAGTCGACGTTGTAGTGCGTCGCGATGAACGCCACCTTCGGGCGCTTGTCCTTCGGCCGGTGATACAGGCCCTGGCACGGGAAGAAGCCGGCGCCGTTGCGCGGCGCGGTCGGTGAGACGAGAGAGACGAATTCGCGTTCGACGGATAGCACGGCATTCCTCTGATTTTCTGCGAGTACGCAGTATGGCGCATTGTGGATTGGTTCAGGCGGCTGACACGACGAGCAGCGAGCCCGCGCTCGATGAGCGACGCTCAGCGTATCCGGCGCCATCGGCGAGACCAACAGGGTCGGTGTACGCTTGCACCATGAATGAACCGACTTTCGAGCACATCCGCATCGACACCGACGGCGCAGTTGCGCGCCTCGTCTTCGATCGCCCGCACGTACGCAATGCGTTGAACGAGGCGATGATGGACGAGATCGGTGTGGCGGTGGATTACCTTGCCGGCAGGACCGACCTGCGCGTGATCGTGTTGCGGGGCGCGGGTGGCCACTTCTGCGCCGGCGGCGATCTCAACATGATGGTGGACACGCCGCCGCAAGCCGCGGACGGAAGCGATCCGGAGAAGGCGCGCTACCGGCGCTTCGGCAACGTGCTGCAGCGCCTGAATACACTGCCGCAGGCGGTTGTTGCCGTGGTCGAAGGCACGTGTGTGGGCGGCGGCTTCGGCATGGCCGCGTGTGCGGATCTCGTGATCGCGGGCGCGAGCGCGCGATTCGGGTTGCCCGAACCGCGGCACGGCTTCATTCCGTCGCAGATCATTCCGTTTCTCGTGCGACGCCTGGGTGAAGCCACCGTTCGGCGCATTGCGGTCACTGCGAGTGTGATCGATGCGGCGGAAGCACATCGCGTCGGCATGGCCGATCTGGTGGTTCCCAACGACGAAATAGAGGCGACGCTCGCGCGCGAACTCGAAAACCTGCGCCGCGCCGCGCCGGGTGCAGTTGCCGCGGTGAAACGGCTGGTGCTCGCGTCGTCGACCGAGGCCCCTCACGAACGTGCTCGACGACGGCGCGACGGCACTGCTCGAACTGCTACGCGGAGGGGACGCCGCCGAAGGCATTGCGGCGTTCCTCGCGAAACGTCCGCCGCGGTGGAGTTGATCGGCCGCGGCGTTAAGGTTTCAGTCTCGCGATCCACTCGTCGAGCAGCATGTGGAAGTGGCGCGGCTTCGTCTCGCCGTAGTTCGCGAAAATCACTTCGCCGGTTTTCGAAGCCTTCAAACCACGCTGCACGTCGGGCATGTTGACGACGTCCTGGTTGAACACCTTCGCGAGCATGCCGAGTTCGGGCGCATCCACCCAGTCGTCGTCGGGGCCGAGCCAATGTATGGGCGCGGCAGGCGCACGCGGTTTTCCCGCGGGCGTCGGCACGAGATACATGCACTCCATGATGCACTCGTCGGGATTGTCGCCGTTCGGACGAAAGCGATAGACGATCCGCGAGAACACGCCCCACGGATGAAAATTCGGGAACACGGTCAGATAGATCGAGTCCAGGAATTCGGCGTCGCTGATGCGATCGACCACGTCGCCGAGTGCTTTGCGCCAACCTTCACGCATTGGTTCCGCCATCACCTGACGCAACGTTTTTCCAGGCGGAACGGGCGGTGTCGCTGCGAGCGGCTGGTTCGCGGCTCCCGGGAGTTGCCGGCCGCCAATCCAGTTCAGCATGTTCGGATCGGCGTGCGTGATCGGTCCATCCAACCACTCGGCGTCTGCGGTGAAGCGACTCACGCCGCCACGGCCGTCGGTTACATGCACCGTGCCGTCTTCGCACATTTCGTACACGTGGCCGGTCAGCGGGTGGCGCAGCCGCGTGTATTGCCGCGCGCCGGCGAGCGGTTCGTATTGTGTGCCACGGGTGTGTGGACTCGGCGTGAAGTTCGGCGAGATCGCGCGGCTGTAGTTGCCGAAGACGTCGTACTGCGTGTTCGTGTCGCCGATCGATTCGAGAATGGTCGGATGCGTCGCAACGACGTGATACGCCTCGCTGAACGCTTCCTGCGCCACCTTCCAGTTGCAGCGCAGAATTTTCGCAACATGCGCGACCTTGCTGCGCGCCTCATACGGCACGTTGGGGAACTGTTCGGAGAGGTTGCCTAAAAACGTCTCGAGCGGTTCGGCGTTCTCGTCGGGATTGATGAACACGAAGCCGCCCCAACGGCCCACCTTGACCGCGGGCAGGCTATGCGTCTTTGCGCATACGGTCGGGAAGTCCCATTGGCACGGCACTTCCTTCAACCGCCGTCGGTATCCCACGCCCAACCGTGGAACGAGCAGCGGAACTCGCGCGCGCGTTTGCCGCCGTGTGTCTTGAGCAGCCGCCCGCGGTGCAGGCAGACGTTGTAGAACGCTTTGAATTCGTCGGCGGCGGTGCGCACGACCAGAAACGACAGATGCGAGATGTCGTAGACGAGGTAGTCGCCGACATCGGGAATGTCGTCTTCGTGGCACGCCATCTGCCACACGCGTTTCCACACCTTCTCCACTTCGAGGTCGTGAAACGCCTTCGAGTAGTACTGCTCGGCCGGCACCACGGTGGGGCCCGGCGGGAGCGGCGATTCGGTGCGGAAGATCTCCGCGACCGGACGGCTGTCTTCGTCGAGCAGTTGTTGATAGCGGATACCGGAGGAACGGTCGGTGCCGGTGGTCGTCTCAATCATGTCGGTCTGCACGGCTGCGTCCGGCCCACAGTAAGGAAGCGCAGCCGCGGTTCGAAATACGGGATTACCGCGAGTGAACTTCGTGGCTGCGTCACATCTCGGCGTGGGCGGCGCGCGAGAAGAACTATTTCTTCGCGAGTTCCGCCGCGAGGACGTACAGCGCGGTGAGACCGAGCATCGCCAGCATCAGCGGCGCCGGCAGCGGCACGAAGCCGAACACGTGCGTTAAACGGCAGCATACGGCAGCACCAATGTCACGCCGACAACGACACGATGCCGTCGTCGCGATCAGCAGCTTGCCGCGGCCGGCTGCGGAAGAACAGGTGGCGCGTGCGCACCACGAGCGCGATCACGAGTTCGGTCAGCAGCGATTCGACGAACCAGCCGGTGCGGAACTCTTCGGCGCCGCGCGGAATACGAACAGCAGCGTCGGCGAACGTCAGGAAATCGAACATCGAACTCACGAGCCCGAACAACACCATGTAGTTGCGGATGAACGTCGCGTTCCAGCGACGCGGCTTCGCGACCCACTCGGGATCCACGTTGTCACTGGCGATCGCCGCGCGGGAATATCCGACAGGAAGTTGTTCAACAGGATCTGCGACGACAGCAACGGCAGGAACGGCAGCAGATCGATGCGCCGGCCATGCTGAACATGTTGCCGAAGTTCGCGCTGATCGTCGTCAGGATGTACTTCAGCGTGTTGGCGAACGTCATGCGACCTTCGTCGATGCCTTCGCGCAGTATGACAGATCGGTTTGCAACAGTACGAAGTCGGCGGCATCCTTTGCGACGTCTACCGCGGTGTCCACCGACACGCTGACGTCGGCAGCATGCAGCGCCGGCGCATCGTTGATGCCGTCGCCCATGTAACCCACGACGTGACCCGGTCTTGCGCAGCGCGAGGATGATGCGTTCTTTCTGGTTCGGATCGACCTCCGCGAAGATCGTGGTGCGCTCCGCGAGGTGCCACAGCGCTTCGTCGCGCAGTTCGTCAGCTGGCGCCGGTCAACAATCCTTCGACCGGCAGGTTCACCGCTTCGGCCACGTGCCGTGCGACCTTCTGGTTGTCGCCGGTGATGATCTTCAGGCTGCACGCCGCGCGCGGCGAGATCGACGATCGCCTGCCGCACATCGCACTTTCGGCGGATCGAAGAACAGCAGGAAGCCGGCGAAGACGAGCCCGGTTTCGTCGGCGCGCGAATACCGTTGCCGGCATCGCCCCTCGACGGCTTGCTTGCGACGCCGAGCACGCGGAAACCGTGTTCGCTCCAGTCGCTGTACAGCTGCTCGATCGCCGCGCCGCCTTGCGTCGTTCGAGTCCGACGTTCGACGCCATCCCAGCCGAACCCGGTCGCAGATGCTCGAGCACGTGCGCAAGTGCACCTTTGCTGATCATCGTGCGCTCGCCGCCGACATCGCCCATCGACGACGCTGAGCCGTTTGCGGACGAAGTCGTACGGAATCTCGTCGATCTTCTGTTCGACGGGATCCCGAGATCCGCCTGATCGCGCGTATTCGTCGATCGCTGCGTCGAGCGGATTGTCGAGGCCGGTCTGGAAGTGCGCGTTCAGATGCGCGCAGTGCAGCACCTGCGTCGACGGACGGCCGAGCGGATCGAGCGCGCCGTCGAGCCGGACCACGCCTTCGGTAAGCGTGCCGGTCTTGTCGGTGCAGAACACGTCCATGCTGCCGAGGTTCGCAATCGCATTCAGCCGCCGCACGATCACCCCGCGCGCAGCCATGCGCTGCGCGCCGTGCGACGAGCGTGATGACTGAGAATCGCCGGCAACAGTTCCGGCGCGAGCCCCACGGCGAGTGCGAGCGCAAACAGCAGCGAATCGATCAGCGGTTTTCGAGAAACACGTTCGCCGCGAGTACGACGATCGTCCATCACGAAGATCACGCGCGTCAGCAGGTTGCCGAATCGGCGCACGCCGTGTTCGAACTCGGTTTCCGCGGGACGCAGGCTCAACTGCTGCGCGATCTGCCCGAACATCGTTGCCTGGCCGGTCTCGACGATCAGCACGCGTGCTGTACCGCTGCCGACGCTCGTGCCGAGAAACACGCAGTTGGTCCGCTCGGCGAGGCTCGCGTTCGCGTTGCTCGGCGTCGCGTACTTCTCGACCGGGAACGTCTCGCCCGTCAGCACCGCCTGATTCACGAAGCAGTCGTTCGCCGACAGCACCACGCCATCGGCGGGGATCAAGCTGCCCGCCGACAACATCACCACGTCGCCGGGCACCAGTTCCTCCGCGGGCAACAGCTGCGTCGCTACCGTTGCGCAGTACGTGCGACTTGATGGTGACCTGCGCGCGCAATTTCTCCACGGCGTTGCTCGCGCGATATTCCTGCACGAACCCCAGCACCGTGCAACCGAGCACGACGATCAGCACGATGCTCGCATCGGTCCATTCTCCGACCGGATCATGGCGACGACGGCCGCGAACACCAGAATCAGCACCAGCGGGCTGCGGAACTGATTCAGCAGCAGCGACAGCGGAGTGGTCTGCTGCATGCGCCTTGATCGTGTTGCGGCCGTAGCGCGCGCGCCGACGCTGCCGCCTCGGCATCGGCGAGCCCATCGGCCGATGCGCGGCAGTGTCATCGAGCAACGCGTCCGGTGCGGCACGCACCAGTACGGACTCGGCGAGTGTCATGCGGCCTAGCCGTTTCGACGGCATGGCGCAGTGTAGGCTACGTTTGCCGTCGCCTCTAACGAGATCGACGATGTGGCTGCTGCATCTGCCAAACCGAAGAGATCCGCTGCGAGGCGTCAACCTCGGCGGTTGGCTGGTGCTCGAGAAGTGGATGACGCCGAGTCTGTTCGACGGGCTCGCCGCAACCGACGAGACAACCTGGTGTGCAGAACTCGGCAACGATGCGCGCCGGCGCGACTGCGTGCGCATTGGAACACGCTTCGTCACGCGCGACGACTTCGCCGTGGCTCGCGCAGACCGGCATCAACGCCGTGCGCATTCCGGTTGGTCACTGGATCTTTGGCCCGCCGTATCCGTATCACGCGAAATACGGCTCGAATCCGTTTCCGTTCGTCGACGGCGGCATCGACGTGCTCGACCGGGCGATCGAATGGGCGGAGGAATTCGGGTCTGCGCGTGATGCTCGACCTGCACGCGGCGCCCGGTTGCCAGAACGGCTTCGACAACGGCGGCATTCAGAACGTGTGCGAATGGCACACGCGCGACGACTATCATCGACGCACTCGCTCGACGTGCTCGAACGTACTCGCCGCACGTTACCGCGGGCATCCGGCACTGCGCGCGATCCAGGTGCTGAACGAACCGCGCTGGGACATCCCTACCGATTACCTGAGTATTTCTACGCGCGCGCGTATCGCGCGATCCGTACGCACTGCCGCGCCGAGGACGTCGCGATCGTGTTTCACGACGGCTTCCGTCCGCACGGCGAATACATGGGTTTCCTTGCGGACGCCTGCGTTCGAGAACGTGCTGTTCGACGTGCATCGCTATCAGTGCTTCGACCCCGCCGACCTCGCGCTCGACTCAACCGGTCACGTGCAGAAGGCCGTGGTCGTCGTGGCGCGACGAGGCGCGAGACATGCAACGCGAGCTGCAACTCCGGCGATCGCCGGCGAGTGGAGTCTCGGACTCGACATCGAAGTGGTTTCGCTGCGGCGCGGAGATGCCGTACGACAACTCGCTGCGAGCCGCTGGATACATTCCGGCAGCGACGTCGCACTATCGCGCCTACGGCGCCGCGCAACTCTCGCGTTCGAGCGACTATCGCGGCTGGTTCTTCTGGAGCTATCGCACGGAAACCACGCCGGCGTGGAGCTTCCGCGAATGCGTCGAACGCGGCTGGCTGCCGCAGACGCTTCCACTGAGGGGCGGCGACGCGCGCTTCGCGGTTGCCGCGGTAGGTACTTCCGTCTTCCGGTATTCCTGACGCGCGTCAGCACGATCTTGCGCTCGTGCAGCTGCTTCGAGTCCGGCGTGCAGCCCCAGCGTCAGCAACGTCGTGCCCGGCAGTTCGCGGTGAAGCATTTCGAACATCGCGCGTTCGCCGTCGGCATCGAACGAATCCGTCGCCTCCTGCATGAAGATCCACTCCGGCTGCAACATCAGCGCGCGAGCGAACGACAGCTGCTGCTGCGTGTTCGCCGCGAGAATCTCCTCCCAGTTCGCGTGTTCGTCGAGGCGCGGTGCAAGCCAACCGGCGCCGGTGAGTTCGAGCGAGCGCACGATCGCGGCATCGCGCGAACGCGTCCGGCGGTTGCGGATAACACAACGCGCCGCGCAGCGTGCCTTCAGGCAGGTACGGCCGCCGCAGGATGAACAATGTCGACCGCCCGGTACGACGACGTTCCCGCTGCCCCACGACCACAATCCTGCGATCGCTTTGAACAAGCCGTTCGTCGACGCCGAATCGCCCCACAATGAGCACGCGCTCGCCGGGGCGGATCTCCGCGTTGAGGTGTTCGAGCACGATTCTGCCCGATGCGTCGGCAATGGTGAGGTCCTTCAGAATGAGCGCGTCCGCGTCGCCGACCACCCGCTCGACGTGCGATTTGCCGGGCGTATCGGAGTCGAGTTCGCCGATGTCTTCGTACAACGACAACACGCGTTCGGCTGAAGCACGGCAGACGGCGATGCCGGCGGCGTTGTCCACCGGCCACGACAGCGCCGACGTGAGTTGCTGGAAGGCTGCGCGGCTTGCATCAGTACACCGAGCGACATCGCACCGGCGATGAACTGCGGCGCGGCGACCAGCAATGGAAACACCGGCAGCAGGCTGCCGTAGCCCGTCGAGAACGAGATGAGCCCCATGAAAGCGAGCGACTGCCGGTCGAAGGCGCGCCCGATCTGACGGAATCGTTCGGTCGCGCCGCGCCGTTCTTCACCTTCGCCGCGCGTCAGCGCGATTGCTTCGGAGTGTTCACGGGCGCGTGCGAGACCGAAACGGAAATTCGCCTCCGCGGTCTGTAATGCACTCGTCGACCGGCTGAGCGGCCGCCCCAGCAACCAGCCGAGTCCAGTACCGATGCCCGCATACAGAAACGCGAGCGGCACCATGTATCCGGGCACCTGTACGTTGGTACCCGGTACTTCCATCGACCCGGACACGTTCCAAAGGATGTCGACGAAGAGTCCGAGACTCAACAGCGAGTAGAGCAGGGTATGCGCCAGACCCAGCGCACCGTCGGTTGCAATACGAATGTCTTCTGCGATGCGTTGGTCTGGGTTGTCGTGTGAGACCCGCGCTGAACCTCAGCCGATAGTGGCGGCCGTCGGTCATCCAGCGATCGGTCAGCAGGTCCGTCAGCCAGCGGCGCCAATCGAGATGCAGGGCTCGCTTCACCATCAGATGCGCGGCGGTGACGCCGATCGACGAGGTGAAGATCAGCGCAAAGATGCCTGCCTGGATTGCTACGCCGCGCACCGATCGTGCTTCGAGCGCGTCGAACAATGCGCGGTTCCAGTAGTTGCCCCACACCGACAGACCAACCTGCGCACCGGTCAGCACGAGCAACGACAGCGCCAGGGCACGCACGCGCCACTTCCGTTCGCAGTACCAGTATGGCGCCACAAATACGAACCACAGGCGTTGTGCGAGGTTGCCGGTGTGCGGCTTGGTGGGGTCGGGCATGCGGCCTCGTCGGACTACGGTACAGCGATCATAACGCGCGCCCTGTGCGCGGTCTGCGCACAACTACTTCCACGTAACGATAGTAGCTCCTGCAGACCTTGGAAATACGGAGTTTCCGCAGGCCGCGTACGCGGCGCCCGTCGGCCGATCTACGACGCGACGCAGTAAGCCATCGCCACTCTGTGAAACCGTTGTAAACGCAGACGGTCTATCCATCCGGTGACGGGTCGTCCGACGCTTCCGGACCGGACGAGCTACGGTTATCCCCTTATTCAGAATGTTAGTGGGATGCTGCAGCATCCGGAACGAACAAATCAGAACAGACATCGAGGAACGTCATGCGATTGAAGTCTTCCAGCGTGCTCGCTTTAGGTGTGGTTGCGTCGCTTGCGACGGCACACGTGGCCGCAGGTAACGAAACGGGCGATTGGGTAGTGCGCGCCGGCGCTTCGTTGATCGATCCAAAATCCGACAACGGCACGCTCGATCTCGGCGCGCCGGCGAGCGTCAATGTCGACAGCCAGACGGGTTTCACGTTCAACGTGAGTTACTTCTTCACGCCCCACATCGCGGTGGAGCTGCTCGGCGCCTATCCGTACCAGCACGATTTCACCGTCAGCGTGGGCGGTACGCGCATCGACGGTCACGTCGACCATCTGCCGCCGACGTTGTCCGTGCAGTATCACTTCCTGCCGAATGAACGCATCCGGCCGTACGCCGGGATCGGAGTGAACTACACGATGTTCGACAACGCCCATCTCGAGGCGCCGGTGAACGTGCGCTTCGACGATTCCACGGGCGTCGCGCTCGACGTCGGTATCGACTTCGAGATCGACGAACGATGGCTCGTGAACGTCGATGTCCGCTATATCGAGATCAGTACCGACACGCACGTGGCAGGCAGTGACGTCGGTACCGTGGATATCGACCCGATGGTGTACGGCATCAACGTCGGCTACCGGTTCTGAGTCGGTGCGACTCCAGTGAAATTGGTGAGGGAAAGTACTGATACCGCGTTACGAACTCGCGTCCGCCGCGATCGAGGTCTCGGTATTTCCGTAATGTCAACGAATGTGCGGTGCGGATACTGATCCGCAACGTTTACGCAAGGAGAAATGCAGCATGGCCGCGAATCCGCAGCAGATCGTTCAGACCTCCACCATCGACGCCTATCAGACGCTGATGGACGTGGCGTGGAACTTCGACTACGAAACGGGCGTTCCGAAGATCGAAGACCTGTATCGCCGCGCGAAGGACAACCAGTGGAATGCAGATCATCTGAAGTGGGATACACCGATCGATCCCGCAAGTCCGATCATCCGCCCCGAGCATTCGGTGTATTACCGGATGCCGTGGTTCAAGAAGCTGTCGAAGTCGCAGCAGGAGACGTTCGATGCGCACTCGACCGCTCAGTTGCTGTCGCAATTCCTGCACGGCGAACAAGGTGCGCTGCTGACTGCCGCGACGATCGCACACGGCGTTCCGGACGTTAAGGCGAAGTACTACGCGGCGACGCAGGCGATGGACGAAGCGCGTCACGTGGAGGTGTACGAGCGCTACGTGAAGAAGATCGCCATCGACTATCCGATGACGCCGTGGCTGAAGCAATTGATCGACGCCACGCTGAAAACGCAGCAACTACATGAAGGTCATGATCGGCATGAACATGATCGTCGAAGGTCTTGCGCTCGGCGCCTTCAACAACATGTACAAGCAGACGGACGAGCCGCTGCTGAAATCCATCACGTTCAACGTGATGCGCGACGAATCGCGGCACGTATCGTTCGGGCACGTCTACCTGACGCCGTTGATCGCGAAGATGCACGTCGACGAAGTGGAGGATCTCGCGCAGTTCGCGTACGACGCCGTGATGATTCTGGTGCGCGGCCAGGTCGGCATCGACGAAGGATTCCTGCGCGTGCTCGCCGTATCGGGCATCGATCCGAACGACTTCGCGAAGGGTATGGAAGAAGCGAATGCGCTCGGCATCATGCGCGAGCTGCCGCCGGGTCAGATCCACTCGTTGAAGGATCTGATGATGCCCGCGCTGATTCGCGCCGGGCTCGTCACGAAGCGCACGCGCGAGATGTTCGTGAAGTCGGGCGTACCCGTGGATGCCGATCAGACGGTGCTCAACCGGATGGAAGACCAGAAGTCGGACATGAACGTGTTGAACGCCGCCGGCGCGCAGTACTGACAGCGCACCTGAACGGCTGCTGCGCGCGATGAGCGACGTATTGGCGGAACCGGCGTTACGCATTCTCGATGCGTTGCCCGAGGCCGTGTTGATCGTCGACGCGGCCGGACAGGTTCGTTATCTGAACGAGACGGCCGGCGAACTGCTCGGCTATCGGCGCAATGAACTCGAAGGTTCCGACGTTGCGACCGTGATCGTGCCGCAGCCGGGCCAGCGCGTGGATGTGGTCACGTGGCTCGCGCGATGGGCTGAGGAACCGCATTCGCCGCAACTGCGATATCTGACGCTGAGCGGTCGCACGCGCGGCGGGGTGCAGCTGCGCCTGTCGGTGCGTGTGGCGAAGCTGGATGCGGCACTGCACTGGTACCTCGTCACGCTTCGAGATGTCACGGCAGAGCAGCGTGAACACCAGGACGTGAAGCACGCGTACCTCGTGGCGTCGCGGATCCTCGCGATCTCCGACGACGCGATCGTGAATGCCGACAAGGACCTCAACGTCACGTTCTTCAACCGCAGAGCCGAGCAGTTGTTCGGGTTTGCGGCGGCTGAAATCGTCGGCGGTCCGATCGAGCGTCTGCTGCCGGAACGATTTCGCGCGACGCACGCGCGGCATGTGACGGATTTTCGCGATGCGAAGTCGCCGTCGCGGCTGATGGGCGAGCGCGGTGAAATCGTTGGACTCGCGGCAAACGGCGAAGAGATTCCGCTCGAGGCGTCGATCACGAAGGTGTTCGTCGAGGGCGAGCCGACGTTCAGTGTGCAACTGCGCGACATTCGTCCGCGTAAAGCAGCGGAACACGCGCGAGCTGCGACGGAGCAACGCTTTCGCGTCGTGTTCGACCATGCGATGGAGGCGATTGCGCTGATCGATCCGGCGGGTTCGGTGCTCGAACTCAACTCGGCCGCGCGTGCGTTGCTTGGCAGCACGATTGACGCGGCCGGTCGCAAGTTCTGGCTGTTACCGTGGTGGCCTCGACTTTCTGATGTGCAAGAACGCGAGCGTCGCGAGGCTGCGATGCAGGATGCCGTTCTGCGATGTGCGACGCGGCGAGCAGATTCGTACGCGAGCGGAGTTGCTCGACCTGCGCGGCGAAGCGCACGTCATCGACTTTTCACTGCGCCCGGTATGGGGACCGTCGGGCGCGGATCGAGTGGTGGTCTCGATCGTGGCCGAAGGACGCGACATCACGTCGCTCGTGCCCCCGACCTGAACCGTCAGCCAAGTATGCCTCGCATCACGTACATCGAATCGAACGGCACCGAGCACGTTGTGTCCGTTCCGGTCGGCATGAGCGTGATGCAGGGCGCGCGCGACAACCTGGTCCCCGGCATCGAAGGCGATTGCGGCGGCTTGTGTGCGTGCGCCACCTGCCACGTCTATGTGGAGACCGAATGGGCGAAGCGGTGCGGCGAACCGGACGAACTCGAGACCAACATCCTCGACTTCGCGTTCGACGTAACGGCGCAGAGCCGCTTGTCATGTCAGATTCCGGTGACGCCGGCATTGGACGGGCTCGTGGTTCGATTGCCGACTCGTCAGTACTGACATCGCGCGCGGGCTACGCAGACTGCGACTGTACGATATCCTTCCGCGACTGCCCTTCGAAGGAGACCACTTGTGCTCGCGAACATCGGCCTGTCCCTGCTCGGCCTCGCCGCATTGCTCGTGGGCGCAGAAGCGTTGGTGCGCGGCGCGTCGGCTGCGGCCCTTTCGCTCGGCATTTCGCCGCTGGTGGTTGGGCTCACGGTAGTGGCGTTCGGTACGAGCGCGCCGGAACTCGCCGTCTCGATCAGCGCGTCCTTGCAAGACGCAAGCGACATCGCGGTCGGCAACGTGATCGGCAGCAACATCTTCAACGTGCTCGCGATCCTCGGCGTAGTCGCGCTGATTTCGCCGATCGTCGTGCACGTGCAGCTGATCCGCCAGGAAGTGCCGATCATGATCGGGGCATCGTTCTTGCTGCTGGTCGTCGCGCTCGACGCACGGCTGAGCCGCGCGGACGGTGCGATTCTGCTGACGTTGCTGTTCGTCTACACCATCCTGCTGATCCGGCAGTCGCGCGCGCAGGCGCAGCACGCCGAGCCCGGCTACGTCGAAGCAGTCGAAAAGCGCGCGCGCTGGGACCGGCACGGCTGGGCGCAGGCGCTGTTGATGCTGGTCGGCCTCGCGTTGCTGATCCTCGGCGCGAAGTGGCTCGTCGACGGTTCGGTGGCGATGGCACGTTCGTTCGGTGTCAGCGACCTGATCATCGGATTGACAATCGTTGCCGCCGGCACGTCGATGCCGGAACTCGCGACGTCACTCGTTGCGGCGCTGCGCGGTGAAAGGGACATTGCGGTGGGGAACGTGGTCGGCAGCAACACGTTCAATCTGCTGGGTGTGCTCGGCGCAACCGCGCTGTTCAGTCCGGACGGACTCGCAATCACGGCTGCGGCGATGAACTTCGATATCTGGGTGATGGCGGCGGTTGCGCTCGCGTGCCTGCCGGTGTTTCTGGAAGGCCGCGAAATCGGTCGCGCGAAGGCGGCGCTCTTCCTTGCCTACTACGTTGCGTACGTCGCGTATCTCTTGTTCGATGCGCGCGGCCACGACGCGTTGCCACAGTACTCGGCGATCATGCTCGACTTCGTTCTGCCACTGACCGTGGTCACGCTGATCACGATGGTGTTGCGCGATCGCGATGCGGCGAAGTTGAGCTGACGCGAGCAGTGTCCCGTCGGTAGATTCCGCTGGGAGTAAGTTCTACTTACATGTAAAGTGAGTGTAAATTACTTCGGGTCACCCGATGCCCGCTCGGCGCGTTCGTAAACCGGCTGCGATCTACCATCACGGCGATCTGCGACGCGCGCTCATCGCAGCTGCGGCGAAGACGATCGCGGAGTCCGGTGTCGATGCGGTAAAGGTTTCCGATCTCGCCGCGCAACTCGGTGTGACCGTCGGCGCACCGTTCAAACACTTCGAGACGCGCCTTGCGCTGCTCGTCGCGGTTGCCGAGGAAGGTGCGCGACGCATGGTCGAGTGCATGGACGCTGCGGCCGCGCGCGAAACCGACGCGCTCGAGAAGCAACGCGCCCGTGGCATCGCATACGTGCGCTTTGCGGTCGAAGAGCCGGGCTTCTTCCGCGTGGTCACGCGCGCGGAGGTGGTCGCGGCATCGCCGCTCGTGCAGCAACTGGCGGCGGGATCGGAACAGACGCTCGACGCGGTGCTCGGTCGACATAGACGCGGCAGCAAATCGCCGGAAATCGTCCGCCGCAGCGCGGGTCTGCTCGCTGCACAGGCGCTCACGTACGGACTCGCGCGCATGATCACCGACGGCCTGCTCGGCGACATAGACGCGAAGCAGGCGGAACGCCTCGCATTCGAAGTGACCGAAGTACTCGGTACGGGTCTCGGAGACGAACGTGCGTCGTAGTACGGCGATCGTCCTCGCAACTGTCGTACTCGTGGTGGGCGCCTTCGTTGTACTGTTGGCGAGCCAGCCGGAGCGGCCGGCGGCCAGCGTGACGCGCCCGTATGTCGCGATGCCCGATGGCGTCCGACTCGCCGTCGACGTGATCCTGCCGGAGCCCATGCCCGCCGCGCGTGTACCGATCGTGCTGTACCAGACGCGCTATTGGCGCAGTTTCGCGTTGCGCGTGCCGGAACAGCCAGGCGTGCCGCCGATCGGTCCCCGCGACGAGAGTCTCGATCGGTTGGTCGCGGCGGGTTACGGCGTCGTCGTTGCCGACGTTCGGGGCACCGGTGCATCCGAGGGCACGTGGCCCCGTCCATGGTCCGACGATGAGGTTGCCGACGCACGCGCGCTGATCGACTGGATCGCGGCGCAGCCGTTTTGTGACGGCCGGATCGGCACGGCGGGTCTGTCGTACGAGGGCACGACGGCGTTGCTAGCGGCGACGAGCGCGAATCCGGCCTTGAGAGCCGTGCTCGCGAGAGAGATCGAGTGGGATGTGGTCGACGAGTTGATCGCGCCGGGCGGCGTGCGCAACGTATCGTTCGTCGAATCGTGGGGCGCCGCGGTTGCGGCGCTCGATCGCAACCAGGTGCCGGCGTTCTTTCCCGTCAGCGCGCGACTCGTTGCCCGCGGTGTGCATCCCGTGGACGGTGATGACTCGGGGGCGCAACTCAACGCAATCGTCTCGGCGCGGACAGTCGCGGACGTCGCAGCGTCTGTGGCCAGCGTGCGTAGTCCCGCGGATTTGTTTGCCGGCATACCCGCCGCGTCGGTCGGCCCCTCCGCACACGCAACCGAACTCGCGCGAACGAAGGCGCGCGTCGGAATGTGGGGCGGTTGGTGGGATGGCGCCACCGCCGACGCCGTGTTGCGCGCGGATGCCTCGATGCCGATTGCCGAAGCCTGGATCGGTCCGTGGAACCACGAAGGCGACGCGTCGGCCAGTCCGTTCGGCGCGCACGAAGGCGCAACGGTGGAGAGCCAGCACATCGTTGCGTTCTTCGACCGCAACCTCAAAGGCGACGGCGCGCGCGATCCGCAGCGACGCTGGTGGGTTGCCGGCGCCGATTCGTGGCGCGAAGGCGCTGCGTGGCCGACGACCTCGCCGATGTCGCTGTCGCTGGGCGCCGCAGGAACCCTGCGGTCGGGCGATACCGGCACCTCTGGTGCCGCCGCGACGCTCGACGAAGCGCTCGACGTCGATTTCGCCGCGTCGACGGGCAAGGACAATCGCTGGATGGCCGGGCTACTGCACCCGGTCGTGTACAACGATCGTAAGAAGGCGCGCGGGTTGATGTCGTTCGTCGGTGAGGCGTTGAAGGAACCGCTCTACGTGTTCGGCGCGCCGATCCTGCGATGCAACGCGGCGCTCGACGGCGACGATGCAGCGCTCTTCGTGTATCTGGAAGCCAGCGACACGAACGGTCCGACCCGCTTGCTGACCGAAGGCGTATCGCGCATCCGCAGCGGCGAGGTCGAAGTACGCCTGCGCTCGATCGCGTTCGAGCTGCCGGCCGGATCGTCGCTGCGCGTGTCGCTCGCCGGGGCCGACTCGGATACGTTCGAACGGGTGCCCGAGACCGGCCCGCGCCGGATCTCGTTGCGCAACGCCTGCTCGCTCGAGTTGCCGGTGGTTCAGCGCGAGTGATATCGAACCTCCTACCGTCGTGACAACGCGACCATCGTGTAGAGGGGTTGCGCGAGGGTCACGGCGATGTCTCACGCCAAGCCTCGGCGATGTCCGACTGCGGCGTTTTAGGTCGATTGGCATAATCTGCCATTGTTACTAGACTGCGAGTCCATCACGTGATCGGAACTCGACCGATGCCTACCCGCAACGTCGTACTTACCGAGCAACAAGCGCTGTTGGTCGAAGAACTCGTGCGTTCCGGACGGTATCAGAACGCGAGCGAGGTCCTTCGCGATGGCCTGCGGCTTCTCGAGCGACGGGAAGCCGAGGAACGCGTGAAACTCGCGGCCCTGCGTGATGCGATCGACGAGGCAGAGACTGCGATCGCAGCAGGAGATGTCGTCGACTACTCGAAATCGCTGCTCGAAGAGGTCGCGCCGAAACGACGCCGCGTCAATACCGACGCGGCGCCGTTGAGCCGCATCCGAATCTCCGGCCCGGCGCGGCGCGACATTGAGAATGCGCTGCGTCACAGTCAAACGGACTTCGGCGCGGTGGGCCGCGCGCGATACGCGAGACTCATCGACGCGGCCATTCGCGATCTCTCCCGCGATCCGGGCCGCGTTGGCGTCCGGCCGATCGAAGAGGTGCGCCCAGGGTATTTCGCCTATCACCTGCGTGGCAGCGCGGGTTCATCCGGCGAGGTTCGTCGACCTCGCCACTTGGTCGTATTTCGGTTCGGCACAGGTGGAGTTGTAATCGTCGTGCGTCTCCTTCACGAGCGGCAGTTCCTCGAACGTCATCTTTAGTGCGCGGGAATCGCTACTGGCGCCGCGCCAGCGATTCGATATAGGCCACGAATTCCGGATCTTCGCCCCTCAGCAGTATCGGTAGCCTGTCGCGGAAGTCTTCGCGCTGACACCACTCGCGCATGTAGTCCTCCCACGACAACCAGCGTCGCAACTGCTTGCGGCGACATGTCCGGTTCGAAAAGCAGCAGGTACGCGCGTTCGAACAGCGACACGAGCATGCTGAAGATGATGTGCATGCGCTCGCGCTGCTCGTCGTTCAGCGATGGCGTTCCTTCCGGGGAAAACAGTCGCAGGTCCGGATTCTGGAGCACGATCTTCAGGAAGTCCTGGTAGTTGTCCGAAACGAGCTGAAAGACCTCCTCTTCCTCGTTGTCGCGCTCCTTCTTCTGCTCGTACAGGAAGATGCCGATCGCGGCCGGCAAACCGATCGCCGTCACGATGTAGCTCAGCAGTTCCCAGTCTACGAGGGTCACCTGAGTTCACCGCGCACGATGTCGCGCCCGCGTACCATCGCGACGAGCTTGCCGTACGCAACGTCGCGCGGCAGGTATTTCATTCCGCAATCCGGCGCGATGACGATGCGCTCCGGTGGCGCGTGCTTCAGCGCTGCTCGGATCCTCTCCGCGACGATCTCCGGTGTTTCGACGGTGCGATCGCGCAGGTCGAGCACCCCGACGTGAATGCGCTTCGACGGCAGCACTTCGAGCAGGTCCATTTCGAGCCGAGGCTGCGCGCATTCGAGCGATACATCGTCCGCCGCGCACGCGT
>CAWGGQ010000003.1:0-9452 GCA_963822125.1 uncultured Gammaproteobacteria bacterium | reverse complement strand
GTATCGCACGTTGCGATTGGCATCCGATCGATCTGCGCGCAGCGCCCGACGTCGATTGGCACGTGCGGCAGGATCTGTTCGTCGCACAGTACGCGCGTGAAGCTGCAAACTGGGACGCAGGATTCAACCCGAACGTTCGTGCTACGTACGCCGCAGCGCTTGCCACGCCGATGGAAGCGATTGCGAAGGCGCGGCCACGCAGATGGAGCTGTATCAGGCGTTTGCGGCGATCTACGACGACTACGACGTGGTCGTCTGTCCCGGCGTGTCGATTCCGCCGTTCGAATGGAAATACCTGAACCCGCGCGAAATCGATGGCGTGGCGGTGACGAACTACATGGCGTGGCTGGCGTTGACGTCGTCGATCACCGTGGTTGGGCATCCGTGGTGGCCCTGCCTTGCGGCGTCGACGAGGCAGGCATGCCGTTCGGCATTCAGGTGATCGGCTCGATGTATGGCGATCATGCGCTGCTGCGGGGGCACATGCACTTGAACAGGCGTTCGCGGCGGACGCAGTGCTCGCCCGGCCCCAACCGGACTTCGAGCGGCTGGCTACAACGACATCGCAGTGCCGCACGCTGGGACGCACCGTGCAGTTGTCGGCAACGTAAGTGAGGATGGGAATGTCAGCGCGAAAGAGCTTCGCCGACGAAGTCCACGCGATCGTTGCCGAAGAACATTTCGCCGTCGACGAAGAACGTCGGCAGGCCGAACGCGCCGCGCGCGAGCGCTTCGTCGCAATTCGCCTTCAGACGCGCCTTGATCGCGTCGTCTTGCGTGCCGCGCATGATCGGCGTCGGCGTCGAGATCGGCACGCGTGAGCACTTGCGTGACTACCTGGGATCGGCGAGGTTCGCGGCTTCGGTCCACATCGCGCGCCACATCGCTTCGTGAAAGCGCTCGAATACTCCGCTGTCCTGCGCGATCAACGCGGCCCGCATCAGCGTGATGCTGCGCACGGGAAATGCCGGATTCGGAACGAACGGCACGTTGAGGCGCGAGGCCCAGCGGCGCATGTCGGCATTCATGTACGCAAGCTTCGCGGGTACCGTCGGTGGCGGCTGGTTACCGGATTCGACGATCAGTACGCCGAGAATCGCCGGTCGATAGCGGATCTCAGCGCCATGCTTCGCGGCGATCGCCGGCAGTTGGCAGTCTGCGAGGTAGGAAAACGGGCTCGCATAGTCGTAGAAGAACTCGACGGTCTTGGTCATGGCAGCTGTCTCAAGCGATCTGGATGCAGGCGATGATGTCAGGAAGCGCAGCGTTCGGACATCGCGACGTTGCGACATGGTCGGCGCGCAACAGCCTGTGCATCGCGACTCGTAGTCGCGTCGGTATTAGTCCACGCAGAACCGGTCGACGACGCGAATGCGGCGCTCGACCGTAAGGACTATGCGGCTGCAGTTGCGCTGCTTACTCCGCTCGCGGAACAGGGCAATACGTTCGCGCAGGTGAACCTCGCGTATCTGATTTTCAAAGGCGACGGTACGAAGGCCGACCCGGTGCGAGCCGCGCAGTGGTATCGGCGCGCGGCGGAGCAGGGCGACGAGAACGCCCGATACAATCTCGGCGTGATGTACGAGAACGGCGAGGGCGTGCAGCGCGATCTTGCGGAAGCAGTGGCGTGGTGGCGCAAAGCAGCGCGCCAAGGGTATGCGGACGCGCAGTACAACCTCGGTGCGATGTACTACAACGGACGTGGCGTAGCGAAGGACTATGTGCGTGCGTACTTGTGGAAAAGCCTTGCGGCGGACGGCACGGTGACCACCGTGCCACAACGGCGCGCACGTGCCGGCCGCGATGCCATCGGCGCGGTGATGTCGCAGGCGCAACTCGCACAAGCCAGAGCCCTGATCGTTTCGTGCAGAGAGACCGATTTCGAGGATTGCGAATGACGCCCCTCGACGAGTTCGTTTCGCAGCTGGCCGATTCGTTCACCGAAAACACTTTCGTGAAACTGACCCTCGGCAAGGGCCGGCGCGATGGCCTGCGGCAGGCGTTCGTGCGGCTCGTGGAGATTCGCGGCGAGCCGCACATCAGCATCTCGCTTCGACGGGTGAACAGCGACGTTACCGAGAACCACCGTGTGGCGGATGCACCCGGTGCAATTCGCAGCCTGCTCGAGTCGAGCTTCGGCAACGCGCACCTGTTCACCACGCATGCCGATGTAGAGCTGCTCACCAACAAGAAGGGCCAGGCGCGGTTGGCGACGCACAAACCGACGTTCTCCGAACAGATCGCGACGGATCACGACCGACCGAAGCGCTACATACTCGATCCGGAGCAGGCGCCCTACCTGCGGGAGCTTGGAATCGTCAGCGCCGAAGGCAAGGTCAAGAACGACAAGGCCGACAAGTACAGGCAGCTGCAGAACCTGCTGAAGATCTTCGAAGACCTTGCGACGAAGTCGCGCTTGAGCGAACGGCCGAGCCTGCGCGTGGTGGACATGGGATGCGGCAAGGGCTACCTCACGTTCGCGCTCTACGACTACTGCAACAACCGGCTCGGCGTACCCACCGAAGTGATCGGGGTGGATCGAAATCAGGAACTGATGGACACCTGCGCCGGCATCGCCGCGAAATTGGGAATGGAACGACTGCGCTTCGCGTGTGCCGACGTTGCGGAACCGCACCACGGCGCCATAGACGTGCTGGTTGCCTTGCACGCCTGCGACATCGCCACCGACGACGCCATCTTCCGGGGCATCGAGGCGGGCGCGTCGATCATCATGACGGTGCCGTGCTGTCAGAAGGAACTGCGACCGCAGTTCAAAGCACCGCCCGATGAACGGCCGCTGTTCAAACACGACACGTACAAAGACCGCTTCTCGCAGATGCTCACCGATGCGATGCGAGGCCTGCTGATGGAGTCGCAGGGTTATCGTACCCGCATCAGCGAGTTCATCTCCGACGCGCACACGCACCGCAACGTGATGATTGCGGGCGTTCTGGACGCTGCGTTGCGCGATCGCGACGCGAAGCGCGAGGAGGTGCGTGCGATGAAGCAGCGCTATTGCGTGGAGCATCAACGATTGGAAACCCTGCTAGTCGCGAGTGGACGGCTTGCCGGCGGATGAGCGCGCGGGCTTCGAGCGTGTCGTTCGAATGCTCGAACCACGCGCCTCGCTGCAGTCGCGCGTGGTCGTTGAACGGAGGAATTTCGAGCCGGATGACGGTGCTCGAATTTGCGGTTGGCGATGAAAAGCGACGCGCGATATTGCGGCAGCCGGATGGCGCGCTGCACGAGAATCCACTCGCAGTCGCCAACGAGTTCAAGCTGCTGCGGTGGTTGAAAGCGGCCGGTCTTCCGGTTCCCGCCCCGTTATTCGCGGTTGACTCGGAAGAGCTGTTCGGCGCTCCGTTCCTGGTGATCGAATACATCGACGGCGCGCCGGATTTCGCGACGCAGATCGCTCCCGAGTCGATTGAGCAAATGGCGGCACATCTGGTGCAGATCCATCGCACATCGTTAGGCGACCAACCCGAGTCTTTGCCGGTGTACATGCCGCGCTTCGAGCATCAGCGCGATCGTGTTTATCCCGATCCATCGTTGCGGCCCGCCGAGATCCGCGACGCGCTGCGTCGCGCGTGGCCGTCGCGATCCACTCATGCGGTCGGGTTACTCCACGGCGACTATTGGCCGGGAAATCTGCTGTGGAATGGCAGTGACCTCGTCGGAGTCGTCGATTGGGAGGAGGCGTGCATCGGCGATCCGCTGGTGGACGTGGCAATTGCCCGACTCGACCTGCTCTGGGCATTCGGACTCGAAGCGATGCGCGCGTTCACGAGGCGTTATGCGGCGCTGTCGGGTCTCGATCTGCACGATCTGCCGCTATGGGATCTCGACGCCGCGTTGCGGCCGGTTTTCAACCTCGAGGAATGGGCTGCAGCTTCACCGGATGGCGGCAATCCGGACAGCTATGCGCACATGCGCGCCGGACACCAAACCTTCGTGGATCTGGCCTTCGACGCGCTCTCGCGCAGACTCGGCTAGGCGCTGCCGTCCGCACGGTGCCTCCCAGCGGTGTGCGCCCATCTCTTCGCGGAACCTCGCGTCGATGTCCACGCGATCTCAGAATGTCCGAACCGGTCTCGATGGGCGCTTCCACACCTCGCGTCGGCCGCGCTGCAGTTTCTGAACGAAGGGGCTGCTGTCGAGCGTCCGTCCGCCTACTGACCGATCGGGAAAAAACCACGCCGCGCCATCCCAGTCGACGTCGTGAGTTGCAGGTTTGCGTACATCGGAAACGACCTGACAGACACCGGACGCGGAACCTTCCGGATAGACCCTCGTAACCACGCAGTCACTCTGCGCGACGCTGATCCAGCCACCGCTTCGCACTATCGGATGATCTTTCATCTTGCGTCACCAACGGGAACCACGGGTCTGTCTCTAATCAACGGTGCAGCTAAGGCGCGGCTTCGTTTCGACTGACCGGTCGTCCCCCCAGCCGGGCCGTTGCCGCTTCGATTCGAAGTCGCCGAGTGTGTGCGGCAAGCGCGCGGATCGCGCGCAGCAACGACCACGCTTCGTCACGTTCGTCGTCCGTGGGTTGACGCAATGCCTGCAGCTCGCGAAGCCGCCGTCTCGTCTGCGTCTGGATCCGCATGGCCTCGAGCAGAGACTCGGGCGTTCCGGCGGCGCTTGACTCGTCCATATCGGATCTCCTTGGACGCGTTCGACTGACGCGTCTTTCGGGAACATTGAGCGCGCCGAAACATGTCGTCGGCTCGGTAGCGCACATATTCGTGATTGCGCCACCCCGGATGCCCTTTGCTTCCGTTCGCCTCCGAACGGAGTCGACGCTGGACGCGGACGAACAATCTCGGCCAGAAAATCCGGGAACTGGCTCGATTCGCCTACACGGTTGTCACGATCGACGAACTAGCCTGCGTCTCCAGACAGCGCGGGAAAGGACCATGGCAGACAATGCAGAACGAGACATGTCGCTTGCCTTCTGGACCGGATCGCTCTTCGGCATCGCAGTCGCATCCGCGTTTGGATTCGTGTTGGTCCAATACGCCTTGTGACGACCGGCTAAGCGTTGCCGTTCGCGTATTCCGTCATGTGCGCTGCTTCCAGCGCCATGTGTTTCGCACGATCGAGGTCGTAGTGCAGGCGCGACACGATCCGCTGTGCGTAAAGCCCGCCGCCGGCCTGAATGTTCGTGACCGCGTACCAGCCGCCTAACGCGTCCGCGGTGTAGTCACGAATCGCGTGGAACAGCTTGGAACGGTACACACCGTCCACCGACTGCATCGTGCCCATGTACTTGCGGATCAGATGGCCGGTCTTTTCGTTCTCGAGATCCGCCATACCCGGCGCCGTGAGCACGCTGCCGCCGGCGATGTCGTGCAGGTGACGCACCATTAGAGAATAGTTGGCGGCGCCGTGGTATTTGCCGACGTTCGTATACAGCTCGCTTGGGAACGCTGCACCGTCGGAGGTGATGCTGCAGTTGTTGATGGCGGCATCGAGGCTGGCGCGGATCAACGTGGCGTTGATCATGATCTCGGAGATTTTCTCTTTGATGTGGCCCACCTTGTCGAGGCCGTTTGCCTCGGAGATGAGTTGCGCGAAACCCACCAGCCGGTCGTATTGGCTCGCCATTCCCGCGAGGCCGCCGAGGCGCTCCCACAGTCCGAGCGAATGCGCGAATATGGTCGGCGAGTTCCGGATGATCGCCGCCCAGGAACACGCGCTCGTTCGGTACGAATACGTCGTCGAAAATGACGAAGCCTTCCGGCGTGTGATGCTGGCCCGACATCGGGAAGTCGCGCTTGTCTTCGTGGCGCGGCGCATACGTGGTGTTCACGATCTTCACGCCCGGTGCATTCACGGGGACCATACACGCGACCGAGTAATCCGCTTCGTCGGCCTTCATCGCCTTGGTGGGAATGGTCATCAGTTCGTGGCCCATCGATGCCGCGGAGATGTGCAGCTTCGCACCGCGAATGACGATGCCGTCGGGTGTGCGTTTCACTACGCGAACGTATGCGTCGGGGTCGTCCTGCAGGCCCGGACGTCGGCTGCGATCGCCCTTTGCGTCCGTAATGCACTGCGTGATGCGCACGTCGCGCGCCTGCGCATCTTTCACGTACGCGCGAATGCGCGCCGCGTTCTCGGGCAGCGTCGCTTCGATGCGATCGGCCGCGGTGAGCAACGTCATGATCGATGCGTACGTTACGTGCGTGAGCAGGTCCACCGATTCGTGCAGTTCGACCTGCTCGCGCAACTCCTGCGCGGAGCCCGGGATCTTCATGAAGGCGCCGACCGCGCCCGGCTTCGGATCGTAGAAGCGCGCATATCCGCGTGCGGCGGACTCGACGGTCTGACCGAGTATCGGATGGCCGGGAAGATCGAAAATCTGTTCGCCTCCGAAAAAGGTCTCGCGTCCGTCGTTCAACGATGCGCGGTATTGGTCGGCGGTCATCATGGTGCGGGTCCCCTCCGGTGATCTGCTTAAGCTGCGAATGTTTGCATCATTCCGGTCCGAAAGTGAACTTCAATTTAGAACGCGTTACATCGTTGCGATGTCGGATGCCGGTTAACATGCAGATGGATCGAACCTGGGGAGGTGACGATGGATCTGAACAAACAGGTAGTGGTGGTGACCGGCGCGGGTACCGGCATCGGGCGCGCGACCGCGCTGCGATTTGCGGCTGCGGGCGCAACGGTGGTGGCGAATGGCCGTCGCATCGACAAACTCGACGAGACAGCAACGCTAGGCGCCGCCTTATCGGGAACGATCGTCCCTGTGGCGGCCGATATCGGCACGCTGCAAGGCGCCGAAACGGTGTTGGGGCACGCGCAACGAGTGGGTGATTTTTCGATCCTCGTCAACAACGCCGGCGTCGGCTGGAGTTTTGGTGTCGAACATCCGGGCTCGATGGCCGTGCTCGGCGACACGCCGCCCGATCTCTGGCGTGAGGTGATGCGGATCAATCTCGATTCGGTCTATTTCCTTTGTCACGGCGCGCTACCGGTATTTCAGAGGCGCGGCGGCGGCAGCATCGTCAACATCTCGAGCGGCGGCGGCATTCGCGGCATGGCCGACGCGCACACGTACGCCACTGCAAAGGCGGGTGTCATCAACATGACGCGCTCGATGGCGCGGGCGTATGGTCCGCAGAACATCCGCTGCAACGTCGTCGCGCCGGGCTTCGTCGATACGGAGATGGTGAGTCCGGTGCTCGACTCCGAGTTCAACCCGTTCGAAGACGAGGCGCAGCGGTATCAGGTGTCGCCGATGGGCCGACCCGGGCGGCCGGAAGAGATTGCGTCGGCGATCTTCTATCTGGCGGTCGAGGGCACTTACTGCAACGGCGCGGTGCTGGTAGTGGACGGCGGCTCGCTGGCCTGAAGTCAGTTCAGCCGCTGCTTTCAGCCGTTGTTTTTCAGCCGTAGTTCGAAGAAGCCGAGAATCTCGTCCACCGCCGCGCGCGTTGGTTCGCCCTCGCGGTCGATCAGGTGCAGCGTCACCACGCTGTGCGGCGGTGTCGGCACGTTCTTCGCGGCGGAGTCGTCCGATAGCACGCGCCCGATGAAACGATCGCCGAGGGCCGCTTCGTATGCGGCGAAGCGTTCTGCCTTGCAGTACTTGTCGCCTTCGAAGCGATACGCGAGCACCGTCAGGTCTTCTTCCAACATCCGCGCGCGCACCTTTTCCAGTTCGTCAGGCGCGATGTGCAGGCCGCCGGCGCGACCCATCGGCAGCGATGGTTGCGACAACACCGGTGCACGCACGGCGGGTTCCAGCATCATCGACAGCGCGAAGTTGCCGGTGAAGCACATGCCGATGGCACCAACGCCTTTGCCGCCGCACTCGCGGTGAGCGTGAGCTGCGAGTGCGCGCAACCACACGGTGATCGGGCTGGAGCTGTCGGCGGCAAACGCGCGGAACTCCCTGCTGATGCACGCGCGCGCCATCGTCGTGCGAAATTGATCGGGCGTGGGCATCGCGCCGATGGTTCCGAACAGATGCGGCATCCATACGGTGAAGCCCGCGTCGCGCACGAACCGCGCGAAGCGCGCGACGTGGTGATAGATGCCGGGCATTTCCGACATCACGATGACCGCCGGCCCCGATCCCATGACGTAGACGGATTTCGTGCTTCCCAACAGAGTGACCTGGCGGCATTCGAAGTCGCCGAGCGTTTCGGTTGCGAGCAACGTCAACAGATCGGGTTCGCTCACTGTCGTCTCCCACTGAATCGGTGGTGTAGCCTTGCCACCAATCGACAACGTGTCAACGAACGATGCGCACCGCAATCATCATTCTCATCGGGTTCATCGTTTGGGGGGCGTGCATCGGGGTCGCGCGCGCGCTCGGCGGTGGCAGCGTACCCGCGCTCATCCGAGCGACGCGCACGTTCATGATCTTCTGGTTCATGATCGCGGTGACGAATATGTGGGTGGGCGTTACACAGGCGGGCTATGCCGCGAGCGAGGAACTGCCGATCTTCGTTTTGATATTCGGTGTGCCTGCGGGTGCGGCGCTGGCAGTGATCTGGCGATTGAGGAGGCGCATGCGCGCTTGAGGGCGCATGCGGGCTGGCGCATGCGTCAGCGGCGGACGTGATCGTCTCGAGCGCTACGAAGTCTTAACGGGCGATGTGCCGTTCTGAGCTTTGAGGCTTGCGCGGTATTTCTGCTTCCACAACTTCACCAGCCGCACCTGTTGTGCAACCGCCTTGTCGTGCAGACGATCGGCGCTCAACGGCGTCGACATTGCAGAGAGCGACAGCGCGAACCCGTACTGTACCCACGCTTCGAGTTCAGGCAGCGAGAGCTCGCCCGACACCCACTCGAGGATGGCGGAAAAGAACGTGCGGCCGAGATTGATGGCGAACGCGTCGGGCTCCACGTCGCTGGACAGAAAGCCTGCTTTCACCGCGTCTTGAACGAAACCTCTCCACATCACGTGGCGCGGTCCGCCGAACATCGATCGGAACTCGCGCCCGCCGTCGTTGTAAACGGCGAACAGCACCGCGCGATAGAAACTCGGTTCGGTGGAGTAGAGCGTGGTCGCGAGCGACACCGCCTTGAAGAACACGTCGAGCTCATCGACGCGCACTTTGGCGAGGCGCTTCTGGTAGTACTCGAGGTCGGCGTCGAGCACGGCGAACATGATCGCCTGCTTGGAGCCGAACAGGTTGTACGGTGTCGCGATGCTGACGCCCGCCTGTTCGGCGAGCGCGCGCATTGAAAAACCGGTGTCGCCGGTCTGTTGCATCAACACGCGGGCGGCGCGAACGATCTTGCGCCGTCGTGAGTGCTTGGCTTCTTCGCGATTGCTCATGCACGGTGGCTCATGAGTGTTCCGGAAGAAGCCTGGCTACTCTGACGGGCTCTGACGAACCTCAAGCGACGCTGCGAATACCTTTCAGCTTCGCAACTTCCTGGCGCAGTTCGGCGACACATGCCTTCAGCTCGGCCATTTCCGAGTT
>CAWGGQ010000002.1:0-499184 GCA_963822125.1 uncultured Gammaproteobacteria bacterium | reverse complement strand
ACGGATCTGCACGGCCCCAAGGAAGCGGGCGACCAGTTGCGGAACCGTTGTCGGTCATAAATTGTTTGACCTCGACACCGAGCTCCTTGAAGTAGCGCAGCGCTCGACCGACGAACCCAATGACTGTTGTCTTGCGCTCGTCAGTGAGTACCTCGACGTAGCTAATGCGACTGGCATCGTCGATGAGCACATGTGCGAACTCCCAGCCCGCATCGATCGAGTGGTGCTGCGGATCACCCGTGACACGATGACCAGGAGGAATGAATCGACCGAGCTTCTTGGGCTGCCGGGTTCGGCGCGCTCGTAGCGAACAACGGCCTTGGTTGGTTCGAGCGAACTGAGCCGGTTCAAGCCGATGCGTTTGAGATAACGCGCTACCGTCGCCGATGATGCATCGACGGTCTGCGCGATGCGTTTTATCGTCCAACGACGACGGCGCAGCAGACCGATGCGGCGCACCGTCTTCGTGGTCAAGGCGCGCGGATGTGCATGGTGTGGGCGCGTGAGCTGTGATCGAGTAACCCGGCTCCACCGGCTTCGAGATACCGTCGAACCCATTTGCTCACCGTCCGGATCGTCGTCTTGAACTCCCGCGCTACTTGGGCATGCGACGCACCCTCAAGGGCACGTCGCACCATCCGCAGTCGACCTTGCGGTGTCAGCGGTGCATTCTTATGCACGTTCATGTGAGTGCCTCCGTTCAATTCTTCGGTTTGGTCGCCTATAGAATTGCTCGGTCGCCTCACATGAACAACCTACTGAGAGATCACAACTAGATCATCCGAGAAGCGCCAATCGGGCAGCGACGCCGCACTACGATCCAGCCAGCCGCCGCAGTCTGTCGCGCCACGTAGACAAGAGCTCGCGCAGCTTCGCAACGGCCGCCTCCGTTTGACACGTCAACACGAGGTCTATCAGGCTCCTGTAACCCTCGAGCATGGCCTTCGAAAAGACTAGGTCTCGATAAAGTAGATGCCGGTAACGCTTCGCATGATCATAGAGCGCCGCCTGTATATGAAGGGCGCGTGGCGAGCCTGCTCCCGAGGTCAGCACGAGGTGGAATGCTCGAAGGGCTTCCTCACAGGAGTCCTGCTCGGCGATGTCAGAGCTTGTACGTTCAGCGTGGCGCTCAAGTACCTGGAACGCTGCGACAATCGCAGCTTTCCAATGCGCATCCTGCCGCGCCATCGCCGCTCGCAACACGCCTTCCTCAATGATCTGCCAACAGGTTGTGAGGTCGTCGACGTCCGCCGCACTGAACGCCGCGACCCTAAAGGCGCGTTGACGCCCGGTGGTGACTGAGTCCTCGCCAGCTAAACGCAATAGCGCTTCTCGGAGCGCTCCCGGACCCATGGGGTAGAGGTGTCGCAGTTCGGCCATCGTGCCTGCCGGTCCTTGGTTAAGAAGGGTGTGAGATAAGGGTTGGTTCTCTACGCTACGCCACATCAAATGCCTCGGTTGCTACGCAGATAATAAGCCTAGAGTACTATCAATCAAGTTACTACCAGCTACCAGTTCAGCCCTGATTCGTCCTGGGCAGGATCGAAGCTGCCTCTGCGCAGCCTGGATCCGTGACTGCACTGGGTTGGGCCGCAGTAGTGGGGGGCGGTACCAGTTGATCTAGTGATCGCGTCTGTCGTCGACGCTACCGCCGCGAGCCGGCGTAGAGATTGAACCCACGCCGGCGGAGCGAACGCAGCTGCGACGGCGGCTCCGATGGGTTGGGGAACAAGCCCATTGGAGCTGCCACGAATCACATTTTTTTGAAGGGGCGATTCAATGGCTCTGGCCGACTGTGGCGATCTTCCCCTCAAATCGCAATAATTTCGAAATCATGACGATTCTCCTTAGCCGCTTCATGGAGCGTTGCTGACAGCTCCCGCGACAGTCCCCCAAGGCCGCGTGAAGATCGCGATACCCTCTGGTCGCTGATCCTGAAAACTCACCCAAGCTTCGCCAAAGGATGCCGGGAACTTCAAAGTCAGATACTTAGATCCCGACGCGACAATGATTGCAGTAGCACCGGAGCGACCGAAGTACGGCGCGCCCCCGTGGGCCCCGCAATATTCGACCTATTCGATGTCAACAAAAGGCGGCGTTCGCTGTGCCCAGTCTTCTGCATACACGCTCGTACGTCACGAACTCTAACGATGGAGCGGTGTGTCTTGGCTCATGGAATCCGCTTCCAGCCGGGATTCAGCGACGGAGCAAGGGAAGAAGAGACATATCTTGATGAGGCGGCTCCGATGGGTTGGAGATCAAGCGCCCATCGGAGCCTAACCACGAATCGCGCCCATAAAGGGCGGGAGAGCGATTCGATGGCCTGCAGACGACTCTATCGAATTGCCGTCGTAATTTCATCTGCTCCAAACAATTTCGACATTAATTTATCCATCCGATTATGGCGCCTGCACTGAACTAATCCGGTTGACCAAGCTTTTTTATCTGCCCAGATGAATTAATGCGGGATTGTGCTCCACCCAATTCAAGAACTTTCTGGGCTTCGTTTAGCTCGCGTCGATCACAATACTGCTTCGTCAATTTTGAGATAGGTTCTAGCACTCGAGTCTCGATTACCGAACTCCAATCCAGTTCCGACAACACCACGAGTCCATCAACCAGGGACCCGCTCCCACGTAACAACTGGTCCGAAACCCCTGGGCAAGGTCACCCGTTCCCCCAAACTGTTAGATGTTTGGCAATGGCGGATCCAGTAGCAGGTCCCGAGGGGCAATACTTGGCGCCGGTTGCGTTCGAGTTCTGCAGGGACGGGATCGACCGTCGGGGAAGACAAGCTGGACTTGATCGCGTGGAATCCCAACAAAAAAAGAGGGGGGCCGCGCCCCCCGTTTGAATCGTCGATCAGATGATTATCATTTCATCGCGCCGAACTTGTAGTCAACCGAGATGCCGAGTTGTTGAGGGATTGTGTTTGCCCCGGAGCGGCGGAAGTTTACGTCTTCCGCCGAGCCGTAGTGGTCGACCTGACGCAGGCCAATTTCGTCGAAAACGTTGTCAGCAAACGCTGCAACCGTCCAGGCTGTGCTTGGCGAAATCCAAGTCGCTCTTAGGTCGGTCCGTTGATAGGAAGGTGCGGCATCGTCCTTGGACTCGAACGCCGAGAAGTAGACCTGGTCGATCCAGCTCCAGTTGGCGAGGAATGTCACCTGGCCTTTGTCACCCATTTGGTATGTGTACTGCGCGTAGACGCCTCCCTTCATTTCGGGCACCTGCAGCATTTGCTTGCCCTTGAGATCTATAGGGATTGCCGCCGGATTGAACAACGAAGGTGGCCGAGTCGGATCATTCGGATCATTGACCTCGAAGTTGTCCGTATACTCGCTGTGCGTGTAGCTGAAGTTCGCACCTAGGGTAATGTTGTCGGTGATTAGCCAGTCCAAATCAGTATCCCAGCCGATGATCTGGGCCGTGGGCACAGAGAACACACTTGTGGACGTATTGGCGGGGTTGGTCGCAGAAGGACCCGTGCCGAACGTCTCGACGTTTTTATAGTCATAAAGGTAGAGCGCGGAGTTCAGCTGTAGGGTGCCGTCCCGTAACGTGCCCTTGTATCCTAGCTCATACGAAATCAGGCTCTCGGTCTTGAATGCCCGCACCTCGCTGAAGAATATCAAGTTGAAACCGCCTGCCCGGGAACCCTTCGTTGCAGAGACGTAGATGAGGTCGTTGTCGCTAGGGGTCCAATCCAGGTTGAAGCGCCACGTGATGTCGTCGTCCTTTCGGTCCATCTGGCGCCAAATGCTAATGCTGCCTGGGATCCCGTTTACAAGTAGGCGCTGCGGATTCAGGATGGTTCCATCGGCTCCGAGATAGCCGAGCGCCCGGTTAACTGCCGCGAGCGACGATGTGCCTCCTGCGGCGGAGAACCCCAGTCCAGCCGCTGTGTCTTCGTTGTAGTAGCTGTCGTTCTCTTCGCCTGTCAGCTGGTCGCGCCCCCACCGCGCGCCCAATGTCAACGCAAAGTGCTCATTGAATGTGTACACTCCTTGCGTGTACGCCGCGTATGAATTCCGCTCGGATCTGGTCTGGTATTGAAAGTCGGTGGCCGAGACGAACGGGTTCTGATGCGCGACATGACTGTTGGTCCACCCTTTCCAGCTGCCAAAACAGAACGCCGATTTAGGCACGTCGAACGCGGCCACCCCAGTCACCGGACAAAAGAAGGGCGCTTGGCCGCCATTCGCCGCGATTGTGCCGTATTGTTTCGCGGTGAAGAGACCCACCTGCGGCGTGAAGTCGAGGAATGCTAATCCCGGGTTGATCGCGCCGTACGGAATGGGATTCGCAGCGGTACCGAAGGCCGGGTTGGCGTACCGGGACGTGCACGGTTGGTTCAGCTTACAGAGGCTGTCGTAGAAGTCGCCGCGTTGCGTGATCTTCGAGTCGTAATAGAACAGGCCCGATGTCACCGAGAATTGATCGCGAGAAATCCGTGAAGGCCTGCAGTTCATGGGAGGTGTACTCGGCCTCCTGACTCACATAGAACTGGTTGTCGAAGACCTGACTGCTGGTCAGATCAACGTCGGTGTTCCGATCGTAGAAGAACGACGAGTACCCGAAGATGTACTTCAGCGTGACCTTGTCATTCACCTGCCACGACAGATCCGACGTGCCCGCTTGCTGGTCGAACCCCTCGTTCTGCAGACCGTTGGTATCGGTCACCAGATCGCTGCCCTTGAGGTTGTCGAAACCCAGCACTTCGCTTTCGCACCATTGGCGCCGTAAGCGTAGTTGGGGTGATTCGTCGTACCGCTACCGGTAGCCGCGTCGACGCCCGGTACTACCCGTTGGGCCGTAACGAGAGACCCGTCGATCGGATTCGTGAAGTTGAACGTTGGCATTCCGCCGACGATGCAACCGACCCCACCGGGTGCCCCAGGCGTCCCGAGAAACCCAGGCACGCCAGTTCGTATGCCGGGCGTCTGGACCACGGCGGTACGCGTGAACAAACCGTTGGGGTCGCTGGCGATGCTGGACACGGAATCGCCGGATTGACCGCTCGATAGCCGAATACATAGGTGTCTGTGTTGCGCGCATTTTTACTGGTATCACCGTTCTCAGCAAACGTGATGATGCCCGCCGAGTCGGCGCCGCCCATCCGACGCCGCAGACTCCGTTCATTACCGCGGATCAGCCACGTGATGTCTTCGTTCGGCGTCCATTGCAACGCCAGCGCGTAGTTCTCGTCGCCGAAGTTGTCCGGATCCTGGTTGCCTGACAGATCCTTGATGGCGCCATCGCGAACCCGCTTCACGCCAGTGATGCGCGCAGTCGAGTATGCCCGGCGACGACCGGACCCGACAGCACGCCGTACTCTTCTTGCAGGCCGTCGCTGCCGGTGATCACTTGCGCTTCGCCTTCGAACTCGTCGGTCGGCTTCTTGTTGATGAAGTTCACCGCACCGCCGATCGCGTTCCGGCCGTACAACGTGCCTTGCGGGCCGCGCAGTACTTCGACCCGCTCGATGTCGAACAGACCGCCTTCGCTCGACGCGATACCGAAGTCTTCCGAGTAGACGCTGTTCGCGTACGTCGCGATGCCAGGGTCGCCGCCGAGGTTGCGGAAGTTCCGGCCAATGCCGCGGATCGCCATGTCGTACGGCTGAATCACCGCCGCCGGAATCATGTTCTGCAGGTCTTCGGCGTTGCGGATACCGAAGTCTTCGAGCATCTGACCGGTGAAGGCCGTGATCGAAATCGACGTATCGCTGATGCTCGCCTCTTTCCGTTCGGCAGTGACCACCACCTCTTCGATCTGCCGCCGTTCGGCAGGAGATGCGTTCGCCGCCTCGGATTCATCCGACGCCGAAACCGTCTGTGCCATGAATGTGGACGTAAGTAGAATGCAAAAGGCGCAGCCTGAACTTGGTAGACTGAAGCGAATTGACCCTGTCAATTCGCCTTTGAAGTGACGCGCACCTGTACTGACAACCAAGCCGAGTGGCTTCGTGTGAGCTAACATTGATAAACTCCCCATTTGAAATTGAACCCAAGCTTTCCCGAACTGCACGATGAGAGCTGATATAAGCTCCGCCGCTAGTACTGTTGTAGGATTCCCTGTTTCCCCAATTGGGCCTACGCTCTTCAGCGTTTGCCCATAGGACAGTGATACTACATTCTGATGGGAGTTTGAAGAGAATTTCGAGATTGTCGGAGTCAACCGAAATTGACGCCACAACATCAGCCGCTTCCGGCAACGAGGCGACTTTGGCGCTTTCGGTATTCTTTCGGCTACGAGCGGATGTCCTCGATGGCACTTTGAAACCGGGTTCGCGGCTTGCGATGGCGGAACTGCGACACCGGTACTCTATCGGCCTTAGCCCACTCCGCGAGGCGCTATCTCGCCTAGTTGGCGAAGGACTTGTCACCACCGAGGGTCAACGCGGCTTTCGCGTCGCCCCATTCAATGCGGCCGACGTTGATGACCTCATGTTCATTTGGCAGATCATTGAAGAGGGCGTGTTGCGGGCTGCGATGGCGTCTCGCGATGAGCATTGGGAAGCGTCAATAGTCGCGGCATTCCACGTTCTCGAACGCCGCATTCAACGTGCGGGCTCCGACAGTCCCGGCGAACGTGACTCCTACGAGGAAGCCCACCGAACATTCCATCTCGCGCTTACGGCGGGCGCAGCCTCGCCGCGCGCAGCTCACATACAGGGGGCGCTCTACGACCAAGCAAGGCGTTACCGCTTGTTGGTCTTTCGAGACCTAGCGGATCCGAAGACCATGCTTGAAGAATACCGGCAACTTATGCACCTCGTATTGACGTATCAAACCGAAGCGGCAGTTGCCAAGCTCCGCGCGCTCCTGAGCATGTGGCGCGACGGAGTGCGTCGCCTGGCTGGTTGGTAGTACTACAACTGGCCGAGGGTATCGTCGCACTGCAACAGTACGAACTGTACCTTGAAAAATCAGGACGGGCATAGGGTCGCGCAAACGCCCCCGCGCTGAACAGTTGTCTTGAAATGTCGCAACGAGCATGACAGTCGACGGTTCTAAACCGCGCCGAGAGTTCAGATCTCTGATGCATTCGTGCATCGAGATCGAACCGCCGCTGACAATTGCGACGCCGCTAGCCACCCAGCGACTCCGCGGCATTCTCCGATTCGGCATTGGCAAGAACTGGATCACCAACGAGCCTATTGAGGGGCAAAATCCAGACCCGACCGTCGCCCCACAACGACGAGTTATCGGGACGCTGACGCGCGAGTCATCAATATACCAGTGCCGACAACTTGGCCATGGTGCGGTGTCATCTATGGTAGACGATCACATGAAGAGCATTGGCATGTGAGAACAATGCCTCGCGCATAGACCGACCGCGTCTCGGATTCGGCGAGCCCGAATCCACATTTTACGCATCGCGCGTAGTGCGCACGTTCGAACAGTACTTACGCACGAATCGCCGCGCCTTTGATTCGACGATTCGATCGCAGACGTCGCACTTGCCGAGTCGCTTTCCTTCGTCATCGCGCGACGATCCTGAAGCGCGGAGGACCGGCGCGAAGGCAACACCGATGGCGGTCCCAATGATCTGCACTTGTGGCGCCATCGCTGGATGCACGTAACGTGGCATTGCGAGCGTGAGGGTCTTGCTGATGGCCAGCGTGTCTTCGAGCGAACGCGCCTCTCTGCCACCATTTGGTGACACGGCGGATCCCCCTCAACTCACCACTTCCGACGACCTTTACCGGGAACCCGTTGTCAACCGCATCGTCGCGCCCACTCAAAGGGAACAGCCGTCCATAGCGGTTGGACCAACTCCAAAATTTATGACTCGGTCGCCTTGAAGCTGGACCCCGCGAACACCGTGTAGAGTTGGGGTTCGTCCAAGAATGCATCGTAGTGTCGACGATCCCCCGAGCCTCGATACGTCGATCAGCGCCCTTTGATCCGAGAAGGATTCAGTTTTCCATTCGTAGCGACCGACTTCGATTCGGCACTCCTATACCAGCAATGGTCTCAATTCGTTTCGCACAGGCCCTCAGACGTGGTTCGAACAACAATTAGGTCACGGAGTCGTTGGTCAGCCGCAGCGACACGAGCGCTGGCTAGCCGATCATTTCCGCCGTACCAATGGCGAAAGTCCACCGCGGCCAAAACTGCCCCGGCCGCCATTCACAATTTCAGTGCCAACCCAATTCAGTCGCTCTCCTCCCTTCCGAGCGATCAAGTCCCCTGATCACGAAATTGGTTGTTTGGGGTTTCACACCGGTCCTTCGGCCGCCGATTTGCCCCTTGCCCCGTCGAACTCCTGACGGAAACGAGCTTCGCCATCGACCATCAGTCTCTTACTGAACTTGCGCGGTCCGCGGAAGCGAGTTGCTCGCAACCCGAACCAACCCAAAAGAAGGGGGCCGCAGCCCCCTGGTCGAATAGTCAATCGGCACTCGTCATTTCAGAGCGCCGAACTTGTAGTCCAAAGAAACACCGATCTGTTGGGGTATGGTGTTAGAACCGGCGCGGAGGAAGTTATTTTGTTCTTCCGCCCCGTAGTGGTCCACCTGCCGCAAGCCGATGTCGTCGAATACGTTGTCGACGAACGCGGCTAGCGTCCACGAAGCGCCCGGCGACACCCACGTTGCCCGAAGGTCGGTTCGCTGGTACGAGGGCGCGGCATCTTCCTTCGACTCGAACGCCGAGAAGTAGACCTTGTCGATCCACGTCCAGTTCGCTAGAAACGTCACCTGACCTCTGTCGCCTAGTTGCAGCGCGTACTGCGCATACACACCGCCCTTCATCTCCGGCACCTGCAGCATCTGTTTGCCATCGAGATCAATCGGGATATCGATAGGACTGAACAACGATGGCGGCCGACTCGAATCGTTGGGATCCATGACCGAGAAATGATCCGTGTACTCGCTGTGCGTGTAGCTGAAGTTCGCGCCCAACGTGATGTTGTCGGTGATCAGCCAATCAAAGTCGGTATCCCAGCCGATGATCTGCGCCGAGGGCACCGAGAACACGCTCACCGACGTATCGGCGGGGTTGAACGCCGACGGACCGGTGGCAAATGTCTCGACGTTCTTGTAGTCGTAAAGGTAGATCGCGGAATTCAACTGGAGCGTGCCGTCGCGCATCGTCCCCTTGTAGCCCAATTCGTACGAGATCAGGCTTTCGGTCTTGAACGCGCGGTTCGCGCTGAAGAACACCAGATTGAATCCGCCGGCCCGGGAACCCTTCGTGGCCGACAGGTAGATCAGGTCGTTCTCCGTCGGGGTGTAGTCGAAGTTGACGCGCCAGGTGATGTCGTCGTCCTTTCGGTCCATCTGGCGCCACAGGCCGATGCTCATCGGAATGCCGCTCACCAAAAGGCGTTGCGGATTCAGGATTGTGCCATCGGCGGCGAGATAGCCGAGGGCCTGGTTGGTGGCCGCCAGAGACGAGGTACCGCCCGCTTGCGGGAATCCCAACGCCGACGATCGTGTTTTCGTTGTAGTAGGCTTGAATCTCTTCACCCGTCAATTGGTCGCGCGCCCAGCGCGCACCAAGCGTCATCGCCCAACGGTCATTGAAGGTGTAAACGCCTTGCGTATACGCCGCGTACGAATTCCGCTCGGATCGGGTCTGGTACTGCTGGTTCGTCGCAGACACGAACGGGTTCTGATGGGGGACGTGGCTGTTTGTGTCGCCGCCCCACTGGCCCCAGCAGAAGGCCGAGCTGGCGACCGCGAACAGCCCCGGGGTACACAGCCGAACTGAGCGCGGTTGACCGCCGTTCATCGCCAGCTTGCCGTATCTTTAGCCGTGTACAGCGTCTGCTGCGGCAAGATATCGACGAACGCCCGAAGCCGCCGAGTACCGCCGCATACGGAATCGCGCGCGGCGCGGTACCGAACGCTGGGTTGGCATACCGGGACGTACACGGCTGATTCAACTGACAAAGGCTGTCGTAGAAGTCGCCGCGCTGCGTGATCTTCGAGTCGTAGTAGAACAACCCCGACGTCAGCGAGAACTTGTCCGAGACGTCGTTGAACGCCTGCAATTCGTGCGACGTGTACTCCGCTTCCTGGCTGACGTAGAACTGGCGGTCGAACACCTGGCTGCTCGTTAGATCGACGTCGGTGTTGCGATCGTAGAAGAACGATGAGTAGCCGAAGATGTACTTGAGCGTGGTGTTGTCGTTCGCCTGCCACGTCATCTCCGACGTGCCCGCCTGCTGGTCGAAGCCTTCGTTCTGCAGGCCGTTGGTATCGGTCGTCAGGCCGTCGCCGTTCAAGTTGTCGAAGCCCAGCAGCCGCTGCTTTGACGGATCGGCGCCGTACGCCAAGTTCGGGTGGGTGATGGTGTTGGCGCCGGCGTTCTGCGCGTCGACACCCGGCACATTGCGTTGCGCGGTGACGGTCGAACCGTCCGTCGGATTCGTGAACGTGAACGTCGGCATGCCGGAGACCATACAGCCGACACCGCCGGGAACACCGCCCGCACCTCGCGGACCGTTGATGCCCGGGGCTTGCACGAAGGGAGTGCGCGTGAATTGATTCGGGCACGGTATCGCCGGATTGACCGCCCGGTAACCGAAGACGTAGTCGGTCGTGTCGCGCGATCCTGGTCGTCTGCCCGTTCTCGGACAACGTCAGGATGCCGGCCGCGTCGGCGCCGCCCATCCGGCGCCGCAGACTGCGTTCGTTGCCGCGGACGTACCAGCTGAACTCGTCGCTCGGTGTCCACATCAACGCCAGCGCGTAGTTTTCGTCGCCGAAGTTGTCCGGATCCTGATTGCCTGACAGATCCTTGATAGCGCCATCGCGAACCCGCTTCACGCCGGTCAGACGCGCATCGAGGATGCCCTCGACGATCGGACCCGACAGCATGCCGTACTCTTCCTGCAGTCCGTCGCTGCCGGTGATCACTCGCGCTTCGCCTTCGAATTCGTCGGTTGGTTTCTTGTTGATGAAGTTCACCGCGCCGCCGATCGCGTTCCGGCCGTACAACGTGCCTTGCGGGCCGCGCAGCACTTCGACGCGTTCGATGTCGAACAGACCGCCTTCGCTAGACGCGATGCCGAAGTCTTCCGAGTACACGCTGTTCTGGTACGTCGCGATGCCCGGGTCGCCGCCGAGGTTGCGGAAGTTCCGGCCGATGCCGCGGATCGCCATGTCGTATGGCTGAATCACCGCCGCCGGAATCATGTTCTGCAGGTCTTCCGCGTTGCGGATACCGAAGTCCTCGAGCATCTGACCAGTGAACGCCGTGATCGAAATCGACGTATCGCTGATGCTCGCCTCTTTGCGTTCGGCAGTGACCACCACCTCTTCGATCTGACGCCGATCCGACTTTGCATCGGTAGCATCCGGATCTGCGGCCAATACCGACTGAGCCGGGAAGGAAGACGACAGTACGAGGATCAAAAGGCCGAGGGCGGACGCGCCCAGGGCGGCGTTAGAATGGGACGCACGGAGATCGCCACCGCACTCGTGCGCGGGCAAGGAGCGGCTTGGCGAATTACGTAGACACACCGGACGGCCTAAAGCGGATCGACATGGAACGAACCCCCAATTTGATTTGGAACCTTGACTAGAACTAGCATAGGTGTAGCTTTGGCTTCCCCCGCCCCATGGGGGACTGCGTGTTTGCCCGTTTGGCTTTGCCTCCGGGAGTTGCTAACCCGCAAACAGAGACACGACTACACAAATACTATACTTTGATCGTAATTTGAAGAAATTTCGAAATTTAGATATCAAATTGAACTACAGCGAGGAGTTAGACCTTTCTGAGACAGCTTGGGCAATTCAGCCGTCTACTAATCCCTAATGCCGATTTGAATCACACTCCTATGGCGACGCGCGGTGACACCTCGGGACCAAAATCGTATCGATCATCGGATACAAGGCCTACTGCACCTGGTGTCGATCTCTAAAGCTGACGTAGGCGTTGCCCGCGGAGGCCTTCTGACGCTGGCGAGACGGAGTAATTCGGCTCGCGGGATGGAAGTGACGCGTCTGAGGACGAGAATGTCGGTCGTGTGGTGATGCGCGCCCGAATCCCTTGCCAATGGGGTATGGGCTGCGGGGGCGTGACGATAGGCGGCGCCGGCTTCGGAAGCAGAAGCACCGGAATCGCAATCAGCGAAACCAATGCCATCGCGCGACAGTCATCTGCTTATGCATGCATCAGCGCCTCACGCATGCGCATCAGTGTGGCGTCGAGCATCGATACCCAGTGAGCGTAGCGGATTCAGGTAGCTCGAGATCGACGGATTCTGCATCGCATCGCTGAACGGTGTGATGTGTGCGACGAGCGATTCATCTGGACGTATCGCGCGGGCGTGCCGGTCCGGATCGAAACGCCGATGCTGCTGCCGAGGGTACGCTACAACTCGAACATACCGGAACCCTCGGTACGGTACTTCTGCGGCAGCGTCCAGAACGCCAACGCGCTGACCGGCGTCAACAGAAAGCCCACGATACCCTGCAGAACGCCAGTGTAGACCAATGCGATCAGACCGACGTCGACATCTCCCTCATCGAATAGGCTGAGATAGGGAGCCGATAGGCACAACCGCTCGCGTCCAAGCCGATCGCCGAGATAAGCGGCCATTGGCGTCATTTTCGCCGCCGCAGCCGCTCGATCAAGCCGCCTTTCTCGAAGCGATCAAGATGCCGCAACAGCGTGATCGGCTGGATGTCGAGAATGGCCGACAGCGCGACCTGACTGATGCCACCATTGCGCGACATGAGTGCCCGTCCTTGCGCCAGCGTCAGACCAAACTCCGGCGTCGTTGTTCGAAAGTTCTCACGCAGCAATCGCATCACGTCGTAGATGAGAAATCCGAACATCGAGTTGGGCTGCTTCGTCGAGCACGATGACCCACCTTATAGTTGCGTTCACATGGTAAGCGTCACTTCAAGATAGCCATTTGCCCGATGAGTACCTCGGTCGACCGCGTGCCGAAGGTCCGATCGACAGTCACGACGTCGCATCGGCCGTCTAGTCGAGGCCGTCAGGACCGGCGCAAGTTCGCGACCGCCGATGTCGAGGCGATGGCACACCTAAGACTTCTTATTTGCGGCGCGCGCCTTCGCAGACTTCGCCGGTTCGCTCGGTAGCCGCACGACCACTTCGTTGAAATCGTGTTTGACGGTTTGCGCGATGATCCGAACGTCGACCTGACTTACGCCGCGGCAGGTTTGGATCTTCGCGTTGACCACCCGCATCAGTTCCAGTGAAGTCATTGCAGTAAGGACGACCAGAACGTTGTATCGACCAGACGAGGCCGCAACGTACCGAGCTTCGCTCAGGTCGCAGAAGGCCCGCAACGCATGGTCGGTATGCTCGGGAGAAACCGACACGCGAACCCAAGCAGACACTGCGAATCCGACTCGGTTTGCGTCAGTAACCACCCCGATGCGGATCGCGCCCGCGTCCAGCAATTTCTTGAGTCGCTGCCGAACGGTGCCTTCGGATACGTCCAGTCTTCGCGCAACTTCCCGGTTGCTCAGGCGACCGTCGTCGCGCAGGAGCGCCATGATCCCCTCGTCGACTGCATCCGTCTTCATCATAGGTGCGCCAGATTCCCGAACCAGGCTTCATACTTTCTGATCTCGAGAGAGATGTACGTCTCGATTCGGGCGATCCCTTTCACGCGTGCCAGCTGCTCCGTCGGTGATCTTCACGACATCACCGCGGTCTTGTGCGTTGAACGCGATGAAGATCTCGGGACTGCCGAAGTTCATCGTCACGATGGTGACACTCGGCAGGGCGGCCAGGTCGCGCGCTACCGCTTCAACCTCCCGCCCTCAGATATATACGTCCCCGAGACACTGCAGGTCGAAGCCCCTGCTGTAAAAGTCGCGCTGCAACGTGACCAGCATGATTTTGCGCTTGCGCAGCGATCGGATGCGGATCGCGACTGTGGTTTCGGCAACGCCGAGCTTCACCGCGAGGTGCTTGTTCGGTGTGCGCGCATCCTCGCGCAGCAGTCCGATGATCTTCCGATCCAGGTCGTCGATAGGCTCTATCAGCACGAGATGTCCTTCTCTTCAGCTCAGCGAAATACTCGGCGCCCCATCTCGTCGATACCCGAGGACTATCGAATGCAGGGCCGGCCACAGTCGGCCGAATGCAGCTGTCTTCCTATACGAACGAAGTACAGCTGCGTTCCGGTGATTCGACCACGACACACCAGAGGTGCGACGAGGAAAGTCTCCAGCACGTCCGGCTCCACACGTTGCAACTACCGAACATCATTCCGAAACGAGTTGCACTGCAAGCTTCGGCTGAGCTGCACGCGAAGGTTCTGCAGTGAGCACCGCAGCGCGGCAACCTCTGTTGGTGAAAGTTCGGCGATCAGATCGTGATTCAGCGCGTCGGCCTCGCGCGCGAGCGGCTCCGACACTTCGTTGAATCGGGCAGTCAGTCGCACGCGCCACGTTCTTTGATCGTTAAGACCGCGCTCGCGCGTCACGTACCCGGCGCGTATGAGCCTCGAGATGAGATTTCCAGCTGCCGCCCGACTCACTTCGAGTCGCGACGCGAGTTGTGTCTGAGTTAGAGGGCCGCCACGACTCAAGTATGCCAAAGCTCGCCATTGCGCGCCGGTGAGTCCGAATACTAGCGCCCGCCTGTCAAAGGCCCGCCCCAACAGACGGTTGATGTCTACCAGAAGAGCGCCGAGGCCCTGCCCCACGTCCACGTGCGTTTCGCTCCGCATGCCCGTTCGCTCGAAACTCGACATAACTCTTGTAGAATAATATAGTAAATGAGTTTACAAAAGTCTCCCTTGATGCTAACCATTGACTCTACACGATCATTCATTCGTGGAGCTGACCACCTGTTACTCGCAGCGGACGTGCTAGGTGCCGACGGAGCACCTCCAGTCGTCCTCGCACACGGCGCGGGCCAGACTCGCTTTGCATGGCGTCGCGCCGGCGAACAGATTGCCTCCGCCGGATATCGCGCGATCGTCTTCGATCTGCGCGGGCATGGTGACAGCCAGTGGGCCGTAAACGGTGAATACGGCATCGAGGCATTTTCCGCTGATTGCATTCAGGTCGCGCGCTGGTGTGGGACGCCGCCGGCGTTCATCGGCGCCTCGTTGGGCGGAATCGCCGGACTCATGACAGAAGGGCTGGTGGCGCCCGGTACGTTTTCGTCCCTCACATTGGTCGACATCGCGCCGAGCATGGACGTGTCGGGCGCAATGCGAATCCTTGGATTCATGGGAAGCCATGTCGAGAGCGGATTCGCCACGCTGCAAGAAGCTGCCGACGTAATCGCCTCTTTTCTCCCGCACCGAACTCGCCCAACCGATTTGAGCGGTCTCGAGAAGAATCTGCGCCGTTCCGACGACGGCAGATACCGGTGGCATTGGGACCCGCGGATGCTTGAAGGGTTCGCCGGAGCGGGTGATCCGAACCGGGGCGAGCGACTCGTGGATGCCGCCCGAAACTTGAAACTGCCGGTCCACCTCGTTCGTGGTCAGAGCAGCGAACTCGTGTCGGAAGAGAGCGCGCGGCAATTCCTGGATTTAGTACCGACCGCCAAGTTCACCGATGTTCCGCGCGCGCATCACATGGTTGCGGGAGACCGAAATGACGCCTTTATCGAAGCAGTCCTCGCCTTTTTGACATCGCTTCCTCCGCGTGACGATCGACCACGGACATGACGGCTCGGACATTCGGTGTTGCATCGCTGCTGACAGTTCTGTTGGGCTGCGGAGCGGAACCGTCGAGTACCCACATTGTCGTCTCGGAAGCCGTGAAAGCCGAACGCAAAGTGACGGTGGAAGCGATTCGCGTCGAGGCGCAGCAGATCAGCACCGTGGTGGTAGCCACTGGCACCATTGCGGCAAAGCAGACGAGCAACATCGGGCCGCTGGTCGAAGGCGTCATCGAGGAAGTGATGGTTCGCGGTAGGCGATCGCGTAAAAAAGGTGATCCGCTGTTTCGCACGCGCGCTGCAATCTATGTCCGTCAAGCCGCCGAAGCGGAGGCCGCAGTGCGTGTCGCCGAAGCAAATTTGCAACAGGCGAATCGCAACTACGCTCGCGCGCTGGAACTCGAACAGAAGCGCTTGGTGTCTCGTGCAGAGCGCGACAACGCGGAGACCGCCGTCAGCATTGCGCGCGCCGAAATCGAACAAGCACGCGCGCGGCGCGATACCGCACAACAGGAACTGGCGGACACGGTGGTGCGCGCCCCGTTCGACGGAGCCGTGACAGGGCGGACGGTCGATGAAGGCGTCTACATGTCCAACCGCTTCAGCGGAATGGGTAATTCGTCGGTCCTGCAGCTCCAGGAACTCGGCATCGTCGGCGCCATCGTGCGTGCGCCCGAGGCACAAATCGCGTCACTTGGCATCGGCTTGCCCGCCAAGCTCTACGTCGCCGGCTTCGACGAGCCGTTCGACAGCGTCGTGCTGATTCTCAATGACCTGGTCGATCCGGCGACGCGCACGGTGGAACTGCGACTGCCGATCCTGAACCCCGACTATCGTGTCAAGCCGGGCCAATTTGTTCGCGCAGAAATCTCCGCAAACCCAGTCTCCGCCTGGTCGTTCCGTCGGCGGCGGTCCACGGTCTCGGTGATAGTCGGCACGTGTTCGTGATCGAGGGCGACCACGTGAAGCGTCGCACCGTCTCGGCGATCGACCTCGATGGCGAGCAGGTGCAGATCATCTCGGGCATCGAACAGGACGAGTTGGTTGCGGTTTCTCCGATCGCCTTGGCCGATGGCGATCTCATCATCGCAGCGGAGGGGCCGCGTGTGGCTGGTTGACACATCGGTACGCCGCCCGGTTGCGGCGGTGATGATGAGCGTTTCGCTCGTCGTCCTCGGATGGATATCGCTGGGACGCCTCGGCGTAGATCTCTTTCCCGCGGTCGAGTTTCCGTATGTCTCGATAACGACCCGACTGGAGGGCGCCGGACCGGATGCCGTGGAGACGGAAGTCACCGACGTGATCGAGGAACACGTCAATACCATTTCGGGCATCAAGAAGCTGCGCTCGGTGAGCGCCGAAGGCCTGTCGCAGGTATTCATCGAGTTCGAACTCAACGAGAACGCCGACGCAAAGGCGCAAGACGCTCGCGACAAGGTTTCCCTGGCGCAAAACGAACTACCGGAGGATGCCAAAGTCCCGGTCGTCGAGAAGGTCGATCCGGATGCGGCACCGATTCTGTCTGTCATGATCGCCGGCGATCTGCCGATCGGTGAGCTGACGACGTTCGCCGATCACGTCGTGAAGGAATCGATTCAGCGACTCCCCGGCGTCGGCTCCGTCGCGATGGTGGGCGGGCGCAAACGCGAAATCAGAATCTGGCTCGACGGCGCCAAAATGCGCAGTTTCGGCGTGACGGCGGCCGATGTGGCCGCTGCCGTTCGCTCCGAGAACGCGGAGACCCCCGGAGGTCGTCTGGAGGTCGGCGGCGCTCGCCGTGAGTATGGTGTGAAGACCATGGCCGAGGCGCGCTCGGCGGCAGAATTCGCGGCGCTCGTAGTGGCGTTTCAGTCGAACGGGGCGCCCACACATGTCGGTGACGTCGCTCGCGTAGAGGATGGACTGGAGGACGAACGCTCCTTCGCGCAGCTGAATGGCCGACCAGGCGTCTCGCTTGACGTTCGGCGCCAATCGGGTCGCAACACTGTCCAGGTAGCCCGTGAGGTCAAGGCCGAAGTGGCGCGGCTGGTCAAGATCGCTCCGCCCGGTATCGACATCATCGTCGCGCGTGACGTCTCCCGATTCATCGAGTCGTCGATTCGAGACGTGCTCTTCGATTTGTCGATCGCGGTAGTTCTGGTCGTTGCAATCACGTTTCTGTTTTTGCTGAGCATGCGCGCCACGTTGATCGTCGCATTGGCGATTCCCACATCGCTCATATCAACGTTCTTCGTCTTCTACCTGTTCGGGTTCACCCTAAACATCCTGACACTGCTGGCGTTGACGGTCGCGATCGGTCTGCTGGTGGACGATGCGATCGTCGTCATCGAAAGCATTCAGCGCGATGTCGACGCAGGACGCGATTCACGCCTCGCTGCCGTCGAAGGCACTGAGCGCGTCGGGCTCGCGGTGCTCGCCGGCACGTTTGCGACACTTGCCGTATTCGTTCCGATTGCTTTCATGTCCGGCATCGTCGGTCGTTTCTTCATGCAGTACGGACTCGCCATCGTCTTCTCCGTATCGGTATCACTGCTGGTCGCATTGACACTCACACCGATGTTGGCGTCACGGTTTCTACAGCCGGCCGCCAGCCACTGGCGTGTCTTGAAGCCGATCGAGCGATTTCACAAATACCTCGAGCGGGCCTACGGACGGATCGTCAAAGGCGCTGTGAAGTGGCGCTACGTGGTAATTCTCATCGGCTTCTCGACGGTCATGATCGGTGGCTGGTTCGCGAAGCATGTACCGATGGGATTCACATCAAAGTCGGACCGCAGCGAGTTCCTCGGAAGCCTCGAACTACCGCTGGGTTTTGGGATGCTCGAAGGTCGTGACGCAGCGCTTACCATGGATCAGGCACTCCACACTGTTGAGCACGTCAGGGACGTCTTTATCACTGTTGGCGCGGGGAGCCAGGGCAAGGTCAATCGCATCGATTTGTACGCCACGATCACCCCCAAGCAACAGCGTGATGTCAGTCAATTCATTGTGATGGATGCAGCGCGCGCGGCCGTTGCGAAGGCAGTGCCGCTTGCGCAGAAAATCACGATTGCTGAAGTGTCTTGGATTTCGGGTGGTGGTGTGTCGAGTTCAGACATCGAACTCGTGTTTCGCGGCTCCGACCTCGAAGAGCTGCAAACGAGCTCGGCGGATGTCGCCACGCGTCTGGCCGACCTGCCGTCGCTTGTCGACATTCACTCGACCTATGAAGAGGGGCGCCCGGAGCTGCAGATCTCAATCGATCGTCTGCGCGCCGGAAATCTCGGTGTCGGCGCCCGAACCCTCGCCACGACCGCTCGCACGCTGATTGGCGGGGAAGACGTGGGCACGTTCGAAGACAAGGGGAAACGTTACGACGTTCGCCTGCGTCTCGACGAAGATCAGCGCCAAAATCTATCGCAGCTCGGGCTGATCCAAATGCGCGCGGCTAACGGCCGCCTGATCGATCTTGCGAGCGTCGCGCGAATCGACTTTGCGAGAGGGCCCTCTCAAATCGATCGACAGGATCGCGCGCGAAAAATCTCAATCTCTGCAGGAGTCGCGAGTTCCGTCGCGCTAGGAACCGCCACCGCAGATATTGAACGTATGCTGGCGGCACATCCCGTTCCCGCCAGCGTGCAAATCTCCTACGAAGGCATGTCTCGACGCATGAATGAATCGGCGGCGGCAATTGGCTTCGCGTTTGGCCTTGCGCTGATCGCGTTGTACATCGTTCTCGCGAGTCAATTCGACAGCTTCGTGCAGCCGCTCATCACGATGGTAACTGCGCCGCTGTGTTTTTCCGGCGCATTCGCGGCGATCTACTTCGGCCACATGGAACTGTCGATGTTTGCTCAAATCGGTTTGATCGCGTTGATGGGCATTGTCATGAAGAACGGCATCCTGCTGGTCGATCGAGCCAACCAGATTCGGGCGACGGGGATCGGCGCTGCCGCTGCGATGGTACAAGCCGCACCTGAACGACTGCGGCCCGTACTGATGACCGCCTTTGCTGCCGTATTCGGAATGCTGCCCGTCGCCTTCGCCAACTCTGACGGCGCGGAATGGCGCAACGCAATGGGATTCATCATTATCGGCGGGTTGTCATCATCAACTCTGCTGACGTTGCTGGTGGTTCCCGCTGTGTACGCCATTCAGGAAGATGTGGCACGACTCGGAGGTGTCCTTCGAAGGGTGCGGAGCCGGCGGTCCGCCAGAGTCCATGCGAACGTGAACTCAAGCTGACGGAACCGAATCAACCGTAGCACTCTGGCGCGCGAGCGGAACCTTACGAGAGCGACGAAGCAAGATTGCGCGATCGCCTCGCTATTCCACGGAAGGCATCAACGAATTCATGCGCTCGTGCGTCTCGAGATACTCCTGCACGATCTCCATGAGTTGTTCCTTGGCACCCATGGTGCGATTCATACGACCGACGATCTGGCCGACTGGAACGAACATCACGTCACGCGATTGTTCCGGATACTTGCGGATTCGCGCTACTGCGTTGCCGATCGCCATCATCTGAAGCGGCGCCTTCAGCGACTGTGGATTGTTCGCCACATCCCACGCTTCGGTCCACGCGTTCCTCAGCATCCGAACTGGCTTGCCCGTAAAGCTGCTCGACCGCACGGTATCGGAGCTTTTTGCCGCGAGTAACAGTTCGCGCTCGACGCGGCCGCTCGCTGCCTCGGCAACCGTCAGCCAAATGGAGCCACACCATACACCCTGCGCGCCCATCGCCAGCGCCGCATACATCTGTCTGCCGGATCCAACCCCACCCGCGGCGAGTACCGGCACGTCGCCGGCGATGTCGACGACCTCGGGCCATAGCACAACGCTACCGATCTCACCGGTGTGTCCACCGCCCTCTCCGCCTTGAGCGATGATGAAGTCCAAACCTGCTTCGACGTGGTTGCGCGCGTGCTTGGCCGAACCACACAGCGCACCAACCAAGCGCCCGCTTTCCTGAATCTGCTGGACGATCTCCCGCGGCGGCGTGCCGAGCGCATTCGCGATCAGCTTGACGTTGTCGTGTTTCAGCGCGATCTCGACGAGCGGCGCCGACGTCGCTTCCGTCATCATCAGACGATCTTCCGCCCGTTGTCCTGGCGGAAGCCGGGGAACGTCGTGCGCATCCAAGATCGCATCGGCGAATTCGCGATGACCTGGTGGGATCGCGGCACTGATCATTGCGCGCAATTTCTCGGGATCGCGCTCTGCCTGTCCCTCGTAGCGGTTTGGAATGATGACGTCGACGCCATACGGCCGACCGTTGACGTGCTGATCGATCCAATCGAGTTCGACGCTGAGTTGTTCGGGGGTGAATCCGACCGCGCCGAGCACGCCGAATCCACCTGCATTCGAAACGGCAGCCACAACGTCACGGCAATGGGTGAAGGCGAAAATCGGGAAGTCGATACCAAGGCGTTTACAGAGATCAGTTTGCATCAACGTCCCCTGAGAAGAATTTGTGTGAAGTTCTCGAGCTAATCAATAAGGTTCGCAAGCGCGTCGCTGACAGATTCGCAGAATTCAGTCGTCGAGGCCGCACCGCCTTGATCGGGCGTGAGATGCTGCCCGATTACATACGCGCGTTCGACCGCCTGGACGAGCCGCCGGCCCTCGACGCCGTACCCGAGGTATTCGAGCATCATCGCGGCGGACAGGATGGTCGCTGTCGGATTGATCGTGTTGGTGCCGGCGATGTCGGGAGCCGATCCGTGCGCCGATTCGAAGTACGCGTAGTCGTCACCGTAACAACCACTCGGTGCGAGCCCCAGACCGCCCACCACCGCGGCCGCGGCATCTGAGAACAGATCGCCATAGAGGTTCGGAAGAAGCACGACGTCGAACATCTGCGGTTTGATGATCAGCTTGTGTACCAGGTCATCCGCAAGCAAAGACTCGAAGGTGACGTCGGGGAACTCTGCAGCCGTCGTGCGGGCGACGTCGAGGAAGTAGCCGTCCGCGATCGGAGAAATGTTGTGCTTCGTCCCACAAGTGACCTTCGGAGGACGCCCCTTTTCCGCAGCGCGCTTCAGGGCAAGTCTGCAGGCGAACGCACTGGCCGCGCGAGTACGGCGCTCGGTAATCACCTTGAGGGCGTAGCGTCCCGGCCCGAGGTCGGATACAGGCTTACGCTGGAGACGGCTGACGAACTCGCGATCATCCAGATCGCGGAGATCGCCCTCGACGCCGACGTATAGATCTTCGAGATTCTCCCGGACGATCACCAGATCGACCTTTTCCGGGCGCAGGAGTGGGCTGCGACAACCCGGGAACCATCGCGCCGGCCGGACGTTGGCGTAGGTCTCGCGCCCCCAACGTAGATACCTGAGCGCACGGCCACTCGGGCCGCTCGTGGACCCGAACAGCGTGGCATCCGAGTCATCGATTGCGGCCTTCGCCGCCAGTGGGAAAGGATCGTTACACAGCTCGATGCCTGCATTTCCAACAGGCGGGCGCACCCACTCGATATCGACGCCGAGCTGGTCTACTAGCGCAACGGTCGGGTGAAACGCCTCGGGCGCGGCGTCTTCCCCGGGGATCAGTACGACCCGTTTGTTCACGGTGTCGGCCCGCTGGCAGGTTGGCCCGACAAACACCCCATGCTCAGCGGACCGCCGGCTCGCAGATCCCCGTGGTAGTGACTAACGACCCAACGTGGTCGCGGAGGGTACCGCGCCACACTGCCGCATGCGGAAGTAACGCGCCTCGTTTTGTCACCGGTGGGAACCAAGGCCGATCTATCGTTTTAGTATGCAGACTGATCATATAAACAAAGCATGCGTCACGAAAAGTTCGGATTTTCACGGGTCGCAATGTGTTGCCCGGGCACAGCTGAGGCGGCCTCGCGTCATCGCGGAAGACACCCCATCGCGCGCTCGTCGGGCATCAGGGTGCCGAAGACGGCGCTCGGAACAAGGACGACGCCGCGGCAACCGCCCGGTCGCGCTGGAACACCTCCGCCTCCAGTGCGGCAATGCGTCGTCCGGTTTTGACGAGGCGCACCTGGATTGTCACGCACGCATCGACCGTGCTCGACGAAAGATAACTCGTCGTCATGTTGACGAGCCGCGGCGGCGCATCAAGGCCGTAGTGTGCCATCGCGGCTGCAGCCATCGCACACTCCATCAGACCGAACAGTGCGCCACCGTGAAATGCTCTCAGCATCGGATTGCCAATGAAACGCTCGTCCGGGCCTGCCTCGAAGCGACCGTCAGCGAGCGAACGTAGGCCAAGATGAACCGCGTAGGGTATCCGCTTGAGAGCGGCGTCGATCGTGGTCACGACGGAGCTCCGCTCAAGCGATTTTCCATATGCGCCAACATCGAGAGTCCGCCTGGCGTTCCGGTTACGATGAATCGTGCGGTAGCGTGACCGATCAACCGATCACCGGCCCACACGTCGCCCGTCAAGTACGCGACTTCGTCCTCGATTCCCTCGCAGCGGGCGGCGACGATGACGTCTGCTCGGGCTCCCGGAACGTGGATTTCGTCGTAGCGGAGCTCCAGTGTTGCGATTACCTGCGGAGAGTCCAAGCGCAACATCAGCGCGAAGCCCATCGCCGAATCCATCGCGGTGACGATGGCGCCGGCATGGAGCGCGCCGCTGATAGCGTCGCGCCTCAGCTCGTCCGCATAGTTCAGCTTCATCCTGACCTGCTCGCGCGTCGCTTCGATGACGTCGATGCCGGCATGCGCGGTGGCGGCAGAACCCAGTCGCGCGCACATCTCCGGATTCAAGAGCATCTCACGCAGTCGATCTGTCTCAGACACAATGACCCTTCCAGTTGCAGTGTGATTCGGTCCAACGAAGCAATGCCGGTATCCGGTCGGCCTTACACCAGCCGCCTGGTCAACCTGACGAATCGCTGCGCTTCGTTGAACAACTCGTATTGTAGGCCGGATTCGCGTTTTGCCCCCTTTCCCAAATCCTCGGTTGATTGTAAGCTAATTTACGTTAATCGGATGCGAGCGATGCCGAGCAGAGAACATCAAGCGATGGTCGCCCTGTTGGTTGCCCGGCGCACCGCGCCGGCGCAGTCCATCGAGCAGCAACGCGCCAACTACGAGAGCCTGTTGAGCGTGATGCCGCGACCGAGCGACGTGCTGATAGAGGAGATACAAATCGGGCGCTGCAATGCCGATTTCGTGAGCATCCGGTCCCGCTCGACTGATCGGGTGATCCTCTATCTCCACGGCGGCGGTTACGTGATCGGCTCCAACATCGCGTATCGCGAATTTGCTGGGCGGCTGGCGCGAGCCACCGCGACCCGCGTCTGCGTGCTGAACTATCGCTTGGCGCCGGAGCATCCGTTCCCCGCCGCGCTAGACGATGCGACCGCCGCGTATCGATGGCTTCTCGAAAGAGGCATTGCACCGAGCAGAATATTCATTGCCGGCGATTCCGCCGGCGGCGGGCTGACGCTCGCAACCTTACTGGCGCTACGCGACGCGGGCGATCCGTTGCCGGCTGCTGCCGTGTGCCTGTCGCCCTGGACGGATCTGAGGGGGCACGGAACCACCGCCGCGCCTGATGTTGTCGACGATCCGCTCGTTGAGCGCGAAGCACTGCAGGCCATGGCACGACTCTATGCGCCCAACGATCTGACACACCCTCTGGCATCGCCGGTGCACGCCGACTATGCACGAATTCCGCCACTCCTTGTTCTGGTCGGGAGTCGCGAAATCCTACTGGATGACGCCGCACGAGTAGCCGCGAAGGCGCGAAGCGCGGGTGTCGACGTGACGTACTTCGAAGGCAAAGGCCTGATCCACGTCTGGCCGGTACTTGCACCAACCGCACCGGAGTCGGCAGCAGCGCTCAAGCGGATCGCCGGCTTCGTTCAGGCGAATTCGCCATGAACTGCGTCCAATTGGCAAGAACGCGACCCGTTTCGACAAACATGCGCATGTGCGCCATGATGGAACCGTTAGGCTACAGATGGTGATCGACTCGCGTTTCCCGAGGTTGACCACGGCGGTGCTGCCCGGCAGAAACGTCTCAAACGACAGGCAAATCCACGTACATGATCGACGCAGCGACGCCGAAGGACAGAATTGCAAATAGAGAATTCGATTCGCGAGAGTTTGTGCTGGCCGCGGAAAACCTGGTGCACATTGCAATGACTTGCGGCGAAACGCTGCCGAAATACACCGACCCGAATCACGACGACTTCCAGGCGCTGCCTGCCGCCATCGCGGCAATCGGCTCCGCTAGTCATCTGCACCTCGACTTCCCGTCACTTGGCGGCATTCCCAATGACGGTGGCAAATCGGTACGAATCCTCAGGCCGACGGGCAGGCGGTTGGTCGCCAGAACATATGCACGTATACGACAGAAGCGCGGTCGGCAAGTGACGCGGCACCGGTGCGAAGTTCACCGGTGCGACATTCAGAGATCAGATCGAACGATGGAGCGAACAACGGGAGTGATCAATGCAGTTTGACTTGATGGTCGGCAATATGACATGGCGGGAAAGCGCCGAGCTCGCGGTGCAGTTGCAGCAGGAAGGCTTCTCCGGGATGTTGTTCACCGAGGCGGGTCAGGTACCGTGGATGATGATCACAGCGGCTGCCATGGCGGCACCGAACTTGGCCTTCAGCACCGGCATCGCGGTCGCGTTTCCTCGCAGCCCGATGATCTCGGCGCAGATCGGCTGGGAGTTGGCGCGAAACACGGAGGGCCGTTTCAGACTCGGGCTGGGCAGCCAGGTGAAGGGTCACGTCGTCCGCCGCTACGGCGCGGTGTACGACAAGCCGGCGCCACAAATGCGTGACTACGTGCAGGCGGTACACGCTTGCCTGCGGGCGTTCCGCGGCGAACAGGCACTGTCGCACGACGGCCCGTACTACAAGCTGAATTACCTGCCCGCACAGTGGTCGCCACCTCGCCACGAACACGAGAACGTGAAGATCGATATCTCCGCCGTCGGTCCGTTGATGAGCCGGGTTGCCGGGGAACTGGCCGATGGCGTGCACGTGCACCCGATGCACTCCATCCCTTACATCCGCAACCGTCTGCTGCCCGGGATCGCGGCCGGCGCCAAACGCGCGGGGAGATCGCCGGATCAGATCGAACTCATCGTGCCCGTTTTCGCCGTCGTCGGGGACAGTCCTGAAGAGCGCGAGCCGCTGCTGCGTCGAACCCGGATGCAACTAGGGTTCTACGGATCAACGCCGAACTACGCCTTTCAGTTCGATGACCTCGGATATGCCGGCACGACTGCCAAGCTCGGCGGCTTTATGAAAAACAACGATACCAAAGCGATGACCGAAACCATCACCGATGAAATGCTCGCGCACTTCGCGGTGGTAGCCAAATGGGACGACATGGCGGACCGACTCGTCGAGCGGTATCGGGGCACGGCCAGCCGTGTCGTCATGTATCTTGCTGGCGAGAGCATCGCGCGCAACCCGCGCAATCTCGGTCGCTGGGGCGAGATTGCACGAGCCGTCACGCATCGCTGATGCGAAGCCGCGACAGACCGCGTAGGACCTTTGCAACGCTCGAACACCACTGGAAGAGCAAACAGGAACAGGACCATGCACAACGTCAATCGCGCCGCACTGTTCTTTGAGCCAGGCAAACCGTTCGAGATCGCGGAGCTTCCGATTCCGGATCCCAAGCCGGGTGGCCTCACACTACGGATCACGCGGGCGAATATTTGCGGATCCGAACTGCATATCTGGCGCGGTGACGGTCGGCTTGGCCAAATTTCGACGCCGCAAGGACGCATCCTCGGGCACGAAGCAACCGGTGTCGTTCACGCGCTCGGCGCAGGTGTGAGCCACGATTGGGCCGGCCACCCTATCGCCGAAGGCGATCGCATCGCTTATCAATACTTTCAACCGTGCGGTCGGTGCCGCAGTTGTACCCGCGGCGCGTCGGAAGCCTGCCGGACCAGCTTCAGCATCCAGCGCGGCTCGCTGCGCGAGTGGCCCTACACGCGCGGCTCTTTCGCCGATTTCCTGTACCTGCATCCGAACCAAGCATTCTTCAAGGTACCGGACAACGTCAGCGACACGATGGTGGTCAGCGCGAACTGCGCCCTGGCACAGATCGTCATGGGTCTGGATCGCGTCAACGTCGAGTTGGGCGATCGGGTCGTTGTGCAGGGCTGCGGCGGCTTGGGTGTCTATGCCTGCGCGGTCGCCAAAGAACGCGGCGCCGAAACCGTAATCGCGATCGACCGCATCGATGAGCGTCTGAAGCTCGCTAAACAGATGGGCGCCGACCATCTGATCGATCTGAACGGGTTGCCGGATGCCAAACAACGAATCGACGCAGTCATGCACCTCACCGAAGGATGGGGAGCAGACGTCGTGGTGGAGGTCGTTGGTTACGCCAACGTGATCAACGAAGGTCTGGCGATGCTCGCACCTGCCGGCCGCTATCTGGAGATGGGCACCTTTTATACAGGTACGGCGTTCGAGTGCGATCCTGGGCGTCTGGTTGGAAAAAATCTGCGACTCGAGGGGGTCGGGTCCTACAGCGCAATCAGTCTGCAGCGGTCGATCGAGTTCTTGAGCAGGAACGCCGATCGTCTACCGCTCGACGAAATCGTCGTCGACTACCCGCTCGAGCAAATCGGCAATGCGTTCACGGATCAGAACGCGGGGCGCGTTCGCCGAGCATCGCTCGTCATGTAGCTAACGACCCCGCGCAGGCGCGGTTGACGGCGTCAACCGCGTCGTGCTGGTGCGGCTGCGCACTCTTCACGCCGTGTGTCTGCTGCGCCATGCTGTCGACCCACCGACGCTGATAACCGCGCGCAAACCCGCCGCACGCCCGCCCACCGGTCATGTGTCGCATCGCGATATATTCGGCCACCGGCAGCAGATTCTGAGCCGGCAGCACGAAATCGAGTCGTATCCGAGCGTATCGGCCAGGCGCACCTGTGCAGAGAGTTCGACAAGCATTTGCCGGCACAGAACCGAATCGAGCCCCCCGAGCCCCCTTTTCGACCCTGGCTCGGTTCCCCCACTGACGGCAGGTAGCACAACGACGGCTTCAACGCTCGCCTCATTTGCTCGCTGGCAATTGACATGTACATGTTGTACTTTCATACATGCATGTTATAAGCAAGGTTACAATCGCAAAAAAGCAGCAAATTCATTGGTGAATCCGTCGGGCCGAAGCGCGGGCGATCCGGACGCCCGGTTCGTTCAACGTCGTGAAGCGCCGCTGCACCCATCTACTACCGACCGACCGGAGTTGAAAACATGTCCAAGAGCCTGACAACCCGAGTGTGCGAGATTCTGAACATCGAGTACCCCATCGTACTCGCCGGAATGGGAGGCGCTTCGGTACCCGAACTGGCGGCCGCCGTCTCCAATGCCGGCGGGCTCGGCGTGCTCGGCGCGGCCGCCTGCGGTCCGAGCGAACTGCGCGAGTGGATCCGTCGTACGCGCGAACTGACCGACAAACCGTTTGGCGTAGATACCTTGTTGCCCGCGTCCGTGCGCCGCCAAACCGAGCGCGAAGAAGTCGGCGAATCTTCTCCCGCTGACCTGCTGCCCGACTATCTGGAGTTCACCGAATCGTTCATGGAGCAACACGGCCTGACCGACACCCGACCCGACGGTCGCAGCGGGCCCGGACGTCGCAGTCGCGCAGACGAACCGGCGCCGCTGACGAAGGCTTTCTTCGAAGCCCAGATGGAAGTGGTCATCGAGGAGCGTGTGCCTGTGTACGCCGCCGGACTTGGCAATCCCGCGCCCTGGATGGACCGTCTGCACGCCAACGGCACGAAGGTCATGGCCGTGGTCGGCGCCGTGCGCCACGCGTTGCAGGTTCGCAATTCGGGAATCGACCTGATCGTCGCTCAGGGGCACGACGCCGGCGGACACAACTCACCGGTCGGAACGATGGCATTGATTCCTCAGGTGGTCGATGCCGTCGGAACTGATCTCCCAGTGCTGGGCGCCGGCGGGATTGCCGACGGACGCGGTTTGGCCGCGGCACTGATGCTCGGTGCCGACGGCGTGTGGGTCGGCTCCGCGTTTCTTGCGTCCCATGAGGCCGGAATCTTCGACTTTCAAAAGCAGGCGTTGGTGGAGGCTTCGGAAGAATCGACGGTGGTTTCTCGGTCGATCACCGGCAAACCCTGTCGAGTGCTGCGCTCCGCGTGGACTCAAGCGTGGGAGCGCGGCGATCGCGACCCGCTGCCGATGCCATATCAGTCGATGGTGTCCGGTCCGGTGCTCGCAGCCGCGGTGCGGGGTAAGCGCAAAGATATCTATCCGGGCATCGCTGGCCAGGGCATCGGCATGATCAAGTCGGTGCGGCCCGCGAAGGCCATTCTGGACGACATCGTTCAAGGGGCGCTCGCCGCGCTGGCGCGTTCGGACAACCTGACCTTACCCAGTCAGTCGCGGCGCGCCGCGTCGCGGAGCGCCTGATCGGATCATCGCGTTAGCCAACATCATCGGCAAGGAGAACTCGGACATGAGCTACCCAATCATTTCGGCGGACTCGCACATTACCGAAGCCCCAAACACCTATGTCGACTACATCGACAAGGCGTGGAAGGACAAGGCACCCCGTGTCGTCAATACCAGCAGTCAGGGAGATGTCTTCGTCATTGACGGCATGGACCGTCCCATTGCGCTCGGCCTCGTGGCGGCGGCCGGCAAGGACCCGGATACGCTCACCGAAGGCGGCGTGAGGTTCGAGGACCTGCACCGCGGCGGCTGGGATCCGGAGGCCCGAATGGCCGAACAGGACCGCGACGGTGTCGCGGCTGAGGTCATCTATCCGACCGTCGGCATGATGCTCTGCAATCACAAGGATTTTTCGTACAAGGACGCGTGCTTCGCCGCCTACAACCGCTGGATCGCCGAATACTGCAGCGCCCATCCGGCGCGACTGCTCGGCCAGGGACAATCTGCGGCCACCAGCCCCGATCTGACCGTCCGCGACCTACATGAGATCAAGAAGCTCGGATTGCGCGGGGTGATGATGTCGGGCAATCCCGGAGAGAAGGACTTCGATTCCGAGATCTGGAATCCGGTGTGGGAGGCCGCCATCGAGCTGAACCTTCCGGTGTCGTTCCACATTCTGACGATTCGCGGCTCGAGCGGCTTTCGCGGCCCGCGCATCAATAGCTTCCTGTCCATCATCCGCGGCAACCAGGACATCATGGGTACGCTGATTTTCGGCGGCGTGTTCGAGCGCTATCCCCGACCTCAAGGTCGCGTGCGTCGAAGCCGACGCCGGGTGGGTTCCACACTATATGTACCGCATGGATCACGCCTACAAGCGGCATCGCAATTGGTTAGCACCGGGTATCAAGTTGTCCAAGTTGCCGAGCGAGTACTTCGCGGAGCATATCTACACCACCTTCCAGGACGATTGGGTCGCGTTCAGGTCCGCGGACCAGATGAACTGGCGGCGGCTCATGTGGGCCAACGACTTTCCCCACTCCGATTCCACGTGGCCCTGGTCCCAAGAGATGCTCGCCGAGCACACGGCGGGCCTGTCTGCCGAACAGAAGCAGGCCATTCTGTGCGGAAACGTTGCCGACTCTATCAGATCGATCTGCACACGCTGGCGGCCGCGGCATAGGACCGGCCATCGATCCGCAACGAACCGGAGGAAAGATATCGTGCACTTTGGACTCAGCGACGAGCAGGTGATGCTTCAGGACATGCTGCGTCGCTGCCTCGACGAGCGTCTGCCGATCGAGCGGTTGAAGCGGATTCTGGAGGCCCCGGGTGATCCCGACCTCTGGCGGGCTGTGGTGGAGTTGGGGGTCAGCGGTGCGCTGATCCCTGAATCTCTCGGCGGTTCGGGGCTCGGCATGCTCGAAGCCGAGGTGATTGCCGAGGCGATGGGCCGCGCAGTGGCGCCCCTGCCTTATCTCAGCACCACCGTCCTGGCGCCCCTGGCATGGCGGCTCGCAGGCAGCGCCGCGCAACAGGACCAGTATCTTCCGCCGATTGCGGCGGGTGAACACCGTTACGGCGTCGGCCTGACCGAGTCGACGGGCGCCGCCCGCGAATCCGGCGGCCTGGTATTGGATCGCAACCGCGCCACCGGGCGTTGCTTTTTCGTACTGGACGCCGGCGACGCCACTCATTTTCTGCTCGCGACCGGGTCCGACACTCTCGTGCTGGCGGCACGTGACGCCAAGGGGTTGCAGATTGAAATGCTCAAGAGCGTCGACAAGACCCGCACCTTCGCCGTGCTCTCGCTGGATCGCACACCCATCGAGGTGCTGGGGCAGATCGGTGCTGCTCACAACGCACTGCAAACCCTCTTGGCGGCCGGCCGCCTGGCGCTCGCCGCGGACAGCTTCGGCGCCGCTGAAGTGATGCTCAAGCGCGCACGCGACTATTCGCTCGAACGATTCCAGTTCAATCGCCCGATCGGGTCGTTCCAAGGGGTCAAGCATTTGCTTGCCGATATGGTCACCGAACTCGAACCGTGTCGGTCGCTGCTGTGGTACTCGGCGCATGCCTTCGATGCAGAACCGGACGAGCGAATACTGCACGCCTGTCACTCGAAAGCGCACGTCGACGAGACGGCAAAATTCGTCGCCCGGTCCGCCATCGAGATCCACGGGGGCATGGGCTACACGGAACAGCTGGGCCTGCAGCTCTGGTACAAGCGCATAGAAGCAAACCGGCAGCTGCTCGGCGGTCCCGAGGTGGCCCGTCACTTGGCCGCGGTGTGCCAAGGCTGGGTCGCCCCGTCGACCGGCATCGGACCTGCCCACAGAAGGAGCGTCCCATGGACCTGACCTACGGAACGGAGTACGACGACTTCCGCGAACAAGTGCGGGCCTTCTGCCGCAGCAATCGTCCCGATTATGCGATGGAAGGTATTCCCGGCGTGACCGAACGGCCCTCCCAGGGCGTTCTCGATTGGCAGGCTAAGCTGATCGAGCACGGTTACACCGCGCGGACGATCCCTAAGGAGTATGGCGGTTTCGGCGCTCGTCCCGACATCATCGAGAGCCGCATCATTCAGGAGGAGTTCATCGCCGCCGGATTACCACCGGGCATGAGCAATCAGGGCATTTCGATGCTCGTTCCGACGCTGCTGGAGGTCGGTACCGAAGCACAGCGGCAGCAGTATGTCCGACCGACGATCTTTGGCCAGATGGTCTGGTGCCAGGGTTACTCAGAGCCCGGTGCGGGCAGCGACCTCGCGAGTCTGCGCACGCGAGCAGTGCTCGACGGCGACTGCTGGGTCATCAATGGACAGAAAATCTGGACCAGCTCGGCGCACGTCGCCGACATGTGTTTCATTCTGGTTCGCACAGAGCCGGAGGCGCCCAAGCATCGCGGCATCAGCTACCTCCTGATGCCGATGCGCGCGCCCGGCATCGATGTGCGCCCGCTGGTGACGATGACGGGCGACGCCACGTTCAACGAAGTGTTTCTGACCGACGTGCGTATTCCGGCCGGCAATATCGTCGGCGTCCGCGGAGAAGGCTGGCGCGTCGCGAATGTGACCCTCAAATACGAGCGCGGCATGATCGGCAACGCGGGCCAGGGTCAGAGTGGAATCAAGGCGCTGGTCGAACTGCTGCAAAGCGAGTCCGTCGGCGAACACAAGGCCATGGATCACGCGCACTACCGCGACCGGTTACTCCGGCTGCAAGGCCGCGCACTCGCCAACAAATATCACGCGATGCGGTTGCTCTCGCAAAATATCAATGGCGAGTCCCCTGGCGTGGAGGGTTTGATCACCAAGCTGTCGGCCACTGAACTCGCCTACGACATCTATTCGTTAGGCGTCGACGTCCTCGGCGAGCAGGGCATGCTCTTCGATGGTTCGCCCTACCAGCGCGAGCGGGACTGGCAGAAGAACCTGCTTGGATGCTTCACCGGCATCATCGGCGGCGGCTCCGCCAACATTCAGAAGAACATCATCGCCGAACGCGGACTGGGCCTGCCGCGGGAGCCGCTCGTCGCTTTCGACAAAGGGATCTGGAAGCTCCCCGACGACTCCCGCCGTTGAACACCCTAATTCAAGTCATCCCGAGCCTGCGCACCAGGAGAACACTATGACCGCGGAAACGTTGTCGGCCGACATGGTCGGAATCGAATTTGAACAGAGCACAGTCAGCTGGGATGAACGCGACGTCATGCTCTACGCCCTGGGCGTGGGTGCCCGTCCCAAGGACGGTCTGGATTTCATCTACGAAGGCCGCGGCCCGAAGGTATTGCCGACGTTCGCGGTCATTCCCGGCATGCGCGCGATGGGCAGCATTAACAAGATTCGTGAAGCTGCCGCTTGCGCGCATGCTGCACGGTGAGCAGGGCATTACGTTGACGCGTCTGTTGACGCCCGCCGCAAAGCTCACGATGGCGAGTCGAATCTCCGAGATCTGGGACAAGGGCAAGGCGGGCGTCATTGGCGTTACCGCCGATTTCTCGGATGACAAAGGCGTCGTGTTCTCGACGCACTCCACGCTGTTCTGGATCGGCGGCGGCGGCTTCGGCGGCGCAACCGGTCCAGCCACGCGCGATCTCAACCAGCCTCCCGACCGCAAACCCGACCATGAGTTTCGCGATACCACCCGCGAGGAGCAGGGGGCGATCTACCGACTGAGCGGTGACCGCGTGGCACTGCACATCGATCCGGAATTCGCGCGCAAAGCCGGCTACGAGAAGCCGTTCATGCACGGCCTGTGTACTTACGGCTTCGTCGGTCGTGCAGTTCTGAGCGAGCTTTGCGGCGGCGATCCGGCGAATTTCATTTCCTTGGAAGGCCGATTTGCGGAACGGGTCGAATTCGACGACCAGATCATCACGCGCATGTGGATCGAAAAACCCGGCAGCGCCGTGGTGCAAGCAGTGACCCAGGACGGCAAGGTCGCACTCTCGCAGGCGCGCGCGCGTTACCGGACATGAGCCTTTTCGAGGACGTCTTTTGTGTCCACCCGGTCGGCGCCGATGTCTGGCAATTCGAAGTCGACGAGCGCTTCAACGGCGCATTCGGCGGCACCAACGGCGGCGTCGCAGCGGCCATCTCTCTGTACGCGGCGCGCGACGGTTCAGATGTCTTGGCGGCGGCTGCGATCGACTGTCACTTCCTCAAGAGCTGTCGACCCGGTCATGTCACAGTGCGACGTCGGAGCATGAATCAGAGACGCACACTCACGGTCGTTGCGACGGAGACCAAGGATCACGAACACCGCATCTGCACCACCGCGTTAGTGACGTTGGTCGATCGCAACGCCTTGGCCAACCACGTGTCGTTCACCGCCGAGCGACCCGTGGCGGGCGCATCCCCCGACCGGCGGTGCGGTGGAAACATCCCACAGGGCGCCCGCATTCCGTTGATCGACACATTTTTGCCGGAGATCGTCGGCGCGATTTCCGAAACCACCACCACGCCGACTCAGCCGCCCTGCGAGCCAGTGCCGGCTGGCGGTGATTCATGCCGGGATGGCGAGCACGGAAATCGCGGTGAGCACCGAAACCGCACTGATCGGTGTCGGAGTTTCCATGACGACCTGCCTGCCGATAACGGCGCGCTCTTGACCGCCCGGAATCGTCAGGCGCCCCAGCGATAACTGACCTGCATGTCCCAGATCCGCGGCATCGGCACCACGCACACACCGCCGCGGCAACAGGATCCATCTCGGCGCGCGTCAGTCACCCGGGCTGTTTGTCGAACACCTCGCGCGCGACGCGCATGCCTTCGACTGCCACCGGAAAACCACCATAGATCGCCATATGCATGATCACCTCGGCGAGTTCCGAACGAGACAAACCGTTGGTGAGCGCTCGGCCGAGGTGCAGTCGCAGTTCATTGGGACGATGTAACGCGCACAGCGCGGCGACCGTAATCAGGCTTCGATCCCGTTGCGATAGTCCCGGCCGCGACCAGACACCGTCCGGCAACACGGTGTCGATGATGAATCGTCCCCAATCGTCACGGATCTCGTCGGGCGCCGGCAGTTGATCCGTGATTGCGCGGGCGAGCTTGTTCTTTTCGTCTTCGGTCATGATCGATCTTGCTCCTCGTTTGATAAGTGGGTGCGCAAGGTGGCGTGGAAGTCCTGCAGCGCCGGCTCGTTGCGGCCGAAAATCAGCTCGTCGTCGCATCGCGCTGCATCTTCGTTGCGAGCGGGAAATCCTTTTCCATCACGTCACCTGTGTCAATCAGTTCCATCGTCCGAGTCCTGCGGCGAGGCCGCCTTTATCAACTATTAACGAAAGCGCGGTTCGCGGCGCTCTCGGAATGCTTGTAGACCCTCAGACACGTTGTCGCTCCGCAGCGCCCGCACAGCCTCGTTGCGTTCGAGGGACAGTCCTTCGGGAAGCGGCAGCTCCAGCCCGCGGCGAGCCAGCTTTTTCATTGTCGCAAGGCCCTCGGGATTACGCATGGAAAGGGTCGCCGCCTCGTCCAGCACGGCGCCGCGGAGTTCCTCTGGCGCGACGACGCGATTGACGAGGCCCCATTGCGTTGCCTCCGCTGCGTCCAACCAGCGTGCGGAATACATCAGCTCCAGCGCACGCCTCAGTCCGACCAGCCGAGGTAGTCGTTGAGTACCGCCCCAGCCTGGCACCAAACCGTATCGAGCATGTTGGCAGCCAATGCGGGCGTCCGCCGCCGCCCATACGACGTCAGCCGCCATCATCAGTTCGAGTCCGCCCGCGAGGCAGTAGCCGTTGATCGCGGCGAGCACCGGCAGCGGCGAGGCTTCGATCCGGGACAGAACCTCATGACCGCGGCCGATGAATTCGGCAAGCCGCTCACGGCTGGCGCGTTGCTGCATGACTTCGTCGAGATCCGCCCCCGTGCAAAAATGTTTGCCGGTCGCCGCGAGCACCAGCGTGCGTACGTCAGCGTCCGACTCTGCGGTGTCGAGCGCGCCCAGCAGCGACTCCATCAGTTCGAGCGAAATGCTGTTGAAGCGCTCCGGTCGATTGAGCGTCAGCACCGCCACGCCACCGACACGCTCGTAGCGTATTGCGTTGCTCACGCGGTCACCGCCGAAGCCGGCGCCATCGGCGCGCGGGCGGACGATGCCGCGAGGCTAACGAGGCTAGTAAGGGACCGCGATCCGACCAATTTTTTCTCTCGCTATGATCATCTTCTGAATCTGCGCGGTGCCGTCACCAATCTGCAGACCCATAACGTCACGTAGCCGTTGTTGATGCGGCAGATCCTTACTGTAGCCGCCGTGACCATGCAGCAGCAGGCATTGATGAATCGCGTCGAATGCGACCTTCGGCGCCCACCACTTACACATCGCCGCTTCGGCGGTGTGGGCCTCGCCGCGATCCCGCAAAGCCAGCGTTTCGTAGCACAGTAACTTCGCTCCCCGCAGCAGCGTCTCTGCTTCAGCCAGAGGCTGTGTGACGCCTTGATATCGCGCAATCGGGTGACCAAATGCGCGCCGTTCAGTTACGTAACGCCAGGTCTCCTCGAGCGACGCCTCCGCGGGACCTAGACATTGCAGTCCGATCAGCGCCCGGCTGTAGTCGAATCCCTGCATCACCTGGCGAAATCCGTCGCCTTCCCGACCCACGCGACACGACTCGGGCACCCGGACGTCATCGAAGAACACGCTGCCCCGGCCGACAGCGACGGAGCCGACATCGTCGAACACGCTTCGGGTGACCCCGTTGCATTCCAGGGGCACCAGAAACGCCGAAACGCCGCCAGCGCCAGTGACCTGCGGATCCGTGCGCGCGAACAGCAGCATCTGGTCGGCCTGGGCGATCATCGAAATCGAAGTCTTTTCGCCGGACAGCACATAGGTGTCACCTTGCCGCGTCGCGCGAAACGTCAGGTGCGCCGCATCCGAGCCACCGCGCGGCTCCGTCAAGCCGAGGGCAACCAGCGACTCACCTTTGCAGATGGCAGGAACCACTCGTTCGGCGACCTCGGCACTTGCCGCCGCGGCCAGCATCGATCCTGTCAACGACGCCAGCAGTTGTACGTACGCAACGTTGATGTCGGCGCGCGCAATTTCTTCGATGATTACGCCCGCGATCCGGCAGCCGAGCCCCATTCCACCCAGGCGCTCCGGCAATTCGGCACCGATCAGCCCGAGTTCCGCCATCTGCCGTATGAGCTGACGCTCGATCTTGCCGCTGCGCTCGCGCGCCATGTAGCCGGGCGCCAGCTGATGCACGGCGAAATGCCGAGCCGCGTCGCGAATCGCTGCGCTGGCGTCGTGAGAGGGTTCATTCATCTCGCTACGCGCTCATGCGGGCCAGACATCACGTCACGAAAATTTACGGAAGTCGGGATTGCGCTTTTCCTGCAGTGCCGCCACCCCTTCCTTCGACTCGTCGGTGTTGTAGTAGAGCTTGAGCGCCATCATGCCAAGCGCGCCAATGCCTTTGATATTGTCGGAATCCGCGTTGAACGACCGTTTGGCAATGGCGATCGCCGTCGGGCTGCGCTGGTTGATCTCGGCACACCAGCGCGCCACTTCTTCGTCGAGTTCGCCATCGGCCACGACTTTGTTGACCAACCCCATCGCTTGGGCTTCTGCTGCGCTGTAGCGTCGGCATAGATACCAGATCTCGCGCGCGCGCTTCTCGCCGACCACGCGCGCCAGGTAGGCGGTTCCGAATCCCGGATCGACCGATCCCATCTTCGGACCGACCTGACCAAATACCGCGCTCTCCGCAGCGATCGTCAGGTCGCACAGGGTCGCCAGCACGTTGCCGCCGCCGATCGCATAGCCGCGCACCTTGGCGATGACCGGTTTCGGCACGTCGCGGATCGCGCTGTGCAATTCCTCTATCGGCATCCCGATCGTACCGCGCACGGACCCGTCACCGTATCCGCCATCGTGGCTCGATTGATCACCGCCCGTGCAGAAGGCTCTCTCGCCCGAACCCGTCAGTACGATGCATCCGATTTCGCGATTCCAACCGGCGCGATTAAATGCGTCGAGCAGCTCCAGCACGGTTCGAGGTCGAAACGCATTAAGGACCTTCGGTCGGTTCAGGGTGATGGTGGCCGTCCCGGCCTGTTCCTCGTAGAGAATATCGTCGAATTCCACAGCACCCCCTCAAGGTCTCGTTAGCCCATGCATGCTCAAACTGCTGGACACGCTGATGGTCTGCCCGGTCACGTAGCCGTCAACCCGTGACCGATGCCGCTTCCGCCGCCGGTGACGATGATCGCCCGCCCATCGAATTTATTCACCTTCGCGTCGGGCCGGATCGACTTGATCAGTACTGCATCGAGCGCCCATGATGTACGCACACTTACCGTCTGGCAATATCTCACCGATCTCGAAACGTACCTCGCCGGTCGGCTATTGCGAGCGCTCTACCCGGCGGGCGCGATGGTCGCTCGATCATATAGACGCTTAGGAGGAAGCATGAGCAAGATAAAACCTCGAATTGCACCGTTGCCGGAAGCCGACTGGACGGCTGAACAACGTGCTATGGCCGAACCCACCGCGAGCCGCTACGGCATGGTGTTCAACGTGCTGCGCACGCTGATGCGGAACATGCCGTTGCTGACGAGTTGGAATGCGCTCGCGGGTCACCTCATGACGCGCTCCAGTCTGTCGCCGCGGGAGCGGGAGTTGTTGATCATGCGCGTCGCATGGCAGACGCAATCGGATTACGAATGGGGTCAGCACGTACTGATGAGCAAGGCCGCGGGCCTGACGGCCGCGGACCACGAGCGCATCAAGGCGGGGCCCGACAGCGCCGGATGGGAGCCCCTCGAAGCTGCCATGCTTACGGCGGTCGACGAGCTGCTCGAATCCACACAGATGTCCGACGCCACGTGGTCGACCCTCGCGGCGCAATTGAACGAAATGCAACTCACCGATCTGATCTTCACCGTCGGTCAGTACAACATGCTCGCGATGGCGCTGAAGACGCTACGGGTCGAGCGAGATGCGGGAGTTCCGGGCTTTTAGTAGCGACGTGAGTTCCCGGCGGCGTCGGCAGACACTGCTTCGAAATCACCACCAGTTGCATTTTGTATGCATACTTACTTATCGTATCGAACTACGTACGGGCGAGCGGAGCTCGCACCCGCATTACGCAGCACGGCGATCGAAGAGGGGCGAAGGAATGGCACAGGCTCGCAAAAAAGCGGTGGCATCGAAGGCATCCGACGAGGTGTACGACGCCATCATCATCGGCGCAGGCATGTCCGGTATGTACCAGCTGAAATGCCTTCGCGATCTCGGACTGTCGGTCAAGGTGTTCGAAGCGGGCGATGACGTCGGCGGAACCTGGTATTGGAATCGCTACCCCGGCGCGCGGTTCGACTCGGAGAGCTACACCTACTGCTACTCGTTCTCACAGGAGCTGCTCGACGAGTGGAATTGGCAAGAACACTTCGCACCACAACCGGAAACGCTGCGCTATCTCAACCACGTTGCCGACAAGTTCGCGCTGCGGGACGACATCCGGTTCGGCAGCCGCGTCGCCGCCGCCACTTACGATGAAACCACCGGTCGCTGGCAGATCGAAACCGAGAACGGCCTGCGCGCCAGCGCCCGCTTTCTCATCACTGCAGTCGGCATTCTCTCCGCACCGACGCTGCCCAACATCGACGGTATCGACCAGTTCCGCGGCGAGGCGTATCAAACGGCACGATGGCCGCACGGGCCGGTGAGCTTCGCCGGCAAGCGCGTGGGTGTGATCGGCACAGGCGCAACCGGCGTGCAGGTGATCCAGTCGGTCGCGAAGACCGCGGCCCATCTCACCGTTTTTCAGCGCACTCCGAACTACTGCGCGCCGTTGGGAAACCGGCCCATCTCGCCCGAAGAGCAACGCCGAATCAAGGCCAGCTACCCCAGCATTTTCGCGCAATGTCGGGAAACCAACGGCTGCTTCATGCACAAGTCGGATCCTCGTTCGGCGCTCGAGGTATCGCCCGAGGAACGCGAAGCGTTTTACGAGCGGCTGTACCACGAACCCGGCTTCGGCATCTGGATGGGCAACTTTGCCGACATCCTGATCAGCCGCGAAGCCAACGACACCATCAGCGACTTCATCCGCCGCAAGATCCGTCAGCGCGTCAAGGATCCCGGCATCGCCGAGAAGCTGGTGCCCAAGGATCACGGCTTCGGTACCCGCCGCGTGCCTTTGGAGACCCACTACTACGAGGTGTACAACCAGGACAACGTGGAACTGATCGACCTGCGCGAGACCCCCATCGAACGCATCACCCCGACGGGCGTGCAGACCCGCGCCGCCCAGCACGACCTGGACATGATCATCTATGCGACCGGTTTCGATGCGGTCACCGGTGCCTTCAACCGAATCGATTTCCGCGGCAAGGGAGGCTTGCGGCTGAAAGACAAGTGGGCGCAGGGACCACGCACTTACCTGGGCATGCAAACCGTCGGGTTTCCCAATCTATTCACGCTGGTCGGACCGCACAATGCCGCGACGTTCTGCAATATTCCGCGGTGCATCGAACAGAACGTCGATTGGGTGACGGGACTCATCCGCCACCTTCGCGACACCGGTCACGAACGGATCGAACCGACCCCTGCCGCCGAAGACGCCTGGACCACGCACGTTTATGAAGTGGCCAGCATGACGCTACTCTCCACCGCGGACTCGTGGTTCATGGGCGTCAATTCCAACCTTCCGAATAAGCCGCGTACGTTCCTCGCTTATGCCGGAGGTGCGCCGCGCTATCGGGAAAAGTGTGACGCTGTCGCCGCGAACGGCTACGAGGGGTTTGTCATCGAATAGCGCGATGCGCTGATTCTCAATCCAGGGAGGTATGACGCGTGGCCAACATTCCAGTCGAACCTGGCTACGTCCGCTTCGACGGCGGCGGCCAACCGATTCTGTTGGGATCCTACAGCGAAAGCGCACGCAAGTACTTTTTTCCAACGCGCCTGCGCTGCCCCGTCAGCGAACAGGCCGTCGTTGACGTCGACCTGTCCACCGCGGGGACGTTGTATTCCTGGACGTTCGTTCGCATGCCGCAGATGGGCAGCCAGAAGCTCGATGCGAGCGGGGGATACGGCGTCGGACAAATCGACCTTCCCGAAGGCGTGCGGATTCAGGCGGTGATCGCGGGACGCATGGGCGACTGGTCGATCGGCATGCCGATGCGCTTGGCGCCGCTGCCGATGGGCACCGACGATCAGGGCAACAGTCTGTGCGGCTTCCAATTCGTTCCAGCGAATGTCCAATCATGATGGCACGCGAGGTTTACGTGATCGGCGTCGGCATGCATCCATTCGGCAAACACGGCGTTGGCAACCGGAAGATGGCGTTTGCTGCCGGTACAGCCGCACTCGGTGACGCCGGTATCGCGTTTCGCGACGTGGGTTACCTGTACAACGGTTACATCGGCGGCGCCATGATGGAAGGCGTGACCATCGCGAAGGATCTCGGCCTGAGCGGGGCACCGATCGTGCACGTCGAGAATGCGTCGGCCACGGGTTCCAGCGCGTTCCGCGAAGCCGTGCTCGCTGTGGCCGGAGGCACGACGGACATCGCGATGGCGCTCGGCTTCGACGACGTGTTGGCGAGACAGTCGGGATTGCCGGGCGGCAATCGTCGGCCGCGTATCGACAGCGTGATGCTGCCGGCGGGCTTCTTCGCAATGTGGGCCGTGCGGCGGATGCACGACAATGGCACCACCGAAGCGACATTCGCGAAGATCGCGGCCAAGAACTGGAACCACGCGCGTTTCAACCCGTTCGCGCAGCGCCGCGCGGACCATCAGATCACGACCGAAGAAGTGCTCGCCGCCGACATGGTGGCCTATCCGCACACCGCGATGATGGCATGCGCAACGGGCAGCGGCGCGGCATGCGCGATCGTTGCGACACGCAACACGGCGCAGCGGCTCGCCAACGGCCGGCCTCTGGTGAAGGTGCTCGCGTCGCAGCTGCGCTCCGAGACCTACACCGAAGGCCACATCTTCCTCGGCGCCGTCGTCGGTCCTGCCGAACTGACGCGCTCGACGGCGACGCTCGCCTACGAAGAAGCCGGTGTCGGGCCTAACGATTTATCGCTGGCGCACGTGCACGATGCGTTCCCGATCGAGGAACTCATGTATTACGAACTGCTCGGCATCTGCGGCGACGGCGAAGGGGATCGTCTGGTCGCCGACGGCGACACGATGATCGGCGGCCGCATTCCGTTCTCGACGGACGGCGGGTTGATCGCGCGCGGCCACCCCGGCGGACCGACCGGACTGGCGCAAGTTTGGGACGCGACCCAGCAACTTCGCGGCGAATCCGGCCCGCGCCAGGTTGACGGTGCCGACACCGCGCTGATCCACATGATGGGCGCCGGATCGGTGTGCGCCATCCACATCCTGCAGCGCGAATGAGTGCGGTTCGAACACGGCGTCGACCGACTCGCCGAGGTCCTTGAAACCCGTGGACCACATCACATCCCTGTGTTAGTAATCACATATACATAACGGAACCACGCGATGCATCTGGCAGCGAGATCAGCTTTGGTGACGGGCGCCGGTCGGGGCATCGGCGCCGCCATCGCCGAATGCCTCGCCAGCCGCGGCGCACACGTGCTGGTGACCGATGTCGATGCGGCCGCCGCCGAGCGCTGCGCCGCGGCGATCGCTGAAAACGGCGGGCAGTCGACGTTCGTTGCCCTCGACGTGGCCGACGAAAATCAGTGGGCGCAGGCGATCGCCATCGCCAACGATCGATGCGGCGGTCTGGACGTCCTAGTAAACAACGCGGGCGTCGCGTCCGCCGCCCGTCCGTTGGAGGAATTGAGCCTCGAGTCGTGGCGACGGTTGATGAGCATCAATCTCGACGGGGTTTTTCTCGGCACGAAGCACGCGATCCCGCTGCTGGCCGAACGCGCCACACGCTGGCGCGGCGGCGCGGCGATCGTCAACGTGTCTTCGATTATGGGCTTCGTCGGCGGCAGCCGATCGGCAGCCTATTGCGCCAGCAAAGGCGGCGTGCGCCTGTTCACGAAGGCCGCCGCAATCGAGCTGGCGCCACGGCGAATCCGCGTGAACTCAGTGCATCCGGGCTTCATCGACACGCCGCTGTTCCGCTCGGGCGTGACGAGAATGGAAGCCACGGCCGCCGGAAGCGGCGAACGTTTCACCGACAACATCGTCCGGCGGCACCCGCTGGGGCGCTTAGGCGAGGCGTCCGACATCGCGGAAGCCACGGCCTATCTCGCATCCGACGCCGCCGCGTTCGTGACTGGAACGGAGCTCGTCGTAGATGGCGGCTACCTGGCGCAGTGAGGCGCCGCGGACTTGGGACATTGAAGCAGGAACCCAGCATATGAGATTCAAAGACCAAGCCGCGATCGTTGGTATCGGCGAGACCGACTACGTAAAGGGAACCCCGAGGACGGCGGTGGACCTGATGTTGGAGGCGGCCCGCGTCGCGATCGACGACGCGGGGCTCGAGGCCAAGGACATCGACGGCATCGTGCCCGCCGCCGATCTACACGACCTCCGAAGAGCTGGCGGCCAACCTGGGCATACCCGTGTTGCGCTTCGCATCGACGGTACACATGGGCGGTGCGAGCCCGACCACCGCCATCCAGAACGCGGCCATGGCCATCGCGGCCGGCGTCTGCGATACCGTGCTGATCGTGCTCGGCTGGAACGGCTTCTCCGCGTTGCGACCAAAGCCCGGCCAGCCCCCGACGCGGCCGATGGGGATGACGACGCTGTCGGCGACGATGCAGGGTTTCTATATCCCGTACGGTGTCGCGCTACCGGTGCAGATGTATGCCTGGCTCGCTACGCGGCACAAGCGGCTCTATGGTGTGCCCGACGAGGCGACCGGCGAAGTCGCGGTCGCGTGCCGCGCGCACGCGCAGATGAACGAGCGCGCCGCAATGCGTGGCAAGACGCTGAGCATGGAACAGTATCTTCAGAGCCGGATGGTTTCCGAGCCGTTCCGACTGAACGACTGCTGCCTCGAGACCGACGGTGCCTGCGCCGTCGTACTGACCCGCGCCGATCGAGCACGGGATTCGCGCCACCCGCCCGTCTACGTCATGGGCGCCGCCGAGGGACACCCCTATCCGGCCGACGACATCCCGTCGCGCGAGGATCCGTTCAGGATCGGGCTGTCCTACGCCGCGCCGCGCGCGTTCGCGATGGCCGGCATCGCGCCGACCGATGCGGATTTCCTCTGCGTATACGACTGCTTTACCTACGTCGTGCTGCTGCAACTCGAAGCGATGGGCTACGCGCAGCGCGGCGGCATCTGGGACTTCGTCAAGGGCGGTACCCTACGTCCCGGCGGGCGTTTCCCGCTGAATCCGCATGGCGGCCTGCTGAGCCAGGCCCACGTATGGGGCCTCAACCACGTCGTGGAAGCCACGCGCCAATTGCGTGGCGCTGCCGGGGCCGCTCAGGTCGCCGGCGCCGAGATCGGCGTGGTCACCGGCTGGGGCGACCTGGGCGACGGCAGCATCGCAATCCTGAGGAGGTGACATGAGCCACTGGCCGCTACCGAAGAATGTCGATCCGATCAACGCCGAATTCTGGCAGGTGCTGCAGGACGGCGTGTTGCGCTTCCAACGCTGTACGCAGTGCCGCGCGTTCCGCCATCTGCCCCGCTACCAGTGCGCTTCCTGCGGCTCGACCGGCTACGAATGGGCGCCGGTCAACGGTGAGGGTACGTTGTTCTCCTGGACGATCACGCACCAGATCTTCCACCCCGCCTTCGAGGTCCCGTTCGTCGCCGCGATCATCGAATTGAAGGAAGGTGTGCGCATGGTCAGCCAGCTGGTCGGCGCCGACCCGGCCGCGCTCGTGCTCGATGCGCCCGTTCGAGTCGAATTCAAACGGATCACGGAGGATTTCCAAACGCCGGTGTTCCGGCTGGCGGCATCATGATCGCCACCGCTCGCGCGCGAATCGATCATCCGGTGATCGACGCCGACGGGCACACCATCGAGTTCATGCCGCAAGTACTCGAGTATTTTGTCGAGGTTGCGGGGCCCGATCTGGGGGCGCAGTTCGAACGATCCGGATGCTATGACGGTCTGCCGCTACAGCTCGCGGCGCGGCGCGCGGGGAAGCCGGGTTTCGGCATACGCCCGCCGTGGTGGGCAGTGCCGGCGCGCAACACGCTCGATCGCGCGACCGCGATGTTTCCGAAGTTGCTGTATCAACGGCTCGACGAGATCGGTATCGATTTCGGTGTGCTCTACCCCACCCACGGTCTTTTCGCCTTGGGACTGGATGCGGCCGAACTGCGAACCGCTGCGTGCCGCGCGTTCAACCTCTATCACGCACGGCTCTACACCGATTACGCCGATCGGCTGGCACCGGTCGCGCTGATACCGATGCATACGCCCGATGAAGCCGTTGCGGAGTTGGAGCACGCTCACGGGCTGGGGCTCAAGGCGGTGCTGATGGGCGGTTTCACGCAGCGCGAGTTGCGCGGTCGCACACGCCTGGACGTCGTCGGCTTCGACAATGCGTCCGACTACGATCCTGTCTGGGCGGCGTGCGAGCGGCTCGGCTTCGCGCCGGCTTTCCACTCCTCCGGCATGGGCTGGGGCAGCCGCGCCAGCGACAAGAGCTACGTCTACAACCATATCGGCAACTTCGCTGCAGCCCAGGAGGCGATCTGTCGATCGCTCATCCTGGGCGGTGTGACGCGCCGATTTCCGAACCTCGCGTTCGCGTTTCTCGAAGGCGGCGTGGGCTGGGCCTGCACGCTGTTCGCGGACCTCGTCGGACATTGGCAGAAGCGCAACATCGTCCACTTGCGGCATTACGATCCGGCACAACTGAACCACGCCGAGTTCGAGCGGCTGTTCGACCAATATGCGCCCGCGCCGTTCAGAGATAAGCGGACGCAGATCGATCGCGCCCTCAGGATCCTGTCGAACCCCGACGAGGATCCTGCGAGCCTGGATGAGTTTGCGTCACTCGATGTCACAGCACCCGAACAGATCCGGGATCTCTTCGTCCGGCCGTTCCACTTCGGCTGTGAGGCCGACGACCCGACTAATCAGTATGCCTTCAACACCCGTATCAATCCGTTCGAAGCTCAGTTGAAGGCGCTGTTCAGCTCGGACATCGGCCACTGGGACGTTCCCGACATGCGGGGCGTGCTCGACGAAGCCTATGAGTTGGTCGAGCACGAACTGATCACGGCGGACAACTTCCGTGACTTCGTGTTCGGCAACGCCGTTTCGCTCTATACCGCAACCAATGCAGATTTTTTCAACGGAACCGTCATAACCCAGGCCGCGATGGATCACCAACGTCGGACGCGCCTGACCTAAGGAGACCGCCATGCACAAACCGATCATTTCCGCCGATTCGCACATCACCGAACCGCCCGATTGTTACACCGCCCACATCGTGGCGAAGTACCGCGACCGGGCGCCGCACATCGTTCCGGCCGAGGGTCTGGGCGACGTCTTTCTGATCGACGGCTTGCCCTCGCCAATCCCGCTCGGGCTGGTCGCAGCCGCCGGCATGAATCCCAAAGACATCAAAGCCGACGGGGTCTCGTTCGCCGATTTGCACCGCAGCGGGTGGGACCCGAAAGCACGTCAGGCCGACCAGGAGCGCGACGGTATCGCCGCCGAGATCCTCTATCCGACGGTCGGCATGGTGCTGTGCAACCACCCGGACGCGGCCTATAAACAAGCCTGCATGGACGCGTACAACCGCTGGCTCCAAGGCTACTGTGAGGGTGCCCCCGGACGCGTATTCGGGCTAGGTCAGACCGCCGTGACCAGCGTCGAGTCTGCAGTGCAGGAACTCGAGTGGATGAAAGCGGTGGGGTTCATCGGCGTCATGATGCCCGGTGAGCCTGGCACCGAATTCGATTACGACGACACCCGCTTCGACCCGCTGTGGGAAGCTGCCTGCGACCTCGGCATGCCGCTGTCGTTTCATATCCTGACGTCGCGGTCGAGCGGTCTGAACGCGCCGCGCGGACCGAAGATCAACGCATTTCTTCAGATCATCCGCAGCTGCCAGGATGTGATGGGGCTGTTCATTTACTCCGGCGTATTCGATCGGCACCCCCGCCTGAAGCTCGTCTGCGCCGAAGCGGACGCCGGCTGGGTGCCGCATTACATGTACCGGATGGATCACGCCTACGAGTATCACCGCTTTTGGATGAAGGCACCGCCGCTGCAGCGCCGCCCCAGCGATTACTTTCGCGAGAACATCGCGATGACGTTTCAGGACGACTACGTCGCGTTTCAATGCAAGGACATGATGAACGTGCGCCGACTGATGTGGGCAAGCGACTTCCCGCACAGCGACTCCACCTGGCCACGCTCGCAGTCGGTGCTCGCCGCGCAAACGGCCAAGCTGACCCAACAGGAACGGGACTGGATTTGTCATGACAACGTCGCTGAGTGGTACGGCATTCAGGTTTGATCGTCTGAAGACGCGGAGATACGACAATGACCTACGACCTCAGAATCGACAACGGAACCATCGTCGACGGCTCCGGCGCGCCGAAACGATCGGGCAGCGTCGCGCTGCAGGACGGCCGCATCGTGGCGATCGGCGACGTCTCGGGCAAGGCGCGCCAGACGCTCAATGCCGACGGCAAAGTGATCGCTCCGGGTTTCGTCGACATCCATACCCACTACGACGCACAGATCATGTGGGATCGCATGCTGACCATTTCGCCCTGGCACGGTGTCACCACCGTCGTCATGGGCAATTGCGGTTTCGGCGTAGCGCCGACCCGGCGGGAGCATCACGAGCTGATCGTGCGCACGCTCGAAAAAGTCGAGGGAATGACGGCGGCTGCGCTGTTCGCGGGTCTGGGCGATGACTGGCCATTCGAAACGTTCCCGGAATATCTCGATGCCATCGAGCAGCGCGGCAGCGCCATCAATGTCGGCGCGCTGATCGGCCATACGCCGGTGCGGCTCTATGTGATGGGCATGGACGCAATGGAACGCGCAGCAACGTCCGACGAAATCGCGCAGATGCGCAAGATCGTCGCACAGGCAATCGCCGCCGGCGCCGTGGGCTTTGCGACCTCGAAAGCCGCCACGCACGTCGGCTATGAAGGACGGCCCGTGCCGAGCCGGCTCGCGAGCTTCGGCGAAATCTCCGCGCTGGCGAGCGCAGTGCCGCCTGACGGCGCCGGCGTGATGCAGGCAACGATAGGCTCGGGGCTGGCGCTCCCGGAATTCGAGAAGCTCTCCAAGGCACACCGGATCCGCTTGAGCTGGACTGCACTGCTGGGCGGCGGCGGTCTGATGCGCAACAGCTCCGTGGCCGAGCAACTGGCTCGTTCGGCGCAGTTGCGCGCCGGCGGTGCCGACGTCTGGCCGCAAGTGGCCTGCCGGCCCCTCGTGCTCGAGTTCACGCTGAAGGAGCCGTTCCTGCTCGATATGAATCCCGTGTTCAACAGGTTGTCGGGCGCCGCCGTCGCAACGCGTATTGCCGCGTACCGCTCCAGCGATTTCCGCGCAGAATTCGCGCGCATGATCGAAGGCGGCGCCTTGACCCAAGCGTTCACCGGCGCCGTGATCTCGTTCAGCCGCGAGCACCCCGAATACCAGCAGCGCACATTGCGCGAACTCGCCCGAACGGCAAGCAAGAGCACCACCGATTTCGTATTGGACCTGGCAATCGCCGACGACCTGGAAACGCGCATTCGGATGCCGGTCGCCAACTCGAACGAAGCCGAAATTGCGGTGTTGTTGCGGGACCAGAACGTAGTGCTCGGCCTGTCGGACGCCGGCGCGCATGCGAGCCAGCTCTGCGATGCCTGCTACAGCACACATTTGTTGGGTCATTGGGTACGCGAGTCGCAGGTGCTCAGCCTGGAGCGCGCCGTGCAGATGCTCACCTCCCACCCCGCCAACGTGTTCGGAATTTCCGACCGCGGCTTGCTCGCCGAAGGACGCCCCGCAGACGTCGTCGTGTTCGACCCGGACACGGTAGGAGCCAGCGATCTGGAGCGCGTCTACGACCAACCGGCCGGTGCCGAACGCCTGATCAGTCGGGCGCGCGGCATCGACGCCGTAGTCGTTAATGGCAGATTGCTGCGGCAGCACGGCGAAGACGTCGTTCGAACCGAAGATCCATTACCCGGACGACTGTTGCGGAATGGTCGCGCGTCGATGCGTCCTTGAGCTGTCGGCAGGGGTTCGGAGCGGTTCTGATACCGATTTGACGACGCGGAGTCACGCATGAAATTCGGCCTGTTCGTCTACTGCACCATCGGCCGCCGTCGCGAGCTCGAAGCCGGCATGGCCGGGCGGCGTCCGGAGCTCTATCAGCGCATGCTGACCGAGCTCGCGGATGTGGCCGCATTTGCCGACTCGGCCGGCTACTTCGGTTTTGGCCACCCGGAACACCACCTCCAGATCGAGGGCTTCGAGATTTCCAACGATCCCTGTCTGATGGCGATGTGGCTGGGTCAACACACCAAGAAACTACGGATTGTCACCTGCGGTTTCGTCAGCACCGTCAACAACCCGCTGATGACGGCAGAGAAAATCGCAACGCTCGATCACATGCTGAAGGGCCGCTTCGGCGTGGGCTTGGTGCGCGGGTATCAGGCGCGCTGGGTAGAAAACTACAAGGTGCGACCCGAACTCGCGGCCGTAGGACCGTGGAACGCCGATGGGCCGGACGATGTGCTCAACCGCGAATACTTCGCCGAGTTCGTCGATGTCGTCGTCAAAGCCCTGCGCAGCGAAACGATGAGCCACAAGGGTCGTTTCTGGCAGTTCCCGCCGGAACAGTTCGTCAATCCTCATCAACATCCGGTCTATGTGAACTACGGCCGCGGCGTGGATGCGAACATGCGCGTGCGTGAGGTCGGAATCGCGCCGGCGCCTTACCAGGCTGAAATACCGCTGTACGGCGGCTTCTCACAGAGTCTTCGAACCGCGAAATTCTGGGCGCGTTACAAGGGGCGCCCGATCGTGTTGTCCGGGAATACCCAGTTTCTCGAGGTGTTGTGGCGCGAGTGGGAAGAAGAAGCAAAGCGCCACGGCCATGATGTCTCGCCGGGCGATCAAGCGTGCTGGGGCGGCATCGCGATCTGCGCGGAGACCGACGCCAAAGCACAAAAGCTGTACGAAGACATGGAATGGTTCTGGAAGACCTGGGCCACGCCGTTCGGCCAGGGGGTCCCACAGCTTCTGATTGGGTCGCCCGATACGTTGAATCGGCAGATCGAGGCCGTCGCCAAGGCGGTGCCGATCAAGGAAGCGTTCCTGCTGATCCCCCAAGGCATTCACACGCCTGATCAGCTGAAAGATTCGCTCGATCTCTTTGCACGCAAAGTGATGCCCAATTTTGGCGCTGCGTGACCCCCCGCGGAGGACACCGACACCATGGCCTGGAATTACGGAGACATTTTCGAAGCGGTCGCGAGCGTAAGCACCGACGAGCACCCGGCGCTTATTCATGCAGGTCCGCAAGGGACCGAGGGGCTCTCGATCTCGTGGCCCGAGCTCATGGCGCGAAGTAACCGTCTGACGCGTTACCTGATGAGCCGCGGCCTCGAACCGGACGCGAAGGTTGCCCATTACATGCGCAACTGTCCGGCGTACCTCGAGACGTTGGTCGCCTGCTTCAAGGGGCGCTACGTGCACGTCAACGTGAACTACCGGTACCGCGACAACGAATTGCACTACATCCTGGAGAACTCCGACGCCGAGGCCGTAGTCTTCGGCGCGGAATTTCGCGAGCAGGTGGACGCGTTGCGCCCGCGCTTACCGCGCGTCCGCGCCTGGATCGAAGTGCCACCCTACGACGACCCGAACGCCGCGGTGGCGAACTTCGCAGCGTCCTTCACTCGACTGACCGAGCACGGAGACTGCGCGCCTCTTAGCATCGAACGCCGCGGAACCGACCTGCTGTTCATCTATACCGGCGGCACCACCGGGATGCCCAAGGGTGTTATGTGGGAGCACGAGGCCATCTGGCGTGCAGGGGGATCAGGCGCTTCGCTGCTGGCGCCCGGCAGTAACCCGCCGGCTTCGCCCGCCGAACACGCCCAGCGGGTCGCCGCGGCAAGCGTCCGTAGCAAGGCGTTCGCGGCCTGCCCATTGATGCACGGCACCGCGTTCCTCACGTCGATCAGCACGTTGGCCCAGGGCGGCTGCGTCGTCACGGTGCCGGAGCGCAGCCTCGATCCGCACGCCATGTGGGCGACGGTCGCGCGCTATCGCATCAACTCCATGGCAATCGTCGGCGACGCCTTCGCCAAGCCCTTGTTGCGCGCGCTGGACGAGCGCCCAGACCGCTATGACATCTCGCGCCTCAACGGCATCGTCAGTTCCGGCGTCATGTGGTCGCCCGAAGTCAAGCGCGGCCTGTTGAAGCACAATCCCAAGATGGTGTTGATGGACTCGTTCGGCGCCTCCGAGGCGATCGGCTTCGGCGTGTCGCGTACCACCGGCAAGGAGGAAGCTGTCACCGCCAAATTCACGATCGGCGACAACTGCAAGGTCTTTACGGAGAACCTGCGGCCGGTGAAACCCGGCAGCGGCGAGGCCGGCTTCATCGCACGGACCGGCCCGATACCGGTCGGATACTACAAAGATCCCGAAAAGACGGCGCAAACGTTTCCGGTCATCGACGGCGTCCGCTATTCGGCTCCGGGCGATTGGTGCACGGTCGAAGTGGACGGGACTCTCACGCTATTGGGCCGTGGTTCAGTGTGCATCAACTCAGGGGGCGAGAAGATCTATCCGGAGGAAATCGAAGAGACGCTGAAGACGCATCCGAACGTCGAGGATGCCTTGGTGGTCGGCGTGCCGGATGAGCGTTGGGGACAGGCCGTGACGGCGGTCGTGATTCCGTCGGATCCGTCCCGGTTCGACGAGGCCGCGCTACGTGAACACGTCCGCGCTCATCTGGCGCCGTACAAAGCCCCGAAGCGCATCCTGATCGCCGATGTCGCGCTGCGCGCTGCAAACGGCAAGGCCGACTACAAGGGCGCGACCGCCTTCGCCAAGTCGGCGTTGGGAATCCCCTGAGCCGACTCGATCGGCCCGCGCGCCGGGGCTCGCCAGCGGGCACTCGCTGCTACGACAGGAACCCGCGTCCTGCCGCGAGGCTTGCGCCCTGAAGAATCGCCGCAAGCATCATCTCGTGTCTGGCGATGCCCTGCCCGACGATGTCGAACGCGGTGCCATGCCCGACGCTCAAGAACAAGAACGGCGCGCCAAGGAACAGCGCGCAGTTACCGACGAAGCCCCAGGTCTTCACGGCGATATGACCCTGATCGTGAAACATGGCGACGACCACGTCGTAGCGCCCGTCGATGCAGTGGCGGAATACCGTGTCGGGCGCGACCGGACCTTCGACATCGATTCCCTCGCCTCGCGCCTGCGCGATCGCGGGTGCGATCGCTTCACGCTCCTGCCGACCGTGCGCATGCGGGTTCAGCCCCGCGACGGCGAGCCGCGGTCGAGCGATTCCCCAGCGCACCAGCGAGGAACTCGTCTTGCGGATCGTCTCGAGCACGAGATCGACCCGCAGATCTTGGCAGACGACCTCGAGCGGCACGTGATCGAAGACATGCACGATCCGCAGCGGGCCGGAGATCAGCGTCAAATACAACGCTCCGGGTTTGGTGCCCGGAAGCCCCGCCGCCGCGCCGCCTTTCGCGAGTGCCTCCCCGTTTACGGGCGCCATTACGCTGGCGTCAACGCGACCGCTCGTAGCAAGCTCGGCGGCTTCGGCAATCCAGATGCCGTTCGCCCGCCCGCAACTCGCCTTCGCCACGCCGAGTTCGATCTCCGCCGGATCTAACGCGCCGGAATCCAGCACATCGATGACGCCGGCTGTCTCGCCCACTCCACCGGTCGAGTCGACGCAACGAAAAGTCAGCGCAACGCCGGCGATCTCAGCACCCTGCCGCATCGCATCCACGCTGCCGACGATCACGGGCCGGCACACGGCGTGCGGCTGTCCGGTCGCGAGGGCCTTGGCCACCACCTCAGGGCCGATCCCGCAGGGGTCGCCCGGAGTGATCGCAATTCGCGGTTTTGCTTCCATTTCGCGCGGCCCGCTGGAACTGTAAGGGTGTTTACGAGAGACTAAGCAAGGGGGCCCGTGATCGCAAGCTCGCAGTGCGACACGCGGTAATGTACGGGAGTCCGCGGGGTAGCTGCTACGAAGAAGAGGACGACGGTGGAGATAGTAGGGTTGGGGTTTGCCTGGGAAGAGCTTCCTGTCGGGCGCCGCTTTCGCACGATCGGACGGACCATCACCGAAACGGATTTGGTCAATTTCGTGAATACCACCGGCATGGTCGAAGTATTGTTCACGGATGCCGAGTACGCCCGCGCATACGCCCCTCGCGGTGGGCGGCTCGTGCCCGGCGCACTGGTCTATAGCCTCGCCGAGGGCTTGCTCGTGCAAGCCACGCTACAGCGCACTGGCCTTGCATTTCTCAGCATGAACTTCGAGGTGAAGGGACCGACATTCGTGGGCGACACGGTACATGTCGAGGTGGAAGTGCTCGAGTCGCGCGCCACGTCGAAAAATCCCGACCGCGGCCTGGTTCGCACGAGAAACGACATCGTCAATCAACACGGCGAGACGGTCATCTGCTACACACCCCTACGACTGGCGGCAGGCAAGGGACTGCGCGATTCGCACCGCTGAGTCGCTCGATCCGTTAGACGTCCATCGGATTTAAGGGCTTCGGCCAGCTTTCCTTGCTGGCCTCCATGATCTCGGCAACCTCCTCAACGGTCCACGGTTCCGGAGCTTTCTTCTCGCCGAGCCGATCCACCCGCCAGCTCAACAAACTCACGCGGTTGCCGCCGACGCAGAACTGACGACCCGTCACGTCCGCGGCGTCGTCGGTGCAAAGCCACGCCACCACCGGGGATACCTTTTCCGGCGCGAAACGGCCCTTTGCAGTTTCGGGCAACAGATCTTCGGTCATGCGCGAAAAGGCCGCCGGTGCGAGCACGTTCACGGTGATCCGGTATTTCTGTCCTTCGCGCGCGAGGCAACGCATGAATCCGGCGATGCCGGCTTTCGCCGCACCGTAGTTGGTCTGGCCGAAATTACCGATCAGTCCCGCGGTGGAGCTGGTGACGATAATGCGGCCCCCGGAATCCTGAGCGATCATCTGATCGTAAGCCGCCTTCGACACCAGGTAAGTGCCGCGAAGGTGCACGTCGATCACCGCATCCCACAACTCCTCGGTCATGTTCTTGAACGACTTGTCCCGAAGAATGCCCGCGTTGCACACGCAGATGTCGAGCCGACCGAAACTGTCAACGGCGGCGCGCACCATCTTGGCCGCGTGCGCGGCGTTGGACACCGATCCATAATCGGCCACCGCCCTCCCGCCGGCTGCGTTGATCTCGGCAACCACCTGATCGGCCATGCCGTGGCCGGCCCCAGTCCCGTCACGTGCACCCCCCAAATCGTTGACCACCACCGCCGCACCTTCCCGCGCCAGACACAGCGCATGGCTGCGGCCGAGCCCGCCGCCCGCTCCAGTCACCAGCGCGACTTTGCCTTCGAGTGTCGCCATCGGATCCCCTCCGCCAATGATTTAGAAACGTGCCAGTCCAATCGCTGCGAGTCGCCGACTTTCTGTCATCCCACGTACAATCAGTGTTTATACTGTGTCCTGCCATGTAAGCATATCCCTTGGAGGCTGCCATGCGGATCAGCGCGACTGAGTTGAGGGACTACGATCATCTCGTGCGCCCGGATGCGGTTCACGGCGCCGTCTATACCGACCCGCAGGTTTTTGCGGACGAACAGGAGCGGATCTTTTCCCGATCCTGGGTTTACATCGGTCACGACAGCGAAATCCCGGCCGCCGGCGATTTCAAGCGATCGACCCTCGGAGTGCAGCCGGTCATCTTTTGCCGCGACGAGTCCGATCGTGTGCATGTCCTGTTCAATCGTTGTCGGCATCGCGCGGCTGTCGTGTGCCTGCTGGAATCGGGCCAAGGGACCGGATTTCGCTGCGAGTATCACGGTTGGCACTATCGGCTCAACGGAGAGCTGGCGGGCGTGCCCTATGCGGATGCCTACGAAGAGTTCGACATGAACGCGTTCGGTTTGACGAGACCCCCACGCATCGCCCAGTACCGGGGCTTCGTGTTCGCGAGTCTGGCGCCCGAGGGACCGGACTTGCCGACGTTTCTCGGCCGGGCGTGCATGGACCAGATCGACCTGTTCTGCGACCTGTCTCCGACGGGACGAATTCTGGTTCGAGCAGGCGCCGCAAAGCTCGCTTACGACGGCAATTGGAAATTACAGATGGAGAACTCCATCGACGGCTATCATCCCAATTTCACCCATCAGTCGTTCTTCGCCGAGATTCGAGCACCCGGCGGCGCCCGCGTGGATATGTTCGACGGCAACTCATCGGCGCTATGCAGGGCGCTGGGTAACGGCCACACCCTGCTCGACTATCGACGCTACAACCACGCCAGCAAGGAGGCCCGACTCGGAGCGTTGAAGTCCACGCCATGGGGACGCCGCTACTATGATGATCTTACCGCCGCGCACGGTCGCGAGCGTGCAGAAGATGTGCTGAGCGCAGGCGGCACGCACATGAACGTGTTTCCAAATCTGGTGGTGCTGGGTCAGCAGGTGCGCACCATCCGTCCCGTGCGTCACGATCGAACCGAAGTCGTGCTTGCGCCCGCGTTGCTCGAAGGGGTGCCGGACGAAGTCAATACCCAACGGCTGCGCGCCTATGAAGCCTTCTACAGTCCGAGGGGCGGCGGAATCCACGACGACATCGAGATGTTCACCCGCGTGACTGAAGGACTGCGCTGCACACAAAACCCGTGGCTGCTGTTCCGCCGTGGATTGCATCGAGAACGTCAGGACGAAGACGGCACGATCGTCGGCCAGGTGACCGACGAAGTTTCCCAACGCGCCATGTGGCGCCATTGGAAGGACTCGATGAGGCTCGGATGAACGACCTTAACCGCACGGTGGAAGCATTCCTCTACCGCGAAGCGCGTCTCATGGACGAAAATCGCTACGAGGAGTGGCTGTCGCTGTTTGCCGAGGAATGTCGGTATTGGATTCCGTCGAATAGAGAGGACGCGGATCCCGACCGCGCGATGTCCATTCTGAATTGCGACCGAAATTCGTTGGAGAGCCACGTTCGCCGCCTCGCGGGAGGCAAGGCGTTCGCGCAATCGCCGCCATCGCGAATGCGACGGGTGATCGGCAACGTCGAGGTCGCGACGCCCACCGGGCGTGAAGCCGCCGCCGGCGATGTGCTCGAGGCAACCGCGACGTTCATTATCGTCGAGCTTCGCCGCCACGTTCAGCGCGTCCATGCCGGTCAGAGTCGCTATCGTCTGGAGATGCGGGCAAGCGACCTCGTGATTCGTTACAAACAAGTGAATCTCCTGGGCATGGACGAGCCTCAGGAGAACATCACGTTTCTGCTCTGAATCGGGCCGGGGGATAGAACCGACATGCGCTACGCGTCGGTGTTTCGCGACGATTTGTTCCACGATCAACGCATCCTGGTAACTGGGGGCGGATCGGGAATCGGACGTTGCATCGCGCATGAGTTGTGTTCCCTGGGCGCCCGGGTGCTGCTGGTCGGGCGCACCGAAACCAAACTAGAAACCGTCAGGCGTGAGATCGCCGAAGACGGAGGGCGTGCCGAGGTAGCCGCATGCGACGTGCGCGACGAATCCCGCGTCGAAGCCATGGTGGAAGCGTGGGCGAAGTCCGATCCAATCCACGGCCTGGTCAATTGTGCGGGCGGCCAGTTCCCGGCCCTGCTGGCCGAGACGTCCGCCAAAGGATTCGACGCTGTGGTTCGCAACAACCTGCTTTCGGTCTTCATTGTCTCGAAAGCCGTCTATCAGCACAGCATGCGGGCACATGGCGGTGCAATCGTCAATATCACCGCAGACGACGTCGGCGGGATGCCGCTCATGGGGCATTCCGGCGCGGCGCGCGCCGGTGTGCACAATCTCAGCGCCACGGCCGCTCTCGAATGGGCGTCGGACGGCGTGCGCGTGAACTGTGTTGCGCCCGGTTACATCGCGTCGAGCGGCTTCGATTCCTATACCGACACCCGCATGATCACCGCGCTGGGACAGTTCGCCCACGCAACGCCGCTCGGTCGTCTCGGGACCGAAGCCGAAGTCAGCGCGGCGGTGCTGTTTTTACTGAGCCCCGCCGCGCGCTTCGTCACAGGTCAGATCTGGCGGGTCGATGGCGGGTTCGGTCTGAAGACCAACACGCCGATGCTGCCGCGCCGCGAACGGGTGCACAGCGCATCCTTCAACGGCTTTCATCGCGCGAGCGAACCCGCCGTGCTGGCGCGTCACGGACCTGCCCCGGAAAAGGGGGACTCAGTGCCATGACGATGCTCGAGAACTGGTGGTGCTCGATCTCACGCGAGTCATCGCCGGCCGCCGGTCAAGCTGCCGCGCTCGCCGTTTCGTTTCAGCAGCGGCTGGGCAAGTCCGCGCGACGCGAGCACTTGGCACGGCGCCGACCACGCGAGCCGTCCTCGCGGAAAAACTCGGTCTGCCCGACGCAGAGATCCAAGCGTTGGCCGAGGCTGGCGTGCCGGGCGCCTGAACAACCCCGATCCACAGGAGTTCGAACGTGACAACCACCCACCCACCGCCGCTGCAGTTCGGCATTATGAGCGCCTTCCCCGATCCCGCCTCGGCCCAGGCCACCGTAGCGCAAGCCGAGGACCTCGGATTCGACTCCCTTTGGGTCGGCGACCATGTGGCCTTTCCGGTGCCGATTCTCGATTCGCTCATGCAACTCGCGCTCGCGTCGGCCTTCGCCCGAAAGATCACGCTGGGAACGTGTGTCTACCTGCTGCCGCTGCGGCACCCGGCCCTGGTGGCGAAGCAGGTCGCCACGCTCGATCGGATGCTGGCGGGCCGCCTGGTTTTCGGAGTGGGAATCGGCGGAGAGTTTCCGAACGAGTACGCCGCTTGCGGCGTGCCGCTGCAAGAACGTGGCGCGCGGCTCAGCGAGGGGATCGAGGTTTTGAAGGCGTTATGGACGGCAGACAGTATCACGCGCTCCGGGCGCTTCTTTCCGCTGCGGGACGTGCGTATGCTGCCGCCGCCCAAATCTGCCGGCGGACCGCCGGTCTGGTGCGGCGGTCGCTCGGACGCTGCGCTGGCACGCGCCGGGCGGATTGCGGACGGCTACGTCTCCTACGCGATTGATGCGGCCATGTACGCGCGCGCGATGACCGCAATCCACGACACGGCTGACCGCGCCGGACGCAGCCTCGACCGGTTCACCGCTGCACACATGCTGTTCATACGAATCGACGACCGCTTCGAGGACGCGCACCGACACGCCTCGGAGCACCTCAGTCGGCGTTACGCGATGGACTTTTCCAAACCGGCGAAACGCTACGGCGCACTCGGCGCTCCGGCGGACGTCGCCGCTGCGATCGAGCGCTATCGCGCCTCGGGCGCACACTATTTCGTGCTCGACCTCGTCGGTCCGCCACAGGATCGCGATCAGCAACTCGCACGATTCAGCGCGGAGGTGAAACCCCTGTTGCGCTGACGCCGAGTCGGAGTCGCCGGCAACCGGTCAGTGCCAATGCCTGACTTCCGGGACGACCTCCCGCGCAAACAGTTCCATGCTGGCGCGCGCGTCCTCGAACGGAATGCCGCCGAAACGAAAGCACGTCGCCATATCGAACGGACCGACGATCTCGTATCGAGCCCGGAGCGTCGCGATGATCTCTTCGGGCGTCCCGTAGGCGTTGGACGCGAGAAATCCCTCCACGTACTTCTCGAAACCGATCGCCCGCAGCGCGGCCGCCTGCTGACCATAGCGCTCGTAACCAAGTGTGTTGGCGAGATGGTCGCCCATCAGTTCGTAGTGCTCCAGGATGCTGGCGAGATAGCTGGCTAGATACTGCTCGCCGCACTCATGGGCGTAGTCCCGGTCGGGGTGACAGAATGTGAAGTCGGCAATCATCACCGGCGGGGCATCGCGACAGTGTTGCATTTTGAAGTGCTTGCGATGGCGCTCGATGCCGGGAATGCGTTTGCGCCAGTCGGTCTCGGCAAACATGATCATGCGACCGCCGATGCGCGCGCACGCATCCACCGAATCGTCGGAGTTAGCCACCGCATAGATGCGGTTCTCGAAGCTCCGCTGCGGTCGCGGGCGGATCTCGGTGCGAGGCGTCGGGTAGAACTTGCCATCGCCTTCGATGAAGCCGTTCTCCAGCGCCGCAACGATCATCGCGGACGCCTCGTCGAAGCGCTCACGCGTCTCGCCCAAATCGATGCCACGGAACGGAGCGAACTCCCGGCGCGACAGGCCCCGCCCCATGCCAAATCGAACGCGCCCCTCCGACAGTTTATCGAGCATGGAGATCTTTTCCGCGACCCGGATCGGCTCATTCCACGGCAGAATGACTGCCGCCGTACCCAGATGAATCCGTCGCGTGCGGCCCGCCATATACGCCAGAAACTCGACGTTGTCGGGGCAGAACGAATAGTCGAAGAAGTGATGCTCGACGGGCCACAACGTATCGAAGCCGAGTTCGTCTGCCTGCAGCGCGAGCGTGACCTCTTCGTCGTAGACCTGCGAGTCCGAGATCCCGTGCCAGCCGTACGAGGCGAATATCATCTGCAAGCCGACTTCCATTGCCCCCTCCGTTCGTCTATAAGAGACTGCATGTTGTAAACGAGCTTACAGTAGTGAGGTCGGCCATGGAATATCAACGAATATCTGCGGACTGCCACATCGATCTCTGCTGGTTACCGCCGACTCTGTTCGTTGATGAGGCGCCGCCGGACCTGAAACGCCGGATGCCTTACGTGACTGCCGGTCCTGCAGGCGACTTCTGGACCACGCCCGGTGGCGACAATCTCGGACTCAAAAACGGCGTAGGACCGACGGGCGCAGCGTATGTGCCCGGACAACATGCCCGCGTCGACCGCATGGCACAGACGGGTCTTTACCGTGACGGCCAGCAAGGCATCCGCCGCGTCTCCGATCCGCACCTGCGGGTAAAGGACATGGCGCTGGATGGCGTCCAGGCTGAAGTTCTGTACGGCATTCTCGGCGCCGCCAGTCGTCTGGGCGATACCGCAGCCGTCAACACGATGCTGCGAATCTACAACGATTGGCTTGTCGAATTCTGTTCCCACTATCCAGACCGCCACATCGGGCTCGCCTGCCTGCCGTACGGTGACATCGAAGCCGCAGTTCGCGAGGTGTACCGGGTCGCCGACCTAGGCCTCAAGGGCCTCGAGCTGTCGTGCTCCTGGGACATGCAGCCGATGCTGCATCCGTGCTGGGAACCCTTGTGGCAAGCCGTTCACGATGTCGACCTGCCGTTGCATTTCCATACGTTCCCGAATGTATCCCCGATGCGATGCGGGCCGTGCCACGCGAGCGCCGCAGGGCGATGTTCTTCAGCGTCGTGTCCGGGTTTCAAATGAACCTCGTCAATATTCTCTCGGCGCTGATGGCCGCCAACGTCTTCGAGCGCTATCCAAACGTGCGCGTCGCCTTCGGCGAAAGCGGGTGCGGATGGATTCCGTATGCCCTCGAGCGCATGGACTTCGAATGGGAGGACCGCTTCCAGGACCTCGGGCTTATGATGAGACCGAGCGATTACTGGCGCCGCCAATGCAAGGCGACGTTCCAGTTCGACCTCGTCGGCAGCAAGCTGATCGACCACATGGGCGTGGAAACACTGATGTGGGGGTCAGACTATCCACACGGCGATGGCGTGTGGCCCGAATCGGACCGCTACATCGCCCGGCAATTCGCCCATCTACCTCCAACCGACGTTCACAAAATCACCTGCGCGAACGCGGCGGAGTTCTACCGGCTCAAATGAGCCGACCCGCAGTGCCTTCGCCGATGCCGCACTCCACACGCCGACGAGATCGAGCATCGCGACGGCTTCCACTGGTACGCAACTGCAATGCATAGAAGACGCCAGAACGCCTACTTACCTCCACACAATGGACGAGCGGCGGCCAATCTGCTGGGCTCAGCGGGGCCGCGCGCTATCGACTCCGTGTACGGCGCGTCGATGGAAGAAAATTGTAAATATACAGACTATCATGGTAGGCCAAGAGCTAAGAATTGCAGCCACAATCAGGAAGACTCAGCGGGACCACCTCAGGCAAATCGCGTCACCGGCGCGGAGCGCCCGCAGCTCGCACGTTGACTTCGGTATCCGTCGAACCGGCAATGAGCTCGACGTTATGGAGCATCTTCCTCAGTGTCGCGACGGTGGTCCGGAGATCCCGCGTCGAGATGCCCTCAATCGCGCTGCCATGCAGCTCTCGGGCGATGTCCTCCATCTCCGGCTGCAGCGATTTAGCAGCGGCCGTCAAATGCACGCGTTTGACGCGTCGGTCGCCGGGGTCGTCGGCGCGCTGGATCATGCCCTTACTCTCCATGCGATCAATGAGGCCGGTCATCGCCATCCGCCCGACGCCCAAATACTCCGCGAGTTCCACTTGTGTGATGCCGGGGTAACGACGCGTGTATGCGATCACCCGCGCCTGCGGCCGGGTCAGCCCGAGCCCGCTCATACGGGTCGCGTAAGCCGCCGTGAACGCCCGCGCCACATCGTGAACCAGAAACCCCAGGTGTTCATCCAGCGGATTGCCGCCGTCGGCGACTTTCGATGTTCCCTTCGGCGCCACGCTTGCGTTCTCCTTTTTTTTGTCACGCCATGGTACCCGGGCTGCAACGACAAACCAATACTGTCATCATCCATGCGAATTCCAACCATCGCCGTCATTGCGCTCCGGACGGCGCTGGCGGTCCATTGAACCATGCAGCTCGCTGGTAATTTATGTGTAGCCTCAGGCCGTATGCATGATTACAAAGCCGTGATAGAGTCTCGCCGGGTAGCCTGCGGGATTCAGCGATGAACCGTGCACTGCAAGAAACGCTCGTGACCCGACTCGAACGATCGCCGTTCTGGCAGCGGGTCGGGTTCCGACTGGAACGTTGCGCCCCGGGCAGCGCCCGTCTGCGCCTTCCCTACCACGTTGACAACACCACCGCGGCAAGCGCACTCCATGGCGGCGCGATCGCGGCCACGCTGGACGTTGCCGGCAGCCTTGCCGCTTGGGCAGCGGAACTCACCGACGATCTAGCGGGACGAACTCTTGCGTGCGACGTCAGCTACATCGCGGGTGCTCTCGGCGAGGATATTTTGGGTCAAAGCGAGGTCCTACGACGCGGCAAAGAGATCGTCTACTCGGCCGTACGCGCGGTCAACGGTGCTGGCAAGCTGTTGGCGTCGGGCACCCACATCTACCATTTCGCGAAGCCAGAAGCTGTTCCGACCGCGCCCGAGTGCACCGAGCAGCCACCGCAGCTCGGCCGTTCCTGCCAGGGATTAGGCGCACTTCCTGCCGCAGACGATTCCGTTGTGGCGCGAAATGTCGCGATGCTCGAGCAAATGGACGGCCGCATGCCGTACATGGCGCAACTCGGATGGAAGTTCCGCACCGCCGCTTTCGGCTATATCGAGTACGACCTGCCATGGTTGAACCACACGATCGGTGACGACGGCGGGATTGCCGGGGGCGCGCTGCTCTCGGCCGTGGACCATGCGGGTTCGCTCGCCGCGTGGATGACCACCGAACTCGGCAACCGGGGCCTCTTCGGCTCGACGATCAACACCAAGTTGCAGACATTCGCGCCGGCGATCCGCCGCGACTGTGTCGTTCGCGCCCGGGCGGTCGGGGGCAGCGGAGCGCTCGTCAATTCCGAGGTGAACATTCAGACGCGTGCGGGCGAACCAGTGGCAAGCGGCGGCACTGTGTATCGAATCGTCCGGCGTGACGGCGCCTAGCCCGGACCGGGTCACACATCGCATGAACATGTGGCAGATCGGCCGACGGCTGGCCATCTTGTAAACGGCAGCAACTGCTATCGATTCGAAATGCGCCGCGACCAAGCCATGTATCAGTTGGAGGGCCAATGAAAGCCAAGGCAGCGATCTTCAGGGAAATCGGCACGCCGCTCGCGATCGAGTCGGTCGACGTCGCCCCGCCCGTTGGTCATGAAGTACTCATCAGAACCCATGCGTGCGGCGTCTGCCACAGCGACTTGCACTTCGTACAGGGGGCCATTGCGGGACCCTCACCTACGATTCCGGGACACGAGCCCGCCGGCATTGTCGAGGCGGTCGGTGCTGAGGTGCGCTCAGTCGTCCCGGGCGACCACGTGATTGCCTGCACTTCGATGTTTTGCGGACAGTGCTCACAATGTCTGCAGGGTAGGCCTTACCTGTGTGCGAACCGAGGGGCGTGCCGTCGCGCCCGCGGTGAGGCGCCGCGCATCTCACAGAAGGGAGCGGAGATCTTCCAATTTGCCGATCTGTCGGGGTTCTGCGAGGTCATGCTCGTTCACGAGCGCGCCGTGGTGAAGATCGACACGGACATCCCGCTGGACTGCGCGGCGCTGGTCGGCTGCGCGGTCACCACGGGGGTTGGCGCCGCCCTGAACACCGCCGGCATCAAACCCGGATCATCGGTAGCAGTGTTCGGCGCAGGCGGTGTTGGCAGCTCGATCATCCAGGGCGCGCGCATCGCCGGCGCACGGCAGATCATCGCGATCGACATCGTGCCGACGAAGCTGGACGCCGCACGCCGCTTTGGAGCGACCGATACGATCCTGGGTAGCAAGGGGAGCCCGGACGGCGGCGACCCCGTGAAAGCGATCAAGCACCTCAGCAACGGCGGCGTCGACTACGCCTTCGACGCCGTGGGCGCCACGCAACTAACCCAGCAGTGCTTCTACTGCCTCGCACCGCATGGGACCGCGGTGATCGTCGGAGCGATTCCTCGAGGGCACAAACTGGAACTGGATCCAGGGCACTTCTACGTCGAGAAGACGATCACCGGTTGCTTCATGGGCTCGAATCGATTCCACATCGACGCGCCGTTTTACTTGGATCTATACCGACAAAAGAGGTTGGATCTCGACTCGATGATCAGCGAACGGATGCGGCTCGAAGACGTGAACGAAGCGTTCCGGGCGATGGATGCCGGCGAGGTCACGCGTACTGTGCTCACCTTCGCCTAGCCAGGACACGACACCGAATACACCACACCACACCGAGGAATCCGACATGCCCAGTTACGATCTGGTAATCCGCGCCGGCACCGTCGTCGACGGCACCGGTGGAGCGGCCCGCACCGCCGACGTGGCGATCAGCAATGGGATCGTTCGGGAGGTCGGTCGCGTCTCCGGCCGCGGCCGCCGCGAGATCGATGCAAATGGCGCGATCGTCACGCCCGGTTTCGTCGACATCCACACGCATTACGACGGGCAAGCCGCCTGGTCGAATCGGATGTCGCCGTCGAGTAACCACGGAGTTACGACGGTGGTCATGGGTAACTGCGGCGTCGGCTTTGCGCCGTGCCGGCCAACCGATCATCAGCTGCTCATCGAGTTGATGGAAGGGGTCGAGGACATTCCGGGCGCGGTACTCGCAGAAGGCATCGGCTGGCAGTGGGAAACCTTTCCGGAGTACCTCGATTATCTGAGCCAGCGGCGGTTCGATATGGACATCGGCGCGCAACTGCCGCACGGAGCGCTGCGAGTCTATGTCATGGGCCAACGCGGCGCGGACCGTGAACCCGCGACAGCCGACGACATCGCAACCATGCGCAAGATCACTGCTGAGGCAATCCACGCAGGGGCGTTGGGGTTCTCCAGCTCGCGTACGCTCAATCATCGCAGCAGCAAGGGCGCGCCGACACCTTCGCTCAAGGCGGAGGCGCGCGAATTGCTCGGCATCGCCGCCGGGCTGAAGGACGCGCGCGCCGGAGTGATCGAAATGATTTCCGACTTCGAAGACGTGGACGAGGAATTCAGCTGTTTCGAAGCCATGGTGCGCGAGAGCGGCCGACCGATGTCGATCTCTCTTGCGCAAGGGATCAGTCCGCACGGCTGGCGGAAACTGCTCGGGAAAATCGAACATGCCAACGGTCTGGGGCTGGTAATGCGCGGACAGGTGGCGCCGCGCGCCATCGGTATTCTGTTGGGGCATACCACGACGTTGAATCCGTTCTCGACCCGTCCGAGCTTCAAGGAGATCGCCAATCTGCCCCTGCCGGCTCGCCTCGCGCGCGCTGCGCGACCCGAAGCGGAAAGCAAAGATCCTCGCAGAGGAACCAACCCCGGCGTTCAAGCGACTGTTCGCATCGATGGCAGGCGGCCACAAGCTCTGGGAGCTCGGTGATCCGCCGAACTACGAACCTGCGCCTCAGGACAGCGTCTACGCACGCGCCCAGACTGCAGCGGCCGATCCTTGGCATTTTGCATACGATCTTCTGCTCGAAAACGACGGCAAGGTCATTCTCTACACGCCGTTCGCCAACTATGCCGAGAACAATCTCGACTGCTGCCGCGACATGATTCTGCACGAGAACACCGTAATGGGTCTCGGCGACGGCGGCGCGCACGTCGGCACGATTTGCGACGCCAGCTTCGTCACGTCACTGCTAAGCCACTGGGGCCGCGACCGCACCCGCGGAGAGCTGATCGATCTGCCGACGCTGGTCAAGAGCGTGACACGGGATACCGCCGCAGCAGTCGATCTCAGCGACCGCGGCGAGCTTGTGGCCGGTAAGCGCGCCGACCTCAACATCATCGACTTCGACAATCTGCGCGTCCGCGTCCCAGAGATCGTCCATGACCTGCCGGCCGGTGGTCCCCGGCTACAGCAGCGCGCCGATGGCTACCTCGCGACGCTCGTGCGCGGTGAGACGACGTATGAGAACGGGCAGGCCACGGATAACCTACCCGGCCGGATCATTCGCCGATGACGCGGCTCGATTTGACCGGCCGAGAATTCCTGGCCGACCCCTACGCTGCCTATGCCGAGCTGCGCGCTCAGGGTTCGGCCGTGCAGGTCGACCCTGGCGGCATGTGGGCCGTCACTCGGTTCGACGACGTCGTGGAGGTGCTGCGACGCCCCGAAGACTTCTCCTCGGAGCCGTCGGAACACGATCGCGAGCACCTGTTCGAAAAGGCATTCGGCGGCGCCAACATGATCGGATCGGACAATCCCACGCACGATCGCTTGCGTTCCATCATGCAGAAAAAGTTCACGCCAAAGCGCATGGGCGAACTGGGCGGCCGCATCGAAACGCTGTGTCGCCGTCTGCTGTCGGATATCGGTAGCGCCGAGCGGTTCGATCTCGTCAGCGCATTCACGGTGCCGCTGCCCGTGATCGTGATCTCCGAGTTGCTGGGCGTGGAGAACGACCGGGTGGACGACTTCAAGCGCTGGTCGAACGGCCTCGTCTCCATCATCAACGGCGCCTCGGGCGAGGCGCGCGCGCGCGCCCTTGCCGATCTATTCGAACTGGCCGGGTACCTCTCGCAAGCCGCGGAGGCACGCCGCGCCGCGCCATCAGGCGACTTGATCGGGACACTGGTACAGGCAGGCAAGGAGCCCGGCTGCATTTCCGCTGGGGAAGTCCTGTCGTACTGCATCCTGCTTTTGGCCGCCGGTAACGAGACCACGACCAATCTGCTGGGCGGCCTCGCAGCGGCGTTTGCCTCGAACCCGGACCAACTCGCTCTGCTGCGTGACGATCCCGGCCTGCTCGACAACGCCGTCGAAGAAGGGCTGCGTTACTGCTCGCCGGTTCAGGGCCTGTTCCGGCGCGTCCGCACCGATATCCGGTTGGGCAGCGTAACCATTCCAGCGGGGGCGCAGGTCTGGGTGAGCTACGCCGCCGCGAACCACGACCCGGCCCGTTTTCCCGAACCCGAAAAATTCGACATCCGCCGCGATTGTCGCGGCCACGTCGGCTTCGGCTGGGGATTGCACTTCTGCCTCGGCTCCAACCTCGCGAAGACCGAAGCCCGCGTAGCGCTCAGGCACCTCGTTCCGATACTGCACAACGCCAAACTTGCTATGCCGGTCGAATGGATGCAGTCGTGGGTCGTTCGCGGTCCAAAATCCCTCGACTACCGACGCTGAAGCGATTCCCTTACCGCGCCCGAGATTCTCGAACAGATTCCGCCTCGATCTTCGCGCAACGACATCAACTGAGAGTGCTCGGTGCCGCCTTTGCACGACGCCACCATTGATCTCTCGATCCGAACATCGTAAGTTGACTTACTAAATTTCCACCACCTTGGAGCTGGAGAAAGACATCATGATACCCAGAGGCATCATCTCCGCGGATGGCCACGTGTGCGAACCGCCGAACTGCTATGTGGACTTCATCGATCCGAAATATCGAGACGATGCGCCGCACATCGTCGAGCAACCCGACGGCACCGAGGCATTCGTGATCAAGGACCAGACGCGTCCGGTCGCGCTCGGCTTCATCGACGGGGCCGGCTTCGGCGTACGCGAGCGACTGGAGCGCGCGAAGCGCATTCGGTTCTCCGACATCCGCGAGGCTGCGTATGGCGGAAAAGCGCGCGTGCCCTACATGGACCAGGACGGGATCGCGGCGGAGCTCGTCTACGCATCTGTCGGCATGGGTCTGTGCATGCACAAGGACACCGACTACAAGGACGCCTGCATGAAGGCCTACAACCGTTGGCTCCAGCAGATGTGCGGCGAAGCACCCGATCGGATATTCGGCTTGGCCCAGACCGCCGTGGTCGACGTCGATCGCGCCATCGAGGACTTCCGCCGCGCCAGGGAGATGGGGATGGTCGGCATGATGATGCCGGGTGATCCGATTCACGAAGACTACGATCATCCGGACTACGATTCGCTATGGGAATGCGCGACGGATCTCGACCTACCGATCTGCTTCCATATTCTCACGTCCCGGGCAGGAAGCTTACACATCAAGCCGCGCGGGCATGCGATCAACAACTTTCTCGGCATCATCCGGGCGGTGCAGGATGTCGTTGGCCTGATGGTCTTCGGCGGCGTGTTCGAGCGTCACCCCAAGTTGAAACTGGTGGTCGCCGAAAGCGACGTCGGCTGGCTCCCCCACTACATGTATCGAATGGACCACGCAGCCTCCATCCATGCCGAGGATGGAATCATGAAGGGCCTCTCCAAACTGCCGAGCGAGTATGTCCGCAGCAACGTCTGGGCGACCTTTCAGGACGACCGGACGGCATTTCAGTCGCTGCACATGATCGACCATCGTCATCTCTTGTGGGCCAGCGACTTCCCGCATACGGACTCGACCTGGCCGCGGTCTCAACAATTGCTCGCCGAGCAGACCGCTACGCTGACCGAAGCCCAACGCCAGGACATTCTGCGCGAGAACACTGCGCAGTTGTTCAACCTGCCTGCCGGAAAGGAGTCCTGGCGAATGCACGCCGCCGCGTGAAGCGCTCGAGCATCCCAGACGGCCGTCGCCTAAGGTATGTCGAGGAATCCGCCGTCCGAGCCGCTGGGGTGGGGATGCGGCGGTTGCCGTGGCGCCCCTCGCACTGGCACCGTTCGCGCAAGAAAGCTACTGACCGCAGCGGCGAAGACGTCGTTTCGATCCCCTGCGAGCATATGTCCCGCGTCGGCGACGTTCACGTATTCGCTGTGCGGACATAGGCTCAGGAAGCTCCTCGCGCCTTCTTCGCTGAGCACGTCGGAAAGTCCTCCGCGAACCAACAGGGTGGGCAACTTCAGACGTCGGGCACACGCCTCGAGGCGTGCCTGTCGCAGATCCAGGTCGCGCTTGCCCGACATGAACCGGGGATCCCAATGCCAGCGGAACTTGCCATCGGGCGCGATCCGCACGTTTTTCGCGAGTCCGTCGAGCTGACGGGTTCGCTTACGGTGGGGCTGATAGTTGGCAATCGCCTCGGCCACTTCCTCGAGTGAACCGAATCCCTCAGGCTTCTGGTACATGAATTCGCGGATTTTCGTCACCCCCTCCTGCTCCATTCGCGGGGCGATGTCGACGAGCACCAGTGCCGTGGCATCAACGTGGTCCTCACCGACCGCGACCAGGCTCGTACCACCACCCATGGATGCACCCACGAGTACCGGGGCAAGTCCTACGGCGCTTGCCCAGCGCGCCGAGGACGCACTTCAAATCCTCGACCATGACGTCGGTCCCGTACGCGCCATCGGGCGCCCAATCCGAGTCGCCATGACCGCGGGCATCGCACGCCACGGTGTGGTATCCGGCGGCTCCGAGCGCCTCGCCGGCACCCTTCCACGCATGCCGCGTCTGGCCGCCCCCGTGCAGCAGCATCACGAGCGGCCCCTCCGGGTCCCCCCACGAATCGCCGGCAATGCTCACTCCGCCCCTCCCCGCCCAGCGATGCATCGGCTGCGGGGTCCCGGGCAAACGGCGTCCCGCGGTCATGTCCGCACCTCCGCGGTTTCTGGATCCAAAGCGGCGCTAACGATCACGTACATAGCGACCCCCTAACCAACCTTGGAATGACTTCATCTGTGAGCAGCGCTGTCGAGCCACCGGCACGCGGCCGCGATACCTGTGAGGCGTTCGCTCCGCCACGCGCCAATAACGATCTCCACATGCTCGCGGAAGCGCGGATAGTCGAGCAGCGCGACTTCTTCTGCCAACCGCAACGGATGGTAAAACGCAGCCAGCGAGACCGCGGTTCCGATCCGCAGGTGACGCGTCTGTGCTGCGACGTCGGCGCCCATCATGTGCACCGACGGACACACGCTGTAGCTGCTGAAGTGATGCTCGGCGTGCCATACACCGCGTCGTAGCCCGCGCCGACCATGATGCGGATTCGCTCGAGCGCGCGCTCATACACCGCCGTCAGCGCGACCCGACGCTCCGGCCAACTGAAGAATTGCGGGCTGTCGAACTTCATGAACTTCATTGCACTCCCGATCGAACTACACAATTTAGTATCTTAGCGTACGGTCACTGTGATGATAATCTGGCGACGCTATTCACCATATGCGAATATGCATCGCAATGCCGCATGGTCATGCGGTGTCGAGCGCGGAGGCTCTATGTCGCATCTGAACTACGAAAAGCGCGACGGCGTCGCGCATCTCGTCATGAATCGGCCGGAGCGGCGCAACGCGTTGAGCCCGCAGATGATCGTCGAGATGGCCAACGCCTGGCAGGACTTTCGCGAGGATCGGGGCGCGCGGGTCGCGATCCTGACCGGCGCCGGCGACAAAGCCTTCTGTGCAGGAGCGGACCTCGGGCTGCTGATTCCGCTGCTCTCGGGTGCCCGCAAAGCCGAAGACGAGCATGACGAGGCTCTACTCAAAGACCGCACGTTGATGCAGAAGGCCCTGCTGCGCGATTTCGAGCTCTATAAGCCCGTTATCGCTGCAGTCAATGGTTTCGCGCTGGCCGGCGGTACGGAAATTCTGCAAGCGACCGACCTGCGGGTCGCCGCCACGCATGCAGAGTTCGGCCTGTCCGAGGTCATGCGAGGCATCATTCCCGCCGGCGGGTCGCTGGTTCGGCTCGCTCGGCAAATCCCCTATTGCAAAGCCATGGAGATTCTCCTAACCGGCGATCGCATGGGTGCCGAAGAAGCGTTTCGCATCGGTTTGATCAACGAGGTTGTCCCCGCGGATCGGTTGATGAGTCGAGCGTTGGCAATCGCGCAGCGGATCGCCGAGAACGGTCCCTTGGCCGTTGCCGCCTGCAAAGAAGCGGTGATTCGCACCAGCGGTCTGTCGCTGCCGGACGCATTCCGGATCGAGAATGAGCTCGCCGGCCGGGTGATGCGGTCCAAAGACGCGATCGAAGGACCACGCGCATTCATGGAGAAACGCAAGCCCAACTTCAAGGGCGCCTGAGGGTTCAGCTATGTTCCATCCCGCGCTTCGCACACCCATCTGTAGTTTGCTGGGAATCGAGTATCCCGTGCTCCAGGCGGGCATGGGGTTCGTCGCACGAGGCGAGCTAGCGGGCGCGGTATCCGCGGCCGGCGGACTCGGCACGCTGGGCGCGGCCACCATGTCGGCGGCGTTCTCCGCGACGAGATCGCTAAGGTCCGCCGCATGACCGACCGTCCCTTCGCGGTCGATCTTTTGTTCGCAAAGGGCCGCGGGGGCAATGCCGCCCAGCCGTTCACTGACGACATCCAGGAGGCGCTCGAAGTCGTCTTCGCGGAGCGCGTACCCATACTCGTCAGCGGCCTCGGCGATCCTGGACCGATCGTGCCTCGCTGTCGGGAGGCAGGCATCAAGGTATTGAGCCTCACCGGCAACACCAAAAACGCCAAACGGCTCGCCGCGAGCGGCGTCGATGCCATCATTGCTCAAGGCTACGACGGCGGGGGACATACCGGCCAAGTCGGTGGGATGGCGCTGCTGCCTGCGGTGCTTGATGCTGTCGATCTTCCCGTGGTGTATGCCGGCGGCGTGGGCGACGGTCGCGGCCTGGCGGCAACGATCGTCATGGGCGGCCAAGGCGTTTGGTGTGGGACCCGATTCATCGCGACGCCGGAAGCCTGGGGACACGACAACTACAAAAACGCCGTCGTGCAGATCGACGACGAGGGGACCATACGTACCCGCTGTTTCTCCGGCAAACCCTGCCGGATGTACGCCAATCGCACCACTGCCGCGTGGGAGAGCGCGGAGCTGCAGGCGAAAATCGAACCGTTTCCGCTGCAGATGCGCGCGGTGACCGGTTGGCTCGGCAAAGATCCCTACATGGCAGGGCGTCGCGACGGCGAGATCGAAATCGGTGCCTGCGCCATGGGGCAAAGCGCGGCAGTAATCGATGCCGTCACGCCCGCTGCCGATGTCGTGCTGCAGATCATGGATCAGGCGTCGCGCGCGTTGGACCGCGTCGCGCCGCGTTGACCGCCAGGAGGAGCTCTATGGCTGGTCCCCTCGAAGGTATCAAGGTCATCGAGATGGCGGGCATCGGTCCGGGTCCCATGTGCGGGATGCTGCTCGCTGATCTAGGGGCCGAGGTGGTCCGCATCGACCGCGTGCAGTCCGCCGGGCTTGGTCTCCCGCGCGACCCCCGCGGCGACCTGCTCAACCGTGGCCGCCGATCTGTCGCCGTCGATCTCAAGGCAACCACCGGCGTCGACGTGGTGTTGCGCATGGTGGAGCGCGCGGATGCGCTCATCGAAGGGTTTCGCCCAGGCGTGATGGAACGTCTCGGCGTAGGCCCGGCGCCATGCTTCGAACGCAACCCGAAGCTCGTCTATGGACGCATGACCGGTTGGGGACAGCACGGTCCACTCGCCCACGCTGCCGGTCACGACATCAACTACATCGCTCTGACCGGCGCTCTCAACGCCATCGGCCGGGAAGGTGAACCGCCGCTCCATCCCCTCAACCTCGTCGGTGACTTCGGTGGCGGCGCGCTCTATCTGGCGATGGGCCTCCTCGCCGGCGTCATCGAGGCGCAGCGATCAGGTCAAGGCCAAGTGATCGATTGCGCGATGATTGATGGCGCGGCATCGCTGATGACGCTGTTCTACGGTATGAAGCACATGAATCGCCGGAACGATCAGCGCGGCACCAACGCGATCGATGGCGGCTCGCACTTCTACAACGTGTACGAAACGCTCGACGCCAAATTCGTCGCGATCGGATCCATCGAGCCCAAGTTCTATGCGGAGCTGCTGGAAAAGATCGGACTCGATGCCGCAGCACTGCCCGCGCAGCAGGACCCGACAAGCTGGCGCGCAATGACACAGCGCTTCACGGAGATCTTTCGCAGCAAAACCCGCGACGAATGGTGTCGCATCATGGAAGGAAGCGACGTCTGCTTCGCGCCGGTTCTGGACCTCAACGAGAGTCTTCGTCACCCGCACAACCAGGCACGCGGTACGTTTGTCTCGGTGAACGGTGTGGCGCAGCCCGGGCCAGCACCGCGCTTCAGCCGAACCCCGTGCGCCATCGGCAAACCGCCTTCGGTGCCCGGAGAGGATTCGCTGAGTGTGCTCAGTGATTGGGGTTTCAGCGACGCCGCGCTGGAGACGTTGAGCCACGCCGGGGTTGTCAAGCAAATCAGTTGACGGAGTGCCCTCTCGAGCAAGAACCAGGAGATCAATGCTATGCGTACGTTCGGGTCGTATCCGTTGCTGGAAGTCACCCTGGGCGACGACTACGTCGCCACGGTGAAGCTCGCGAACGGCGAGAACAACTTCTTCAACATGGACATGCTCGTCGGCCTCGCCGACGCATTCGAGGCTCTGGACGCGGAAGGCGCCTGCCGCGCCATCGTGCTTGCCGCGGGCGGTCGAGCCTTCTGCGCCGGAGCCGACTTCGCCGGCGGCCGGAACGGTGCCAAGCCCATCGGATTGCAGGGATCCGGAAGCGCGGGCGTCGATGGCCATCTCTACGATCAGGCGGTTCGCCTGTTCGCCAACCGCAAGCCGATCGTCGGTGCCATCCACGGCGCTGCGGTGGGGGGCGGGCTCGGTCTCGCGCTGGTGCCTGATTTCAGGATCGCCTGCTCCGAAGCACGCTTCGCGGCGAATTTCACCCAGCTCGGCATCCACCCTGGATTCGGCCTGACCTATACGCTCCCGCAACTCATCGGACAGCAACACGCGTACGACATGTTCTACACGGGCCGCCGCATCAAAGGCGAAGACGCCCTTAAGCTCGGCTTAGTGGACAAGTTGGTACCGTTGGCGCAGGTGCAGCAGGTTGCTCACGCGAAGGCCGCCGAGATCGCAGCCGCCGCTCCGCTCGCAGTGATATCAGTACGTGAGACGCTGCGCAGCCATCTCGCGCAGCGCGTACGGGAAGCGACACAACGTGAACTCCAAGAGCAGAACTGGCTGCTGAGGACCGAGGATGCTCGGGAAGGGGTCCGCGCGGTTGCGGAGCGACGGCCCGGAAAGTTCCAGGGCAAATGACTCGACGATCGAGGACGGGAGGATGACCAACGGTAACCTGGTGCAGCATCGGCGATTGAAGGTTGCCGCGCGGCCGGGGGGCCGGACGCGCGGCGCCAGCAGCGCCAAACTGGGTGAGAGGGGAATTGGCGCGCCGACTTTGTAAGTATACTTACATCAGTCGCGTCCGTCATCAAAATTCGACGCAGCGACCACATTCCAGATCGCAGACGATAACGACCTCCTTTATGAACTCGCGCGTGTCAACTAGACGTTGTCTACCGGCTCACGCCTCAACTCATCGAGTTCGTGCTGCAGCAGCTCTGCAGTACTCTCCGGCATTTCCATTGGTAGCAAGTGTCCGCCGTCCATCTCACTCAGCGCGCCCCGCGGCAGTCGCTGCACCAGCGCCTGATAGAGCGCCCGCGGAAAATAACCGCGAGTCGCGCGCACCAAATGCACCGGCGTCAAAATCCGCGGCGCGCGCTCGAACAAATCGACTGTACCGGTCATTTCGAAGATCGAGGCTTCGACGGCCGGCGCGCACGACAATTCAACCTGGCCGTCGGCCCGGTCTCGAAACCCGGCCTGCAGGTACAGCTCAAACGACCGGCTATCCCACGTAGCAAACATGGGTTTGGCGCGCCACGCATCACCCGCCGCCGCCCGCGATGGCCACACCGCCCGGCGCCGACGCGCCTGCTCGCCAATACTGTCCCGCCCTGCCACGATCGGCCAGGCAAGACCCAGGTGTTCTAGCATGTCAGCCGATGGCTTGAGGGGCGGATCCAACATCACGACACGGCCAAACTGGCCCGGCAGTTCGCTCGCGAGCGCCGCGCCGATGACCCCGCCGAGGGAATTACCCGCGCAAAGCGCGATCTGCGCTATACCTAGCTCGGAACGCAGCTGCTGCACCACCTGTGCTGTGTCATCGATGAGAAGACCCCAGTCGTACGCTTCGGGCGCTGGCGGCGCGGTTGAAGACCCGTGGCCACGCGCATCCAGGGCGATCACTCGGCAATGATCTGCCAACCGTTCCGCGACTTCCGTCCAAGTAGCCGCGCAAAAACCATTGGCATGCAGCAGCAATGCCACCTGCCGACCGCTGCCCCACTCCAGCCCTGCGATCTCAATCGTGCGGCCGGTGCCGTCGCGCACTTCCCAGCTGCGGCGTCTCGGTACCGGTTTCAGATCTACACTCATTAGTAAGTGCCTTTACAAAGATTTGGCAGGCTATCAGGAGACAGTTAGAGCACAGCGTCATGGGAAAATTGAACGACAAAATCGCACTTGTCACCGGCGCCTCGCGCGGAGGCCCTATCGCGACGCGGTCTTCGACGTGGGCGCCTCAGCGCGTGCCACGGTATTCACCAACAAATCGACAAATCGATCACGGTGAGCCTCGATCCACTCCTTCGGTGCCGCCAACCCGATGGCGGCACCGCGACCCCGCTGATCGAGCCGCAACGGGACGCCGATGAGCGTGCCATTCGGCTCAACGAGCCCCGTGTAAATAGCGTAACCCTGACGACGGATGCGCTTGAGTTCGCTAAGGCAGCTGGCAACGCTGATCGAAGGGGCATCATCCAATGCCAGCGACTGCTCGATCAGTTGCCGGGCACGACTCTCCTCCATCTGCGCAAGCAACGTGCGTCCCAGGGTCGAACGGTGGAGCAGTCGCCGCGTTCCCGCCTTGATGTGATAACGAATCGTCGTTGTGCCTTGCAGAACTTTGATGTACTGCGCGTGCGCGCCGGAGCGAATGGCCGTAATCACGGTGCAAGACGTTGCGACCTGAAGTTCCTGCATCAGCTTGAGCACTGTTCGCACCGGCAGGCTCTCCGCCTCCACCCATCTCCCCAACATGGAGATGCGGATGCTCGGAAAGTAGGTGCGGTCATCCGGATCGTACTCGAGGTATCCCAGGTTGGTGAGGCTCTTCAACAATGCAGCCGCACTGGAGTGCGGGTAGCCGAGATTGACCGAGACTTCGGCTATCGCAACGGGACGACGCAATTCGTCAAAAAGTTCGAAGATCTCGAGCACTCGAGCCGCTGATTTGACGATGCTCAATGTCGAATCATTCATTCGTATTGACCTTTCCCTACGACCTGAGCGACGGAACTTTCCGACGGCAGTATCTCATTTCCAGCTTCACGTACGTCCATATACGTGCGAATATATAACATATACATGTCACTGGACGTAAATTCGGAGGCTCTCAAATGAAAGTGCGAGTGGACTTTGACCTTTGCGAAGCAAATGCCCTTTGCATGGTGGAATGCCCCGAAGTGTTCCGCTTATCCGACGACGACCAGCTCGTCGTGTTGATCGAGGAGCCAAGCGAAACCTTGCGCTTCAAGGTTGAGTCAGCGGCACAGATCTGTCCCAGACTCGCGATCACTGTCGAAGACTGACCATCACAGAGGTTCTTCATGTCCAGACCCACGGCGCCCCTCGAAATCATCGATCCGGATTACTACCAACAGCACGGTTACCCTCATGACTTGTGGGCGGCGTTGCGCAAAGACGCGCCCATCGCGTACTGCAAGCATCCGAAGCTGATCCCCTTTTACGCGGTGACACGCTACGAAGACATCGTCGAAATCTCGAAAAAGCCGAACATTTTTCTCAACGCGCCCTTACTGTCCGTGCAGCCGGTTGCCGATGCCGATTTCCTACAGCAGGTGCGAACGCTCCTGAACATGGACCCGCCGGACCATCGCGTCTATCGCAAGCTCATGAGTGCGTACTTCACCAAAAATCGGCTGAATGAGGATCAGGTCCGTCTCGATCGAGTCGCCGACGACATCCTGGACAGGGTTGCCGGCAAGAAGGAGATGGACTTCGTGACTGCAGTCTCCGCGATATTGCCGCTCGCGGTCATCGCAGAACTCATGGGCCTTCCACAAGCCGATCGGGATCAGTTTTTCCGGTGGACCAACGAAATTGTCGGAGCGAATGACCCGGAATTCCGCCGCGAAGACGGTACCTCGGGCCGAGAATTGGCCCAGCAGGTCCTCGTCTGAAGTGTTTGCATATTGCACCGCCTTCGTCGAAGACCGCCGGAAAAAGCCGCGCGACGATCTCACTTCAGTATTGGCGAACGCCAAGATAGACGGAGCGTACCTGCCGCCGTTGGAGCTGCTGTCCTACCTGTTCCTGCTCATCGCCGCCGGCAACGAGACGACCCGCAACGCAACGACCGGGGGCCTGCTCGCATTGATTCAACATCCCGATCAACTCAGAAAAGCGCGTGCAAATCCATCACTCCTGCATCCGATGGTGGAGGAGATCGTGCGCTGGAGCAGCCCGGTCATCCACTTCTGTAGGACGCCGAATCGCGACGTCTCCCTGCACAACGTAAACATAAAAGCGGGCGAGCATCTCGCGCTTTTCTACCCATCGGCTAACCGAGACGACCGAATATTCGAGTCGCCGATGACGTTCGACATCGAACGCGATCCGAATCCACAGATCGGTTTCGGAATTGGAGAGCACCTGTGTCTCGGCGCGCACCTCGCCCGCAACGAGTTGCGGGCTGTGTTCTCGAGCCTGCTGCGCCGGATCAAGCACGTTGAACTGCTTGACGATGCGCAGCGATTGCGTTCCAGCTTCATCGGCGGCGTCAAGCACCTGCCCGTGCGGCTGGAGTTGGCAGCCTGATGCCAAATCAGCCGCGCAAGCCCGCGATGTCCGGCAAGTCTGCATCGGCACATCGCCTTGCCGAATTTTCGTTTAGACGCATCATGAAGGTGGAACCGTGACCATTCCAAAGACAGCGTTTGCAATGGCGCAAACCGGGCCTCACAAGCTCGAACCAATCGACGTGCCCATTCCGGATATTGACGACGACAGCGCGATTCTACAAATCGAAGCCTGCGGTATCTGTGGCAGTGATTACGAGCAGTACGAGGGCGTCCTGAAAATGCCGATGCCCGTGATTCCTGGTCACGAGCCGCTCGGCCGCATAGCCAAGATCGGCGATCGTGCAGCCGCGCGGTGGGGAGTCGATCAAGGGGATCGGGTCGCAGTGGAAACGATGCTGTCGTGTCGCTATTGCGCCAACTGCTATGACGGCCATTACCACCTGTGCATGAACCGCAAGATGTATTCGTACGTACCGCTGTCGGAGCCACCCGGCTTGTGGGGTGGATACGCGCAGTACATGTATCTGCATCCCAATACCATCGTGCACAAGATCAGCCGCGACCTTCCTGCGAACATAGCCGTAATGTTCAATCCGCTCGGCGCCGGATTCCGTTGGGCAGCCGAAATTCCGCGCACCAGACCGGGTGACACGGTCGTGATTTTGGGTCCGGGCCAACGCGGTTTGGCCAGCGTGATCGCATGTCGCGAGGTCGGCGCCGGAACGATCATCGTGACCGGGATATCGGCAGATTCGGAAAAGCTCAAGGTCGCCCGCATTTTCGGTGCTGACCACACTATCGACGTCGAACAGGAAAACTCGGTCGAGCGGGTCAAACAGATCACCGGTGGTCGCGGCGCCGACGTCGTGGTTGATGTGAGCGCATATGCGACGCAACCCGTCGTCGACGCGTTGGGAATGGTACGACCGGGCGGCACGATCGTGCTGGCGGGCGTGAAGGGATTCAAACCCGTGAACAACTTCATCTCCGACATGATCGTCATGAAGGAGATCACGATCCGCGGCGCAATCGGTGTCACCAGTTCGGGTTACAAAACCGCCATTCGTCTATTGGAGACGGGCAAGGTTCCGTTCGCGCGCATGCACACCCACGACTTCGCACTAAAGGACGCGGAGCGAGCGATCAAGACGCTTGCGCGCTTGATACCCGGTGAAGAATCCATTCACTCGTGCCTAATACCGACCAGTTGAGGAGTCAGCGCTTTGGCGACGAATACAACGCGCTCTGCCGCCGTGCCCTACGACGAGACGATTGCAGCACGTTTCCTGCAGAACAAGGGCGGTGCGGGCGGTTTACCCGACTTTCTAGGCATAAAAATATCCGCTGCCGGTGCCGGCACAATGACCGCCGAACTCGACGTGCGAAAGGAGCTTCTGACGCCGTTCGGTAACATGCACGGGGGGGTCATCTCCGCGCTGTGCGATCATGTCTTGGGCTGCGTTTGCTATCCCGCGATGAAATCGGGGCAATGGGCCGCAACCACCGAGTTCAAATTGAACCTCACGGCGCCAGTGAACAAAGGCACATTGGAAGCGCAGGCACACATCGTGTCCATAACGCGGACACAAGCGGTCGTTCGAATCGACGTGATCAACGAGGGCCGTCTCGCGGCCGTCGCGCAGGGAACCGTAACCATTCGCGACCCCAAAGTCGCGTGAGCGTGGATCACGGGGATACCGTGATCGTGGGTCCTGATATTGGGCCGGGAACGCACAACGGACCCATCGACCGACGCATCAAATTGGCATAACCCCGCAGCGCGCGGTCACCACGGTTAGCAGCGACGATAGGCAATTCGAGCACCTCTGCAGAACCGTTGGCACTGGCTGCGCGAGGAGCTTTGATGGGATCGCGTTAAGATAGTGATATTGGAGGCAACTGGATACGGCCACGCCCGTGCCAGTCAATTTCAGCGATGCTTCGTTGGTGGTTCAGGTCTCTACGGTGTTCGAACGTTCTGGTAAGTGTTTCTGATCGACTCGGCAGCCGTAGCTGAACGAGTTCCGCTTGCGCGGTAATGATCGTGGGACACCACTCCCTGACCTGAACAGTGCCGATATTCGGCGACACAGAGCCTCTTCGGTTGAAGAGTACATCTGCGCCAGTACCAACGGACCTACACAGTCAGGTCTTATCTCGAACGTGGTTTTCTAGAAGTCACCTCCTTTGGATGATGCGGCGGAGCCGCGGGGTTGATGAATGGTCTCGCGATCGCCATCGGCGATTCGCTCGACCTCGGTTGGGAAGATGGGCGGATGCCCGAATTGAACGAACGGATCGAAGATCCGAACTCTCGACGATGAACCGATGACCTTGACGGTCATTGCGACATTGCACGGTTCTCGATGTCGCTGTTGCAGTGATTGAGCGTCTGCTTCGCTGTCCGGTTGGCTTACGCCAGGCTGGATCGACCTGCCACTTTAAACGCAGTGGCCGCGTATAAATCGTTCAGTGCATGCAGTCTGGGCACCGAAACCGCGGCTGTCACTTCGAAATCCGCCCGCGGGACCGCGTGATTACTGGCGTGTGGCCGTCGTCACTACACCGCTTCGCTTTGTAGTGACGACGGCACCTTCGGGTCGTTGCACGGATCGCGCCGGGCGTTCGCCCGTCACGACCCCTGCTTCAAGTCGTTACTGCGCCTTCGGTGCGTAGCTCGAGTACAACCGCGTCGCGTGACTTCGGCTGTCGCGGCTGCGCGCATGTGAGGTGCGCTCCGCCGCATCGGTTCTCGGCTCGCCCGTTCTTGCGAGGTCGCAGCGTGTCGGTCGCGTCCGTGGTCCAGCGCGAGCCGTAGGCGTGTGCCCGCGCATTGAGCGATTCCACGCCACCGACCGGCTCAGGAGCGAGTGGGCTCAGTGAGCCCACTCGTCGACCGTTACAGAATTTCGCCTGTGTCACGTGACGTCCTCGCGCTAAGAAAAGACGCGCGCCTTGACTCGGTCGTTACAGAATCTGTTACGGCTCGCGAGTGGACACACTGTGTCCATTCTGAGGACTGGGCATGCCGAGCACTGCGCGCAGCTCGGCGAGGGACGATTGCGCGGTAGCAATCGCAGCTGCACGATCAGGCGGCGTGTCCACCGGAGACACGATCGGGCGTTCGCGCTCGCGTGCCCTCGCCTCACGCTCCGCCTCGACATTAAGCGCCAGATTGGCCTGAAACTCCCCTTTCAACGCGGCGCGACACAGCGACGCCAGGAAGCGCAGATCGTCGTACACCGACGGCATGCCGCGGCGCTCGGCGCGAATGCGTCCTTCGGTCTCATCCAGGATGCGTTGGCGCAGCTCCGCAGGAACCCCCGCCAGCTGGCGACCTGCCAGATCGCATTGGTTCGCCGAAAAACGACTCGGATACGTCAGCGGTTCGCCGCGCTCGTTCGTCGTCAGCGTTACAGAATCTGGAATCCCTGTAGTAGTAGTTGTCTTCTCACGTATACATAAAGAACTACTACTACGGTGTTGCAGATTTTGTAACGTCACAAATTTCGACGTTTTCGAGTTTTGGCGGAAGCGTTCGCCGACTTCGGCTTGCCTTGCGTTGTAGAGGTTGACCGCCGCGCGCGTGTCCTGCGCAACAGCGCGCACGCGGGCGTGTGGGTGCGTCAGCGACGCATCGAGGAATTGCAGGTATTGCGGATCGAGATGCAGCGTGTCCGTCAGCGGTAAGGGTTCATCGTGCAACGCATAGATGTTGCGCCGAAACCGTCCACACGGCTCACGTAGCCGCGCGCACAGGGTCAGCCAGCGGGCGATCCGCAGTATCGCCACACAGCGTACGACGGTCGTCTTCGAGGCGATGTTCGCCTTCCGACAGATCTCCGCGTAACTCGGGAAGTTCGAGCTGCCCGCCCCTCTTGCGTGTCGCTTGACCACCATCCAGACGAGCTTGTCGACCGGCTCGAGGGTCGGATCCTGAATCACGACGTCGGGGATGGCCTCATGCCGATTGCTGACAAACAGCATCGCGTCGTGAGCAACCGGTTCGCCGTGAACGCGCGTGACCGTCGCTTCCATCAACGCATCGAGCGCGAGGGTCTCCGGACGCAAGGATGAATCATCCGTCGCTGCTGACCCATCCTGCTCGGGTTCAGCCAGGATCAACGCCCCAGATAAACCGTGGTGATCTGCTCGCGCTCATGACCGAGCTCTCGGCTGATCATCATGCGAGCCTCCCGGTCCGCGGTCGCGCTGCGGCAACTGTCAGATCCGCATGCGCAGGGCCGCCGACCGCGGGCGCCTTGAAGCCGGTCAATTCCTCGAATCGTGCTTGAGCGTAGGCATGCCGCAGGCCGTGCAGCTTCGACAGACCCGCCGCATTCGTTTGACGTTCGTAGATACGCAGTTGTTGTCGATAGTTGCGTTGCGGTGGGATCAACGAGCCGCGACCGGCGAGTCGATGGGCACGGTCGAGTACCGCGCGTTGCGCATCGGTACGAAGTCGGAATCACCCGTGCCTTACCGCCCTTGGTCCAGCTGTCCTTCAAAGTCACGTGATCGCCGCCGTCGGCAAAGCTCGGGCTGAACTTGATCGCCTCCTCGCGACGCAGCCCGAACGCTTGTTGAAGTTCGAGACTCATTCGGACGTGGGGATCGTTGATCTGAGCCAGGTCAGCCGGATCCACGACTTCTCGCCTTCGAGATTCCATTGCTGAACACTCGATCAGGCACACCGTAGTGCGCATTCGACCGGGCAATGACGTTCTGCCGATCGACCTTTTCGGCCCACCAGCGCAATGTCGCGAGCCGATTCTTGACGGTTCCGACCGATAGCTCGGCGCGTTGCCAGTGACTGACGAGCGCATCGACGTGTTTGGGTTTGAGCGACCCGACACCCATTCCGCGGAAGCCGAGCGCATGCAGCTGATCTGCGATGAGCGTCAGTACCCGCTCACGATCGTGCTGCGTCGCAAAGCTGCCATCGCGGTTGCGCTGACACAGCTGCTTCAGTTGATGATTGAGATCGCGCATGCCTTGTGCGCATCTGACGACGCACGCTAACCGATCATCAATGGCGCGATTCCGTCAGATGCTGCCCTCGACAGTATCTGCCTTACACCAACCTTAGCGTCCGAGTGCCCATCGGGTCTGCAAAGAACCACATCACGGCTTGCTGTGATTTATTCCAGTGCGCATCTGGGGACCCGGAGTAATCTTGCGGCATCCAAGGACCTCCATCGCGCCTCAGCGCACCCGTCTGTCACCTCTACATTGTCGATCAGAATCTCGGCGTCATCGGCCATCACGTGCGACCGAACTCGGCCAAATCGGCTAAGGCATGCACGGGCGCTATTCGGTGCCGCCAAAAATCCCGCACGGACATGTTGTGATTTGGACTTCTTTCGATCGAAGGCAGCGAACAGAATCCACGCATGATCAGAAATACGGCGTCGGCGCGTACTGGCTTGCGATCAAAGTGAACCCCGCAGAAAAGACATCGATAGGGAATAGTTGGGTGACTCTCCCAGCGGCCTGTCGTGCCTTCGGATGGACAAAGGGCCAAATTCGATCGAAGATCGCGCGCCATTGGCAGCGCGGACATCATTGGGCAGTTGTCGATGGCCGCGTGATGATCAATTGGCCTGAGGTCGATGCATGGATTACCCAAAAGGCATTCGTCCAAAGCGCGGACACATCCAGATCCGCTACACCGTCCACGGCAAGCGCTATGAGGAAACCCTCGATCTCAAAGCGACTCGGACTGGTGTAGCCGATGCGATCCGGATCCGTCGTGAGCGGATCAGGGCGCGAAAATACGGCTTACAAGAGGCCGAGGTCGGCTTCCATCCCTTCGAACAAGTGGCTCAAGCGTATCTGGACTCCGCCGAACTCGAGCTGAGCACACGCAACAGCTATCGCGACGCGCTGAACATCTATTGGAAAGCGCTGCGCGGTCGCGACGTTGCGTCAATCACTCTCGCCGAACTGGTCGCGCTGGACGATGCGATCACCTGGCCGGGGCGGAAAACTCGATCGAACGCGCTCATCCCACTGCGCCAGATGTTCCGCTACGCGGTCGCGCGCGGTTACGCGTCGCTCAGTCCAGCGATCGGATTGACGGCGCAACGACGGAAATCCCGCACGGAGCCAGACCCTTACTCGCCAGAAGAGCGCGATGCGTTGCTCAAGTGGTTGCGTGCCCATGGTTCGTCGCCATCATTCGAGTATTTCACGGTCGCGTTCGGAACCGGCATGCGTACGGGAGAGCTACTCGCGTTGACGTGGGAGGACTTCACCGGCGAGACACTGTATGTGCATCAGGCGCGCGTCAGGGGAGAACTCAAAGGAACCAAAACCGATACACCGCGTCGAGTCATTGTTCTAGACGACGTCGTCAAAGTGCTTCGCGGCATGCCTCGACCGATTCGCGGCGGCGAGATCTTTCGTAACCAGTATGGAGATGCGTATCAGAGCGGCTATCACTTGAACCGTTCCTTCCGGAAAGCGCATAAGGGAGCCAAAGTACGCGCTCGAACGGGGCCATATCCGTGGCGTCATACATACGCGTCTGCAGCATTGTCGGCGGGCGTCGCGCCGGCGCTGATCGCTCAGCAACTCGGGCATTCGCTAAGCGTCCTTTTGTCGACCTACGCGCGCTGGATCAATAGCGGCAGCGATCGCGACGAACTCGCGAAAATGACTTCCAAGCGAGTCCAAGGCGCCGAAAAGGGCTAGTGCGCCGACGCGCCTCAGTGGGCCTGTCAGCGCGCTCCTGAGCACACGGCACATCAACTACAAAACCAATCGAGTTTTCTTCGACCAAATCGCGCGGGATTGCCGCTGTGGCGACCATCGTTAATGGTCAAAATTGGGTCCGTTTTGGGTCCCAACCCGATGTACCGTAGATTTAGCCGTTTAAAATCAATATGTTAGATGGCGGAGCGGACGGGGCTCGAACCCGCGACCCCCGGCGTGACAGGCCGGTATTCTAACCAACTGAACTACCGCTCCGAACTCGATGCACCTGCCGCAAATCGGCAAGGGCCTGGTGGGTGTTGCAGGGGTCGAACCTGCGACCTACAGCTTGTAAGGCTGCCGCTCTACCAACTGAGCTAAACACCCGGAAAAGCGCGAGCGGCGTATGTTACTGATCCACCTAGGGGTGTCAATCAAAAGAGCCCTGAGCCGACGCGGTGAACTCGCTTCGTTCTGCGCCGTTCCCTACACTCCAGCCCTCATCGTTAAGGGGAACGCGGGATGGCGGCAACCGACGCACTGCATAGCTACGAGAAGTTCGAGTTCGATGACGGTCATTGGACACGCCCTGTGTACCGTCGCGGCTCCGGTCCCGCAGTCATCATCATTCACGAAATGCCCGGCATGCATCCATTGGTCATCCGCTTCGCCGACCACGTTGCCGCGGCCGGCATGACGGCGGTAATGCCGAGTCTGTTCGGATCACCGGGGCGCGAAGTGACCATGGGGCACGCAGTGGGCGTGATGTTGAAAGCCATCTGCGTTCGGCGCGAATTCAACGTGTGGGCGACGAACCGCTCCAGTCCGATCGTCGACTGGTGTCGCGCCCTCGCGCGCAAGATGCACGCCGAGTGCGGCGGCAACGGTGTCGGTGCGGTGGGCATGTGTTTCACCGGCAACTTCGCGCTCGCGATGATGACGGAACCATCCGTGGTAGCACCCGTGCTATCGCAACCATCGCTGCCGCTGCCGGCGGGTCCGGGCGGCGACAAACGTCGCGGCGCCATCGGCGTCTCCGACGAAGAAATCTCTTGCGCCAAACGCCGCTTCAAAGACGAGAACCTGTCGATGATCGGCTTACGCTTCTTCGGCGACTCGTTCGTGCCCGACGAGCGCTTCGACACGCTGAAGAAAACGTTCGGCGACAAGTTCGAGGCCATCGAACTCGATCCGAAAGATGCCGCACCGAACACCGGCATGGCGCCCCACTCGGTGCTTACGCTGCACCTCGTCGACGACGATCCGACCGGGCCGACGAAACGTGCCGAGCAGCGCGTGATCGAGTTCTTCCGCCAGCGCGTCGGGGCAACCTGACGCACACCTACGCGGCGCTCGTCCTATTCATAGCAATCGATCAGGAACGCGCCATCGCACGAACGGCCAGCACGTCGCAGGTGGCCCCGTGCAGAACGGCATTGGCGGTCGAACCGAGCAGCAGACGCCAACCGTGCCGGCCATGGCTGCCGACGATGATCAGGTCGACACCTTTATCCTGAGCCAGTCGCAGAATCTGCGTCGGCGCGTGTCCGCGTTCGAGATATTGGTGCTCTTTCGCAACGCCGTACTTGCGCCCCACCGCCTCGAGTTGTGAGGTCGCGCGCTTCAGGATGTTCTCTTCGAAACTGGGCGGCAACGTGCCGAGCGCGGGCTCCATGCCGTAGTAGTAGTACGCGGGCTCGAGCACATGCACGATCGAAACGTTCGCGCCCGAGCCAACCTTTTCGACGGCAGCCTTCAACACTTCGATCAGATCGTCCGAGAGATCTACCGCCACGAGTACTTCTTTGTAGCCAGCCATGATTGCACCCCGACACTACGCAGTGACCCGAGCTTAGTCCGAGTGGAAGTTGCGCGGCTACCGGGGGAAGTCCTTAGGTTCAACGCCGCGCGGAAGTGGAAAATGAAACGCAACTTCGCACCGGAACCCGCCATGTCCGCCTATTCGATTGCGCGCCATCACGTCGACACCGCACTACACGCTGCAGAAGGCGAACGAATCTCGCGCGGCGACTGTCTGCACGCGATGCTGGTGACGATTGCACAAGCGTTGGTGAAAGAGCGCGGCATCCCCGACACAAAGAGCGCGCTCGAATTTCAGATGCACAATCTCGCCGAAGACGCCGACTACGAGTTCATGCGGCCCTAGCCCGCAACTTGTAACAGCCCGAACCCGTAACGTCATCGGACTGGATCGATTGATGGGCCCTACTTGATGCGGACCGTCAGCACATCGCATGGGCAACCATGCAATACGCCGGTCGCCGTCGAACCGAGCAGCAGTCCAAGACCATGCCGGCCATGCGTGCCGAGGATGATCAGATCCACGCCGAGTTCAGCGGCCGTCTCGCGAATTTCGTGCGCGGGATTGCCGCGCGCCACATAAGTGCGGTTGCCGGGAACGCCAAGACCCTTGGCATGTTCCGCGATACGAAGCTGCGCCTGCTTCACTGCGTCTGCCTCGATCATCGCGGCGTCGGCCGACAGTGCGGCCACGTCGAATCCCGAATACACCTGATTGATCGGCTTGACGACGACGATCAGCGACAACTCGGCGCCGTTCTGTTTCGTCGTTTCGTTCGCCTGCTTGAGCACTTGGCCGGCTTCGTCGGTGAGATCGATCGCAACGAGAATCTTCTTGTAAGACATGCCGCGTGCTCCTGCTTCTGAAACCGAACAAATGAAACCGAACAATACGGCTTTCAGGCGTCGGCGGCCAGCGCCTCAATTACCCTGTCGGCAAGATCGGTGAGCTGAAACGGTTTCCTTAGAATGTCGATTGCCGAGATACCATCGCCATGTCGAAGGCCTTTGCGCGCAATCTCATCCTGTGCGTAGCCCGACATGAAGATGAACCGCACACCCGGCTGCACCTTGCGCATCGCTTCTTCCACGTCGAGCCCCGACAAACCGCCAGGTAACACAATGTCGGAAAGCACGAGGTCGATCGACTTGCGTTCCTCCAGCGAATCGAGCGCCTGCTCGCCGTTCTGGACGTTGATCACCTGATACCCGAGCTGGTTGAGGCCCTCGGTGACCACAGCGGTTACGCCCGGATCGTCTTCGATCACCATGATCGTCTGCCCATGCCCCACCGCCGCTTCACGTGGTGCGGGATCTTCGGAATCCGTCGCCCCCTCCAAGGCACGCGGCAACAGAATCTCCGCCGTGGTGCCACGCCCGAGCACGCTCGTCAGCACCACGCGCCCGCCGCTCTGGTTGATGAACCCGTACACCATGCTCAAACCGAGTCCGGACCCTTCACCGGGACCCTTGGTCGTGAAGAACGGTTCGAATACGTGAGGCAACACTTCGGGCGCGATACCACGTCCGGTGTCGGTGATCCGCAGCCGGACATAGTCGTTGGGACCGTCGATGGTAGAGGTTATCCCGCTCAGGCCGCGACAGTTGTCGAGCGTCATCGTCAGATTGCCGCGATTCGGCATCGCGTCGCGCGCATTGAGTGCGAGATTCAAAATCGCGCTTTCGAACTGGTGTGGATCGACCATACATCTCCACAACCCTTCGGCCGCCACCACTTCGATGCGGATGTTCTCGCCGAGCGTGCGCCCGAGAAGTTCCTCCATCCCGCGCAATCGCTCCGCCACGTCTACCGGCTCCGGGTGCAGTGCCTGCCGTCGCGAGAACGCGAGCAATCGTTGCGTGAGTGCCCCACCCCGCGTCGCCGCCACCGTGGCGGACTCGATGTGGCGCAGCAACTTCGGCTGGTTGGCGGCGTGAATGCCCAGCAGTTCGAGGTTGCCGAGAATCACCGTCAGCAGGTTGTTGAAATCGTGCGCGATGCCGCCTGTGAGCTGGCCGACGGCTTCCATCTTCTGCGCCTGGGCGAGTTCGGCCTGATTCGCACGCAGCGCACGCTGCGCCTCGACCATCTCGGTGATGTTGGTGCCCGTGCCGCGATAACCGCAGAAGCGACCCGCCTCGTCGAAATACGGCACCGCGCTCGACTGCAGGTGCAACGGATGGCCGTCGCGGTCGCGCACGACGAAGCGGAAGTCGCGATACGGCTTGTGTTCTCTAAGGTCGGCAGGACGATCGAACTCGTACTCGAACCGGTACTCGTCGCCCGTTTCCAATGCGGACCGGCCGATGAGAACTGACGGTTCGAGGCCGGTGATATCGCGAAAGCGATCGGAAACGTAGCTGAACTTGAGATCGGCATCGATCTCGAAGAAATAGTCCGATGCCGCCTCGGCAAACATCCGCAATCGCGCTTCGCCTGCGCGCAACTCGCGTTGAGCGGCCGCGTTTCCTTCGATCAGCTCCTTCAGCCGGAACATCATCGCGCCGACATCGTCGAGCGAACGCGGCTGCAGCAGACGCACGTCGTTGGTGCGCGTCGCCAGCGCTTCCTCCAGCGGTTCCACGCTGGCGGCAAATCCCGTGTACGCCATGTAAGTCACCGCCGCGGTGTACGCGAGAATCGACAGCCACAAAATCCACGCATGCGTCGTGACCATGCCTATGAAGGTGGCTTCCACCATCAGAAACGACGTGCACGCGACGAACGAATTGCCCACGCCGACCGCGAGGATGCGCATGCGGGTGGGCACCAGCGAACGTCCCTCCGCGAACCGTCCGAAGTGCCGGCCGAAGAGATCCTGCAGATAAAGGAACGTGGGCGTGAGGATGTAGATGCTCATGGTCACTACCGTGCCGATCACGACGGCGACCGGAACATTGGCGCCGCCCGCCTCCAATCCAATCATCGCGACGCCGCCGCTGACGTAGAGCACCACGCCGATGACGGTTTCCGCGGCGAGGCGTTGCAGCGCGGTGAAGTTGGTCGGTCGCCCTTGAGTGAGCGCCGAAATCTGACGCAGCAGACTGCGGCGCAACACGAACGTCACCAGCGCCGCCGCGATCAGGAAATAGCCGATCGACCACCACGGGATCAGTGCGAAGTTCGCGTACTCGTCCGGGAAGAAGTTGAGGTTCAGAAAAACGATCGACAATGCGGCCGGCACCAACGAGCGCCACCTGCATCGCGACCGTGAAGCGCAGAACCAGAGCGCGGTCGCTCACGTGTGTGTCGAATCCCTTGTAGCGGTGTGGAGGGAACAGCCATCGGCAAAGTGTAATCCAAGAATTCGATGGCGACGTCGCGCCACGGCGTTTCGAATTGCCGACATTCTTTCGAATTGCCGGCCCTCTTTTCGAATTGCGGGCCCTCTTTTCGAATTGCGGGCAAGGGGGCGTTTCCGCGACCATGCTCGTCCTCGTTCCCCCGGGAGACCCACGTCGTGCCTGAACTGAGTTCGTCCTTGATCGAGAGTCTGCGCGCCCTCGATACGCCCACCGTATGCAACGCACTCGAAGTGGTTGCGCCGCAGCGACGCGGTTGGGGATTCACCGTCGAGCCGCTGGTGTGTGTTCGGCCTGGTCTGCCGCCGGTGGTCGCCGTGGCACGCACCGCGTCGATCCGTGCGATGCATCCGTCCGACGTCGTGGGCAACGCGGCACGCGAACTGAACGACGCGTACTACGACTACATTGATGCCGGACCGAAGCCGAGCGTGGTCGTCATTCAGGATCTGGATGCGCCGAACGGCGGTTACGGCGCGTTCTGGGGTGAGGTCAACACGCACGTGCATCGCGGACTCGGTTGCCGCGGCGTGATCACCGACGGCAGCGTTCGCGATCTACCCGGTTGTGCCGAAGGTTTTCAGCTGCTCGCCAACCGCGTCGGTCCTTCGCACGCGTTCGTGCACGTCGTCGACTTCGGCAAGCCGGTTAATGTCGCGGGCATGCGCGTTCGCGACGGCGACCTGATCCACGCCGATCAACACGGTGCCGTGGTGATTCCGTGGGATGTCGCGAGCAAGGTGCAGGCCGCCGCCGAGCAGATCGCGCGACGCGAGAAGGTGATCATCGACGCTTCGAAAGAAGCAGGGTTCGACGCGAAGCGGCTACGCAAGGCGTGGGGCGACGCCGCCGAGATTCACTGAACGCCCTGATCGCGGATCTCAAGTGAGCCGCGACAGCGCGAGCCGCACCGTCTGCGGCACCAGGTCGCGCATCCACGGATGCAACACGAACGATCGAGGGGCGCTGCCGGCGGTAACGCGCCGCCATGTCGAAGAAGCACAGCGGCATCGCCAGTTCGATTGCGCGCCTCAATCGATCTGGTGGCGCAAGCGGCACGAATGCGGACATGTAAGCGCGCTCGACACGCGCAACGTTTTCAGACGACCCCAGCCCCGCGTTCATCAGGCCCACCGTGAGCGGTGCCAGGCTGAAGAACGGATGCGACACCACTGCGTCTTCCCAATCGATGAACGCACATGAGGTGTCGTCGCAAAAGACGTTGCCGGGCCAGAAATCACCGTGCTCCAGTGAATAGGGAATGCCGCAGGCGGCGAGTTCATCGCAGCGTCGCAGCAGCTCCGGCGCCAGTGCAACGAACCGCGAGTGTTCCGCTTGCGTCAATCCACCCGGCCGCGGCAACAGCGCTGCATCTGCAGCCAGCGATTCGATCGATAGGGCGAGTTGCCCCAGATCTCGCATCGGACAACCGAGCGCCTTCAGCGCAGGCACGTGGTCGATGCATGCCACCTGCAACCGCGCATAACGATTCGCCGCGCGTTCCCACACCGCGATGTCCGCAATCTGTTCCAGCTTCCGCCCACGACAGGCCGTCATCAACAACCACCGACGAGCCGGCTCGGCCGCGACGACTTGCGGTACTACATCCGGAAAGCGCTGCGCCAGAAAGCGTGTGAGCCTCGCTTCCATCGCTCCGCTCGCAGGCAACGCCTTGAAGTACATGGTCGGCAGCTGTCGTGCGAATACGCAGCACGCAGGAAGACGCCCACGTGCGAAGCTGCACGATCTCGATCGTATGTATCCCGGCAGCGCGCAGCGCATTCTCGATCCACTCCGATACTTCGCCGAACCAACCCGGCTGCGTCCATTCGCGTCCGTCTACGATCTGCGGATCGGAGATCACCAAGCCGCAGCGAGAGCGCTTCGCGATCGGCTCTATCCTCCAGCGTAGCGAGCGTCAATCCGCGACCACTGCAGTTCGTGCGATCGTGCATCGCTCACCACTTCGAGTTCGTGCACGCGATCGAACGACCCATCGCTCGTATCTGCATCCGAATGGTGGAGGCTGCGCAGCACGACAGTACGCAATCCGAAACGGTCGGCGACGAGCGCGTTGATATAGTCCACCTCTGCAGTATGCCGATCGTCCGTTACGAGCAACGGCAACGCGTTTCCGTCGAGCAGAATCCTCCCACCCGAACCGGGTTGCTCGATGATCAAACGATGACGCACCGTGGGCGTATCCGCAGCCACTGCTAACGTCTCCACTCAGTCGCACGATGAAAATAGTGTACGACAACGCCCGGCTTGCGCGTACTGCGTCGTTGACCGGCCCACGCGTGTCTTCTACCCTGCGCGGTCGTGCGAGGGGGCACGATCACCTGAATAAGATCAACAATGCTGAGAGATCAGCAAGGAGAGAGGCCAATGGAAGCGTCGCAACTTTTGAGCACAAGCGTACGCGCAAGCGTTCGAGCCGCCCTATGGGCGAGCGCGGGGCTGTGCTCGGCCGCGTATGCGGACGTGGTTACCACCGTCGATGGCGCGCGCCTGACCGGCACCATCGAAAAGGTCACGCCGAAGGAAATCGAGCTGAAGACGGCGTATGCGGGAAAGCTGACCGTAACCATGGATCAGGTCGCGTCGTTCGAAACCGAAAAGGAAATGACGACGCAGCTCACCGACTCGACCACCGTCACCGGCGTCACGCAGCTCGACGAGCAGAAGAACATGCGCGTGGTCGGCACCACGTCGTCTTCAACTGCGCGGCTCGGTCAACTGCAGGCTTCGTGGGTGGCCGGCACCCCGCCGCCGCCGGAATCGCTGTTCGACACGCGCCACTGGACCTATCTGCTCGGTGCCGACCTGACCGGCAAGAGCGGCAACTCCGACGAGCGCAATACGAACATCAACGGCGCGATGGCGCTGGTGAGCAAGCGGGACGAACTGCGTTTCTACGGCTCGTATGAGACCGCGGAACAGGACAACGATCAGACATCGGACCAATCGATCGGCGGCGCTTCGTATACCGCGTTCGTCACCGTTCCCTGGGGCTGGTACGTTCGCGGCGAACTCGAAAAAGACAAGTTCGAAGACATCGATCTGCGTACCACGATGGCCGCAGGCGGCACGTGGCGGCCGATTCTCACCGAGGAACGCACGTTGCGGTTCTGGCTCGGCTTAGGCTATCGGAACGAGTCGTATACGACCGACGTCGAGGACGATTCGTCGGCAACACTCGACAGCGGCGTTGCACACAGCTGGACGATGAAGCCGTGGTTGTCGCTCGTGAACTCGCTTTCGTATTCGCCGCAGCTGGAACATTTCGGCAACTACCTGTCTTGCACACGATTCGGCGTTCGTCATGCCGATCGGCGCGTCGCAATGGACGGTGCGGCTCGGCGTGCACAACGACTACAACAGCTATCCCGCGCCGGATAGAGACAAGCTCGATACCACCTGGTACACGCGCGTTCTACTTCGCTTCGAATAGGGGGCTTCGAGTAGCGCTACTGCCCCAACTGCGACAGCGCATATCGGAGGGGCTCATCCGATATGCGCATTGCGCCGTTGAAAGGATCGTCCATCTCGAGAATCAGGAAGATCGACGCCGAGACCGAAAGCCCGCACACCAACAGTGCACCGATCACTGTCGCGTTCCGCGGGGCAAACAAACCGAAGCTTCCGAACAGCACTGTCAGCCAGCAGACGATCACGATTATGAACACCATCGGCACCGAACGCTGGGAGCCGTTGAACACGAGCCAGCGCGTTTGCATGATCTCGTTGGCGAGTTCGAGTGCCCGCGCCTGATACCAGCGCTGCGGATCGCTCGTCGGCTTGAGCGAAAGGATGGCGTCGATCAGTTTCTCGCCGGCGCTTGCGCCTTGCGCACCGGAACGCATTTCGGCGCCCACATCGCTCCAGATGCTATCGACCTTCGCAGCCACCGTCGTCTGCAACGCCGCGCGGATCGGTTTTGTCTCCGGACCGTACGCCGCCAGATCGCGATCGAGCGCGAGCAACGACCCGGCTGTGTTTTTCACTGCTGCGTCGTCGGTATCGAACGTGCTCTTGGCAGAACCGGTGACGAGGCCCAGCACCAGTGCGGTCATCGTCGCGATCATCGCCATCGACAGTCGCACCACGTCCTTCGAATCCGATCCGAGGTGATGATCCGGCAACAGCCGGCCGACGATCATCCCGACCATCGCGCCCCCCATGATCGCCAGGAACGAGAACATCGCGATTTCGGTCGCACTCATCGGGGTTTCCTTGCAACGAACAGTTCGTAACTGCCGGGTTCGAGCTCCGAATGCTCGAACGGCACGACGCGCGCCTCGAAGCCGACGTCTGCGAGCAGATGCAACCACGTGTCGCGCGCAAACAATCCTTCGAGGTGGCGATCGTGCTCTACCTCCACCGTTTCACCATCGCGCAGCATCACTGCGTAGTCGACCATACATGTCTCATCGTTCGGATCCGGATCCCACGACCATTCGATGAATCGCACACCGCGCGTTCCCGCAGCATCGTCCACGCCGCCGTATCGCTGCCGCGCGAAAGTTCTCGCGCACGTGATCGGGCGCGAACACCGCGCCGCCGCCGGGACGGCAATGCACGAATGCCGTCTCGAGCGCACGTCGCAGATCGTCCCGCGTCGTCATGTAGCAGATCGCATCGTGAACGAATACCCGGTCGAACGTTTTCCCGAGCCGTACCGTGCGCATGTCGCCTTCGACATGCTCGGCGCCCGGATTCAATCGACGGCTTTGCGCAAGCATACCCGGCGCCGGATCGACCAAGGTCATGCGGCTGAACCAGCCCGTTAGGAACGACGCGTTGTTGCCGCCGCCGCTGCCCAATTCGAGCAGCGACTCACACGGCCCATCGCCTGCTTCGAGCAGGCGAGCGCCATAGAAGGCGGCTTCTTCCTCATAGTCTTCCGGCGGCGAAAACAGCGGCCACCATGCAGCGAGATCGTCGTATAGCTTGAGCATCGTTCTCGAAATTCGTTGCGAGGCGCCGATGGTCGCTCATTTGCCCGGCAAGCGCTTCTCGAAAAACTCCCGTACCAGACGACCGAGCAACGCCTCGCGTTCGACCTCGTCCTTCACCAGGTCTTTGATCGAGTAGAGCAAGCCGGTGACGCGCAGCTCGATGCGACCGGCGACGATCCGATACTCGCAATCGACCGACCAACCGTCGTCGAGCAGTATCGGTGTCGCCGGCTTTCGCCAATCCGCATCAGACTCCACGGCACATCATCGCGCCGGATGCAGACGCCGCTCATTCGTTCGCGTGCAGCGCCTGCGCTGCCTCTTTGAGCTTCTGTTCGTCCGCCGGCGTCAGTTGCGGGCGGTCGACCTTCAGCGTGATCTTGTTGATCGTGCCGGTAAACGCGAACGGCGGCTGATAGTCGGCGTCGTTCACGCCGGTGAGCGTGTCGGACCCGATGTCGAAGCTCTCGTCCCACTGCAGAATCATCGGCAGTGTGCGCTCCATCGTTTGCGTCGCCACAACCTTGCCGTCCACCGACAGCGTACCCGTGCCGGGTCTGCCCAAGCCGCTCATGTTGTTGAACGCGAGCGTACCGACGCCGAGTCCGTCGTACTTGAAGTCGAACGCAATCACGTGACGACCCGCAGTTAACACATCGGGTCCTTCCCACTTGAGCCGCTGCAGATCGACGAGGTTCCACAGGAACACGGGTTTGCCCTTCAGCAGATAGAAGCCGTATCCCGCGAACCGACCGCCTGACGTGAGCATCATGCCGTCGCCGCCGCCGTCCGGAACCGTCGACGTCGGCGGTGAACGTGTAGGAGCTGTTCAAGACGGACGGCGAATCGCCTTGCGGCAGACCCGTCATCGGGTGCGTATACACGAACTCCGTGCGACCGGCCGTGATGTTCGGGCGCGGCGCCACGATGCGCGCCGCTACAGACGCATCCATCGGGAACACCTGGTACTTGCGCGCTTCTTCGATGAACTCGGCTTTCAACTGCTTGACCTTGTCCGGGTGCTTCGCCGCGATGTCGTTCGACTGGCTGAAGTCGCTGTTCAGGTCATACAACTGCAGTACCTGGTTGTTCAGCGGATCGGGGTTGGCGGCACCGAACGCTTCCCACGGCGCCCGGTTCACCTTCGTGCTGAGCAGCCAGCCGTCGTCGTACAGCGCCCACTGGCCCATCATCTCGAAGTACTGCCGCGTGTGTCGCGATCGGAACCTTCGCGTTCTGTTTGTCGAAGGTGTACGCGAAGCTCGTGCCTTCCATCGGTGACTGCTTGATGCCGTCGACCGTTTCCGGCGCCGGAATGCCGGTCACTTCCAGTATCGTCGGCACAACGTCGATGACGTGCATGAACTGCTCGCGCAGGGCGCCCTTGTCTTTGATGCGTGCCGGCCACGCGACCGCCATGTTCTGACGCACGCCGCCGAGCTTCGACGCGTTCTGCTTGAACCACGTAAACGGCGTATCGAATGCCCACGACCAGCCGGCCGACATGTGGTTGTACGTCTGCTCCGTGCCCCACACGTCGTACCACTTCATCTGGTCTTCGACCGGCATCATGTTGACGCCGTTGAAGAACGCCACTTCGTTCGGCGTGCCGAGCGGACCGCCTTCCGCGCTCGTGCCGTTGTCGCCGTTGATATAGATGATCAACGTGTCGTCCAGTTTGCCCATGTCGGCGATCGCCTGAACGACGCGGCCGATCTCGTAATCGCTGTACGCCGCATACGCCGCAAAGACTTCGACCTGCCGAATGAACAGCTTCTGCTCCGTCGGCGTCAGTTCGCTCCACGGCTTCAGTACGTCGTTCGGCCACGGCTCGAGTTTGGTGTTCTTCGGAATCACGCCGAGGCGCTTCTGATTTGCGAAGATCTGCTCGCGCAGCTTTTCGTAGCCCTGATCGAACAGGTGCATCGCGTGAATCTTGTCGACCCATTCCTGGGTCGGATGGTGCGGCGCGTGCGTCGCACCGGGCGCGTATTTGACGAAGAACTTCTTGCTCGGATCCGTTTGATTGATGCGATTCAGGTAGTCGATCGCGTCGTCGGCCATGCCGGTGACCAGGTTCCAGCCAGGCTTGCCGGCAAATGGATAAATCTGCGTCGTGTTGCGAAACAGGTTCGGTTGCCACTGGTTGGCGTCGCCGCCGACGAATCCGAAGAAGTACTCGAAACCCATGCCGGTCGGCCACTGGTTGAACGGTCCGACCTGACTCGCCGCGAACGCCGGCGTGTTGTGGTCCTTTCCGAACCATGCCGTCGAATAGCCGTTGTCGAGCAGGATCCGCCCGATCGTTGCCTTGTCCTCGGAAATGATGCTGTTGTAGCCCGGGAAGCCGGTCGACTGTTCGGAAATCACGCCGAACCCGACCGAGTGATGGTTGCGACCGGTGATCAACGCCGCGCGCGTCGGCGAACAGAGTGCCGTCGAATGAATGTTGTTGTAACGCAAACCGCTCTGCGCGATGCGATCCATCGTCGGCGTCGGGATGACGCCGCCGAACGTGCTCGGCACACCGAAGCCGGCGTCATCGGTGATGATCAGCAGAACGTTCGGCGCCTCTTTCGGCGGCACGATGCGCGGCGCCCACCAAATCTTCGACTGCAGGGCGTTGTCCTTTATTTCGCCGCCGAACTTCGGTTGCGGCGCAGGCAGCTGTCTGCCGCTGATCGTGGTTGTGGCGCTCGCCGAGCCCGGTGTGCCCGTCGTTTCAATCTCCGCGGCATGCAGAATCGGCAGGCAACCGATGCCCAACACCGCCAGCAGAACAGTCCATCGCCCCTTCATCGTCATGTTGGTTCTCCCTGAAATTCCGAAAACTAGTATTCTGCTGCCGTTGAACGAACGCACCGCTCAGGCGAGCCGTCGCGTACCAAGCTATTGAATTCCGCAGGTCGCTTTGATCTGGGCGATCTTCTGATCGATCATCGTGTTGTAGTCGCCGGATGCGACCTGCGCCTTCTCCTTTTCCGTTCCGGTCGCGACACCTGTCACGAGACCGATCGGCGAGAATGCGGACACCCCTTCAAGAACCTGTTTGCCAACCTTCGTCTTCTCGGACTGGAGCGTGCTCAGGTCGCTTTCGGCAGTCGCACAATTGACCGGCGCCGCGAGTTCCTGTTTCTCGGTTTGCGTAACGGGCGCCTGGCACGCGGTAACGAATACGACGGCTGCGGCGATCAGGATTGCTCTCATCGATTTCTACTCCGTATATGAGTTATGAGGTTAGGGATTTCGGTGGCAGGCCGAGACTTCTGAGCGCGATACCGGACGATACGAATCGCCCTCCTTCGAGCACGGTGTCGACAGCCGTCAGTAAATCAATCGCAAGTCGGTGCTTCAACACCACACCATCGGCGCCGGCTTCGAGCAACTCCTTGGCAACGCTCGGCGCGTCGTGCAGCGTCAGCACGATCACGGCCGACTGGGAATCTTCGCGAATCTGCCGAATACACGCGGTTGCGTCACCGTTCACCGTCGACATGTCCATGACGACCATCGTCGGCCGCAGTCTGATCGCGCCTTTCAGCAAGGAAGATGCATCCGACACGAAGAAGACGTTCGTGAACAAGCTACCCAGCAACTCGCGAAGACCGGTGACGATGAAGTCGTTCCGCTCGGCGACCAGAACGGTTTCCGTCTGCAATCCTGCACCTGTCAAAGCGCGGCAACCGGACGGCAGCGCGGGGAAGTTGTCACACGATGTCCCCAAGTGAGACTGAAGATAACGAAGATTGATGCGGCACGAGACTAGGCTCGGCTAACGTGCCTGTAACCTCGGGAAACTACTAGTGCTGAAAACGGCAACGTCTGCTCCGTCAGAACTCGCTCGGCCGGTCCACCAGACCGTATCGCAGTGCCACACGGACCAGTTCCGCTGTGGTGCGGGCACCGAGCATCTGCCGCAACTTCAGCCGGTGAAACTCGACGGTACGATCGGAGATGGCGAGTTCGGCCGCGATCTGCTTCGTCAGCTTGCCGTTGGCGATGAGCTGCAGAATCTCACGCTGGCGCGGCGTTACCTGCGTGCTCGCATGCGGCGAATCGCGGTCTGCACGTTCCTCTATTGCGTCGGCCAGCGCGGGCGTCACGTACTCGCGGCCCGCGATTGCTTCGTTTACGGCCGTCACGAGTTCTGCAGCCGCCGAGTGCTTCAACACATAGCCGAGCCCGCCGGCGGCGCGCGCACGTTCGAGATACGCCGGGTCACGATGCATCGTCAGAAATACAACGGCGACGTTCGGCCGCGTTCTGCGCAACTCGAGCACCGCGTCAATCCCATTCATGACGGGCATGCCGATATCGGTGACGATGACGTCAGGATCGTGCCGCTGCGCCGCTGCGAGCAACGCCGCACCATCCTCCACCAGATCCACCAGCTCGAACTCGTTCTCGAGCAATCGGCGCAATCCTTCGGCGACGATGCGGTGATCGTCGGCAAGCAATACACGCACACGACTCAATGCGTTGCCGCCGCAAGTGGAACGGACGCAGTCACGCTCGTGCCTTGCCCCGGCGCACTGTCCACCGACAACCTTCCGCCGAGTTGTCGAACGCGCTCGCGCATACTCGACAGACCGAGACCGCCGCGACGTTCCTGCACGAACCCCTTACCGTCGTCGCTTGCCACGAGGCGCAACGCGTCACCGATGCGCTCGAGCGATACGTCAACGGATCTGGCGTGAGCGTGTCGCACTACGTTACGCAGCGACTCCTGCGCGACGCGAAAGAGACACAGGGCGACGTCCGGTGCTATCTGGTCTGGTACGTCGCCCACACGCACGTCCACTTCGATATCTGAACTGCGCGCGGTACGGCTGCATTCAGCACGAAGCGCTGCGATCAATCCAAGATCGTCGACGATCGACGGATGCAGCCGGTACGACAGATCGTGCACGTCTTCGCTGATGCGAATCAGCTCGTCGCGCATCGTTCGCGCCGTTGCCGCGTCGCTGTCGGCGTGCGAACCCAGCTGGCTTGCGTCGATTGCGAGCCGCGCCAGGCGCTGACTGAAGTCATCGTGCAGTTCACCGGCGAGCCGCCTTCGTTCTTCCTCATGTGCGCTGATCAAGCGCGCGCTCATTCGCATCACTTCCGCCTCGGCGCGGCGCCTTCGCAACCGCTGAAGCAACAGCAACACGATCAGCACCGTCTGCACGGCAATCACCGCGACGACCGCCAGAATCGTCAATCGGTGTTGCTCCCATAACGACGGCGGCCGAAACCGCACTACGCTGCCGGCAGGCAACAAGGACTCGTCGATGCCCCAATGTTCGAGCTCGCGCCAATCGTAAGTGGGAGGTGTGGACGGCACCACGACCTCGCGCGCATACGCGAGCGAACCCGTCAGCATGCGCCGTACGGTGTCGGCCAATATCATTGCCGCGCTACGTTCGCTCGCCAGCACACCACCGACGATACCCCCGCCCAATTCGTCTTCGACCACACCGAAAATCGGCACGGGCGTGATTGCGCGCAGCGCGGCGAGCGCGTTTTCGCGTTCGAACACGACACCGCGGCCGTCGACCGTCAGCGTGCTGTAGAGAATCAGTGTGTTGAGCGGCAATGCTGCAACCGCTCGCGCGATCTCATCGAACGGTTGCCCATGCATCCAAACGATATCCAATCGACCCGCATACTGTTCGAACTCCCGCTGCAACGCGTTGGCCCAGTACTGGTCGAGAGCCGCTGCGCCGAGAACGACGGCGACGCGCTGGGTATCCGGCCGCACGTGCAACGCCCCTTCGATGAACTCGTGGAGCGCCACCTGCGTGAACACGATGACGTCGTTCGGACCCGCGACGAGTTCGCGCACCATGCGCTCTTCGCCCACCAGCAGCCGAGGTACCGATGGGAACAACTCGTCTCGGTGACTGGTGAAGAACTGCGCCGCAGGCGGCCCGAGCGCAACGATCACATCGGGCGGCTGCTTTGCGAAACGTGCGTTCAGAAACGCAATGACGGCCTGACTATCCTCGGCATCGCGTCGATCAGCGTGCAGGTCGATCTCGTCGAAGATCAACGGAGCTGCGAGCTGTTTGGTCAGCTCGCTGCGAAAAGTCGTTGCCACGGACGCATAGGGCGCGGCGTCTCGCGCGAACGAATGCACGATCAGCACACGCTTTGGCGCGTCGGGGCTCGCCGCGGTCCAAAACGGCACTACCATGGCGAACAACAGGACGAATGCCGCCCTCTCGCGTGTGCCCACTCGCGTCATTTAACAGCCAATCCCAGTAACACCGAACCGCGCCCTCGCCATGACCCAACGATTTTGGGTCCTGATCGGGCGGCTATCTATACACGGGTCGGGTCACTTAGACCACGGCGCACACTCTGTTTCAAAACGCGTTGCCGAGCCGGCCGCTTCAAGCGAACTCGGCTCTGAGGCGCGGCAAAACCTGCTTGGCGAGGCACTCGATGCGACGCGTTCCCGACGCGATCGGTTCACCCGGAAATTGCGCCCAGAAATGCACGTCGACGATCTGCGGATACCGATGCGAGCATCACACGAAGCCGCTCAACAGTCGCATCGGGGGTTGCGAGTTCGTAAAGCCCGTCGCGTATTGCCGCCGTCGAGTCGGTGAATCGCGGTACCGATTCGGGCGGTCCGAACGCGCCCCAGTCGATGTATTCGTTCGCCTGATAGAGAACGTGCTCGCCCACGATTGACGCTTCGTGCTCAGGGTCATCTGCAACGATCGCCCAGTCACCGACGCAAATCGCGCCGCCGCGCGGCCGATCGGGCTCGTTGGCGAGCGCCGCAACATACGCATCGCAACCGATCCCGCCGGTCGACAGAAATCCGTCACCGATTCGCGCAGCACGCTCGATCGCGGGCGGTGCCATGCCGCCGACGAAGATTCTCGGCACGCTTTCCGGTGTGGGTGTGATGCGTACATCGGCCACGTCGAAACGCTTGCCGCGGAACTGAATCGACTCGCCGCGCCAGGCGCGCCGGACGATCTCGACGCCTTCTTCCATCAAGCTCGGGCGGTGCTTAAGCGATCGCCGGAAGGCCGCGAACTCGAGCTCTCGATAGCCGAGACCGATGCCGAGGTCGAAACGTCCGCCCGTCACGAGCGAAAGCGTCGCCGCGTCTTCGGCCAGCCGGATCGGATCGTGAAGCGGCATCAGCATCAGATTGGTGCCGATGCGCATCCGTTGCGTCCGCGCACCGATCGCGGCCGCAATCACGAGCGGTGACGGTGTGTAGCCGTCGTCGCAGAAATGATGCTCGGTAAGCCAGACCGAATCGAAGCCGATCGATTCGGCCCAACGAATCTGTTCGAGCGTCTCCGCATACAGGCGCTCGAACGGAACGCGCCAGCGCACCGGATTGCGGAAGTCGTACCAGAGGCCGAAGTTCACCTGACGCGTCACGAACCCCTCGTTATCTACCTGGCTACCCTCGCGGCACTCGTCGACGCGTCCGGCGGGGATCGTTTCGCTTGTCGCGCACGGCACCCCTTCCGTCGCGCGACCTCGCCATTCAAAGGTCGATCGTGAAACTGAGCCCCCAACTCACTCCCGGTGTGACGCTGCCGGAGGCGAACAACGGCACGATCGGGAACGGCACCTCGAACGTCTCGTCAGTGAGATTGCGGCCGTACAGCGAGAGCGACATGTTCTTGTAGAAGTAGCCTATCGACGCACTCAGGTCCTCGCGCGAATCGACTTTGCCGATCGCGAGGTTCAGCAGGCTCGTTTCCACCTCGTCGACCCACGAGTACTTCGTGAACACTTCCACGTTACCCGGCCCGATCGGATATGTGAACGTACCGCCGAGCCCGTAGGTGTACTCCGGTGCATTACGGGGTGTCAGATAGCTCGCATCCACGATGAGATCGACGCCATCGTTGGCGTTGACGTCGGTTTCGAAATTGTCGTACTTCGCATCGAGATAGCCGCCCGTTGCGAAGAGGCTGAGATGTTCGTTCGCAACCCATTGCGCCTCGATCTCGATCCCCTGATAGGTCGCATCCGCAACGTTGCTGAACACCGTCGCTACGGTATTCGTCGATGGGTCGAGCTGCACCGAGCTTTCCTGTTTGTCTTTGTACTTGTTGTAGAAGGCCGCCACGTTCAGTTGCACGGTGTTCTCGAAGAACTGACTCTTCATACCGGCCTCGTAGCTGCCGATCTTCTCGGGTTTGTACTGGTCGCGCACGAAGTCGGCGATGTTCTGGTTCACGCCGAAGAAGCCGCCCGAGTGGAAACCTTCGGAATACGACGTGTAGAACATGATCTCGGGCGAGAAGCGATAGGAAACGCCGATCTTCGGCGTCCACTTCGTCCACTTGTTATCGAGATTCGCATACGCGGGAAAGTTGTCGATGCCGCGGCGCGACACGGGTGCGAGGTAAGCCTGCCCGGCTCTGAAGTCCTTCTCTTCCTCCGTGTAGCGCGTGCCGAGAGTCAGCGTCCAGTTCTCGATGAACTCCCAGTCGGCTTGCATGAAGCCGGCATAGGACTTGGTTTCCTGAGTTTCATAAAGACGCTGATCGAACGGATCGCCGAGGCCCGCCAGCGATGCGCCGGTGTCGCACTTGGTATTGCCGAACGCGCCCGCCCAGCACGCCTCGAGCGGCGAGATCGGCGGCGGCGCTGCCGGACCGGGGAGCCACGTGTTGTTGGTGAGGTCGTAGCCTCCCAGCGTGCCAACGTATTTCCAGAACTGCCCGCCGGTGATCCAATCCTGCGTGAACTTGCTGTCCCAGTAGTGGAAGCCGGTTACCACCGAGAGCGTGTCCCAGGTACCCACCAGGCGAAGTTCCTGACTCGTCTGGTCGTAATCGTTGTCCCTCTGAAGCGTGATGAAGTTGTCTGCACTGCCGTCGAAATCGAGCAGACGGTCTTCGGTCATGTCTCGATAACCCGTCACGGAGACCAGCTTAAGGTGATCGGAGAGGTCGTAGCTCATGTTCAACGTGTACGCGTCCACGTCGAAGTGCGTCGGATTGGGCGTATCCACCGTCGTTTCGTCGGCGGCCTTCAACGACGTCCGGCACGGCACGGACGAATCCCATTGCGGGATGATCTGACTCGCAAACAGCGTGCACGACAGGAAGCCCCCCGACAGATCCGTTTCAGGCGAACCCGGTGGAGGCTTCGCCGCCACGCCGGGTGCGAGATTGAAATTCGTGAGCGAACCGCCGCCCTGGCTGTTGTCTTCGTATTTCTCGATCGTCAGCAGAGCTTCGAACGACTCGACGGGCGTCGCGAGCAACGTGACGCCGTAGTTCTGATAATCCTGCTCCGGCATGTTGTTGCCGGTGCCGTTACGCTTCAGATAACCATCGCCCTGCAGATTCGTGTAGAAGACTTTCGCGGCGAGCATTTCGTCGATGATCGGCGCGTTCACGACCGTGCGAACCTCGCGCTGATTCCATTGGCCGTAGTCGACCTTGGCGCGTGCGCCCCACTCGCCGGTCGGACGGGATCGAATCACGTTGATGACGCCGCCGGTGGTGTTCTTACCGAACAGCGTGCCCTGCGGTCCGCGGAGAATCTCGACCCGCTCCAGATCGAAGTTCTCGATGACCTGTCCCGACAACGTGCCGAGATACACGCCGTCGATCTGCACTGCGATCGGACTATCGAAGGAGTTGTCGTCGGTGCGCGTCGGGCTGATGCCGCGGATTGTGATACTCGCGCCGCCCGGGCGTGCCGGGTCTCTATCGATACGCACGTTCGGTGCGTAACCGTTGAGATCGACCAGCGTGCGCACCGTTGGCTGCTGCAGTTCTGCAACGAGCGCCGTTACGGCGAGCGGCACGTTCTGCACGTTCTCCGCGCGCTTCTGCGCCGTGACGATAATCTCTTCGATCTGCGGCCTGGCCGGTTGTGCCACCGGCGCCTCTTCAGCGAACGCCGCCACAGAACACAGTGCTGCAAACATTCCCACAAGCAAATTTGCTGATGGAATCCACGTCCAGATCCGGTAGCTATCCATAGAGTCTCCCCATTACTCCGTCCCGCTGCGGACTCTAGGTGCGTCGATCCGCGCCGCGATACTCTCGTTTGCGAGAGATTTTTCAGGCGTATCGCAACACACGGCCGACGCAGCGCAACTCGCGCGCGGCTCGGTCAGGATCTGGCGAGTGGATGAATGAGCCCGATTTCCGCGGCGATCGCGACGGCTTGCGTGCGGTTGCGCGCGCCAAGCTTGCGAACGGCATTGTCGATGTGAAACCGCGCAGTCGTCGGCGAACGGAAGATCAATGCTGCGATCTCGGCATCGGTACGACCCACCGCGGCCCACGCAAGACACTCGAGTTCACGCTCGCTCAACTGCGCAGGCGCGCTGGGAGCGGGTGCACGCTCGGCGCGTATTGCATACACGAGATCCATGAAGCGAAGCCCCGCTATACGAATCCACACGTCGAACTCCGCAAGCGTTGCGCGTGTATCGACGTTCGGATCGCGCGAGTACCACGATACGGAGCCGGTGCGGCCGCGCGGCAGATGAATGGGCACGGTGATGCCGCCGAAGAATCCACGCATAGGCGTAAGCGGCCAATCGACCGAACGCCGTTGTGTCTGCTCGATCGCCGCGGCCATCACCGCAGCATCCCACGCGAACGGTTGGGTGGAGACTCTGCACGCCGCTGCGATCGGGCTGACGAGATACAGCTTGTTCGACAGCCACTTCTCGAAGTAATCGGCCTGCCAACCCAGCACGCTCGCAAGGGCGCGGCCGTCCTCGGTCGTTAGCAATCGGTCGGACGAGTAGTCGTCGATCACCGCGGGGTGCGGCATGCCCAGGTTTCGTCCGACTTCGATCAGGCAATCGGCGGCCGCCACCAGATCGCGGCATTGAGCCAACTGTTGGCAGGCGATTTGAAGACCAGCGCCGCGATCTAACACGTCATTCCCCGGTCGCGTGGCACATGTGCACGTCGACAATCAGTCCCTGAAGTACGGCATCACTTCGTGTGCCAGAAGGTCCATGGAGTCGCGCAGCGTGCGCTCATTCATGCCGCCGTTCCGCTCGCCGCTGCCGTTCGGCAGCATCATGCCCTGTTGGGCGCGTGTAGTCGTTGTCGGGCGACTCGAGCACGTACAACACCTGACCGCCTCGTTTCTCCGTCCGAAATTTCTACTGCTGCTAGGCGCTCTTGCTGCCCGACGTTTCGGTGAAACGGTCGGCCACGGCCGCGGCGTCACGTGCTTCTACCAGTTCGAGCACGGTGCCGTCGGGGTCTTTGAAACACACGAACGCGCCCGCCTGCGACACCGTTGACGACCACACGCGCCGGCGGACCGATGAACTCGACTCCCATTTCCTCGAGCGTGGCCAGATCGGCGTCCATATCGTTGGTAGCAAGCGCAAGGCGCGCGAGCCCGAGGTGGTACAAGTGCGGATACGGAGGCGACAGGTCGTTTGGCGACTGCCATTCGAGCAGGTCGATCACCACGGGGTGTTGCGATCCTTCGAGCGCCATCAGGGCGCCGTTGACGCGATACGGCGGCATACCCACTGCCGCGGCAACCTCCTTTGTATTCGTGGTGGGCACCTGCCAGACGACGCGAAAACCGAGGGTTTCGTAGAACCGGCGCGAGCGCTCGAAACTCGAGCAGTTGATGTTGACGTGGATCATTCCCGAAACGTTCATTGTCGACTCCGATGATCGTGCAGGCAGACGTGCAGGCAGACGTGCAGGCACATTAGCGTCGCGGGACGCCAATCGAACCTCCCGTTTCGGATAGATTTGGGCCGCAACGTGCGCAGAAGCGGCGAGTTCGTGCGTGCTGTTAGGGTTGTACGAGCAGCTTGCCCTTGTGGCCACCTCCGAAGAGCGTCACGAGTGCAGCCGGGAAACGATCGATACCGCGTTCGACGTGCTCGGGCAGCACAAGCCGACCGGCACGCATCCATTCCACTATGCGTTGTCTCGCCTCATCGAAGCGCGCGGAGAAGTGATCTACCGTGAAACCGCACATGCGTGCATTGCGCTCGGCGATACGCAGATACAAGCGCGGCCCGCGAATCTCGGAGCTCTGGTACTGCGAGATCGCGCCGCACAGCGAAATGCGCGCGCCGCATCGCCATTCGGTCCAGCATGACGTCGAGCAGTTCGCCGCCGACATTGTCGAAGTACACGTCGATACCTTCGCTCGCCAGTTCGTCCAGCCGACTTCCGACGTCTTCGTTCTTGTAGTCGATCGCTGCGTCGACACCGATCGTGTCGGTCAGGTAGCGAACCTTGTCGGGACCGCCGGCGATACCGATGACACGCGCACCGGCGATGCGTGCGAGTTGGCAGACCACGCTGCCCACCCCGCCCGCAGCCGCCGACACCACTACCGTCTCGCCAGCCGCAACGCCGACGACCTCGAGCAGACCGAAGTACGCGGTAAGGCCGGTCGTCATGCCGAGCAATCCGAGGTGCGCCGACGGCGGCGCCAGGGTGGTATCGATCTTCACGAACAGCGGTGCCGGCATGACCGCATGCGTCTGTGCGAGCGTCGGACCGAACACCCAGTCACCGGGCACGAAATTCGAATCGCCGGTCGCGGCAACCCGGCCGACACCGAGCGCCGTGACGGTTGCACCGAGGCCCACGGAGCCGTGAAACCCCGCGTCATTGAGCGTGGTGCGGATGAACGCATCTACCGAGATGAAGCCAACGTCGATGGCGATCTGACCCGGTCCGGGCGCTTCCATCGCGACCGATTCGATCTCGAAATCCGATTCGGCGATGTCCCGCTGCGGTCGCGACCGCAGCACTACGCGACGATTCATCGACATCGCTGAACCTCCTGGCTGCGAACAAACGTGAACAGGCAGTGTGGCGCGGACGCGACATCGGGGAATACTCCCGGTTTCGTGAGTCTTTCAGCTCGCGGCGGCACATGCCGCAAATTCCGGCGAATGCCCTCTCGAAGACGCCAACAGCCCTACTCTGCCGCACCCGCGGCCTCACTGTCCGGCCATCCCGGCATCGACGGTGCATTCCGCCTGCGCCTGCAAACAGAAACTGGCGATTCCGCGAGTTTCGCTGGCACTGCCGCTGTGGGATGTTCGCGCCGAAAGAACCCAAAGGACGAATACAAATGGCCCGAACCACCGATCACGAGATCGTCTCGATCTACCCGTTCGACGACGCCGAAGTCGAATCGTTGATGACCTTTGCCAGCGAGTGCGTGCTGATGTGGTCGACCAAGGATGGGTGGCCCGTCGGAGTCACGCATGCATTCGTCTGGCGCGATGGAAAAATCTGGATCACGTTTTCGGCGCACCGCCATCGCACCGCTGCGATACGTCGCGACAATCGCGTCTCGGTCAATGTCAGCAGCACGTCGTATCCGCTCGGCACGGGTTCCGACCTGCCTCACGGCGCGATCACGTTCAAAGGTCACGCAGAGGTTTTCGACGACGATGCGACCAAGCGCTGGTTCTATCCGGCGCTGTCGAAGAAGGTGAATCCGGACAATCCCCAGGGCGAAGACTTCTTCAACCACCTGCTCGACTCGCCGCTGCGCGTAGTCATCAGCGTCACACCGGTGAAGCGGATCATGTACAACTCCGCGCTGGCAGCCCGGCACATGGCGGGCACGGTGACCGAAGAGGAACTCGGACAACGCCTCGCCAGCGACGCGCAGCGCCTGAATGCGGAACGCGACCGCCGCGGATTGGAACGGCGATAACGGCCGCACACGGTGGTGAACCGGCGCGCCGATCGGATCAAGGTGCTGCCGCGAACGGTCGACGGATCGAGCGCCATGAATTCGCGCCACACTTCGTCCATGCGCGGTTCCCAACGGGGCAGCACGGGGGAGCGCGCCGCCGCCTCGTCGTATCCGCACGCGTGCTTCAGGTAGTGATACATGAACGCCGAGACGCGCAGGTTCATCACGCAATGCACCCACACTCTTTTGCCGTCGAGTGCGCGCATGGTGCCGATGAACGTGCGCAGGTCGTCTGCAGTCGGATTTTTGAAATCGACGGGGATGTGGAAGTAACTCATGCCGAGCCCCGTTACCACGCTGCCTTCATCAGGGATCGCATGTTCGGACGTCGGCAGCGCGAGATTGATTACTGCCGCGTAACCGTCTTCGGCGATCGCCTCGAACTGTTCGCGCGTCGGCTGCCCCGACGTACCTACATCCTCCGTCAACTGAACGAAGTTGGTGATGCTGCTGAAATCGGTCATGTGGCCCCCTCGATCGTTCGTAGTCAGCTGCGCTTTTTTCAGATGAGCAATGCGACGCGCATCTTTGCGATGTAGTCGACGATGTCGGCGCGGCTCGCGTCAACCACACCGTTTTCATGCATCAGTGCATGGTATTGCTGCTGCTCCAGCGGAACGCCGCTCGGCAACGGTGCGATATGCCAGTGCACGTGCGCGTTCGCGGCCTGGCTGCCGAGACTGAGTACGTAGATGCGTTCCGGTGCGAGTACACGCCGCATCGCCTCGGCCACCCGGTGCAGGAAACGCTGCAACCCCACGTATTCGTCTTCGGTGAAATCGCCGGTCACGTGTTCGAGGTGCGCTTTCGGCGCGACGATCGTATAGCCGAACAGCGTCGGGTATCGGCTGAGGAACGCAATCGCCGTGTCGGTCTCGGCGATGGTGTCGTGCGCGTAGTCGGGGTTCCCGCGCAAATACTCGCAAACGAAACAGCGGCCCGACGTACTGCGGCTGACGTAAGCACCGACGTCGAACGGCACTCGCTCCGCGGTCAATGCTGCGATTCCAGCGTGTGCTCGATGCGGCGATCCGGTATCAGCCACATCAGCGCAACGGCCACGTACAGCAGTCCGGAAATCCACGGCGTGACGAACGCCGTCGCAATCGCGATCGCGTATGCCACCAGCGAGAGCTTGCCCTTTATGTCACGGCCAACCGCGGCGGCCAGCAGCGAATCGCCCTTCTCCGCCTTCACGATCACGGTCTGCAATATCGTGTACGCGACCGCCGCCATCAACAGAACGAACCCGTAAAGCGCGATCGGCGCCGGCGCGAAGTGGTTTTCGCCCATCCAGCCGGTCACGAACGGGATCAGCGACAGCCAGAACAACAGGTGCAGGTTCGCCCACAGCACGGCGCCGCTGACGCGCCGCGTGGCATGGAACATGTGGTGATGGTTGTTCCAGTAGATGCCCACGTAGATGAAACTCAGCACGTAGCTCAGAAGCACCGGTATCAACGGCAACAGCGCCGCGGGCTCGGCACCGTGCGGCACTTTCAGTTCCAGCACCATGATCGTGATGATGATTGCGATCACGCCGTCGCTGAACGCTTCGATCCTGCCCTTACCCATCCTTACGCTTACCCATCTTCACGGCGCCTTGTAGAACTCGACATAGAAACGCACCGTCCCGATCGGCTCGACGCGGTGGCGCACTTCCGGCACGACGATGCCGACACGATCTTGCGACAGCTCCATATCGGTGTTCAACGCATCGACGCGGTATCGCAGCCTGCCCTCGATAACTATCACCTTCGCCCACACGCCGACTTTCGTCGAATGGTCGTTGCGCAGCCCGGTCGGCACCGAAACCTCATCGAACTCCGGCGTGCGTTTGTACGCCACGAATGACTCCGGCAGCTCGAACCGGTCGCAACGCACGCAATCGAGTTGCGACCCGAGCATCCCGTTGCGCCCTTGTTCAGTCGTTACCCATTCACGCACAACAAACGGCGGCTTGTGCCGCACGTGTTGGCGATGGCCGCAGTTGAGCAGCGCGGTCCAGTCGCCGTGTGAATCGGTATCGAACGAGACGATCGGGCGTTTCAACGCTGAGGCTCAGCAGAGTTCAACGGCTGATGGTGACATCGAACGCGCGGGCGCGGGTAGTCGCTGGGTAGTCTCAGTACATACGACTGAGCACGCCGCGCACGTGTTCAGCAGTTTCCTTTATCTTCGCGCGATACGCTGCGATCGCTGCCGTTCCGGCGATCAGTCCCGAAGAGATCATCTCTCGAACGGCACTTACGTCGAGCGCTTCCGGGCTGCCCGCCAGCAGCGCCAACAACTCTGCAGCTGCCGCCGTGCACTCGCCCAACATGGTCTGTAACTGCTCGAGCTGCCCGACGAGGTGGTCCTGGTTCAGTCCCGCTATCGGTGCAATCGCGTGTGGCCTTGATATTGCCCTGCGCACCCCGGCCCACGCTGACATTGTTCAAACGAGCCTCATTGCCACCACGCCGCAACGGTTGGCGCGTCTTGCGGCAAGTCGAATTTCGGTGACAGCGCGTCGAACGTATCGAGCACGGCCCATGCTTCCAGTTGAGCGGGCGTCATGCCGCGAGCCCAGTCGGCACCTCGGTAATCGTTACACGGCACGACACCATCGATGTACTTGCCGAAGCGCCGCGGCGCATGACTGCGTAACCAAGCGCCACCGCGCAACCAGCGCGGAACGTACCATTCCACGACCTTGAACAGCGTTTCGTGACGCATGCGCGTCGTCAGCGGACGCCACACGTATTTCGCAGCCCATCGCGAAGGCCACTTGACCTTGCTGTACACATCGACGGCGATCTTGCCGCCAGGCTTCAGGAAAGGCACGAGACTCATGAACGCCTTCTTCACGTCGGGCGTGTGCTGCAACACGCCGTAGCAGAACACCTTGTCGAAATATGCTTCGGGCACTGGCAGGTGATAGATGTCGCCCTGGAACAGGTTCAAGTTCGGATGGGGTGCGTTGCTCTTCCAGTTGGCATCGACCGCCGAACTGTAGTCGCCCGAAAACACCTGGGCACCTGAACGCAGCAAGATCTGCGTGAACCTGCCGGCACCGCTGCCAACTTCCAAGATGCGTTGACCCGCAAGTTCTTCCTTCGTCCATTCCGTGCCGCGGTAGAAGCGATCCTCGGTCAGAGCGAAGTCGTTGGCGCTGTCGAGCTGCACGAGCCGATAGCGGTTCCACTGTTTACCAAAGTTCGCGGCATACCCATCGTCGGGCACGAAGCGCGGGATGAAGTCTCGTATCGGATACCGGGCGCTGCACGAGGTGCACTCGAGAACGCCGCTCTCGATCTCACCGTGCTGATCCTGGATAGCCTTGTGCAACGCAAGGCACGACCTGCATTGCGGACATCGAAAAACGCCTGCGGATTCGCGCTTCACGCAGAGGCCTGCTGCTCGAAAGGGCGGGGTTCAGTTAAGCACGGCGTCGGAAAGTAGAGGAGTTTGCTTCGTTTGAGACTTGTAAAGAGGCCCGTCCAGCCATGCTTTACACTGTCCACCGCTGCTGGACTTACCCCGCGCTCCTATCAACCGTGTTCTGACGGAAAAGAAAGGGGGCGATCAGCACGGGAGCGACTGTTCGACCGTTCCAGTTAGCGGCGGTCTCGTACGCTAGCGCAGGCGGTTTATCTTGATCCCCGCTTCGTTCGCGAGCGCCCTCGCCTTCTCGGAACGTTTGGCCGATGCCGAATGCTCGCCCGTCGCTTCGAGAATTCTCGCCTCCTGGAGAAGAAGCTTTACCTGTTCCGCCACGCCGGTGGACGCCGCTGACTGCTCGCGGATGAGGGCTAATGCACGCCGGTTTTCCCGCCGCGCTCGATCGTCATCACCGAGAATCGACGCTATTGTTCCGCTGCGGAAGGCACGCTGCGATTCGCTCGAATGCGTATCGCTGGCAACCTGCTGCTGCGCCTTGCCCAGTATTTCAGCAGCCTCTTCAGGCTTTCCCCACTGCATCAGCATCCGGCCGTGGTTGATCAGCGTGTCCGACGTCAGATACTGCGGATTGCTTTCGATGTACCGGAACAGCGTTTCGGCCTGAGCGTACAAACCACGTTCGGGATACTCGGACGCGGCGAGATTGTTGAGCCGATAGGTGAGGTCGCTACCGCGCTTCCAACAGAAGAACTGCGTTGCACCGGCTAGGAAAAACAAGAGCGCCACCACGGCGAGTATGCGTTGTCTTGGTGAAACGGTGACGCGCGATGTATTCCTTCTCAGGTACATATCGAACGCCCACACGAGCGCCGCCAGCGCGACCGTGAGCTCCACGATTTCGTCTTTCTTGGGCCACGAGAATGCCGCCCAAATGACAGGGGGAAGCATGAGCACAGGCAGAATGGCCGCGGGCAAAACGGGCAATCCCCAGTCGCTCATGCGGGCGTGCCAAAGCGGCGACAGGCGCTGAAGCAGCAAACATAGAACGACCCAACCAAGAATCATCAGGGGGACGATTGTATTCAGCAGCCGACTGACGCTATTGACCGCCGCGAGGTTATGCAGGTTCATCTCCGCCTGTACGTTGAGATCCACCATGCTGTCGGGCGTGCGGATGTGGAACACACGCTGCCCCCAACTGATCTCTTCACCCGCGAGCAAGAACGCGATCAGACCGATCGATATCCAGATAAATCGGCGGATACCATCGTCCGACTTCCAGGCCATGAACCACAGCAGGAGCGCTGCCCAACCGAATGCGATCGCGGTGAGCCACTCACCGAAGCGATCTTCAGCGACCAACTGTGTGTGCACGAGCGGTTCGAAGTAAACGGCGTACCACGTCGCAGCGACGATGAAGATCGCGAGGACTCCATAGAACGAGTACTCGGCCAGCGAGTCTTCGCCAATCAACGGGCCAGCGCTGGAACGCGTCAGGACCGCATCCCCGGTCGCGTTGGTTGTCGGGCTCTTCACGTGCTCTTTCGCAACCTGTTTCGTTCTCGCTTTTGCGTAGCTATGGTTATGCGCCGCACGATCCTTATGGCCGGACTGAACGACAGTGTTGAGGACAGCCGAACGGCAGAAGCAACTGACAACCGTTTACGCCGGGCCATGGCGCGACCGAATGACACCGACCGCAACCTTGCGCGTTCTCGCGGAACTCGAGCGGCACGAATTGCTGCTGCAGGCCGGACGCGAGTTCCCAAGCGTGGCCAACATCGTCGCCCGCGAAACCATCAGCGGTTCCTGGTGGGCGCACCCGCAGTCGAATCTGATCTATTGGGTTTGCCAGGACCTCGAGCAGCACCCGAGTGTTGCAGAGGCACGCTTGCTCGCCGGCAAAGTCACGCAGTTATGGCAATCGGTGTGGGGCGACGTAGCGGCCGTTGCGCTCAGTCGCGCACCATGGCAAACGGACGGACTTTCAGCCGCCGCACGCCAGCTGCTACAGAGCGTCGATCGGAGCCCGGTCGACACCCGCACGCTCGAATGGCACGACCCATCCGAAAAGCTCGGCGACGTCTGCCGCATGCTGGAACGACGCATGCTCGTGAAGTCCGAAGAAGTGCACACCGCGTCCGGTCGCCACGCCAAGGTGTTGTCGTCGTGGGACGCATGGTGGTCCGAGCACACCACCGGTGCGCTACCCAGTTTGGAAACGGCGCGCAGCCGCCTCGAAACGCTCGTCGGTGCCGACGCGCAGCGCCTGTTGCCGTGGCAGTGGCGCCTCAGCGGACGAGCTTCGAAATGATCTTCTTGAGCTTCGGGGTGCCGTTCAGCGCCTGACGCATCGCGTCGAATTCCTTTTCGTCGAGGATCATCGGTGAGCGTTGAAAGCCACCGCGGTGATCGTAGAAACAGAACCGCACCTCGTATTGCCCCTTCGCTTCACCGTCGGTGAACTTCAGCAGTTGCAGACACGGCCGGTGATACTCGGTGGTGATCATCGCTTCTTCTTCGACGATGCCGCTGCCCCAATGCAGGTTGAAGGTCTTGACCTTCGGCGCCTTTGGGACCTTGACGTTCGGCGCCTTCGGCCCACCGCCTCCGCCTTCACCTGAGCGGCCGGACCCTTTGCTGACTTTGCCATCGACGCTGCCCTCCTCGCTTGTGAGCAAATCATATCGAAGCCGGTTCGGTGGGCACGCCCGACAAATGCGGTAACGGGCGCGATCCTCGGCCGCGTCTGCGACGCAGTAGCGGCTCACACAGGCGGCTTACTCGCTTTGTACTGCTGCGCGAGACGATTGATATCGGCGGTCTCGAGGATATGCCGCTCGAACCCACGCCCCGCCGCTTCGATCATCGCGTGCGCGAGATCCGACGGTGGTCGTCACATAGCTCGGCACCAACAGATGCATCAAGGGGTACAAAGGACCAGCGATGTCGTACACGAGCTGGTATAGGGCGGTTTTTGATCGCACCCCTTTCATGGGTTGGATATAGCCGGGCCGGAACATGAACGCCGCGTGGAAGCCCATCGCGAGCAGCGCTTTCTCCGTTTGCCCTTTGACGCGCGCCCACATCACCCGCCCGCGCCCGCTGCCGTCGGTGCCGGCGCCGGACACGTAGCAGAACGTCGCGTGAGGACTCTCCGCAAGGATCTCCTTCGCCGCCGCAATCGTGAAATCGAACGTGACGCGGCGATAGTCGGCCTCGGTCATTCCGGCGGACGAGACGCCGAGGCAGAACAGACACGCGTCTGCGCCCGCGAACTCTGCACAGATCGGTACGTAATCGAGATAGTCGTCGTGCACGAGTTCGCGCAACTTCGGATGCACGACACGACCGGCGTGCCGCACCACGGAAACAACCGACTCGATGCGCGGATCGTCGAGACATTCGAGCAGCACGCCCGACCCGATCATTCCGGTTGCACCGAACAGCACTACGCGCATTCACACCTCCGAGCGTTGGCCGGCACGATCCGGCTAAAGGAACATGCTATCGCGTCGCATCGCTTCACCACCCGACTTCTCCTTGACCGCGGCACGCTCGATGGCGCATGTTCCCGTCGCAAGTCGGTGGTTCAAGCATCATCAGCAGTCGACACAGCACGAAAACCAACCCGCGCACACATCAAATTGCTGACGCTGCCCGTCGTTACCCGCATCGACACACCGATTGCGCCGAGCTTCCTCACCCGCAGGCGGCCGATGCTTGATCGCGCGGCCATTGCGCTATTGCGACCGGGGCTTAATTGGGCGGCGCGCGGCGTTGCGCGAACCGGCATCGGCGCGGACCAGGTCACGATCACCGGCTTCGCAGTGGGCATCGGTGGCGCGGCGGCGATCGCCTCTTCGCACTTCAGGTTTGGGCCTGGCCCTGCTGCTCGCGAGCCGACTCGCCGACGGCTTGGACGGCGCACTCGCTCGGCTGACCGCACCGACCGACCGTGGCGCATTTCTCGACATCACACTCGACTTCATCTTCTATGCGGGCGTGCCCCTGGCCTTTGCGCTCGCCGATCCGCATGCCAACGCGTTGCCCGCCGCAGTTCTGCTCGCCGCCTTTATCGGCACCGGCAGCAGCTTTCTGGCATTCGCTGCGCTTGCTGCGCAACGCGGCATGACGAGCCCTGCGCTGCCCGACAAGGGCATCTACTATCTCGGCGGCCTGACCGAAGCGACCGAGACGCTGATCTGCTTCGTGCTGATGTGCCTGTGGCCACAGCACTTTGCGATTTGGGCGTATGGCTTTGCGGCAATGTGTGCAGTGACGATCGTCACCCGGCTCGCCGCGGGTTGGCACGCCCTCGAACCCTGAAGCGTTTCCCAAAACCTCACCAATGTCCTTACGCCAGCTGTTGCTCATCGCCGCCTTTGTCGCGCTCATCGTCGCGTTCTTCGCGTTCGACCTGGATCGCCACTTCGGCCTCGATTCGATCAAAGCGCGACAGGCTGAGTTCGCCGCGCTCTACGATGCGCGCCCGCTGATCGTGATCGGTGCGTATGCATTGATTTATGTCGTCGTTTTCGCGCTCGCGTTACCGGTGGGTGCGGTAATGACGCTGATCGGCGGAGCGCTCTTCGGCACCGTCATCGGCACCATCGTCGTATCGTTCGCTTCGTCGGTCGGTGCGACGTTTGCTTTCCTGGCTTCGCGCTACGTGCTCGCAGACAGCGTGCGCAAACGCTTCGGCTCGCGGCTGTCGGAGGTGGATCGCGGCGTTGCCGCGGAAGGCGCGTTCTACCTGTTCACCCTGCGGTTGATCCCGGTGATTCCGCCAGCCGCCATCAACCTGTTGTTCGGGTTGACGAAGATGCGACCGTGGACCTTCTACTGGGTCAGCCAGCTCGGCATGTTGCTGGGCACGATCGTCTACGTGAACGCCGGCACACAGCTCGCGCAGCTCGAAACGCTCTCGGGCATCCTTTCGCCGGCGCTGATCGGTTCGTTCGTGCTGCTCGGCGTGCTGCCGTTGATCGCCCGCCGCATCGTCGTCGGCATGCGTTCGCGCAAGGTCTACGCGCGCTGGGCGGCGGTGAAGCCGAAACGTTTCGATCGCAATCTGGTGGTCATCGGCGCGGGTGCTGCCGGGCTGATCGCGAGCTACATCGCCGCGGTCGTGAAGGCCAAGGTCACCCTGGTAGAGAGCCACAAGATGGGCGGCGACTGCCTGAACTATGGCTGCGTACCGAGTAAGGCGCTGATCAAGACCGCGACGCTGGTGGCGCAAATGAACAGGGGCTCCGACTACGGCATCGCCGCAACGCGAGCGACTTTTCGTTTCGGCGACGTCATGGACCGCATTGCACGGGTCATCCGCGAGATCGAGCCACACGACTCGCCCGAGCGTTACCGCGCGTTGGGCGTCGATGTAGTGCAGGGACATGCGCGCATCGTCGATCCCTGGCGGGTGCAGATCACCGATCACGCGGGTGCAACACACACGCTCACTACGAAGAACATCGTCGTCGCAACCGGCGCCGCGCCCTTCGTACCGCCGCTCCCCGGGCTCAACGAAGTGGGTTATCTGACTAGCGATACGCTGTGGGGCTTGCGCGAGTTGCCCGAGCGGCTCGTGGTGCTCGGCGGCGGACCGATCGGGTGCGAACTCGCGCAGTGCTTCGCACGGCTCGGCTCCCGGGTGACTGTGATCGAAATGCTGCCGCGCCTGATGGTGCGCGAAGACGCGGAAGTCGGTGCGCTCGTGCACGAAGCGCTCGAAAGCGACGGCGCCACCGTACTCTGCGGCCACACGGCGCTGCGCTGCGAACAGGAACACGATGCGAAATTCATCGTCGTCGAGGCGGCCGGCGTGCAGCAGCGCATCGGCTTCGATGTGCTGCTCTGCGCCGTGGGGCGCAGCGCGCGGCTCACGGGCTATGGGCTCGAAGAACTCGGCATTCCCACCGGGCGCACGATCGAGACCAACGAATATCTGCAGACCGTCTACCCGAACATCCTCGCCTGCGGCGACGTGGCCGGGCCATTCCAGTTCACCCATACGGCGAGCCACCAGGCCTGGTATGCGTCGGTGAACGCACTCTTCGGCGGCTTGAGGAAGTTCCGCGCCGACTACTCGGTAATCCCCTGGTGCACCTTCACCAGCCCCGAGGTGGCACGTGTCGGTCTGAACGAGCAGGAAGCGAACGAACGGCAGATCGCCTACGAAGTGACCCGCTACGACATCGGCGAACTCGACCGCGCCATCGCCGACAGCGCCGCCAACGGTTTCGTCAAGGTGCTCACCGTTCCCGGCAAGGACCGCATCCTCGGCGTCACCATCGTCGGTGCAAGCGCAGGCGACATGATCGCCGAGTACGTGCTCGCAATGAGACATCGCCTCGGGCTGAACAAGATCAGCGGCACGATCCACATCTATCCCACGCTTGCAGAAGCGAATAAGGCCGTGGCGGGCGAATGGCGACGCACCCACCAGCCGCACAAGCTGCTCGAGTGGGTGGCGAAGTACCATGCCTGGCAACGCGGCTGACACGATGAAGTGCCGGCCCGCTTCGTGAATCCGCTCCTCACCGCGGCAGAGCGTTGACATTGCGCCAGTTGCTGCTCGCGGGTGCGGGCCACGCCCACCTCGAAGTGCTGCATGCTTTCGCCCGTCGGCGCCCGCCGGGTTTGCGCGCCGCGCTGATCTCGCCGCACCCGACGCTGCTCTACTCAGGCATGGTCCCCGGCGTCGTCGCCGGACACTATCGCGCCGAAGAAGCGGCGATTCCGATCGCACAGATCGCCGAGGCTGCTGGCATCGAGTTCATACCGACTCTGCTCACCACGATTGACGCGAACGCGCGCACCGTGACCTGCGCCGACGGCATCACGCGGCCCTATGACCTGCTCAGCCTCGATACAGGTGCGGTGGCCGACGCCGATGCGATCGTCGGCGCGAGAAAACGCTCGCTTCGTTCGGCCGATAGCAGCCTTCCTCGGCGAGGTGGAGACACTGATCGAGCGCGCGCGCGGGCAAGTCTTGTCGATCGTCGTGGTTGGTGGCGGCGCCGCCGGCTTTGAACTCGCACTGGCAGTGCGGCACCGGCTGGGCAATCAGGGGCATGTGAGCCTGGTTGCCGGCGTGTCATTGCTTGCGGGGTATCCGGCGGCGGTGGTAGCGCGTGGTCGCAAGGTGCTGAAGCGCCGCGGCGTCACGTTACTGGAAGAAGAATGCGCGCAGATCGATGTTGCGCATGTGGTGCTGAAGAGCGGCACGCGATTGCACTGCGACGCGGCCTGGATGACCACCGGCGTGGCTGCGCCGGCCTGGCTCGCTGCATCGGGGCTGACCCTCGACGGGCGCGGCTTCGTCGCCACCGGTCCCACGCTGCAATGCCTCTCGCATGCGAATGTGTTCGCCACCGGTGATGTGGCCAGCCGAACCGACGCACCGCATCCGAAGAGCGGCGTGCACGCGGTACGCGCCGGCGCTGCACTTGCGCGCAACCTGCGTCTCGCGCTTGCCGGCGGAGCGCCGCTTCCGTTCCAACCACCGCGGCGCACGCTCAATCTGCTGTCCTGTGGTTCGCAGGAAGCGATCGCGTGCTGGGCAGATTGGTCAGCGCAGGGGAGCTGGGTCTGGCGATGGAAGGATTACATCGATCGCCGCTACGTCGCCCGCCGCATTTAGCAACGGCCCGTCGCAAAACGCAGGCTGATGCGGCTACTTCGGCAAGGCTTCGTAGAAGCGCCGGATCCGCTCGGCATTCACGCCGTTGTCGCCCTGACCGTCGCGCGATTTGCTGCGCACGTCCACCAACGAGCCGCCTGCGCCGTCAGCACGTACACGGACAACGATGTCGTCGACGAAGCGAAACAGCTTCGTGGTGTCGTTGGCGACGACGGTGCCGGCTACGGTGTCTACCGACACGACTCTCCATTGGAGTGCGCGCGCAGTGGCTTCGACTTCGCCAAGCACTTCGGCCGGTGCGCGTGCCACATGCACCGAGTGGAGATCCTGATAGGCAGCTGTCGCTTTGATCTGTTCCGCGAAACCGGCTGGAAACGCCATATCGCGGCCGCGGTCCGACGGATCGGTTCCGAATGCAGGCGGCTCTACGAGATCGGTGCTGATGTCGTTGATAGGCGGCACGTCGGGGCCGCCGCCCCGCGCGAAACCGAGCACACCAATTGAGGTTACGGCCGCCACCAGACCCAGCCATGCGAGCGGCCGCCCGCTGCGATTGCTCGCGGCGCGCGTCGTGTAGAACGCTACTGACCCCAGCACTCCTGCAACCAGGCCGCACAACAGGCTGAGTCCGAATGTCACAAAGCCGCTCAGCGGCGGCACCACCCCGAAGTGAGCCAGCGCAGCGCCGATACCTGGGCCCAAGAGCCCGATCGCGCCGAGGACGCCTGCGATGAGTGCGAGCTTCGAACGTTGCATTGGGGTCTCCAAACTGAATGTGCAAAGGCCGTCGTGAATGCTATCACGACGACTCATTGTCAGATGCACACTATCGTCACCCCTTCATCGCCTTGTTGGCACTTGTCGGCTCGAGAATGTGTCTCCGCAATACCGTAGGCAGGGCACAGGTCGTTGCACCGCATCAGAGCGGTTTGACCGGCACCCACAACTCGCACTCGAACACGCCGGTCTTCGCATCGACCTTCGAGCCGCCGGGGTAGTACTCGATGGTGGGTCGCGAATCCATCTGCATTGCGCTCGACGGCAACCAATCGCGAAACACTTCCATCCACGCGGCACCGATGGACGCTGGTGTGCCCTTGAAAGTACGCACCGCATAACGGCCGCCCGGCAGCACGGTGATGCCCGCAGGCGGTTTCGCCACGAAGCCGTCGGGCACTTCGATGCAGGCGTCGTAGCGCAATTTCTCGGGCGGTGTCGACATCGGATCGTCGAGGCCGATTCCGTAACGCGGTTGATCGGACAATCCGTTGGCCGCCATCCACGGAAACACGGTATCGCCCCAGAACTTGCCAACCGTCGCACCGAGGGGGCCGACGTTGCGCAGGAACGCAACGCGGGTAGATGGAAAATCGACGACTTTCACTCGCATGTTGATCTCCGCGAAATAGTGATCGGAGCGGTCATGCTGCGCGCGTTCGCGAACCGGCACCTGATCTCGCTTGCGAACGACCTGTCCGGATTTGCCCTGCCGCTGCGGTGCGTTGCGTTGCACGTTCCTGATGCGCTTGGCACGCGCTGAAGGCGACTCGGCTCGCCAAGCGCTTGGCGTGCACCCGAACCGCGTCTTGAACGCGCGCGCCAGCGATTCGCCGGAGCCGAATCCAACCGAAAGAGCGACGGCGAGTACCGATGCGGTTCGATCCTCCGCAAGCTGTTCAGCCGCGCGATCGAGCCTGCGGCCGCGCAAGTAATCGGCCGGTGTCTCGCCCATCCACGCGGCAAAAATCCGGTGAAAGTGAAACGGCGAAAAGTGCGCGACATCGGCGACTGCTTCGAGATCGAGCACTTCGTCCAGGTGTTGATCGATGTGGTCGAGCACGCGCTGCAGACGCCGCGAGTATTCGGACCGGCTGCCTTGCGGCGACAACACAACCGGTGGCTGCGCGTTCGCGGCCCGACCGAACGCGCTCGCGGGTGGTTGCCCGGGGTATTGCGGCAGCGCGTCGGTGATGTCGTACCACGGCGCCTTTTCCGCGACGCAGACGTGAAACGCCGGCCGCATCGAAGGCGCCTCGAGAAGCGTTCCGAGCGGCACGTGCACGAACTCGCCGTGGCGCACGAACGAAAACACGATCGAGCCGCAGTTGCCGCAGAAGTTGACGCGTTCGTCGTCGGGCCGCTCGAACAGCCGGATGTGGCCCGCGCCGCTGACTACGACCAGTCTGGTGCGCTCGATGGCGCCGACCGCGCTGAACGCCGAGCCTGTGGCTACACGGCACGCCGCGCAGTGGCAGTACAGTGCGTATGCGAAGTGGTCTTCGACGTCGAAGCGGATTGCGCCGCACGCACACCGACCGCTCAACACCGTACGATCTCCGGCAAATGCCTAACGACCTGCCCCGGTCGCACCCGTCACCGCTTCGCGCGCAATGCCGCGCGCCGTTCCAGGCTCGCCTTCGGCCAGTAGTCCGACGCTTTGTAATACTCCGCCACGGCCGGAATGCTGCGCGGCAATACCACCCACGGTTGCTTCGTGGACGTGAAGATGTGGATATCGGGCGGCACGCGACCCGCTTCGTCGAGCGTGCCCACACGAAGGAAACGCACGGTTTCGCCTGCACCCGCATAGTTGCTCCACACCGCCACCTTGCATACCGGACAGCGCGAGATCTTCTGACCCTGCCCACTGTTCGACGGCGTGACGACCACCTCCGGCTCGCCTCGCAACAGCTGCACGCGATCGGCTTCGATCATGGCGTTCAACGCGAACGCCGTGCCGGTCTCGCGCTGGCACCACGTGCAATGGCAGCAGTGCACGAACAGCGGCGCGCCGGTCATTCGATATCGCACCGCACCACACGTGCAGCCGCCCTCCAGAACGTCGTCGCTCGTCATCTGCCCTCTCCTGCCGCAATTTCCACTTCGCCTTCGATCTCGACCGGTATGCCGAACGGCAACTCTGCCATACCGACGGCGCTGCGCGCATGCGCGCCAACCTCGGGGCCGAACAGTTCCAGGATCAGATCCGAAAAGCCGTTGATCACGCTCGGCTGCCGCACAAACCCCGGCGCCGAGTTGACCATTCCGAACACGCGCGTCCAGCTTCGAATCCGGTCGAGATCGCCGAGCGCGCGCTGCAGGCTGCCGAGAATGGACAACGCGGTGAGTCGTGCCGCTTCGTAACCCTGTTGTTCGGTCAGATCGCTACCGACTTTGCCGAGCGGCATCGCAATCGAACCGTCCGGGCGTTGCGGACCATGCCCCGATATCAACGCGCGACTGCCGACGACGTGCACGAAACGGAACGGCAGCACTACGTCCTTGGGCGCGGTCATCTGCGGCGGAAGAATCAAGCCGAGACTTTTGAGTTTGGATTCGATTCGCGCCATCGTTACCTCGTTTTCATTCGATTCAGTCGAGCCTGCTGCCGAATACCCGTTTCACCGGAACGCTGTCGAGGTCCACCCCTTCGAGACAGCGCACGTTGACCGCCCAACCGGTGAACTCGGGTGCGCCATCGGCCGCTTCCCTCGAGGTTCGTGTGCGCGGTCGCCGGAACGGCAGAATGCCGCACGTCGGGCAAAAGTAGTCCTCTGCGGTGAACGTGTGCCACTGGTACAGCGTGAGTTCGGTGAGCGGCGTGAATATTCGTAGTGCTTCTTCCGGCACCCGATGATTCAGCGCGCCGCGTTTTCGGCAGATCGAACAATCGCATACGCGTACATGGTCGAGATCGAGGTCGACCTCGAAGCGCGTGCGTCCGCAATGACACGAGCCGGAATACGTCTTCAGCATCGTCAGCTCACCACCTTCATGAAAGTGCGGCACGTGCCGACGCGAACGAAGCCGCAGGATTCGTAAAGCGCCTGTGCCGGCGCGTTGAACCCGGCCGTGCCGACGCGCGCGTAGCGCATGCCTCTGGCCTTCAACCGCCTTAACCCTTCGTAGATGACTTCGCGGCCCACACCCTTACCGCGCCACTCCGGCCGCGTACCCACCGGTTCGTACGAACCGACACCGGAGACGCGATCGGCCCAACAGATGCAATAGGACGCGAACGAGCCGTCGCCGGCATCGAGAACGATGTCGAGCTCCGGATCGTACACAGTGCTGGCGCGAATCTTCAGATACGTTTCGAGACTCCAGCTGCTGCGTAGCCACGAAGCGCGATGCACCGCGACCCGTGCCTCCAGATCGGCTTCGGTAACGTGGCGCAGGCGCAGCGGTCCATCCAGACGAGTCGGCGGAATCGGCTCGTGCAGATCGCGGCGATAGTCCGGCATGAGGTGGCCGGTGGCGCGATAGCCGTTCGCCGTGAGCAACGCAACGCGCTCCGCATCGGCATCGAACGCAGTCGTCGTGAGGTAACGCAGGCCGTCGGCTGATTGCACGCGCGGATTCAGAATCTCCTCGCTCCACTCCTCCATCGATCGCAAATCGACGAAGCGCGGATAAGCCGGGTCGAACTCGCGTCTTCGCGCATCGCTCCACGCGAGCATGTCGGCGGCGATCGGATGTTCGTAGCCGAGGTCGTGCCGGATATCGAACTCCATGCCGGTGTACGGTTCGAACCAGACAAAGCCGGCGAGACCCGCAGCGTCGTGCCACAAGCGCACGTTCTGCTTTGGACCCGACCCGGGCATCCGCCATGCAACGTCGCTGGTCATCAGATAGACCGGCGCCGGTGCGCGCGCCGCGGCATTCGAAGAGATGAACGCATTGAGGCGCGGCAGATCGTCGCGGGCGAACGGATGTGCGCTGAACGTCATGCAACGGTCTCTTCAGGTTGGCGTCGCCGCCCGTTTCGCTCTCATCGTGGTGAACACGATCAACACGGCGAGAATTGTCGCGAGCACCAACGAAGAACCAATGGTGCCGAAATCGAGACCACCTTTGTCGGTCGATTTCGTCAGCAGATCGCCGAACGTCGCGCCGAATGGCCGCGTCAACACGAACGCGATCCAGAACAGCGCCACTCGATCGATTCGGGTCGTGTAATACGCGGCCGCGGTAAGCGCGATCAACCCGCCGATCAGCGCCGCGCCACCGAGGAAACCGAGACCCGAGTCATCGGCCAGATAGTCCCCGAGCGCGGTGCCGAGCGTGTTCGAAACGAGAATCGCGATCCAATAGAACAACTCCGCACGGCGCGTTTCGATGTGGCTCACCGACAGCGACTTCTGCGTGAAGCGCCATGTCGCGAGCACCACCACCAGGCACGTCGCGAGAATCAACGAACCGCGCGCGTAACCCAGCTCCAGCGTGCGGTCCATGAAATCGGACATCGTCGTACCCGCGGTGCTCGTGGTCAGAATCACGAGCCAGTACAACGCTGGATGAAACGAACGCGACAACAGTTGCGTCGTGAGCGACGCGAGAAACAGCGCGAGCAGGATGAGCGAACTGATCGCGTAGCCGACGTTCAACGTCATCGACAGCAGATCGCCTGCCGTTTCGCCCAGTGTCGTCGCACAGATCTTCATGACCCAGAACGACAGATTGACCTGGGCAACTTTGTTCACGCCAGTTCTCGACTCTGACGCGCCGAACTCAGACAGACCAGCGCGCCAACAACTTCACCGGACCGCGGAAGAACGGGTTCATCGGATATTCGAGTTCGTTCAGGTTCGTCAGTTCCAGGCCCGGCAAGCGACGAAACAGCACACCGAGCGCAATTTCGGTTTCGATACGCGCGAGTTGCGCGCCGAGGCAGAAGTGCATGCCGCCGCCGAAACTCTTCGATCGCACGAACGCTCGCGACACGTCGAGACGATCCGGTTCGTCGTAAACCTCGGGATCGCGGTTTGCCGATCCCAACAGACACACGATCATCTCGCCCGCGAGAATCGTCTGGCCGGCGATCTCGATGTCGGCTTGCGCCACGCGCGGCAACTGCTGCACCGACGAATCGAAGCGCAGGAACTCTTCGACCGCCTGCGGCAGCAGCGAAGGGTCGGTCTTCAGCTTCGCGAGTTCGTCCGGGTGGTTGTAGAGCGCAACCAGCGCGTTGCCGATCAGATTCACCGTGGTCTCGTGGCCGGCCATGAACAGCAGCCGGATGTTCTGCCGCAACTCTTCTTCGCTCAGTTTGCCGTGTTCGTCTTCTGCGCGAATCAACGCCGTCGTCAGATCGTCTGTCGGGGCACGGCGTTTCACCTCAAACAGCTCGTTCAGGTACGAGTCGAACGCCGCGCTTGCCTCGCGCGCCTTCGCGCGCTGGGTTGCTTCGTCCATTCCCGGCGCCACCACGCCGGTGCCGAATTCGATGATCGCATTCGACAGCTCCGCGAACCGGTCGCGGTCGGCCACCGGGATTCCCAACATGTCGCTGATGATGGTTGCGGGAATCGGAAACGAAAACTCGCGCATGATCTCGAGCCGGCCGCGTCCTTGTGGGGTCGTCTGCGCCAGCGCTCGATCGAGAATCTCGTTCACCAGTGCCTCGATCTTCGGCCGCATCGCCTCGATGCGGGGCGCGCTGAAGGCCTTGGTGAGCAACGCACGGATGCGCGTGTGATCCGGTGGATCGATGTTGAGAATCGCCACGCGATCGGACTGTTCCTGCCGCTGCTGGATCGGCAGCCGGTGTTCAGTTCCGGGCAGCGCCTTCTTGCCGAAGCGCCGGTCCTTCAAGATCGCGTCGACGTCTTCGTATCGCCCCGCGTACCAGATGCCGCGTGCGTCCTTGAACAGCCGTTGCGCACGCGCCATCGGGTAGCTCGCATACGGGTTCTGAAAATGTCGCCGCATCGCTTCGGTCTGCTGATCCATCGTCGCGCTCCGCGCTACTACTTGAGGGAACTAGGATCGCCGACGCGGGCGTCGAGCGCCATTCCGCTCCTTCGGCCGCTCCTTCGGCCGCTCCTTCGTCAGCTCCTTCGGCTCCGCCTTGAAGCTGAGCACCGCCTCCGCGACCGCGTCGATCGCCGTGGTCCGCGCGAAGCCGCTGCGCCAGGCGAGCCCGATCTGGCGGGACGGCGCGGGCCGATCGAACGGAATCACCTTGCACAGCCGACTGCTGTGCCGCGACGTCACTGCAGACTCCGGAAACACCGAAATGCCGAGGCCCGAAGCGACCATGTTGCGGATGGTTTCGAGCGACGAGCCTTGCGAAGGTCGCGTTTCGTCGCCGTCGCGCACGACGCCCGGGCACGCGTCGAGCACCTGGTCGCGAAAGCAGTGCCCGGCGCGCAGCAGCAACAACTTCTCTCCGGTCAGATCGTCGCTGCCGACGCGTTTGCGCTTCGCGAGCGGGTGATCGTTCGGCACCAGCAGAAGGAAGGGTTCCTCGAACAGCGCCCGTGTTTCGACTCCGGGCGAGTCGAACGGCAGCGCCACGATGATCGCGTCGAGCGCGCCACGCTTCAGCATCGTCTCGAGATAGGCCGTGAGACTCTCTTCGATCTCGAGCGGCATACGCGGTGCCAATCGATGCAGCGCCGGCACGAGATCGGGCAATAGATAGGGACCGACGCTGTTGATCACGCCCAACCGGAATACGCCGTTCAGCTGATCCTTGCCGCCGTGCGCCACTTCCTTGATCGCATCGATCTCCGTGAGCGCGCGCCGCGCCTGTTCGACGATGGGTGCGCCGGCCGGCGTCACCATCACGTCGTTGCGCCGCCGCTCGAAGATCTTCACTTCGAGTTCGTCTTCGAGTTTCTGCACGGCCAGACTCAACGCGGGTTGGCTGACGAAACACTTCTCCGCAGCGCGACCGAAGTGCAGCTCGGCAGCAACGGCAACGACGTAGCGCAGTTCCTTCAACGTCAAGATCAAGCCCCCGCGAGATTTACGATCCGTATCGATCGAATGTGCGGATGCAATGATACAAATCCCGCCGACCGGGAGGAAAAAAATGGCGCTTCCAAGCAGTCCTGAGCGACGATCCGATCCGAACCAACACGAGGGGATGCAATGACCGATACGCCACATAGCGTTGCCGACATCGCGATATTCGATACGCAGACGCTCAAACATCCGTATCACGCGTATCAGCGCCTGCGCGACGACGACCCGTGCACTTCGTGCCGAGCCTCGGCGTTCACGTGGTGATGCGTTACGACCTGGTGCGCGAAGCGATTCGCGATACGGCGACACTTTTCGAGCCGCTTCGACGGCTTCCTTCAGACCGGCCAGCAGATGCATGTTCGCCGCCGCGCCCGAAGCGTAAAGACCGAGCTCATACGCATCAATCGCGAGATGTTGCCCACGCCGCCGACGATGCTGACGCTCGATGAACCCGACCACACGCAGTACCGCTCGCTGGTCGCAAAGTTGTTCACCGCGAGCGAGATCCGCAAATCGGAAGCGGCCGTGCAAGCGACCATCGACGCGGCAATCGCAAGAGTTCGTTGCACACGAGGGTCCCGCCGACTTCATGCGCGGCTTCGCGTTTCCGGTGCCGCTGCAGATCATCGCCGACCGGCTCGGCATTCCTGCGGAGGAACGCGAGTTCTTCGAGGACGCAGCGGCTGCCGCGGCTGCGCACTGCGACTGGTGCCGCAACCGCCCGACGAGATGGTGCGGCGCGCACAACTCGCGCTCGATCTGCAACGGCTGTTGGTTCGTCTGGTGGAAGACCGCCGCCGCGAACCGCGCGACGACATGATCAGCATTCTCGCCAACAGCCAGCTCGAGGTAGCGAGGCGCCCGCTCACGCACGGCGAGTGTCTGTCGGTGCTCAATCAGTTCCTCGTCGCCGGCCACGAAACCACCACCAGCACGTTCGGCTGGGGAATGCTGCTGCTGTGCCGCAACCCCGGCATCGAAGCGCGGCTGCGCGGCAATGCGAAGCTCGATCAAGACGTTTGTCGAGGAAGCACTGCGCCTCGAATCGCCCGTTCAGGGATTGCCGCGGCTCGTCACGCGCGACACCGAACTCGGCGGCCGTGCGTTGAAGGCGGGCACGCTGATCATGTTGCGTTACGGCGCGGCGAACCGCGACGAACGGCAGTTCGAACGGCCCGACGAAGTGGACATCGAACGCGAGAAGGCCGGCATGCAACTGGCGTTCGGCTCCGGCGTGCATCACTGCATCGGCGCCCCGCTCGCGCGGCAGGAACTGAACCTCGGCTTTGCGTCGCTGCTCGATAAGTTGCGCGACATCCGGCTTGCACCGGGTTATCCCGAACCCGAAGCCGAACCGAGCTTCATCCTGCGCAACCTTCCCACATTGCACATCCAGTTCAAGCGCGCAGTTCAATCGCGCGAACTGACTCACACGCAATAGAAAAGTGGAAGATCAGAAAAACCGGCAAACCTGACTTTTTTCTGTCCCGTGCGTGGACCCTTCGTCTAACATCGACGAAACCACGCCACGGGGAAGGCAGTGAAACGTTCGACGCTGTTCTTTTATGGTCTCACCGACCTGCCTGTGTCGATGTCGCTGTTCCCTGTGCTCGTGTTCATTCCCAAGTTCTACACGAGCGAGATGGGAGTTCCGCTCGTACTCGCCGCTAACGTGATCCTCGCCGTGCGGATCTTCGATCTCACCAACGACCCACTCATGGGGTGGATCAGCGATCGTACGCACACGCGATGGGGACGCCGGCGTCCGTGGATCGTCGCAGCCACGCCGATCCTGATGCTCAGCATCTATCAGTTGTTTCTACCGCCGGCCGGCGCCGGCACGGTACATCTCGCGGTCTGGATGCTGGTTCTGTCGATCGGAACCACGATGATGATGATTCCGTACTATTCATGGGCGGCGGAACTATCGACCGACTACAACGAGCGTTCTCGCATCACCGGCTGGCGCTCCATGATGGGCGTGGTCGGCAGCCTCATCGCGCAGCTGCTGCCCGCGGGCGCGTTGCTGATATTCGGGCTCGGCGGCAGCAGGACCGTGCTCGCGGTGGTCGGCGTGGCAATGCTGGTGATCATGCCGATCTGCGTGCTCCTCACGGTTACACAAGTGTCGGAAACCAGAAATTACGTGCGCTCCGCGCTGCCCTTCCGGCAGGGTCTGCGCTTGATGTGGCAGAACGGACCCTTCAAACGCCTCGTGGCCTCCTTCATGGTCAGCTCCACGGCGCTGTCGATCACGACGCCGCTCTATCTCTTTTTCATCGCGTTCGTTCTGCACGCCGAATCGCAAGCGATCTTCATGCTGATGTTCTTCTACCTCGCCAACTTCGCGGCGGTGCCCTTCTGGGTGTGGCTGTCGACGAAGATCGGCAAACACCGAGCCTATGTGGCGAGCTTCGCGCTGATCGGTGCAGCACATCCGTTTTACATGCTGCTCGGCGACGGCGACTTCTGGTGGATGCTGCCGATCACGCTCGTCACCGGAATCTCAGCCGGCGGGTTTGCCGCGTTGCCGAACTCGATGAAAGCGGACGTGATCGATCTCGATACGCTGAAGAGCGGCGAGAATCGCGCCGCGATGTTCTTCTCGGTGTGGTCGTTCACGCAGAAATTCTCGGGCTCGATGGGCGGCTGGCTTGCGCTGACGGGACTCGCGCTGGTCGGCTTCAACGCCGCGCCCACCGCAACGAACGGGCCGGACGAGCTGTTCGGCCTGCGCGCGCTGTTCGCCGTGATTCCGTCGCTGTTCTACTTTTCCGCCGCCGCGCTGATGTGGAGTTACCCGATCACGGAGCAACGTCACGCAGAACTGCGGCGCGAACTCGAGGCACAAAGTGTCAAGGCTCCGTTGACCGCATAGAGCACACGTGGCAAACCCGCTTGCACATGTTCATCCATTTGCCATTTGTATCGATCGAATTTGCAGATTGAATTATACAAATGGGCCGCTCAGGCCTAGCTTGCATCCATGCCGCGGTGAGCGCGGCAAATGCGAAATGGACAGAACAGGAGAGAACCATGTCGACAGAAGCAAAGTGCCCGTTCACGGGCGGCGAACGTAAACACGCGGTGGCGAACGCGCCGCGCAACGCAGACTGGTGGCCCGATCAACTCAATCTGAAGATCCTGCACCAGCAATCCGCGCTGTCGAATCCGATGGACGAAGACTTCGACTATGCCGAAGCATTCAAAACCCTCGACCTCGATGCGGTGATCAAAGACCTGCACGCGCTGATGACCGATTCGCAGGACTGGTGGCCGGCGGACTTCGGACACTATGGTCCGCTGTTCATCCGCATGGCGTGGCACAGCGCAGGAACCTACCGCGTGGGCGATGGTCGCGGCGGCGCCGGTTCCGGCGCGCAACGATTCGCACCGCTCAACAGCTGGCCCGACAACGGCAACCTCGACAAAGCGCGCCGCCTGTTGTGGCCGATCAAGCAGAAATACGGCCGCAAGATTTCGTGGGCGGATCTGATGATCCTTGCCGGCAACGTCGCGCTCGAATCGATGGGTTTCAAAACCTTCGGTTTTGCCGGTGGCCGTCCGGACATCTGGGAACCGGAAGAGGACATCTACTGGGGACCCGAAGGAAAGTGGCTGGCCGACGAGCGCTACAGCGGCGACCGCGATCTGCACAACCCGCTCGCCGCCGTTCAGATGGGTCTCATCTACGTGAACCCTGAAGGACCGAACGGCAACCCCGACCCGATCGCCGCGGCACGCGATATTCGCGAGACGTTCGCGCGCATGGCGATGAACGACGAAGAAACCGTGGCGCTCATCGCGGGCGGCCACACGTTCGGTAAAACGCACGGTGCGGCCGACGCAGGCAAGTACGTCGGCCCGGAACCGGAAGGCGCTCCGATCGAAGAGCAAGGTTTCGGCTGGAAGAACAGCTACCAATCCGGTAAAGGGGCGGACGCGATCACCAGCGGCCTCGAGGTGATCTGGACGACCACCCCCACGAAGTGGAGCAACAACTTCTTCTGGAACCTGTTCGGCTACGAATGGGAACTGACGAAGAGCCCGGCCGGCGCACATCAATGGAAGCCGAAGCATGGCGCCGGCGCCAACACCGTGCCGGATGCACACGACAAGTCGAAGCGCCACACCCGTCGATGCTGACGACCGACCTCGCGCTGCGGATGGATCCTGCCTACGAGAAGATCTCGCGCCGCTTCATGGAGAACCCGGATCAGTTTGCAGACGCGTTCGCGCGCGCCTGGTTCAAGCTGACGCACCGCGACATGGGTCCGCTTTCGCGTTACCTCGGCCCGCTCGTTCCGAAGGAAGAGCTGGTGTGGCAAGACCCGATTCCGGCCGTGGATCACCCGCTGATCGGTGAAGCGGAAATCGCTGCGCTGAAGGCCAAGGTGCTCGCGTCCGGGCTATCGATTCCGCAACTCGTCACCACGGCGTGGGCGTCTGCGTCGACGTTCCGTGGCAGCGACAAACGCGGCGGCGCGAACGGTGCGCGCATTCGCCTCGAACCGCAGAAAAACTGGGAAATGAACCAGCCTGCGGAGCTGGCGAAGGTGCTCGAAGCGCTCGAAGCCATCCAACGCGACTTCAACGCTGCATCTAGCGGCAAGAAAGTCTCGTTGGCGGACCTGATCGTTCTGGGCGGTTGCGCGGCCGTCGAAGCGGCTGCGAAGAAGGCCGGCCACGACGTGAAGGTGCCGTTCACGCCGGGTCGTACCGATGCGTCGCAGGAGCAAACCGACGTTGCCGCCTTCAAGGTGATGGAGCCGGCGGCAGACGCGTTCCGCAACTATCTGCGCAAGGGCCACGATGGCTCGGCCGCGGAGCTGATGGTGGACCGCGCGAATCTGCTCACGCTGACGGCCCCGGAAATGACGGTGTTGCTCGGTGGGCTGCGCGCGCTGAACGCCAACGTGGGCGGAAGCCAGCACGGCGTGTTCACGAAGCGGCCGGGAACGCTGACGAACGACTACTTCGTGAATCTGCTCGACATGCGCACGAAGTGGCAGAAGTCGGCCACCGACGGCCTGCTCGAGGGGCGCGACCGTTCTACCGGGGCATTGAAGTGGACCGGCACCGTAGTCGATCTGGTATTCGGCTCGAACTCGCAACTGCGGGCGCTGGCCGAGGTGTATGCGAGCAGCGACGCGCAGCAGACGTTCGTGCGCGACTTCGTGGCGGCGTGGGCGAAAGTGATGGACCTCGACCGATACGACCTCCGGTAAGGAAGCAGCATGCGGGTCATCCACGGATGACCCGTTTGCAGTGAGAAGCGTCGCTGCGTCTGCGGCTGCAGAAGTGGTAGCGTGGCGAGGTCGTGCTGGTAAAACAAAGGAGCCGATCTTGCAGCGCAACACTATTCGGGCAGCGGTGACGCTAACAATCTCGCTCTGCGTCGCGATCCCTTCCGCCTGGGCGGCCGGCGCATCGACGAAGGTCATGTACTTCTACTGCTACGAACCTCAGACAGAAGGCCGGCGACCCGCCACCTGCAAAGGTGTATCTCAGCGGCGTGTCGGCAGCCGTCTACACCGAAGCAGGCGACAAAGCGTCGAGCAACGCTTTCCGTCAGTTCGTTTCAAGCAGCTACGGCGCGGACTTCGAGCCTCGCTGCGAATATTCCGGCACCGAGCTCGCTGCGACGAGGTTGCTCAACAACCTGGCGAATCGTTACCACGAAGACGCCGTAAAAACCGGTTGGACCTGGACGGAGCCGGGCGAAGCGGACTCGAGCGAGGTAGACCCGAACGAGGCGCCGGAGGACTAACCTCGCTCACTCGACCGCGCGTTCCGCTCGCATCGCGGCGATAGCCGCCGCGTCGTATCCCAACTCGCTCAATACCTCGTCGGTGTGTTCGCCGAGCGTCGGCGCACGATGCGCGGCGCGTTTTTCCACACACGACAGCCAGATGGGGCTCGCCACCAGCTCTCCCCGACCGACCTTCAATCCATCGACCGGCACGAACAGACCCGCCGCGCGCATCTGCGCATCGTCCACCGTTTCCGCTAACGAGTTCATCACGCCGTAGACGACGAGGTTCGCGTCGAGAGCGGTGCGGGCATCGCGAAAATCCTTGCTCCTGAACGCCGCATCCATCAGCTGCGCCAGTTCGGCAGCGTGCTTCGCGCGGCTCGCACGATCCACGAAGCGCGCGTCGTCGATCAGGTCTTCGCGGCCCAGCGCCTTCATCACCCGTGGGAAGTCCTTTTCCTGTTGAACCGCAGCAAGGAGAATCCAGCGGCCGTCGCGCGTGACGTAGTTGTTCACCAGCGCATTCGGCGGTGCAACGCGATCGATGTGCTGGAACGGCGGTGCGCCGGCCAACGCGCCGGCCATCAGTGCTGAGCCGGCCCACGCGCCGTTCGCCATCAGATTGCTCGACACTTTGCAGCCCTTGCCGGTGCGCTCGCGCCGATACAGCGCCAGCATCACGCCTGACAACAGTGCCAAGGCGCTGGGGTGATCGCCCATGCCGCCCAGGCTAACTGCGGGTTCCGCGTTCTTTGGTCGCACCGCATCCATCAGGCCGGTGCGCGCCCAATACGCGGTTGCGTCGTAACCGGGGTTGTCCATCTCCGCGCCCGCTTCGCCGAACCCGGTGACCTGCGCGTAGATCAGGTTCGGATACGCGTCGATCAGATCCTCATAGCGAATGCGCAAGGAGGCGAGCACACGCGGCGGAAAGTTCGTGATCACGACATCGGCCCAGGCAACCAGACGCATGAACACTTCGCGGCCGCTTTCGACGTTGAGGTTCACCACGACGCCCCGTTTGGAACGGTTGTCCTGCTGGAACAGATAGTCGAGTTCGCTCGGCGGAAACGGCAACGATTTGTGCACGTAGCGATAGGGATCGCCGATCCCCGGCGCCTCTACCTTGATCACGTCGGCGCCGAAGTCCGCCATCGTGGCCGCGCACGCAGGACCGAAAATGAAACTCGCGACGTCGAGAACCTTTACGCCCTCGAGCACGTTCTTCTCATCAGAGATTCGTGTATCAGCCAATTGCCGCTCCCTCACCGACCAGGCACAAGGCTCGGATGGTAGCGCAGCAACACGTCGCGCAGGCTCGTCCGTGGCCGCGTCCTCGCCTATCATTCGCAGCCACCCTCAATTGCCCGGACAGTAACCTCACCATGCAGATTGCCGACGACTGCGTCGTTCTCATCCACTACACGCTCACCAACGATGCGGGAGAGACGATCGATTCGTCCGCGGGCCGCGACCCGCTCGCCTATCTGCACGGGCGCGGCAATCTGATCTCGGGGCTGGAGTCGAAACTCGCCGGTCGCGTCGCAGGCGACAAACTGAAGGTGCGAATTCCGCCCGGCGAAGGCTACGGTCACGTCGATCCGGCGCTCACACAAACCGTTCCACGCAGCGCGTTCCCGAAGGATGCCGAACTGAGTGTAGGCATGCGTTTCCAGACTCAGTCGGACCGGGGTCCGCAGGTGGTGGTCGTCACGGAGGTCTCGGATGAGTCCGTGCGCGTCGACGGCAATCACCCGCTAGCGGGCCAGCACCTCAACTTCGCGGTCGAGATCACCGAGGTGCGCGAAGCGAGCGACGAAGAACTGTCGCACGGCCACGTTCACGGCGCGGGTGGGCATCACCACTGAGGCCCCGCGTCACTCATCGATCCCTAACGAGACACCTATGCCGCTCAATATCCGCTTCAGTCCGGAAGACGAAAAACTTCGCGGTGAGATTCGCGAATTCCTGAGCACCGAGTTGACCGACGACCTCATCGATGCGAGCCGCCGCTCGTCCGGCATGTTCGTCGACAGACCGATCGCGCGGATCTGGCAACAGAAGTTGAATCGCCGCGGCTGGGGTGCGGTGCATTGGCCCGTTCAGTACGGCGGCACCGGCTGGTCTCCCGCACAGCTGTTCATCTTCCGCGAAGAGTGCGCGCGCGCCGGCACGCCGAGCGTGCTCAATCAAGGTGCGAACCTGCTGGCGCCCGCGTTGTTCGCATACGCGAGCGATGAACAGAAGGCGCGTTACCTGCCGAAGATGCTTACCGGCGAGCACTACTGGTGTCAGGGCTATTCGGAACCCGGATCGGGTTCGGATCTCGCGAGCCTGCAGACGCGCGCTGTGCGCGACGGCGACGACTACGTCGTGAACGGCACGAAGATCTGGACCACGCACGCCCATTTCGCGGATCACATCTTCTGCCTCGTGCGCACGAGCAGCGAAGGCCGGCCGCAGCAGGGCATTTCGTTCCTGCTGTTCGAGATGAATCAGCCCGGCGTGCGCGTGGAACCCATCATCACGCTCGCCGGCGATCATGAAGTGAATCAGGTGTTCTTCGACAACGTGCGTGTGCCGGTGGCCAATCGCGTCGGCGAAGAGAACCAGGGCTGGACGGTGGCGAAGCACTTGCTCGAATACGAACGCGGCAGCGGCGGCGTTGCGGCGGGACTGAAGATTCACCTGAACGAGTTGAAGCGCGTGGCCTCACATGCGGTTGACGGTACGACACCGTTGATCGCCGAGCCCGCGTTCGCGCGCAAGCTGCAGGACCTCGAGATCCGGTTCCAGGCGCTGGAGTTCACTGAACTGTCGACACTCGCACGGCTCGTTTCGGGCGCCCATCCCGGCTCCGGCGCTTCATCGGCAGTTCAAGATCGCGTCTGCGGATCTGCAACAGGGGATCGACACGCTGCAACTCGAAGCGGCCGCCTATTACGGCGTGCCGAATCACACGCGCATTTCGCTGAACGGTTTCCACGAAACGAGCATCGGCCCCGACTACGCGGAACTCGCCGCCGCGACGTATCTGACCAGCCGCGCCGCATCGATCTACGGCGGTTCGCATCAGGTGCAACGCAACATCATCGCCAAAGCGGTGCTGGGTCTTTAGCCATGGCGAACCGGTTCGACTATCGCGGCGGCGAACATGAGGCGTGGCTCGACTCGCGTAGTCGAGCCGATCCTGGAGCCCGACCTGCCGATCATCGACGCGCATCACCACCTGTGGATCCGCAACGACGTACCCTATCTGCTCCGCGAATTTGCGGCCGACTTGCACAGCGGGCACCGGATCGTCGCAACCGTATTCGCCGAATGCCATTCCATGTATCGAACTGACGGCCCCGTTGAGTCGCGATCGGCCGGCGAGATGGAGTTCATCGCAGGCATCGCGGCCATGAGCGACAGCGGCGCGTTCGGCTCGCCCGGTGTTTGTCGCGCGGCCGTGGGCAACGTCGATCTGACGCTCGGCGCTGCGGTGGAGCCCGTGCTCGAATCGCTGAACCTCGCATCCGGCGGACGCTTCAGAGGCATACGCGCGTCGGTGTGCTGGGACGAATCCGAATCGCTGCATCGAGCGGCACCGCGCGCGCACTTTCTCGCCGAACCCGCGGTGCGCGCCGCAATCGGCGTTCTGGCACGAATGCAGTTGTCGCTCGACTGCTGGCTGTATCACCCGCAGATCGCCGAACTGACCGCCGTTGCGGACGCGTTTCCGAATCTCACCGTCATACTCAATCACACCGGCACACCGATTCTCGGCGGGCCGTATCGCGACCGCCTCGACGAGGTTCGTTCGCAATGGCTCGCGGCGATGATCGACCTTGCGCGGCGTGACAACGTCTACGTGAAGCTCGGTGCATTACCCGCCAAGTTCGGCGGCGAAAACAAAGTGCGTTCGTTGCCGCCGAGTTCCAACGACGTGGCCGACGCATGGCGACCGTGGATCGAGCCATGCATCGAACACTTCGGCGCGCACCGATGCATGTTCGAATCGAACTTCCCGGTACACAAAAACTGGTTGTCGTATCCGGTGTTGTGGAACGCGTTCAAACGCATCGCTGCGAACGCGTCGGCCGCGGAAAAAGCAGACTTGTTTGCAAACGCCGCGACGCGCGCCTATCGAGTTGCACCAGGCTCATGAAGGAAAGGCTAGGTATGAAGGAAACGACATGAGCGCATCGACGCTGTATCTGGTGCTCGCGGTGTTCGGCTTCGGCTTCGCGCTCAGCACCAATCTGAGAGCGCGACGACTGGGCCCCTTCGTGGCGCCGTACTGGCTGTCCGCGTGGTTGACCGGCGAACTCGCGCTGCATGCCATTGCGGCGCACGTGCTGATCGCTGTCGTGTTCATTGCGGCAGGCGCGCTCGACAAGGGCACGGGCGACACGGCGCTGCTGCTTTCCATCGTGAGTGTCGCGCTGCTCTTTCGCGCGCATCTGCGCGGCGTCCGCGGCGGTGCGGAAGTAAGACACGCGCTCGTGCCTCTGGGACTCAACGCGCGCGACGACATTTCCTCGCTGCACGGTTTTCCACGCGCTTTCGATTTCACGAACAGCAAAGTCGAGCGCATCAAGGACATTGCATACGGCGAATCGCTGCCCGGCGACAAAGGCCAGCGCAATCTGCTCGACGTGGTGCGCCCGAAGATCGCCAAGCCCGGCGACAAACGCCCCGTGCTGCTGCAGATTCACGGCGGCGCCTGGGTGCTGGGCGACAAGAAGGATCAAGGGCTACCGCTGATGACCCACATGGCGGCCGAACACGGCTGGGTGTGCGTCGCCATCAACTATCGCCTGTCGCCGCAAGGCACGTTCCCGGATCACATCGTGGACGTGAAGCGCGCGTTCGCGTGGATTCGCGCGCACATCGGCGAATACGGCGGCGACCCGGAATTCGTGTGTGTAACCGGCGGCTCCGCGGGCGGACATCTCGCGGCCCTCACTGCGTTGTCCGCGAACGAACCTCTGTTTCAGCCCGGTTTCGAGCACGTCGACACCACTGTTGTAGCCGCCGTGCCGTTCTACGGTGTGTACGATCTGCTCGACCGCGCAGGCATCCGCGGCTCGGCGTCGATGACGCCGTTTCTAGCGAAGCAGGTGTTCAAATCCGCGCCGGATGAAAATCCGGCGTTGTGGGATGCGATGAGCCCGATCACGCGCGTCAGCGAATCGGCGCCGCCGTTCCTCGTGATTCAAGGCACGCACGACACGCTCGTATTCGTCGAAGAGGCGCGCGAGTTCGTGCGCGTGCTGCGCGCCAGATCCCGCGCACGCGGTCGGCTATCTCGAGATGGTCGGCGCGCAACACGCCTTCGACATGTTCCATTCGCCGCGAAGCGCTCATGCGGTGCGCGCGGCCGCGGCTTTTCTGGAGCAGGCGCGGGTTGGTCAAACGCAATAGATCGTCGGCGCCGTTGCTAGACGGTTTGGCCGCTTCTGCCGCTTCGCATTCACAACGCCACTGCCACAACGTTCGCTTGGCCAACAACCGTCGCATGCTGAACCCGCCGGTGGGATCGGCGGGCGGTGTTACCGGCCCAGCAGGGCGGGATACCAATGCGCCGCGGGTTTCTGTCCTCGGTGCTGCCAGCAAGGTAGCGGGATCGAGCACGTACCGCGCAGCCTCACTCCTCCCCAGTTGGGAACTACATAAGCCAACAGATAGATCGGCACTCAGTTCAGTACGCCGAATCCACACCGTAGCCGCTGACAGTGAGTGACACTTCCGCGTGGCTATCGAGATCGATCTCGCGAACCACGGACGTTGACGAACCCGGGAGGTCTGCAGTGAGGACGTTCGGTGCACTCTCGTCGATCGATGGAGACAACGTCCAACTCGGGCCGTAGCCGAGCCCAACGGATCGTGTGAGGGTCGTCGTCGCCACATCGTAAAGGTCCACGCGCCACGCACCGGTGCCATCTCTGCTCGTCAACAACAGCCGGTCATCCGAGCCTGCCATCGACAGCACCGATGGTTCGTACAGCTGCGTGCTCGATTCGCCGGTGTAGTTGCCGCTCGACACCAGCACTTGTGGCGACAGCCACCCGGCGCCGCTGCGCTCGATCATGGCAAGGTCGTGATGGGCGTACAGAAAGTAAATTCGCTCGGCGCCAGTACCCGCGTTCCGCCCAAGCGCGAGGTCCAGGGCCTTGTCGGTCGTCGATGCAAAATCGACCTCGAGCACGCAGGACAGCGTGTTGCACGTGAGCACCTTATAGAGCCAAACGCCCGCCGTGCTCGTCGGCTGCTCCGTCGAAAGGGCCAGTCGCATCCCGTCCTTGGAAAGCGCGACATCGGAGATGGCCAAGCCATCGACGGGTGATCGATAGACGGTGGCTGCAGATACGGGGAGCGATACGGCGCCGCTGGCAACCTGGAATTGCGCCACCTTGATCACCTGGCGTCCTGTCCCGTACCGCTCGCCATTGTCACGAACCTGAGACCAGGCAAGTGTGCCGGTGCTCGAACCCGCTTCGTAGTGGAAGGACAGACCGGAAATCGCGGAGCGATCGTAGTCGCCTGAGTCGTAGACCATGACCTCGCAGGTACCCAGGCTGTTGGCGACAAAGATCTGAGTTCTGCCGTAGCTTCCAGTTTTCGAAAAGACACCTCGTGCATATGCCATCGCCGGAAAGGCACCGCCTTGTCCCACGCATGCGCTACCTGACGGTGGGGGCGTGCCGCCGCCAGGTTTTGCTGCTTGAAGCCCGCCAGAGGCGAGCGCGGCCAGAACCAGGAATACGATGCTGTATAGCCTGTGCATGAGAAGTCTCCGTGGTCGTAATTGAAATCAAGTCGTCACATGGGCTGCTCATTGCACGTCCACTCGCGACACGGCTACTCGACGTAGCCCCTGAACCAACGCTGGCACGTGCTACCCGAGGCCGCTCTTCCAAATCTCTTCCGAATTCCTTCTCGACCTTCTCAAACGAGGTTTTGCAGCAGAGAAGACGCCGGTTCGGCCGTCATTTGATGCCCGGAGCCTTGCCTGTGAAGCCCGTTTCGGTCTAACTGAATAGATCGGGGGCGGGAGTGCGGCGTGGTCGACCGGGTCAACGGGACTTCCAATCGCGGAAGCTTTCGGGTCGGCGAGTGGGTCGCCGACGCGAAGGGCCGTACGCTGACTCGCGATGGGGTGGTGGCGAGAATCACGCCGTTGTCCATGAAGGTTCTCGGGTACCTCGCGGACCATCCCGGCGAAACCGTCACGCACGAAGAGCTTCTGACGGCCTTCTGGCGTGGCGCCGTCTCCTCGACGAATGCCGTACACAAATGCGTCGCTGAGCTGCGCCATACCTTCGGCAACGGCGGCGGCGAACCCGCCTACATCGAGACCGTTCCCAAGCACGGCTATCGATTGGTCGCCGCGGTCGAGCCGCTCGAAACCGCCAATGGCAACCATCGGCTGGAGAATGGAGCCAACGGATCGCTCGACGCGGATGAATCGGGCATCGAGGCGGAAGGGCCAGTCAACGAGATCGCAAAGGTTCGGTGGAACTCGCGCAGGATCGGTATCGCGCTCGGATTGCTGGCTGCAATTGTTCTGGTATCGGCATTCGCGCTATTTCGCGCAAGCAGTGTCGACGGTTTCGTCATCAGAATTGGCGATCGGTCTGCCGTTCTCTTGCCCGGTGATTCACGCTCGACACCGTCGGCGCGCCGCTCGCTCGATGTGATCCGTGACAGGGTCGTCGGACAACTCAAGGCAACCGGTCGCGCCGAAGTCAGCACGACCCATCGATCCGGTTGGTTCCGCGAAACCGACGAAGTTGCGCGTGCTTGGAATGTCGACTATGCGGTGCAGATCGAGCTTGCAGAAACCGCGGATCTGCTACGAGCGTCTCTGTCGATCGTTCCCGCCAATTCCGATGACCCAACGCACCGCGAGCAGTTCGATGCCCCTATAGCCGATCGTTCGACACTCTTGAACACGCTGGTCGCCCACGCCGCAGAAGACTTGGAAGTGCTGCTCGACACGCAGACGGTGGCGCAGATGCGTGAGTGGGGTACGACCAATGTCGATGCATATAGGTATGCGCGAGAGGCGAATACGTTCCTCCGGGTCCCAACGACCGAATCACTGGCGCGCGGCGAGGAGAAACTCAGGCAATCGATCGCTGAGGATCCTCGATTCGGTCAAGCCTACGGCTCGTTGGCATGGATATACGCGCAACTCGGCCAAGACGCACCCGATTCGGCAACGAACGAGTTGCAACGAAAAAAGCTGCTGGCACTGCTCCGCGAGGCGACCATCGCGCAGATTGATCGGGTACCGCTTGAGGCCATCGATCAAGCCGCTCGCTACGCGTCGATCTCCAGTGCCTTCGATGCCGAGAAGTATTGGCGCGCAGAGCTGCTCAAGAACCCGACCAATGCCCTCGCCTTGACGGGTTACGCCGACCTGCTTCTCGGAGCGAAGCTGATCGATGAGAGCCAGCGATACGTCGAGCGTGCGCTGGCGCAGCGAATTTCCGTCGAAGCCGAAACGAACATCAAGTCGAGGTACGGCTCGCTGGCGGAGGCGCGTGGCAACTTCGAAGAGCACGTTCGTCTGAACAAGGAATTTCTGGAGGCGATGCCCGATAGCACCGTGGCGCTTTACGGAAGCGTACGCAGCCTGGCGGAGCTGGGTCGATTCCAGGAGGCCGAAGCCTACGTAGATCGCTTGGACAGCACCGCACCTGCCTGGGGTTCCGCAGCAAGGTCCGTATTGCTCGCACTGCGCGGCGATACGCCCGCCAATAGCGTGGCGCTTCGCGCCACCCTAGCGGATTCTCAGAAATCCAATGCCATGAAGACGCAAATCTGTTTCATGGTCGCCGACGTCGAATGCGGCGTTCGTTCGTTGCAGCGAATAGAACCGACGTTCCTGCAACTCTTTTGGGTGTTCGTGCCCTGCGACGAATCACACTACCCGCGATCCGTCATCGACGATCCGCGCTATCAGGCGGCTCTCGAAGAGGTGGGTATCGGGAGAACCTGGCGCGCCTACATGAGACAGCAGGCGCAGGAACTCGCGTCTGTAACTGGGATTCCGGTGACGACGCCGCCTCCGCCCGAGGATATGCCCCGTCCGCTAATGCACCGAGCAAGGCGCCAAGCACGATCCTTTAGTTCTCGAGCGACGCCCGCGCGCGGCGGCACGTCGTCAACGCAAATGCCACCGAGGGTTCGCGGCGGCGGCCATCACACTTCAGAACGGTAAAACGCTACTCCGGGAGAACGCAACGCAGGTAGTCGTTGAACTCGTCGGTCACGAAGCGAGGCAGCGGTGCATCACACTCGTGCGACCCGCTCTCTCGTGGCGTCGATCGTCGCACCGCAGTGGCCGGCGCTTGTCGAGATTTCAATGCCGGAGAGTCGGGTCTCGACGGTGACTGGCGGGAGCGCCCGTGCCAGCCTCGCTCAGTAAGCCCCCTGGCGTTCGAAGTAACGGCGCGGATTGTCGACCAGCATCTGGTGGATCTGCTCGTCGGTCACGCCTTCATCGCGCAACATCGGCAGCACGTCCTTCGAGATGTGCAGGTAGTTCCAGCGGCTCATCATCGGCGGCGGCAACTCACCGGGAATCCAGTCGAGGTAACACGCGGCGTCGTGGCTAAGCACCATGCGGTCGGCGTAACCGCGCTTGCACAGCTTCGCAACGGTTGCGACGCGTTTCTCCGTGGACAGCAGCACGTCGACGCCGAAACGGTCCATGCCGATGAAACTGCCGTTCGCCATGATCTCTTCGAGATACGAGACGTCTTCCGAATCGCCGCAGTGGCCGATGACCACGCGCGACAAATCGACACCCTCCTCCTTGAAGATCTTCTGCTGCTCGAGGCCGCGCTTCGTCGCCGCATGCGTGTGCGTCGTAATCGGCACGCCGGTTTCACGATGCGCACGCGCACAACAACGCAGCACCTGCTCGACCGCCGGTGTTACACCCGGTTCATCCGTTGCGCACTTGATGACACCCGCTTTGATGCCGGTGTCGGTGATGCCTTCTTTGATATCGCGCACGAACATCTGCGTCATGAAGTCTTCGCCGCGCATGTTGAAGTAGTGCGGCAGCACGTCGAACGTGTAGAGGCCGGTGGCGACGACGATGTTCAGACCGATCTGATCGGCCACACTCTTGATGCGCGGTATGTAGCGGCCGAGGCCGAGCGCGGTGGGATCGAGAATCGTGTCGATGCCGGCCTGCTTCAGTTCGTTCAGCCGCACCACGGCATCGGCGAGGCGTTTGTCTTCGTCGCCCCACTCTTCGGGATAGTTCTGTGCGATCTCGGTGGAGATGATGAACACGTGCTCGTGCATCAGCACCTTCCCGAGCTTTTTGGTTTCGAGAGGACCTTTCGCGGTTTCTACGGTCGGCATTTCAAGTTTCTCCCCGGTGTCTTGAGATCGTCAGCCAGCGCCCAACGCCTGGACAATATCGCGCATAGGCATCGCGAATACACTGCCTCCTGCCGCGTCGGGTCGATCATCTGCCAATTCGCTCGAGATCGAAACGGAAGTGCTGGTCGCCGTCGCGTTGCTCGACGGGGGTGAAGCCGTGCCGCGTGTAGAAGGCAACGGCCGAGTGCCAGTGCGCCGAGGTTTCGAGAACGACGTGCGAGTAATCGAGTTGCACAGCGCATTCGAGCAGCGCGCGTAACACGCCACCGCCGATGCCGGTGCGTTGAAGCGTGTTCACTACCGACATCCGCACGATACGCGCCACTTGCGGCGCCTCGTCGATCAGGATGCCGCAGCCGACGATCTCGTCTTCGCGTCTCGCCACGATGATCGACGCGTTCGCGTACGTGGATTCGAACCCTTCGAGATCCGGATTCGCAGAGTGCAGGTAGTTGCCCCATCGCTGCGTGAGGCCCGCGATGATCAATGCGCGCACCGCAGCCAGCTCGTTGGCGCGCGCGAGTCCGATCGCGAGTTCGCTAGCCATAGGCGCGCATCGTCCACCGCACGATCAATAACGTCAGCGCGAGCCACACGATCACGATGACCGCTGCAGCCGCGCGCGATGTCGGCCGCTCCGCTGCTTCTGCAGCCTGCGCGTGCGCCGACTGCATCACCTCATGCGGAACAAGCTTCACCACCAGCGCGATGCCGAGCGGGATCAGTATCAAATCGTCGAGGTAGCCGAGCACGGGAATGAAATCCGGAATGAGATCGATCGGGCTGAACGCATACGCCGCGATGCCAAGCGCGAGCAAACGCACCAGCAGCGGCGTACGCGGATCGCGCGCCGCGAAATACACCGTCAGCGCCTGCCGCTTCAGCATGCGTGCCTTATCTTTAAGCGTGTCGAGAACGCCGCTCACGACTGGCTCCCGCTCAAACGGCGTGTCAATGTTCGCCACATGCACAAGCCACTGAACACATTCCTCGCATTGGCTTTCCTTACTTTGATTTGGAGCCTCGTAATGAGCGCAACGATCATAACGCCCGCCGCGCGTGCAGCGGACGAACCGGACGCCGAGATGCTCGCACTGGCCGAGGGCGTCGCGCGCTTCATCGCCACGCTCGACGATGCGGACATCGCAAATGTGTTCGCCGACCACGACGTCACCATCATCGAGAACTTCGCACCGTATCGATTCGATGGTGCCACTGCGGTGGATCGCTGGGCCGCCGGTATGCGCGCGCATCGCGAAGCGACCGCAGATCTGCACCACACGTTCGGCCCCGTTCAGGATTACAGCCGCACCGGCGACCTGGCGTTCTTCGCACTGCCAACCACATGGAACGGCACGTTCCGCGGCACGAAGTTCGTTGAGACCGGCGGCTGGGCATTCGTGCTGGTGAAGCAGCCGAACGGCTGGCGCGTGCAGAGCTACGGCTGGGCCGTCACCGGCATATCCACGCCGTAACGCTAACCCATACAATCCGGGCAGATCTTCACGAGGGGTAAACACCATGATCGATTCACAGTTTGTCGCTGCGTCGCCTGAAGACGTCGGCATCGATTCGGAAAAACTCGACGCGCTGCTGATGCGCGCTCGCAAGGAAGTGGACGACGGATTGTTGCCGGCTTGTCAGGTCGCTATCGCGCGACACGGCAAGATCGCGGCACTGGCGACGTTCGGAAACGCAACTGACGAGTCGCTCTTCAACGTGTTCTCTTCGACGAAAGCAATCACGTCAGCCGCCGGTTGGCTGGTGATGCAGGACGGCAAGCTGAGGATGGACGAGCGCGTTGCCGACATCGTTCCGGAATTCGGCACGAACGGTAAGGACAAGATCACCGTCGAACAGCTGTTCACGCACACCGCCGGATTTCCGCACGCACCGTTTCGCACTGCCGAATGGTTCGACCACAAACGCCGTATGGAGCGCTTCTCGGAATGGACGTTGAACTGGCCGGTGGGATCACGGTTCGAATACCACCCGACGTCGAGCATGTATGTGATTGCAGAACTCGTCGAACGTCGCAGCGACATCGCGTTCCACGATTTCGTGCGCGAGCGGATATCGAAACCGTTGGGGCTCGCCGAACTGTTTCTGCCGTGTCCGGTGGAGCAACACCATCGCATCGCACCGGTCACGCATGTGGGTGAACCGCTCACCGAGAAAGACTACGCGGCGCTCGGTATACCGATGCCACCGGTCACCGAAGTGACCGAAGACGCGCTCACCGCGTTCAATTCGACGGAGACACGTCTGACGCCGGTGCCCGGCGGCGGCGGCATCATGTCGGCCGCGACGCTTGCGCTGTTCTATCAGGGGCTGCTCAACGGCCGTGCGCTCGGCGGGAAGGAAATCTGGAGCACGCAGACGCTGGCTACCGCGCGAACGGTGCGCAACACCTTCCCGGATCTGTTGGGAACGCCGGTGAACCGTGCGCTCGGTGTGGTAGTGGCCGGTGACGAACGCCGCAATGCGCGCGGGTTCGGCCACACGAACTCACCGCTCGCGTTCGGTCACGATGGCGCGGGTGGTCAGGTGGCGTGGGGCGATCCCGCGACGGGCATTTCGCTCGGCTACTGCACGAACGGTCACGATCGCAACACGATCCGGCAAGCGCGTCGCGGTATCGGCCTTTCGAGCCGTGCAGCATCGTGCGCCGCTGACGTGGAATAGACCCGGCAAATCGGTTGAGTGCGCTCAGCTGACGCGAGAACGTCGCGTCAGCGAGCCGCCGTCTTCCTGGAACGACCGCTACGGGAAGCGAGATGTTTGCCGGCGGCAAGCAGCGACACCCCGAGCAGTTCGAACTGCGCATCGAAGTCGACGCGTTCAGGGTTCAATTCACGGGCGATGAACACGCCGTCCGTACCGGCCATGGCAAGCGTTGCGAGCGACTTCACCGCAGCATCGTCCAGTTCGCCCTCGAACAGATGCGCGTACAAGGCGATCAAGCGGTTGAAGGCCTGCTCGCGCACCTGAAGGAACAGGTTGCGCGCGGTCGGTTCCTCCGATCGTCGCTCGAGACCGAGCATTAATCCGAGCCGCAGGAAAACCGGTGCATCGGTCAATGCCTTCGCGGTCTGCGCGAATGACGCAATGAAAAGCTGATCGCGCGACGCGCCTTTCGTCTTCGGAACCCACGCACCCATGCCCTCGAGCCAACGCTCGAAGCTGCGTTCGATCACCGCCGCGATGAGATGGTCCTTGTCTTCGAAGTGCCAGTAGATCGAACTCGCGGGTAACCCCGAACGTTCGCTGACCAGCGAAATGCTGGTGCCTTCGTAACCGCGATCGCTCGCCACTTCGGCAGCCGCTTCCAGAATCCGCTCGCGCGACTCCTCGCCGTTCACCCGTTTGCGTCTCACTGCACGCGCCATGTCTCGTCCCATTCTCGCCTGTTGACCTCGGCTGTGCGCCTAGCTTACTGTAGCGATCACTACATGAATAGGGGGAGTGAAGTGAATCTGGTCGACCGCGCAAAACAACTCGCGCCGGCATTCGCCGCAACGTCGGCGGAAGACGCCAGGTTGCGTCGGCTGAGCGACGACACCTGGAAGCTCCTTCTAGACAACGGCTTTGTCCGTGCGCTCCAGCCCGCTCGTTGGGGCGGCGGCGAAGTGCCGATGATCGACTTCATTGACGCCGGCTTCGAAATTTCCCGCGCATCTCCGTCGGCGGGTTGGGTGGCGGGCGTCATCGGTGTGCATCCGTGGCAACTCGCGCTTTTTGACGACCGCGCACAACGCGACATGTGGGGCGACGATCCGGCGACGATGCACTCGTCGTCGTACAACCCCACCGGCAAAGCAGAAGCCGTGGAAGGCGGTTATCGCGTATCGGGGCGATGGTCGTTCTCCTCCGGCTGCGACCACTGTCGCGGCGTAAATCTCGGTGCCAACGTCGGCAAAATCGAGATCGGCGGCAAACCACTGCCCGACTTCCGTTCGTTCCTGCTGTTTCCCGACCAGTACCGCATCGACGACACGTGGCACGTTGCGGGCCTGCGCGGCACCGGCAGCAAAGACATCGTGGTAGAGAACGCATTCGTGCCGGCACACCGCACTCAGTCGCACCTCGCCTACGCGTTCAACCAACCGCTCGCGGGCCGCGAACAGAACGACGGCGTGTTGTATCGGATGCCCTGGTCGGTGGTCTTCAACATGGCGCTCGCAACCGCAGTGGTCGGCGCGGCGCGCGGCTTCATCGACATCTGGATCGACCAGAACCTGACGCGTCGCCTCGGTCCGACGCGTGCTGCCGACGACGCGCTCACGCAGCGACGCCTTGCCGAAGCGCTGTGGTATGTCGACACGACGTGGACGCAGATGCGCGCCGACACCATCGAGCTCACCGAGATGGCGAAGGCGCGCGAGACCGTGACCATGGCGCAACGCGCGCAGATACGCTGGAACATGAACCGCGGCTGCGACCTGATCGGCGGTGCGATCGTCGACCTGATGCGCTCCGCAAGCGGCCGTTCTATTTTCCTAGACCATCCGCTGCAACAACGCTTCCAGGACATACAAGGCGCGCTGGGCCACGCGTTTCTCGTACCCGATCCGATCGCCCGTCACGTAGGCGGTTCGCTGTTGAAATCTGACAATCTGGAGATGGTGCTGTGATTCAGTCATTGAGCTACGTCGGTTTCGCATCGCCGAATACGGCGGCCTGGCCCGATTTCGCCACGTCGATCCTCGGCGCCGAAGTCGTCGAACCCGGTGCCGACGGTGCCGTCAGGCTGCGCGTCGACGACGCGCTGGCGCGCATCTACATCCATCCAGGCGAGCGCAACGATCTCGCGTATCTCGGCTGGGCCGTGGCCGGCCCGACACCCCTCGAGCAAGCCGTTAGGCATGTGGAGCGCAACGGCTTCACCGTGCATCGCGGCGATGAGGAACTCGCGAAGCAACGTGCAGTGGCCGAGGTGGTCTGGTTCACCGACCCGTTCGGCTTCCGGCACGAACTCAGCTGGGGGCTCACGATGCAGCCCGGCACGTTCAAACCGGGCAGGCCTATGTCGGGCTTCGTCACCGGCACCGGCGGACTTGGCCATGTCGTATTGATGCTGCCCGACGCCGCACGAGCCGAGCAGTTTCTGATCGACGTGCTCGGCTTCAAGATGTCCGACCGCGTCGACAGCATTCGCGCGCGTTTCTTCCACTGCAATCCGCGCCACCACACGCTCGCGTTCGCCTCGATTCCCGGTCTAGTCGGCATGCATCACCTGATGCTCGAAGTGAAGTCGCTCGACGACGTCGGCATCGCGCTCGATCGCTGCATCGAACAGAAGCTTCCGCTTGCGATGGGACTTGGGCATCACACGAATGATCGAATGACTTCGTTCTATGTGCGCTCCCCCTCGGGCTTCGAAATCGAATACGGCTGGGGTGGGTTGTTGGTGAACGACGATGACTGGGTGGTGAGAACGTACGACTCCGGCAGCGTGTGGGGACATAAGCGGCCGGATGACGCGCCGCCGCCGGGGATCATGCGGCCGTTCCAGGCGTGAGGTAGCCGATCGTGGCGACGCCGCACAGCATCGAAACAGGTTCTGCACGGAGCAACGATGAGCACGAATCTTGATCGAGTACGTTCGGAGGCCTTGCAGCTTTCCGAACTCGAACGCGCCGAGCTAGCGCGCGACCTGGTTCGGAGCCTCGATGCGCCAGAGGATGCAAACACCGACAAGGCGTGGGAGCGCGAGATCGCGCGGAGGCTATCCGCCATCGACGCGGGCACAGCAGCCCTGAATAATCGAGATGAATTTCGTCGCCGAATTCAGGCGCGCCTAACGCGACCCTGATGCACCGCATCCGCATTCTCGCGGAGGCCGTGGAGCACATCTCACCCCACCATCTTCACCGCCCTCGCGATCCGCTCCTTCCACTCTGCCGGTCCGCTCTCGTGCACGGAGTTGCCCCGTGAATCTACTGCCACCGTCACCGGCATGTCCTTCACTTCGAACTCGTAGATCGCTTCCATCCCCAGATCCGCGAACGCGACGACGCGCGATTTCGTGATCGCTTTCGACACGAGGTACGCCGCCCCGCCTACCGCCATCAGATACACCGCTTTGTGTTTCTTGATCGCTTCGATGCCGGTGGGGCCGCGTTCGGATTTCCCGATCATGCCGAGCAGCCCGGTCTTCTCGAGGATCATGTCGGTGAACTTGTCCATGCGCGTTGCAGTGGTCGGGCCCGCAGGCCCAACCACTTCGTCGCGCACCGGATCGACCGGGCCGACGTAGTAAATGAACTTGCCCTTGAGATCCACGCCCGGCGGCAGGCTCTCCCTTTCGCAAACAGATCCTGAATGCGCTTGTGCGCGGCATCACGACCCGTGAGCATTTTCCCTGACAAGAGCACAGTGTCGCCCGGTTGCCACGCGAGCACGTCTTCGCGCGTGACGGTGTCAAGATTCACGCGGCGCGCGGACGGACCCGCATCCCACGCGATGTTCGGCCATTCGTCGAGGGCTGGTTGTTCCTGCAGCGAGGCACCGGAACCGTCGAGCACGAAGTGCGCGTGCCGCGTCGCAGCGCAGTTCGGAATCATGCAGACGGGCAGCGACGCGGCGTGCGTCGGGAAATCCTTGATCTTCACGTCAACCACGGTCGTGAGTCCGCCAAGCCCTTGCGCCCCAATGCCGAGTTTGTTCACCGCGTCGTAGATTTCCAGCCGCAACTCCTCGACGCGGTTCGTCGCACCGCGTTTCTTCAGATCGTGAATGTCGATCGGATCCATCAGCGCTTCTTTCGCCATCACCGCCGCTTTTTCCGCGGTGCCGCCGATGCCGATGCCGAGCATGCCGGGCGGACACCAGCCGGCGCCCATCGTCGGCACGGTCTTCACCACCCAGTCGACGATCGAGTCGGACGGATTCAGCACCGCCATCTTCGACTTGTTCTCCGAACCGCCGCCCTTCGCGGCAACCTGCACGTCCACGGTGTTGCCGGGCACGAGTTCGACGTGCAGCACCGCGGGGGTGTTGTCCTTCGTATTCTTACGCGCACCGGCGGGATCGGACACGATCGATGCGCGCAGCACGTTGTCCGGATGCAGATACGCGCGGCGCACGCCGTCGTCGACGATCTCCTGCAGCGAGCGATCCGAATCGAAGTGCACGTTCATGCCCACCTTCATGAACACGGTGACGATGCCCGTATCCTGGCAGATCGGCCGATGCCCCTCGGCGCACATGCGCGAATTCACGAGGATCTGCGCGATCGCGTCCTTCGCGGCGGGCGACTCTTCGTTGAGTACGCCTCGTGTACCGCGCGGATGAAATCGAGAGGGTGGTAATAGGAAATGAACTGCAGGGCATCAGCGACGCTGTCGATCAGATCGGCTTCGCGAATGACGGTTTCACGGGAACGTGCCAACTTGCGGGCTCCGACAAATTGATTAGGGCTATGGTAACCGCGGACGGCGGTTGACGGACTGCAAGACGAGGTAGCCGTCGTAAGAGCGAACCGCTCAGCCCGGGTCTTCGATGAACTCTCCGCCAGCGCGCTCGTTACGCAAGGTCCAGGACGCACTCGGCTTGTTCTTGGGCGTAGACACGCGCACTTGCGCGGGACGGCGCTGAGCAATGTCGTATATCAGACGCGACGTCATCGCCTTCTCCGCTACGGACATCTTCGAAGTTGCGTTCGAACGCTGGGTGGGCGGAGCCGAACCGCGCGACCTGCCGAAGCAGATCCAGCTCGCCCTGGACTAACTCAGGGTCGTCACTGCAGCCACTACCATCGTCCCCAAGCCGTCGCGCACAACGCCCTCGACAAAATCGAGAAAACGCAGCACTGCTAATTGATTTTATTGAGAAATATACGCCGCTCTTGCGGCGAATTCGAATGTCCCGCTACACCACCGCGAGCCGCACCGGCGACACTCCCGAGGCGACGACGCGCGCCGGGATATCGCGCAACCCCGGTGTGCCCAGGATCAATTTTGCAATTGCCGGCAGGTCGAATTCCTTGCCGTCGAGCGCGCGCTTCACGATGCGTTCCTGCACCGCCGCCTGCATGCGTTGAATGATCCGCGTCGGCCGCTCGCGCAGGCGTTGCACTTCCGCAAGCGCGGACTCCGGCACGTCGCCCCGCAACAGCGAATCGACTGCGGCGTTCACGAGTTCCACCGCATCCGCGATGGCGTAGTTGATGCCCACGCCGAACACCGGCGACATCACGTGCGCGGCATCACCGATCAACATCAATCCCGGATAGTGCCAACGCTGCAGACGATCGGACTTCACCGACAGCAGATGCACGTCGTGCCACTGCTCGATCGTGGACGGCCGATCGCCGAGCCACGGTGCCAGGTCGGTGATCGATTTGCGGAATGCGTCCATGCCTTGCGCTTTCACCGCGCTGAAGTCGCCCTTCGGCAGCACGTAGCCGATCTGCCATGTATCGGGTCGGTTGAACATCACCAGCATGCGGCCGTTGGCGATGTAGAACACGCCCTCCTCGTATCCATCGTTTGCGTGCCTCGGCAATCGCAACCACGCCACGTCCATCGGCGGCGCTTGTGCCGGCGCGTCGAGTTCCAGAATCTTGCGCATGCGCGAGAAACGCCCGTCGCACGCCACCGTAAGCGCCGCGCACAGTTCATGCGAAACGCCGTCCTGCATGAAGCGCACACCGACCGTGCGGTCGCCGTCGCGCAGCACGTCGACCACCTGCGCGTTCATGCGCAGGTGAAAGTTCGGATACTCAGCCGCCCGCTCCGTGAGGAAGCCGAGAAAATCGGCCTGCGGCATGATCATCACGTAGGGGTAGCGCGTCTTCAGACGTCCGAAATTCACCAGCGACAATGCGCCCTTTGGCGTGTGCAGCGTGATGCTGCGCATCTTCGAGTGCGGCAAGGCGTGCAGCGGTTCGGCAAGGCCGATCTGGTGGAGCACGTCGAGCGTCGATGCGTGCACGGTGTCGCCGCGGAAATCGCGATCGAAGTCCTTGTGCATTTCCAGCAGCGTCACATCCACACCGCGGCGCGCCAGCAACAACGCAGCCATCACCCCCGCCGGACCGCCGCCGACGAGAATGCACTGCGTCTCGATGATTGCCATCAGCCGGTTGCCAACGAATCCCAGAAGGCGCGTTCATCTTCCATCGGCGCGTCTTCTACGCGCGAGCGCATGTCGAGATGCATGGTGCGGCGATGCACCCGTTCGTACTCGGGCCAGTCGAACATGATGTTGCTCGGGTTGCCGTACTTGCCGAATGCCACGTACGTGTCGTGGATGATCTCCGACAGGCAGCGCACCAGGTGCGAGTCGCCGCAGAACCGCGCCAGTTCACCCACGCCGGTGGTACCGAACACGAACGGCACGTCGATGGAGTGACAGGCGCCCAACTGACCGTCGAGCGCAGGCGACTCATAGTCGAACAGATACATCCACGTGGCCTTCGTGTGCTGGGAGTGCAGTTCGGCCATACGGATGGCCGGAATTCGGAACATCGAATCGGTCATGATCGCGCGCCATAACGCGACCGGTGAGGCGTCGACGCCGCGACGCAAGCGCGCATCGCGATATACCTGAATGCCGTCGCGCACCCGATCGCCGAACGGCCGCCGCGCCAGTTTCTCGAGCCCCGCTTCGTCGAGCGATCGCATCGCCGGATCCATGCCGGTCCACAAACCCCACTCGTCGCGCGCAGTGCCCAGCAACAGCGGCATACCCTTCGTGAACGTACCTGCGCCGATGGCAACCGACGCATCCTCGCGAATCACCTCGCCATCGCGCACCGGGCCGAAGCGCACGCCGCCGCCGAGCTGGCCCGCCGTCAATGCCTGCTGATGGTCGAGGATCTGCTGCGCAGGCACCGAACGCAGCGCCTCGTAGCCGCCGAACTTCTCGGCGAAGCGCGCGGCCGTCGCCGCCGCTTCTTCGCGAGGGATTTGCGGCGTGAGCGCGCCGCTCATTGGAATCGCTCTATCGAAACACCCCGCCGCCGCCTCCATGCCCATCATCTGCGTGATGTCCATTCCACCGGCGCTCTGGCCGAACACGGTGACGTCTTTCGGATTGCCGCCGAACTTGCGGATTTCTTTACGCACCCAGCGCAGCGCCGCGATCTGATCGAGCAGTCCCTCGTTGCCGGTAGCGCCCAGTTCCGGCGAATGCAGAAACCCGAATGCGCCGAGCCGGTAGTTGACGGTGACCAGCACGATGCCGCCGCGTTGCACGAAGTACTCGCCGTTGAAGCGCGGCTGCGCCGAAGAGCCGACGACGTTGCCGCCGCCGTGAATCCACACCATCACCGGGCTCTCTTCGTCGGTGACATGGCCGGTCCACACATTCAGCGTGAGACAGTTTTCGTCGATGGGACCGGCGGCAATGCCGATCATCTCGCCCATTTCTCTAACGGGCGCCGAGGCTGCCCTGCATCGCCGAATGACCGAACTGGGTCATCTCCCGCTCGCCGGTCCATGGAATCGGCGGCGCCGGCGGACGCCAACGCAGATCACCCACTGGCGGTGCCGCGTATGGAATGCCCTTGAAGCAGTGAATGTTGTTGACCGTCGTGCCGCGGATCGTGCCGTAGCTCAACCTCACCTTGGGTCCAATCATCGCTGCCCCTCCACTGCCCGCCCCACCATAACGAAACGGCGGCGCCTCGCGATAGGGCCAATCGATTACACGCCGGGCACGTTCGCGGTGTCCGTGGACGTGTTGAGCAGGATGTAGAAGCCGACCACGATCAGGAGCGTCGGTACGAGCCAACGCTCGACGCGCGGCAGCGTGCGCTGCACCCAGGCCTGTTTCGCAATCGCGCGGGAGAGGGCGAACCACAGCACCGCGGCGCCCACGATCGTCGCGGCGAGCACCCATATCATCGCGTCCTCGCGTCTCGGCAAATAACGGCAACAGCACTGCGACGGTGCTCCCCGTTCGCAAGCGTCAGTGCCGCCACCGCACCGAGCGCCCAACGCCTGTGCAGGCGCGACAGCGTCACCGCTACCCGCCGATCGGCGCAACGCGACCAACCGGTAAACGCCGAGCGCGATCGGCACAAGGCCGAGATAGCCGATCTTGTCGACCGGCAGCGCGTCCGCGAGACGCGTCGCAATCAACCCGACCAGAACGAACACGACGATGGCGCCGACATAGCCGAAGAACACCGCGAACTTGCTCTGGCGAGCCTGCCCCTGCAGGACCGTGAGCAGCAGAAGGTTGTCGATGTTCGTAGACGCGAACGCGGCAAGCGCTACGCCGGCGATTTCTAGTACTTGCTCGATCACGCTGCGGTCATGCGGGCGGCGAGACCACCTGTTGGCTGCGCGGAAGTTCAGCCGTCGTAGAAGAAATTGTGGTGCAGCCCAACGAGGCTGCGCTGGCGCGACGTTTTGGCCCGTTTGCGCGCTTCCGCCGAGAGATGATTCACCTTGCTCGTGGTGCGGATGCGCTGCGCGATGTCGCGCCGTCCGTAGTGCGCCTGCAGGAACAACCGGCCGCTGTCACCCGGTAGCGGCGGCAACCGACGATGCCACACGTCCGACACGAACATCGCCACGTCGCCGGCCTTCGCAAGCAGCGGCAACACACCGCGTCCTTCACATGTGAGTTCCACGTCCCAGACGCGGTCGTCCGGCGGCCGCTGGCCGGATTTGTGGCTGCGCGGAATCACACCGGTAGGCCCGCATTCGAGCGGACAGTCCTTCAGATAGATGTGCGCGCCGATCGCAAAAATCGGATACGGAATGCGGTCGTCCCAGGGAATGCCCGGCGGACGCGGCACGTGCGGACCCGCGTCGATGTGCCACGCGCCGCCGCCGTGCGTGTTCACCTCGCGCGGCGGATTGCGCCAGCACGTGTTCGCGATCACGTGGCAGTCTTCGCCGAGCAGCGGTTCGATCGCGTCGAGAATCGCGCGCTTGCCGATGACTTCCTGGCACAACGCGCTGCGATTGAGCATCTCGTAGCGGAAGTCGTTGTCTTCTTCGGTGGGCCGGTGCGGATTGCGGCCGTCGGCCGGAAGCTTCGCGTACAACGCTTCCACTTCGGCGGTAAGTCCCGCGATCTCGGCGGCGTTCAGCACGTCGCGCACCACGGTCCAACCTTCCTGCTCCAACTGCTGGCTCGCCGCCGGCGCGGCCTCCACCCGAACGTTCATGTAACCGCGACGCCGCGTCAGCATGAGTACCCCTCGCCATTCCGAAGACGACGGGATTCTATCTGCCTGGGACATCGAATTCGCAGCCGGCAGCAAACGCGCTCTCACCACACTGTTTCGATCATCGACACGCTGCGCAATTTCTCGTCGGCCGTCACGAGCTTCGCCCCCGCCACCAATGCCGTAGCGGCGATCAACCGATCGGCGGGATCACCCGGGAATGGTTCATCGAAGTCGCCGGCTGCCAGAGCGATCTCGGGCGACACTGGCTGCAGATTGATCTCCGACATCGATCGAACTGCAGCGACCCAGGACGAGAAGCTCATGGTCAGCACCAATCGGCGCCGTCGTACCAGTGTCGCGATTTCGAAGAGACTGATCGTCGACGACGACCGACCTCCGCCTTGGCGGCGCTCGCCTTTACCAGGCGCCGCGCTTTTGCAGACAAGTTCCGAGGCTGAGCAAGCCACCAAACCAGCACGTGTGTATCCAGCACGATCATTGGTTTACGTCCCAATCGGGTTCAGCAAAAGTCGGTTCCAGACGGTTGCTCATAGCGGACAACGCTGTCTCGAAGCATCGCACGAGCGATTTCGGCCGGCTCCGGATCTATCCCGGGTGGGGAGAGTTGCGCGATCACCTTGCCGCGCGAGGTAATGCGTATGTGTTGTCCCGCCCTGACTTTCGCGAGATAGGCCGGCAGGTTCTGACGCAGTTCCGTTACATTGACGTCCGGCATAGCCGACACATCTGTACAGTTAATATGTACAGTATGCGCCGGGCGAAACGATCTGCAACGGTATGTCCGAGCGGATCGTACGAATTGGCCGCCACACCCGCCTGATTGGGCAATACTGCGTCCGAAGGGAGATGATGACGATGGGACTCTATCGCCGCTACGTTCTGCCGAAGCTGATCAACTCGGCGTGCGCGATGCCGCAGATGATGGCGCTGCGCAAACGGTACGTGCCGCAGGCAAGGGGTCGCGTGCTGGAAATCGGCATCGGCTCCGGACTCAACCTCGAGTTCTACGGCGATGAGACCGAATCGGTTACCGGGCTCGATCCCGCAACGGAACTGACCGAGCTGGCGCATGAACGCGCAAAAAACCTCGGCGCGCTCGTCGAGTTGCTCACCGTGTCGGGCGAAGCCATTCCGGCCGACGCCGAGAGTTTCGATTCGATCGTGTGCACATGGACACTGTGTTCCATCCCGAACGTCTATCGCGCACTCGACGAAATGCGCCGCGTGCTGAAGAAAGACGGTCGGCTGATATTCATCGAGCACGGCGCTGCACCGGATCCGGGCGTGGCGCGTGTACAACGCGGCCTCGAACCGGTCTGGAAGCGTATCGGCGGCGGCTGTCACCTCACGCGTCGACCCGACCAGCTGCTCGACGCCAGCGGGTTCAGTGTCGACTCAATGGCGCAGGGTTACGAACAAGGTCCGCGCTTCGCCGCCTACATGTACCACGGCATCGCCACGCCGCGCTGATCGGCGCGGTGTAGCATGCGGCCATGTTTTCATCGAGAAGGGCTTCATCGAGAAAGGTTTCATCGGGAGGAATTCCATGCGTATGCGAATCGTAGTCCCCGTTTTGCTCTGCGTGCTGGCGTTGCTGGGCGGATGCGCCGGCTCGGCGCCCGCCAAACCGGAATCCCGTATCGATCCGTCGGCGAACATTCCGGCGTCGAAGACGTTCGGGTGGCCGCCGCCCGCGACCAATCTCGTCAGCACCGATATCGCGCAGCGCAGTTTCGATGAATCCATCCGCGATTCGATCAACACGAACCTGGGTCGCAAGGGCTATCAACAGGTGGAAACGGAGCCCGACCTCTACGTCACCTATGACGTGACGCCTTACGAGAAGACGAAATCCAACCCGTTCAGCGTCGGCGTCGGAATGGGCAGTTGGGGCGGCAACGTGGGCGGCGGTGTCGGTGTCGGCACCGGCGGCGGCAGCCGTACGGTTCAGGAATCGCGCATCACGATCACCGTGGTCGATCGAAAAGCGGACAAGGAAGTGTGGCAGGGAACGATGACCGGTTCGATTTCGCCGGGCGCGAGTTCGAACGACATCGGCGGTGTGGTAGCGCAAGCGATGAGCGATTTTCCGCCGCGCCGGCCGTGATATCGCGCCTCTAGTGCACCGTTAGCTCGAGCTTCATCGGCAACGATCCGTTTTTCGCGGGTTCCACTTCCTGTATGTCGCCATCGCCGATGCGCGCCGCATCGAGCGATGCGTTACCGGTGAGTCCTTCGCGCACTGCCGCTGCGCGTTGCGTTGCCAGAACATCCACTGCGTCGGGCGGCAGCGGCTCGGCGTCGACCAGCTTGTCGACCAGCGCGTTCAGATACGCGGTTTGGTCGAACGCGGCCGCGGCACCCGGCGCGGGCGGCAGCGTGAACTGCGCGCGCAGCGCGGTCAGATCGATACCCGGAATGCTCTCTTTCGCCATCGACTGCACGATTTTCAAACGGCCCGCGGCATCCTCGTCGCCAACACGCGTATCGAGGCGCGCGCGCAGTGCGGCATCACGCAGCGCCCGGCCGTCGGCCTCTGCATTCGTTACGCCGTGGATCGTCAGATTGAGATTCGGCCGCATCACCAGCGCCTCGGCGATCTTCATCAGTTTTTCGCGCTCGGGCGGCGCGAGGTCGGCTCGGCCTGCATCGAAGTAGACCTGATCGAAGTCCTCCGAATCGCCCAAACCTACCAAGCGTCCGAGCAGGCGAAATGGTGCCGTAACGATCGAAGTGATCAGATTCGCGAGCGCTTTCATGATGACCCCGCCGATACGGAACGTCGGATCGTTCACGTCTCCTTCTACCGGCAGGTCTATGTCGATGTTGCCGCTCGAATCTTTCAGCAGCGAAATTGCTAGGCCGTACGGCAGATCGAGCGCATCGGGATACGGCACCTTTTCGCCGAGTTCGAAATCGCGCATCACGATCTTGTGGTCGCCCTGCAACATGCCGTCACGCAGCACGTAGTGCAGTTTCAAATCGAGTTTGCCGCTGGCCACTTTGTGCCCGGCAAAACGGATCACGTACGGGCTTGCTCCGGGCATTTCTACGTTGACGAACTGCGCGGTGATGTCGGTGTTCTGAGTCGGGTCGAGCGCGCGCAACGCCCCCGAGACTTTCAGTTGGCCGAACTCGCCCACCTGCCCTTCCAGTGCGACCTGCGTCGGCGATTTGCTGGCGATGTCGAACGTGCCGATGGTGCCGCTCAAAGACGAAATCGAACGTTTGAACGGAATCGGCAGACTCTCGTCGGCGAAGTCGACATCCGCGTCCACGACTTTCAATCGCGCAAGCTTGAATCCCCACGGCGCTTCTTCGGTTGTCGCCGCAGCCTGCGCGGGCGGCGCTGCGGCGGCTGTTTCAGGCGCCGTCGCTTCCGGTGCCGCCCGCGTGAGCTGACTCAGGTTCAACACGCGATCCTTCGAGATGTGGATGCGTGCGAACGCGCCGACCAGTTCGCCGCGCGCAATGTCCACGCGTCGGTGCGCCATCGAAACAGTCAGCCCGTTCAGGTCGAAGCGTTTCAGGCCGAGAAAGTGGTCGCCGGCGCCTTCGCGTCCCACGTCGAGGTCGGCCAGCTGCAGTTGGCCGTCGAAGCCGAACAACTCCTCCGGGTTCGATACGAGATGTCCTGCGATGCCGAGCGCGCCGGACTTCAACTGCAGATAGGTCGTGGCGTTGAGATACGGATTCACGATCGGCAAACCCAGCGCATCGATCTTTGCCTTCGCATCGACACGTACGGCGGGGAACGCGGTCAGCGTCCCATCCATCGCGACCGAACCGCCGCCAGAGACATTGAAACCGATGTTGAACGGCATCACGGCACCGTCGGCCAACGAAACCGAATCGAGTGATACCGCCAGCCCGCTGATGCCGACGTTCGCCGCGGGTGTCACACCCTGATCATCGAACGTCACGCCGCCTTCATTGATCTCTACTCTTGCGATGTCTACGGACCATGGTGGCGCCGCAGCATCGGCCGGTGTTACGGCCGCGGGCGCCGCAGACTCGGCAGCGGGTGTTGCTGGCCCCGCGCCGACTGGCGTTGCCGGTTCGCCAACAGTAGGTGCCGACGCAACCGCGGCGGTCGACGTCGCGGGCGCGCTCGACTTCCACAACGTCTCCCACACGAAACGCTGCTGCACATCGCGGCTGAGATTGACCTGCGGCTTCGTGAGCGCGATTCGCTTCACCGATACGGCGCGTTGCGGCCACGTGAACCGCCCGCCCTCTACAACAAACTCACCGAGGCGCAGCAGATCCTGCGCCGGCACGGAGGCGCCACCGTTGTCGTCGGGCCGCGCGATGCCGAGACTCTTCAGCGCGACTTCCACGTTCGCCAGTTCGGCAGTTCCTCTGCCTTCGTTGAACGCGACGTTGTAATCGAACGCGGCATCGAGCGAACCATCCACGATCGCGAGCATCAGGTCAGCCGGCAGATAGGCAGAGATTCGAGGCAACTTTTCCCCGACCAGCGAAATGTGTCCCGATGCCGTAAACGGCCGTACCGTCATCTTCCCGGTCCACTCGAGATGCCCGCCGAATCGCGTCTGCACCACCAGGCGTTGATTGCCTTCGCGGTTTGGTAACGTGTTCAAGTCCGCAACCTGCACGTCGAGTGGCCCGAGTTCCGTCTCGTATGGCTGGCGTCCGCCGCGATCGACGACGGCGATGCGACCTCCGTCGATGACTGCGCGTGCGATGATGAGACGCGGCGGCGGCGATTCCGGCTCGGGCTTCGCGTTCGGATCTTCCGGAGGGACGAGCGCTTTGAGGTTGATGCGACTCTCTTCATCGCGTTCCACACGCACGAACGGATGCACGATCCGCAATTCGCTCAGCGTCAACGCCCGATTGACGATGCTCGACAGTTGGGCGTTCACGTCCACTTCGTCGAACGCGATGAGCGGCGCTTTTTTCTCGTCCTTCAGCTCGAACTTCTCGAGCCGCACGGTGAGCGCGAACGGATTGATGTCTACGTCTTCGAGCGTGGCATCGAGACCAAGCAGCGAATGCACTTCGGACACGATGACGCTGCGCACGATCAGCGGCGCGATGACGAATCCGAACAGCGTGTACGACGCGAGCAATACCCACGCCCAGAATCGCTTCCGGCGGAAATCGAACCAACCGCGCTTCAGCGCATCTGCATCGAGACGGGCCACGTAAGAACTCGCGGACTGAAAGAATCGGCAGCCTAGCGTGGACGTTGCCCGAATTCACCCCTTAACCTTGGCTCCCTCGCCGCCGCGATCACACAACGCATACACGAATGCACGATCAACCATTCACCGTCGGACGCTTCGAACGGATCTACGATCCAAGTGAGGGCGAACCGCAGAAGTGGTACGTCAACGATCACACGATTGCACGTGACCACACGGGCCTGTGGCATCTGATCGGCATCACACACGAGCAGATCGACATTCCGCCGCTCGAGAAATTCTTCAACGCCGATCGTTCCATCAGCGCGGATGAAGTGGCAACGCTGCACAAGGAGCTGCGCGCATCCGCGGCGCGGCGAAGCGCGAGGGTCGCCCCTGGTTCGACGCGCACGAAGAGAGGCAACTCGCGCACGCGGTTGCTGCGTCGCTGACGACCCCGCAGTGGCGCAAGCAACCGTTCGCGCTCGTCGCCGATCATACGGAGACGGTGCTGTGGGCGCCGCACGTGATCTCGCACGAGGGCCTCTACTACATGTTCTACGCGGCCGGGTCGCCGCAGCGCGACGGCAACTTCCGCATGCACCTTGCCACGTCGGCCGACATGCAGCGCTGGACCCGCCACCCGCAGAACCCGTTGTTCATCGACGGCTTCGAAGCGCGCGATCCGATGGTGTTACGCGTCGGCAGCCACTGGGTGATGTACTACACCGCCACCGAGCCCGCGAGCGGCGGCAACCACGTGGTCGCATACCGCACCAGCAACGATCTCGCATCGTGGAGCGAACGCGGCCTCGCATTCATCGATCCCAGGAAGGGAACCGGCGCGGGCCCCACCGAATCGCCGTTCGTCGTGCAACGCGGCGAGTTCTACTACCTGTTCCTGTCGATGCGCCACGACTACATACCGGGCTACTACGCCGACACCGAAGTGTTCCGCAGCCTCGATCCGCTGCACTGGACGCCGAACGATCTTGTCGGACGCTTCGACGGCCACGCGTCGGAAGTGATCCGCGATGTCGACGGACGTTGGTATGTCAGTCACTGCGGCTGGTACCAGGGCGGCGTGTATCTGGCACCATTGACCTGGCACGACGGCGAGGATTTCTAACGACCATGCTCACGCACTCCACCACCCGCATCGGTACTTCTACCCTGCGTTCGATCGGCGCAATGTTCATTGGATTGCTCGCGTGCGCGCTGGCCGGCTGCGAAACGACCACGTCGAGCGGCGCGGTGGGTGTGAACCGCTCGCAGCTGATGCTGATTTCGTCGGAGCAACTCGACGAGATGGCGGCGCAGACCTACACGAAGCTGTCGAACGACGCCGCTGCCAAAGGCGATTTGAATCCGGATCCTGCGATGACAAAGCGCGTACGCGCCATCGCCGCGCGCATCGAACCGCAGACGAAGGTGTTCCGGCCCGACACCGCGAACTGGCCGTGGCAGGTGAACGTCATCGAGAGCAAAGACCTGAACGCGTTCTGCATGCCGGGCGGCCGCATCATGTTTTACTCGGGACTGATCACTCAACTCAATCTCACCGACAACGAGATCGCGATCGTGATGGGTCACGAGATTGCGCACGCGTTGCGCGAGCATTCGCGCGAACAGGCGTCGCAACAGATCGCGGCACAAACCGGCCTCGGCGTAGGCGCTGCAATCCTGGGTGTCGGCGGTGCCGGCGCCGATCTCGCAGCGCAGGGTTATCAGACCCTCGTTGCGACGAAGTTCAGCCGCACGGATGAAAGCGAGGCCGATCTCATCGGGCTCGAACTCGCTGCGCGTGCTGGGTACGACCCGCGCGCGGGCATCACGTTGTGGAAGAAAATGATGCAGGCAAACAGCGGTAATGCACCGCCCGAGTTCCTGAGCACGCACCCGGCCGAAGCGAATCGGGTGCAGACGATCCAGTCGATGTTGCCCACCGTGATGCCTTTGTATGAAGCAGCGCTGAAGCGCGGCGCGGCCTCATGAACGATTCTGCTCGCTACGACGTAGTGCTCTACGGCGCCACCGGATTTACAGGGTCGCAAACGGCCGAGTATTTCGACGAGCGCGTCGGCAACCAGTTGCGATGGGCCATCGCGGGGCGCAACGCGGACAAGCTCGATCGTTTGCGCTCGCATCTGCACAGCGCACCCGACGTGCTCGTTGCAGACGCCGACGACACCCGTGCGATCGACGCATTGGTTTCGAAGACGCGCGTCGTGCTGACCACCGCCGGGCCGTTCGCGCGTTACGGCGAGGAACTCGTGCGCAGTTGTGCGACGCGTGGCGTGCATTACGCCGACATCACCGGCGAAACACCCTGGGTGCGCCGCATGATCGACCGCTATGAATCGCGAGCGATGAACGAGCGGGGCGAAAATCGTACCGTTCTGCGGTTTCGACTCGGTGCCGTCGGATCTCGGCGCTCACCTGCTCGTCGAACACTTCAAGAGTCAGGGCAAGACGACGCGCAACGTGCGCGCGTTCCAGCGCGCGCAGGGCGGCGTGAACGGCGGCACCATCGCATCGATGACGAACATGCTGGCTTCGGGCGACCGCAACGTGTTCGACGATCCGCTGTTGCTGAATCCCGACGAGCATCGCCGTTCGGACGCTGCAACGTTGAACCGAGACCCCGTCGTTCCGCAGTTCGATCCCGACCTCGGACGTTGGGTGGCGCCGTTCTTCATGGCGCCGATCAACACGCGGGTGGTGCGGCGCAGTCACGCGCTGTCGAGCCAGTGGCAACGCCCCTACGGCGACAACTTCCGCTACGAGGAGTTCTGGGATCTCGGTGCATCTGCCGGTTATGCGGGCGCGGCGCTGGCGGCATTCGGCATGGGGTTCTTTCAATCGGTCATGCGCCTGCCTGGCGTGGGCCGATTCGTAGAAGCAATTGCACCTGCGCCCGGCGACGGCCCTTCGGAAGAAACCATGGACAACGGTTTCTACGAATGCCGCCTGGTCGGCATTGCCGACGACGGCACCAAGGCGTGGGCGCGTATCGCGGGAAAAGGCGATCCCGGCAATCGCGCTACCGTCATGTTTGCGTGCGAGAGTGCCATTGCACTCGCAACACAACCGGACGAGTTGCCCGGCGGAAGCATCCGCGCAGGATTTCTGACACCCGCTACTGCGCTCGGCGACGTTCTCGTGATGCGACTGCGCAATGCCGGTGTTACGCTCGACTGCCCAACGACTCCGTAAAGCTGCATGTTCATTTCTCAGGCGTGCCATCCTCGGCGCAGTCGCCGCCGCGCGACTCGGCCGTGAACGACTCGCGCAACTACTGGACCATCGGCCTGCTGCTGGCCATCGGCGGTGTGTTGTGTTTTTCGCTGCGGCCGATCCTGATCAAGCTCGCATACGCGTGGTCGCAGGATCCGATTACGTTGCTCGCGCTGCGCATGGCGTTCGCCGCGCCGTTCTTCGCCGGCGTGGCGATCTGGACGCGCCGCAACGGCGCCGTCAGCCCGATTTCGTCGCGCGACATGGTGTATGTAGTGACGCTCGGCTTGCTGAGCTACTACGCCGCGAGTTTTCTCGACTTTCTCGCGCTGCAGTACATCAGTGCGGGACTCGGTCGGCTGGTGTTGTTCCTGTATCCGACCATCGTCGTGCTGTTGTCGGCGCTATTCCTCTCGCGACCCATCACCGCTCGTGAGCTGATTGCGCTGGCGCTGACGTACGCCGGCCTCGCGCTGGTGCTGCTGCACAGTTTCGACGGCAATCGCGACGTGTTGTTCGGCGCAGCGCTCGCGATGGCGAGTTCGCTTTGCTACGCGGTGTATCTCGTAGCCGGCAGTCAGGTGATCGCGCGAGTTGGATCGATGCGCTTCAGCGCGTACGCGATGATCGCCGCCACAGCTGCGTGTCTGCTGCAGTTCTTCGTGCTGCGTCCGGTGGAAGCGCTGAATGCGCCGATGCCGGTGCTCGGTTATGCCGCCACCATGGCGGTTGTCAGCACCGTGATACCGGTGTTTCTCACGGCGGAAGCGCTGCGACGGGTCGGGGCAAACACCGTCGCCATCGTCGGCGCGTTGGGCCCGGTGTCGACGATCGCACTCGGCTGGGTGGGTCTCGAAGAAGCGATGACGCCGCTGCAACTGGGTGGCGTCGGTCTCGTGCTGATCGGCGTGCTGGCCGTCAGCATCCGGCCGCGCGACTAGCCGTCGCATCGATTCAGTTGAGCACGACCGCGCGCCGGACTAGCATCGCCGGACTTTCGAGCTAGGACAACAACATGACCCGTATCTCTACCGCACTCGGACTGGCGTTGATCACGTGGGCATCGCTCGCCTTTGCCGAAGAAGCGCCACTTCCGCCAAGCGACGGCGCTTACGAACGCGACGTGCAGATCGCGCGGAATCTCACCGAACAAAGCCGACAGGCCACGGTCGCTGCAAACCTGCCGTTGACCGAAAGCCAGGGCAACGCCTTCTGGCCGGTGTATCTGAAATACCGCGAAGAAGTCACGCAACAGAACGTACGCCTCGGTGAACTCATCAAGAAATACTCGCGCGAGTACGACGAGATGACCGATGACGCTGCCAAGGAACTCACGCGCACTTATCTCGACATCGACAAGCGCAAGCTCGAACTGAAGGAGGAATATCTGAAGAAGTTCGAGAAGGTGTTACCGGCCGCGCTCGTTGCGCGTGCGATGCAGACCGAACAGAAGCTCGATGCAATGCAGGCATTCACGGTTGCACGTTCGATTCCGCTGGTGCCGCCCGCCACGCATTAGTCGCACCGCAAGCGTCGAAGGTCAGTCTTGCGTCGGCCCGTGATGCACGGCGAGCGCGATAGGACTGCCGTTCGCCATCGCGCGGATCTGGTCGGCAACCGACTGTTTCAACGCATCGACCACGATGGGCCACGACATCGCTTCCACCGGAAAAGCCGCGCACAGCACCACCGGCTGCTCTTCGGCAAATGCGGCCCAGAGCCTGTCCGTCTCGATGGCGCCATGCGGGTGACCGTTCGTCCACAGGATGGCGGCCAGTTCGCCGTACATCCACACGCCCGGGTATTCGCGCACCAGCCGTTCGATGGGTCGTCCGACGATCTCCTCGAAGCGGGACGGATCGGGGTGTCCGTCGGCCACACACTTCTCGAGCGTGCGTAGGCCGTCGAGGAACACGTACTGTCCCCGGCGCCTCGCAGCCTCCACGTCGATGCCGCGTTTGAACAGCTGAGCTTCGAGGATCTGTCGTGTTGCGTCCGTGACCACCAACAGGGCCGCGTGACCCTGATCCAGAGCCACGGCCATCGCGCGGCCGAGTTCGTTCACCAGCGGAGCGACTGCCTCGTAGAATTGCAGCGAGATCGCATTGGCTGTTGTCTGAGGTCCGTTCTGGTTCATCGTAACCACTGTGACGTAACCACTGTGAACAGTGGCCAACCATACCTCCGAATCAACGGTGTGTACGTAGGACTCGGCCTACTGCGCCGCCCGCAGACGCCGTGCGTTTCAAAGTGAGATGTGTAGCAGTGTTTTACAAGTGGCGTACGACGGGCTGACGGAGTGTCCAGGGGTCCCCCCGATATGCTCGGTCCCGGCTTCAGGAGACCCTGCAATGCGACATCACTATACGGACACGCCCGACGGCACGACGGCCGGTGCCTGGTGGAGACCGGGTGAAGTCGTGCCCGCTTGCGCGTGGTTTTTCGATCGACGTCAGCGGCTTCTCACTATCGCAACGCCCGCTTTCAGTGCGTCACACCGCGTGAACGACGGCGCGTCCCTTAGATCTCAGATCAACAAGACCGACATTCTGCCGCTACTCGCGCTACAGATCAGTCGACGAGGGGTCGCAGGCGCGTCTTCTCAACGGCACATCAAACGGTTGGGTGACGGCTGATCGCCGTTAGAACCAGTAGTCGGCCACGCACTTGCCGTCGCGCGGCAGGTCTTCGAAGCGGTTGAGTCCCTCGAAGTGATCGATCGGAAGGTGCGCCACCGCCTCGGGTTCGGACAAGCGCACGTTCACCGCCAAACGACGACGCTTCCCCGGCTCGTCGATCTGCGATCGCCAGTGTGTTACGCAACCGCAATTCGGACAGAAGTGGAATTCGATCACCTTCCCGCGCGTGTAGAACTTGGTCGGGCCCGAAACGCGCACGCCTTCATTCTCGTAGTCGTAGATCCACAGCGCGCCGTAACGGCGACAGATCGTGCAGTTGCATGCAGTGGCACCTTCCGGAACGGCACTGAACTGCCATTTCACCGCGCCGCAGTGACACGCACCTTCGATCATCTCGAAGTTCCGCTTCTTTGATGCACGCTCATCGCAACCCGAAATCGAACGTTCCGTTGCCGCCGTAGAACTTCAGGATGCGCTGCGACGGTTCGTTGCACGTGCACCTCGTCGGCGCCGTCGTAGATGCGCGCGAAACGCGCGTGCCGGTACATGACGCTCGAGCGGCGTGTCGTCGGTGACGCCTTTGGCGCCGTAGACCTGGATCGCCCGGTCGATGACGTTGTGCAGCATCGACGCGCCCACCACCTTGATGAGCGCCGATCTCGACGCGCGCCTGCTCGCCCCGATCGATCTTCTGCGCCGCGTGCAGCGTCAGCAGCCGGCACGCCTGGATCTCCGCGGCGGACTCGAAGATGGGCTTCTGAATCTGCTGCTGCTCACCCAGCGTCTCGCCGAACGCCACGCGCGCAGTTCGCGCGCTCGCACATCAGATCGAAGGCGCGCTGCGCCTGGCCCAGCCAGCGCATGCAGTGGAAGATCCGGCCCGGGCCGAGCCGCTCCTGCGCGATCATGAACCCCTGGCCGCGCGGCCCCAACAGGTTGGCTCTGGGGACGCGGACGTCGTCGTAGACCACCTCGTAGTGGCCGTCGTATGCCCATCACCGGCACTCGCGGACGATCTTGTAGCCGGGCGTGTCCGTGGGCACGACGATCATGACTGAACGCGGCGTGGTCGGGCACGCCGGTCCTCGGTGCGGCACATCACCGTCGTGTAGGCGGCCGCGCCGCGCCCGTGGTGAACCACTTGCGGCCGTTGATCACCCATTCGTCGCCGTCAGCACGGCGCGCGTCTGCAGCTGGGTCGGATCCGACTACGCCACGCTCCGGCTCGGTCATGGCGAAGCTCGGCAACACCTCGCCCGCGACCAGCGGCTTGAGGTACCTGTCGCGCCACTCGTCGCTCGCGTAGCGGTGCAACATGATCGAGTCCTGCAGCGAGTGGGTGCCGAGCGCGACCTCGCCGCGGCCGAACGGCCCGACCACCTCGTTGACGAACACGTAGTCCATGAACGGCAACCCGCCGCCGCCGATCTCTCCGGGATGGCCCAGCGCCCACAGACCCTGCGCCTTGGCCTCCTTCATCAGCTGCTGCATCGTGCCGCGACGACCGTCGCGATCGGTTTCGAACAGTTCCTTCTCGACCGGATAGACGCGCTCCTCGATGAACTTGAGGACTTTGTTGCGCAGCGGTTCGATGTGTTCGGGTATCGACAGATTCAGCATGACGCTCTCCCCTTCGAATCTGGTTTGAGCGGGTACACTAGCCCCGCCTCTTCGACCATCGCAAGGCCTTGCCCATGTTGCGCATGCCGTCTCGATCGTTCTTGCATTGCTGCTGGGCGGCTGCGTTCAGTACAAACCGGTCGACGTCTTCGTGATCGGCCTCCAGCCCGCCGAAGGCTCTGCGCTGGAACAACGCATCCGTGTGGACCTGCGCATTCAGAATCCGAACGATCAGGCGATCGAAGCGCACGGCATGCAGGTCCGTCTCGACGTGAACGGTGCGCGGCTTGCGCGCGGCGTCAGCGATGCGGCGTTCACCGTTCCGCGGCTCGGCGAAACGACCACGAGCATCGTCGCGACGACGTCGCTGTTCGATCTCGCGAAACAGCTCGATCGGCTCTCGGGCACGCAGTCGTTCAGGTACGTGCTCGAAGGCGACATCTACGTGGACAGCATTCCGGGCGGTTCGGCCGTTCGGTGTCGTTCCACAACGAAGGTGAATTCAAGCCCGGTGCCGTCAACCCCGCGGGCACTCATCCGTTACAGTAGCGTCGCGCCATATCCCGGAGACGCCATGTCGAAGATTCTTGCCGGTCTGTTTTCTCGCGCTTGCCCTGGTCGGCTGTCAAATCCACACGGTCCCCGGCGGCAATGTCATCGTCGACATGAAGGGTGTGAACCCGGCCGATATCAAAGGACCTGAATGAATGCCAGGCCTACGCAACGCAGGTGGATACCACCGGTAAGGTCGGCGGCAATGCGGCCGGCGGCGCCGTGGTCGGCGGTGCAATCGGCGCAATCTTCGGCGGCCCTGAAGGCGCTGCACGCGGCGCCGGCGCCGGCGCGGTTACGGGCGGCGCGCGCGGCGTCGAACAAACCGCCGGCGAACGCCATCAGGTGGTGGCGAATTGCCTGCGCAATCGCGGCTACACCGTCTTGAACTGAGTGGCCCGCAACCACGATGCTCGATCGCGCACGTTACGCCGCAGAAGGTTATCTCGTCGTCGAACGGATGATCGATCCCAACACGTGCGCGAGTTGCGCGATGAAGCGTTCCGCTTCGCGTCGCGCCAGCGTGGGCTCGTTGTCGACACGCAGCTCGTGCATCGCTCGGCGCTGTTGCGCGATTTCGTCACGCGTGGTCCACAAGTGGCTCTCGCAACCGAACTGCTGGGGCCTAACGTGTGCTTCACGCACCAGCAATACATCATCAAACATCCCGATGCCGAAGGCGCGTACAGACGTGCCGTGGCATCAGGACAGCGGCTACGGCCGGCTCGAACCGCCGCTCGATCTCACGGTGTGGATCGCGCTCGACGACTGCACGCTCGACAACGGTTGCCTCTGGGTGCTGCCGCACTCGGAACGACGCGGTCTGCTGCCGCACGACGGCGTCGGTGCGTTGCGCGGTGTCGCCGTCGAGGAATCCGGCGTCGCGTTGCCGATGCGCGCCGGCGATGCGGTGTTGTTCGGCGGATTGCTGCTGCACCGTTCGCTGCCGAACCGCACCGCCGCCACACGCGTTGCGCTGTATCTGCGTTACTGCGATCCAGGCGTGGTGATGGTGGGCGAAGACGGCCGCGCCGATAAACCTGTGCTCGAAGACGCCTACTCGTGGATGGTGGCCGGCGAAGCGCGCTGATTCAGTCGAACCTGTCTCAGTCGAACCGGCCGACACCGTTCAAACGCTTGGCAGAAATAACCGTCGTCGAGTGATTCGATCGACACGGTTCTTGCCCTTCGACGGCGCGTGCACGAAGCGCCGTCCGCCGAGATAGATCGCCGACGTGGCGGCGGTTCCAGCACGTGTCGAAAAACAGCAGATCGCCCGGCTGACGGCGGCTTCAGTTCGATCGGCTTCGGGCGGCGCGCATCTGCGCGGTGGAGCTGCGCGGAATCGTCAGGCCGGCGTGCTGATAGGCGTAATACGCAAGTCCGCTGCAATCGAATCCCTTTCGGCGACGCGCCGCCGTAGCGGTACTTAACGCCGACCATGTCTTCGCCACGGCGGCTGCCCGCAGCGCGTACGTGCGACGGCGCGGGTCCGTGCGACGCACAACCGGCCAGCACGAGCAGCAGAACGCCAGCAAGCAATCGTGGATCGATCGGGCATCTGCGATTCATGGGCGTGATCGTAACCGCGAACGCGCGGCGCGGGCATGACGTAACATCACGGCCGACGCGCGCCTGAGGCCGCCCGGACCATTCCTGTATATTCCGGGCGCTAAATCGTATCACCGAGTCTCAAAACCATGGGCATACGCCGCATTCTCGTCGCCAATCGCGGCGAAATCGCCATCCGCATCATCCGCGCCGCCGACGAACTCGACATCGCGACCGTCGCCATCTACGCGGCGGACGACGCGCGATCGCTGCACGTCGCGCGCGCCGACGCGGCGCACGCACTCGCGGGGCGCGGCGTGCGGCCTATCTCGACATCGACGCGGTGATCGCCGCGGCGCGCGCGCAACGACTGCGACGCGCTGCATCCGGGCTATGGCTTCCTCGCCGAAAATCCGCGCTTCGCGGCAGCGCTCGCGGAGGCCGGCATCGTGTTCGTCGGGCCCGACGCCGACCACGCTCGAACTGTTCGGCGACAAGCTGCGCGCGCGCGACTTCGCGAGCGAAGTGCGGCGTGGCGGTCCGCTCGGAACCGCCGCCGCGATCGACGTCGACGCCGCGCGCGCCTTTCTCGCATCCTGCCGCCGGCGGCGCGATGATCATCAAGGCGGTCGCCGGCGGCGGCGGACGCGGCATGCGCGTGGTCACGCGCCGCGACCGAGGTCGAAGACGCCTTCAAGCGCTGCTGCCTCCGAGGCGCAGGCCGCGTTCGGCAACGCGCGGCTCTATGTCGAGCGACTGCTCGACCGACGCGCGCCACATCGAAGTGCAGATCATCGGCGACGGCACGGCGCGGTCAGCCATCTGTGGGAGCGCGAATGCACGCTGCAGCGGCGTCACCAGAAGCTCGATCGAGGTGGCGCCCAGCCCGTCGCTGACGCCGGCGCTGCGCGCGCGCGCTCATCGACGCCGCGCTGCGCATCGCCGCCGCGGCGCACTACCGCAGCCTCGGCACCTTCGAGTTCCTGGTCGACGGCGCCGACCGGCGCGCGCCGCGCATCGTGTTCATCGAGGCCAATCCGCGGCTGCAGGTCGAGCACACCGTCACCGAGGAGGTCACCGGCGTCGATCTCGTGCAAGACGCAGCTCGCATCGCCGGCGGCGCAACGCTTGCCGAACTCGGCTCTGACGCGCGACGCCGTGCCGCAGCCGCGCGGCTACGCGCTGCAGGTGCGCGTGAACATGGAGACGATGAACGAAGACGGCGAGCGCGCGGCCCGCCGGCGGCACGCTTGCCGCGTTCGAGCCGCCGACCGGACCCGGCGTGCGCGTCGATACGTTCGGCTATGCCGGCTACACGCACCAGCGCCGAACTTCGATTCGCTGCTCGCCAAGGTCATCGTGCACAGCCCGTCCAGCGAGCTCGCCGACGTGCTCGCTCGGGCGCGCCGCGCGCTCGGCGAGTTCCGCGATCGAGGGCGTCGCGACCAACATCGGGTTCCTGCGCGCGCTGCTCGCGCACCCGAGACGTCGTCGCCGAACCGGTCTCACACGCGCTTCGTCGAAGACCACGTCGCCGCGCTCGCGCGGCGGCGCTGCAGCCGACCGCGAGCTGCATTCGCCCGGCGGCCGACAGTCGCGGCCACGGGATCTGGCCGGCGCGCGCGTCGACAACCGACGATCCGCTCGCGGTGCTCACGCACGGCCAGGCCGAACCGCTGCGCGGCGAGCGCCGGTCGCAGACGACCGCCGTGCCCGACGGCAGCTGTCGCCGCTGCCGCGCGCCGTTGCAGGGCACCGATCATCGCGATCGACGTCGACGTCGGTGCCAGCCGTCCGCGAAGGGCCAGCAGCTGCTCGTCATGGAAGCGATGAAGATGGAGCACGTGATCACGGCCCCGGCCAGCGGCATCGTGCAGTCGTTGGCGCGTGTCGGCGGGCGACGCGGTGTTCGAGGGCACGCCTGCTGGTCTGCTCGAGCGCGGCCGACGACGAGCGGCGATCGCGACGAGGCGCCGCGCGACGTCGATCTCGACCTCGATCCGGCCCGACCTGGCCGAGTGCTCGAGCGCCATGCCATCGGCCTCGACGAGAACCGGCCCGATGCCGTCGCGCGCCGGCGCAAGACCGGCCAGCGCACGGCGCGCGAGAACATCGACGATCTGGTCGACGCCGGCTCGTTCGTCGAGTACGGCCCGCTCGTCGATCGCCGCCCAGCGCCGCCGCCGCACGATTCGAGGACCTCATCGAGAAGACCCCGGCCGACGGCATGGTCGCCGGCATCGGCACCGTCAACGGCGAGCTGTTCGACGAAGCGCGTGCGCGCTGCGCCGTGCTGTCCTACGACTACACGGTGCTCGCCGGCACCCAGGGCGCGCAGAACCATCGCAAGAAGGACCGGCTGTTCGAGATCGCCGAGCACTCGCGCCTGCCGGTGGTGTTCTTCACCGAAGGCGGCGGCGGCCGGCCGGGCGACACCGACGGGCTCGGCGTCGCCGGCCTCGACTGATGGCGTTCCACTACTTCGGCGCGCTTGTCGGGACTCGTGCCGCTGGTCGGCATCACGTCGGGCCGCTGCTTCGCCGGCAACGCCGCGCTGCTCGGCTGCTGCGACGTCATCATCGCCACCGAAGACTCCAACATCGGCATGGGCGGGCCGGCGATGATCGAAGGCGGCGGGCTCGGCGTGTTCCGCCCCGAGGAGGTCGGCCCGATGACGTGCAGATCGCCGAACGGCGTGGTCGACATCGCGGTCGAGGACGAAGCCGAAGCGGTCGCGGTCGCGAAGCAGTATCTCGCGCTACTTCCAGGGCGCGGTGCAGGACTGGACGTGCGCCGACCAGCGCCTGCTGCGCCGCGTCATCCCGGAGAACCGCCTGCGCGTCTACGACGTGCGCAAGGTGATCGACACGCTGGCCGACGCCGGCTCGGTGCTGGAAATCCGCCGCGGCTTCGGCCTCGGCATGGTCACGGCGCTCGCCCGCATCGAGGGCCGGCCGCTCGGCATCATCGCCAACAACCCGACGCATCTCGCCGGCGCCATCGACAGTCCGACGGCGCCGACAAGGCCGCGCGCTTCATGCAGCTCTGCGACGCGTTCGACATCCCGATGCTGTTCCTGTGCGACACGCCCGGCTTCATGGTCGGGCCCGAGATCGAGAAGACCGCGCTGGTGCGGCACTGCGTCGCGCATGTTCGTCACCGGCGCCAACCTCAGCGTGCCGTTCTTCACCATCGTGCTGCGCAAGGGCTACGGGCTCGGTGCGCAGGCGATGGCGGGCGGCAGCTTCAAGGCGCCGTTCTTCACCGTGTCGTGGCCGACCGGCGAGTTCGGCGGCATGGGGCTCGAAGGCGCGGTCAAGCTCGGCTACCGCAAGGAACTCGAGGCGATCGACGATCCGGCGGAGCGCACGAAGACGCTACGACGAGATGGTCGCACGCATGTACGAACGCGGCAAGGCGTGAGCATGGCGTCGCATTTCGAGATCGACGACGTGATCGATCCGGCGGAGTCGCGCCGCTGGATCGTGGCGGGCTTGAGAGCTCGCCGCCGCCACCGCCGCGTACCGGCAAGAAGCGGCCGTGCGTCGATACGTGGTAGCGCTACTTCGGTAACGGTCTAGGCGCGTAAGCACCCCCACTGAGCCGCACGGTCTCCTCCCACAACTCGTGCAGTTGCTCCATGACATCCGTCTGCACGGTTGCAGTGCTGCCGAGGTGAGCAAGCATGCGGTGCACGCGCTCGGCGAAGTTCAGCGGCAGTATCGCCAGCGGTGCCGAACGATTCAGCGCCACCCGATCCGGCGGCGGCCAACGCGAATTCAGCGCGTAGATCACCTGCACGAGCTGGAAGCAGATACGCGATGCGCAGCCGGCGAAACCATATGCGTCACCCGCCGCCGCGTATTTCGGCGCGAACGCGTTGAGGTTGAATTCGATGCCCCACAGGAAGTCCTGCACGATGCGCAAGCGCAGCGCTTCGGGATATACCAACGCCCTCGCGCGCAGATCGGCCAGCATCGAACCCCGTTCGAACAGCGGCATGCAGATATCGAGTTCCTCGATGAACGTCGGGCTGAAGTAGCCATACGGCGGCTGTTGCGCCCAATGCAGTTCCCACCGCCCCTCGGCGCAATCGTCCAGCACGCGACCACACTGCTGCACGTTGCGATACAGCAGGTCGACCCGCTGACCGGCAAAGCGCAGCCATGCGCCGCCGTTCACCCAGGGACCCCACTCGCCCACTTGTGTGAACGCCGGCGTCGCGGCGGGTTTCAATCGCGCCACGACTTCGTTCAGCCGCGCCGGTATCGGTGGATTCGATTCGTCGTAGAACAGCACGAGATCGATATCGGATGCGGCGGTTGCGTGACCACGCGCGAACGATCCGCCCAGCGCGAGTGCCACCACCGAGGGTTCGCCACGCAGCACCGCGACGATTCGCTCCACGAGATGTTGTTGCGGCTCGCTCAGGTGGCTCACGTCTGCGTCTCCATCGCCGTCGCGAGAGTCTAGTGCCTCGTTACCGGTCGAGATACTTCCTGTCGGTGAGGCTTTGCAGAAACGCAACGAGATCGAGCTTCTCCTGTTCGGTGAGATGCAGCGCGTGGATCTCTTTGCGTTTGAACGGATTGACGCGACCGTCGCCGGCATTCGGACCTGCTTCCATGTTGCGTCCACCTGCGTCGTAAAAGTCGATCACCTCGGCAAGTGTCGCAATGCTGCCGTCGTGCATGTACGGCGCGGTGACTGCAACGTTGCGCAACGTCGGCGCGCGGAACGCGCCCATGTCGGCGTCGTTATTCGTGTGGGTTTCGAGGCCGGGATCGGGATATCGCCCGGTGCCGCCGATGTTGTAGAGGCCGGTGTTGTGAAACACGGGCAGCGGATCGGCGACGCCCTGTTGGCGCACGGGGCCAGAGAGATTGAAGCTCGCGTGGCAGAGCGAGCAGTTCGTCCGCTCGGAGAAGAACAGCTTCATGCCGCGCTTGGCATCGGGCGGCAGCGTGTCTTCACCCCAATACAAATAGCGGTCGAAGGCCGAGTCGGCCGAAATCAGGGTGCGCACGTAACTCGCGATTGCCTGCACGACCTGCGTCAGCGTGATCTCGGCATCGGCATCGGGAAATGCCTCCCGATGCAGGCGCGCGATCAGCTCGTCCGAGCCCAGATCCTGCAACCGCTGCGGCAGAACCTGATCAAGCCCGAGTTCCACCGGCGCGTGATTGAACATCGGCACACGATGCTGCTGCTCCAACGACGTCAATGAGGGGTCGGCCCAGCTGAATGTCGCGGCATATGCGACGTTGATCAACGTCGGCGTGTTGCGTGTGTGACTTTCGCCGGTGGCACCGATTGCGGTGGGTCTGCCATCGGTGAACGCGAGCCCCGGCAGGTGACAGCTGGCGCAACTGTACGTGCCGGTCACCGAAAGGCGTGCGTCGAAGAACAGCCGCTCGCCGAACGCGACCTTTGCAGTGGTCATCGGGTTATCGGCGGGCACCGGCGGTGGTCGCAACCCCGCGGGTAGTTGCCACTGGTACTCGTCGGCCGCCGCGCTTCCGAGGAAGCCCAACAGGCAACCGACGAGCAGCACCCTCCCCGTCGAGCAAAGAGTCGAGTGGATTAAGGGGCGCGAGCCGGCTGGCAGATCAATTCCAGGCGCGAACGTTGTTGGTCGACAGCGACACCGTGTTTTCCGCGACGGCTTTGCGCTCCACCACCCAATCGCTGAACGCCTTCGCGTCCGCCGTCGGGTTTTCCTGATGCGTGTTGAGCCACGCCTCCATCGCCCGCATTAGCGCCGCGGCCTGATCCTGATCGGCGCGCACCAGCGCGAGATACGCATCCTGTACCTGCTTGAACTGCGACAACGCGAGATAGGCTTCGCCGCGATACTCGATCGCCGGGGCGAAGTCCGACTTCACGGCAAGTGCCGCGTTGTACGCCTTCACCGCGTCCTCGTACTTGCCGACTTTTCGGAACGCGAAGCCGAGTTCATTCATCGCCTGGTACGCATGAATGTCGTAGCCGATCGCCTTGCGATAGTCGTCGATGGCGTCTTCGTACTGATCCTTCGCTTTCGAAAGCTGCTTCTGTTTGTCTTTGTCGTTGGTTGCCGTAGCCGCCTTCGCTTCGTATTCCTGCGCGCGCTCCTTGTGCTTCAGACCGGCGTTGTAGCTTCGAACCGCCATCTGTTGCGGTGTCATGCGCGGCGCGGATGTCATACCGCCCGTATCGCCGCCGCCCGACATCGGGCCGCTGCCGGCCGAAAAAGCCGGCGGGGCCACGATCAGCAAGAGGGTCAGAGTCATTGATAGTTTGGTCATGTGTTGCATCTCCTCACAGGTCACTCGTCTCGTGATGGAATCCCGTTCCCTTGTTAGTGCGCAACTGTTAGTGCGCAACTGTTGGTGCCCAACGCGGACGAATCGGTTCATCGCGCATCAGCCTTCGCCGTCCTCAACCTTCGCTAGTCTCAACCCTCGCTATCCAGGGCCGCGGCCGACAACACCGGCCGGTGCGTCATGAACTCGCGCTCCGTCCGCATCAGATCGTGCAGCGCCTGCATCGTTCCGAAGCCCGCCAGTATCTCGAGCTGACGGCGCGTTACCGACATCAGGCCGAAATCGCCGCTGTCGTTGCGCGACAACGCATCGGTGGGACTGATCCACAACGAATCGACCGTCTCGTATTCGTCGTGCCGTCCGTGCTGTTTCGCCGGCGCCTCCGCGATGAAGAAGCGCGTGTCGAATCGGCGCGGCCGCCCTTCCGGCGTAATCCAGCGATTCAGAAAGTGCATTCTGTCGAGCGCCAGCATCAGCCCTTCGCGGGTGCAGATCTCATCGAGGGAAAGCTCGCCGCGATGCAAAGCGTGCCGATACTCGTCGAAGCGCTGCCGCAAATTCTCGTCGTGCAGCTCGAGCAGCGCGCCGTCGCGATCGTACGCGAGCAACACGCCGGCCTCTTCGAAGCTCTCGCGGATGCCTGCGATCCAGAAGCCGCGCCACTCCGCACCGAGCGCGAACTGTTGCGGCGCTTGTGCATCGTCGGGGCCGCGCCGCAGCGAGTCGTAAACGTGCAGATGATCGTCGCCGTCGACGCGACCGCCGGGAAACACGTACATGCCGCCCGCAAAAGCGGCTTGTGCCGTACGACGCAGCATCAGGATTTCGAAGCCAGGATCAGTTTCGCGCGCGAGAATGACGCTGGCTGCGGGTCGAATCGGCTGAATGGAACTCGCGGGCATTCGTTTCCGGTGTGTCTCGTTTCGAAAACGAGAGTAGCCCGCGACCGTTGAAGTGGGAAGTCGCAGCCTTCGGACCGACTGCTTCAGCGGTAGCGCGCAACAGACGAACCCGAATAAGATTGCGCACCCAAACCAAAACAATCAGGGGAGACGGTTTTGGCGAAACAGCCCAATAACAAAGTCCTGCTCGATATCCACCGCCGCATGGTGCGCATCCGCATCTTCGAAGAAGAGGCCGGAAAGCTGATGGAAGCCGGCAAGATTCCAGGCGCATTGCACCTATATGTGGGGCAGGAAGCGGTCGCCGCCGGCGTGATGGTGCATCTGTCGAGCGACGACCAGATCACCAGCACGCACCGCGGTCACGGTCACCTCATCGCGAAAGGCGGCGAGTTCGATCGCATGTTCGCCGAACTGTTCGGCCGCGCCACCGGCTATTGCAAAGGCAAAGGCGGCAGCATGCACATCAGCAACATGGAACTCGGCATGCTCGGCGCGAACGGCATCGTCGGCGGCGGTCCGCCGATCGCGATCGGCGCGGCGTTCTCGCAGAAATTCAGCAAGACGAAAAACGTCGCGGTCGCCTTCTTCGGCGACGGCGCATCGAACGAAGGCTCGTTCCACGAAGCGGCGAACATGGCGGCGCTGTACAAGCTGCCGGCAATCCTCGTGTGCGAAAACAACGGCTACGGCGAGTTCACGCCGCAGGCGAACCACCAGGCCATCGTCGATGTGGCCGACCGCGCAGCGGGCTACGGCATGCCCGGCGTCATCGTCGACGGCATGGATGCAATCGCCGTGTACGAGGCGGCGGGCGAAGCCATCGAACGAGCGCGTAAAGGGGCGGGGCCGACGTTGCTCGAGTGCAAGACGTATCGCTTCTACGACCACGTCGGTATTCGCGGCATGGGTCTCACCTATCGCACCGACGACGAAGTGCGGCAGTGGATGCAGCGCGACCCGATCACGCTGTTCGAAGCGCGGCTCGCCGAACAAGGCGTGCTGACGAAGAAGAAAGCCGCAGCGGTGCACGAAGAAGTGAAACAGCAGGTCAAAGACGGCATCAAGTTCGCCGAAGACAGCCCGTTCCCCGATGCAGCGACGCTGCTCGACGACGTGTACGCCAACTGAGCCAGAAACTCCCATACGTCTAGCAACGGAATCGCCATGGGACAAGCACAAGCAAAAGCAAACACCGGTCCGCGCAAGCTGCCGTACGTCAGCGCAATCACCGAGGCGGTGCGCGAAGTTCTGCTCGAACAGGACACTGCATTCGTTGCAGGAGAAGACGTCGGCCAGGCCGGCAGCGTTTACGGCTACTACCGCGGACTGTTCGCAGAATTCGGCGGCGATCGCGTCATCGACACGCCGATTTCGGAGAAAGGCATCATCGGTCTCGGCGTCGGCGCAGCTGCAACGGGGCTGCGTCCGATCGTCGACATCATGTTCATGGACTTCCTCGGCGAGTGTATGGACGAAGTCGCGAACCAGATGGCGAAGATGCGCTTCATGTTCGGCGGCAGCGCGACCTTGCCGATCACGGTGCTTACGATGGCGGGCGCCGGCGCGAATCTCGCGGCACAACATTCGCAGAGTCTCGAAGCGTGGCTCGCCCATCTGCCCGGTCTGAAAGTGGTGATGCCTGCAACGCCGTACGACGTGAAAGGGCTGCATCATCGCGGCCGCGCGCGACGACAATCCGGTGTTCGTCGTCATGAACAAGATGTCGCTCGGGTTAATGGGCGAAGTGCCGGAAGGTGCGTACGAAGTGCCGATCGGCGTGGCGAACGTCGTACGTCCCGGCAAGGACTACACCATCGTTACCCTCGGCCGGATGTTGCATGAGGCGCTGAAGGCGGCCGAAACGCTGAAGGGCCTCGGCATCGACGCAGAGTGATCGACGCGCGAAGCGTGCAACCGTTCGACACGAAGACCGTGGTCGAATCGGTGAAGAAGACGCATCGTGCGCTCGTCGTTCACGAAGCGGTCCGCTTCGGCGGATTCGGTGCGGAGATCGCGGCGCAGATCCAGGAACTCGCGTTCGACTATCTCGACGCCCCGGTCGGTCGTGTCGGCGCGCCCTTCTCGCCCGTGCCATTCAGCCCCGCGCTCGAGAAGGTGTATGTGCCAAACGCGGATCGAATCGTCGCAGAAGCGCGGCGCCTGATCGGCGCCTGACGTTCACGTGGCCGGAGGCGTCATCGGGATCGCCGTCAATCCGGCGTCCGGCAAGGACGTGCGCCGGTTGGTGGCGCGCGCGTCGGTGTTCGACAACCAGGAAAAGTGCGCCATCGTCCGTCGCGCCATTGTTGGCGCGTTGGGCGCCGGTGCCAACACTTTCGCCTATGTCCCCGATAGTCACGGCATTGCAGCCGCCGCGTTGTCGGAATTCGGTTCGGAGGTGTGCAGCCACGCTGTAGAAGCACCGCACACGGCCAGCTCGCTCGATACCGTTCGCGGTGCGCGTGCCCTCTCCGCCGCGAACTGCGCGGCGGTGTTGACGCTCGGCGGCGACGGCACCAATCGCGCGTTCACGCTCGGTTGGCCCGACGCACCGCTGCTGCCGATCTCGACCGGCACCAACAACGTATTCCCGCGCTTTGTCGAAGCGACCGTTGCGGGTGCTGCCGCGGGATTGATCGCGAGCGGCGCAGTTGCGCTGCGCGACGTGGCGCGGCAAGCCAAGACGATCCGCGTGCAGATCGACGGCGAACGCGACGACCTCGCGTTGATCGATGCCGTTCTCACGGCGGAGCGGTTCGTCGGCGCACGCGCATTGCTCGAAGCCGATCTGTTGCGCATGGCGTTGCTGACGCGCGCCGACCCGGCCGCGGTCGGCATCACCGCGATAGGCGGATTGATCGCACCGCTGTCGGACGCAGAAGACCGGGCGCTGTTGCTCACGCTCGGTCGCGGCAACTCCGCGGTACGCGCGCCGATCGCGCCTGGACTCTATGCGAACGTGCGCGTTGCCGAATCGCGCACGATTTCATTCGGCGAAGAAGTCATCGTAAGCGGCCCCGGCGTGCTGGCGTTCGACGGCGAGCGCGAGCGGGTCTTGAAGCCCGATCAGCGCGCCCGGCTGACGGTGCAGCGCAACGGTCCCTGGGTAATCGACGTAGCGAAGACGCTGGCCCAGGCCGCTGCGTCCGGCGCATTCAGAATTCAAGTTGGAGATGTAGATGGCGACTGAGATCTATCTGGTGAAAGTCGGCATGACGATGACCGAAGGTATGGTCGAAGAGTGGTACGTGCCGGACGGCGGCACCGTCGAAAAAGGCGCGTTGCTGTATCGACTCGAGACCGAGAAGGTCAACCTCGACGTAGACGCCGACGCGAGTGGTACCGTGAAACACGGCGTCGGCGTTGGCGTGTCGATGCAACCCGGCGACGTTATCGGGCACATTTATGCACCCGGTGAAGCGATCCCCTCGACGGCACCGTCAGCATCGGCTGCCGCTGCGCCGGTTGCCATAGCAGCCGTTGCATCGCGACCCGCGCTCGTTGCCAGCACCCCCGCTCCCATCGCATCGGGCGGAAGACTGCTGTCGTCCCCGGCCGCACGGCGGCTTGCCGGTGAAATGAACGTCGATATCGCCTCGGTGCGCGGCACCGGCCCAGGCGGTCGCATCGTGGAAGCCGATGTGCGCGCTGCGGCGGCTGCTCCTGCGGCCACGTCAGCACCGGCCGCCGCGGCCGGCCCTGCGTCGCCGCTTGCGAAACGCCTGGCCGCAGAACTCGGCGTCGATCTCGCGCGCGTGACGGGCACCGGCCCAGGCGGACGCATCACGAAGGAAGACGTCGAACGCGCCGCGGCAACACCGCCGGCGGCACCCGCTCCTGTCGCCGCGAAACCCGCACCATCCACACCAGCCGGCGGACAACGTGTTCCGGTCAAAGGCATCCGCAAGACCATCGCCACGCGTATGCACGAAAGCCTGCGCAACTCGGCGCAGCTGACGATGAACATGGATGTGAACATGGACGACGCGGTGAAGCTGCGCACGCAGCTGATCAGCGAGTGGGAATCGCAGAACGTGCGGCCCACGTACACCGATCTCTCGTGAAGGCTGCTGCAAAAGCGTTACGCAGCCATCCGCTGATGAACAGCACGTTCGGCGACACGGAAATCTCGCTACTCTCCGAAATCCATATCGGCATCGCGGTTGCGATCGACGCGGGTCTCGTCGTGCCGGTCGTTCGCAATGCCGATGCATTGCAGGTGCGTGAGCTCGCGCTGGAAAGCGCCCGTCTCGCGTCGCTCGCGCGAGACGGCAAACTCGGCCTCGACGACATGGCCGGCGGAACGTTTACCGTTTCAGCGCTCGGCATGTTCGGCGTCGATTCGTTCACGCCGATTCTCAACGCGCCGCAGTCCGGCATCCTCGGGGTGAACCGCATTAGGGACGATGTCGCATGGGATGGTGACCGACCCGTGAAACGCAAGGTGATGCGCCTTTCGCTGACGTGGGATCACCGCGTGCTCGACGGCGCGCCTGCGGCGCAATTCCTCGGCACGGTGCGCGATCTGCTCGAAGCGCCGTATCGGTTGCTGGTGTAGATCGTGAGTGAGCAGATTTTCGACGTCATCGTCATCGGCGGCGGGCCCGGCGGCTACGTGGCTGCGATTCGCGCCGCGCAACTCGGTCTGGCCACAGCGCTGATCGAACGCGCCGAGATCGGCGGCGTGTGTCTGAACTGGGGCTGCATTCCCACGAAGGCGCTGCTGCACACCGCGGACGTGCTGCGCGATATCGAGGGTGCGGCCGCGCTCGGCATCGACACCGGCCCTGCGAAGATCGACCTGCCGCGCGTCGTTGCGCGTTCGCGAGCGGTCGCCCAACAGCTCAACAAGGGCGTCACCGGTCTGCTGAAAAAGAACAAAGTACAGGTGTTCAAAGGAGCTGCGCGTATCACGGAGCCTGGACGGGTCGCGGTCGAAGGCGGCGCAACGCTCGCCGCCGATGCAATCGTGATCGCCACCGGCGCACGCGCCAAAGCGCTTCCGGGAATCGAGCCCGATGCAAAAACGATCTGGACCGCGCGCGAAGCGATGACACCCGACACGCTGCCGAAGCGTTTGCTGGTGATCGGTGCCGGCGCAATCGGCATCGAGTTCGCGAGCTTCTATCGCACGCTCGGTAGCGAAGTCACCGTCGTAGAACTACTGCCGGAGATCCTGCCGACTGAAGACTCGGAGATTGCCGCTGCCGCGCGACGCGCATTCGAGAAGGCAGGCGTCACCATCCACACCTCTACCTCTGTGGCTTCGCTGAAAGAGCGGCAATGGATTGGCAGCAGCTCTGAAGACCGCTGACGGCACGATAGAGGGGCTCGTCGAGAAGAGCTTCGATCGTGCGATTCTCGCCGTAGGCGTAACCGGCAACGTCGAAGAACTCGGCCTGGAACACACGCGCGTGGCCGTCGAACGCGGCTTCATCCGCACCGATGCGAATTCCGAAACCGCGGAGCCCGGCATCTACGCGGTCGGCGACGTCGCGGGACCGCCCTGCCTCGCACACAAGGCAAGTCACGAAGCCGTCGCATGCATCGAACGCATCGCGGGGCTCGATGCACACCCACTCGATCGCAGCAGAATTCCCGGGCTGTACCTACAGTCATCCGCAGATCGCCAGCATCGGCTTGACCGAACGCGCCGCGGCCGCAGAGGGACGGCAGGTTCGCATCGGGCGGTTCCCGTTGATCGGCAACGGCAAAGCGATCGCCATCGGCGATTCGAACGGCATGATCAAAACGCTGTTCGACGCGCAAACCGGCGAACTGCTCGGCGCGCATCTGGTCGGCCCCGGTGTCACCGAACTGATTCACGGGTTCGCGATTGCCATGGGTACCGAGACGACGGAAGCCGAACTGATCGGCACCGTGTTTCCGCACCCGACGATCTCCGAGGCGATGCACGAATCGGTGCTGGCGGCTTACGGCCGCGCGCTACACATCTGACGCGAGCATGTGCTTGAACGCGCCTCACCTCTACGTTGAGCAGCCCGCATTGGTCTGGCAGTGAAGTCCGACGATATACTGCCGACCATGATCACGATCTATCACGCTCCCGGCACCCGCTCCATTCGCGTCATCTGGCTCTGCGAAGAGCTGCAGATTCCGTACGAGGTGGTCACCGTCGATTTCTCCGCCGCGTATCGCGCCACGCCTGAGTGGCGCAAGTTGAATCCGGTCGGCAAGGTGCCGGCGATGACCGACGACGGCGTGTCGATGTTCGAGTCGGGCGCAATGGTCGACTTCATTCTCGAACGGTACGGCAAAGGACGTTTGCGACCCGCGCCGGGAACGCCCGATGCGGCGCTCTACCTGCAGTGGAGCTGGTTCGCCGAGGCCACCTTCGCGCGGCCGTTGGGCGACATCGCACAACACACGTTCGTGAAACCCGAAGCGGAACGGATTCCAGCGGTCGTTGCCGATGCGCGCACGCGCGCGCTCACATGCATGGACGCACTCGAAGAAGCCGTGCCCGGCGGCCGCTATCTGATCAACGGCACATTCACCGCGTCCGACATCATGATGGGTTACACGCTGATTCTCGCGCGCCGCTTCAACGTGCTCACGCCAACCACCTATCCCAACGTCAATGCCTATATGGCCCGGCTCGAAACTCACCCGGGCTTCGTCAAGGCGCAGAAGTAAATTCACAACATGTTCACCTATCTCGACCCCGCCGTCCGGCGCAGGCTGATCGCGCAAGGGAAGCTGCGTCGTATCGATCTGCGCGGCAACGCGCTCGATCCCAACGTGGCGCCGCCCGAAGGCGAAGGCGCGATCAACCTGCTCGGTCCCATTCCGCTGCCGATTCATCTGGGGCGCGTTCACACGCACGTGCAGTGGTACGCCAGCGTTCGCTCCACCGAACTGTCGAAGGTGGAGGAACTCGCCGGCGCGCTGCGCACCCAAGGCGGCAGCAAACTCTTCTCGCTGCTCGCGTCGTCGATGGCGGTGAACAGCGTGTTGCTGGCCGGCGATCCGACGAAATATCAGAACCCGCTAGTGCGCGTGCACTCGAGTTGTCTCACCGGCGACGTGTTCGGTTCGGAACGCTGCGAATGCGGTCCGCAGCTCGCCGGCGCGCTCGAACGCATCACGCAAGAACCGGGCGGCGGCGTGCTCGTTTACATGGCGGGTCACGAAGGGCGCGGTATAGGACTGTGGGCGAAAGCCGCCACGTATCTGTTGCAGGACGCGGGCGAAGACACTTATCAGGCGAATCGCTCGCTTGGTCTACCGGATGATTCGCGCGACTTCACCGACGCAGGCGCCTTGTTGCATCACTTCGTGGGCGACAAGCCGATGCGCCTGCTCACCAACAATCCGAAGAAGGTGCAGGATCTGGCGAAGATAGGTCTGTCGCAGATCACGCCGGTGAAGCACGTGCTCGGCGTCGGCGACAGCAATCGAAGGTACCTCGACGCGAAGCGCCAATGGGGCCATCGACTCGACGAGCAGGACCTCACCTAACCCGTTGTTCCGCCTGCCTTTACCTCGCAGGTTTCAGCCACGCTCGAACATGGCCCCAATCAAATGTGGGACAGCCGTTTAAGACGGCTCCGCATCCTGCCAGCCACTGTCGCCCTACGGACACTCCGCCAGCGCCTTCGGCGCGGCGCCGATCAACCTCGCAGCCGCCGCGCGAAAACCGGCGTTGGTAACCGTGCTCGATTCCGACAAGGTACGCGCCAGATCATCCAGCGACTTCGCGTCGTGCGTAGCTGCGCGAATCTCCCGGTCGAGTGCTCGCATCACGCCGACGGCGAACGCCGTCTGCGTGCCCTCCGATCGATCCGTTGCCACGCACTTGTTGCCTGCACTCCACTTTGCGAGTGTGTTGAAGCTCGCTTGATAGCGTTCTTCGCTGATCGTGTTCGAGCGGCGCAACACGTCGAGGCTGTAGAACTCGGCGATCCCCTCCACGATCCAGTCCGCGCCGTTGCTACCGTGCAGTCCACTCGCCACGTGCACCATCTCGTGCAGCGGCGTGCTCGTACCGTTCTGGCTGATCAACGGCCGGTCGGCGTGCAGATAAATCGAACCGGCGCCTGACAATCCGCCGCGCCACATACTGTCGGGACCGCTGACGATCAACAGCCGCTCGGGAAACCGCGGAAAGATCTGAACCAGCGACGGCAAGTTCCACCGCACGAATGCAAGCACGTCGTTCGATCTGAATCCCGACCCTTCCGGGCTTGCGACCGCGACATGCCGCTCTGCGATGAAGTCGCGCCGTATCGCCAGTTCCTGTCCCGCCAGCAGCCAGCCTTTGGGGCGATCGAAATTCGCGCGCGGGTCGTTGATGGGATGCATGTGTCCGACGGCGGGTCCGTACGGTGTTTCTATCGACCAACCGGCTGGCGCGGCCAGCCGCAGGGTTGCCGCCGACTTCGCGCCCTTCACCACCCGCACCTTCGTCGGCGGAAACAAACGATCGAGTTTCAGCAACGCCCAAGTTTCGGTGATGCGTGCGTCCTGCGCGCCGTTGTCGCGAACGTGGTCGATGACGAACTCGAAGTGCAACACACCACCGTCGGCCGGCGGCGACCAGTCGATGTGATCGGGTGTGATTGCCACGTCGCCCTGGCCATGCACGTTCAGATATCGATCGTGCGGTGCATCGAAACGAATGTGACGCAACAGTGCGTGCGATTGGCGCACCGCAATCCGCACTTCGGCGCGGTGCGTGGCGGGTATCAGCGTCGCGCCATAAACGATCTGGTAGACCAGATCATCGGCTGTCGCAGGCGCCGCGTCCGACGCCATCGACATACGCACGACCAGCACGCATACGATCAAAACTGTCCATCGCGCACATCGTGCGATCTGCTTCATCGGGTGATCCAACTTCTGTTGTCGAACGGCCTGCTTCATCGAGCGCGACAAGCCGAGTGGGTTTCCAACATAATCGCCGGCACTTCAGAAATCGAGACACTCCATGCGTTCGACACTGGTTACGGTCTTCATGGCGATGCTGCTACTCGGCGCCGGCAACTTTGCGCGCGCGGGAGATGTGGTGGAGGAAGAGACGGTAGACGACAACGGCATCGTTGAAGAGTGCGGCGAAGGCGCGGGTCTGAATCCGTGCCGCGATGCGGACGGCGAAACGTGGAAGCACGCCGACGACCCCGACTACATCAAGGAAGACTCCACCCAAGCAGCTCGAGCAATCGTCGGAGCAGATCCGCGACGAATCGCCGAAGGATCTCGAGAAAACCATCGAACAGATAGAGGCGCACGAGAAGGACTGAGTGGCGTCATGCGCAACAGCCAATGGAGGCTCGCCCGACAACCACCCGGCGGTTGGCCGGTGGCGGACGACTTCGCCTGGTGTGAAATGCCGGTGCCTGCGCCTATCCGCCGGCCAGATGCTCACGCGCACCCTCTATCTATCGTTAGATCCGTATCAGTGGGGGCGTCGCCGCGGCGGTGTCGAAGCAGTTGGCGAGGTTTGCCACGGGCGAACGGTATCGCAGGTGATCGAAAGTCGAATCGATGCCTACAAACCCGGTGACTTCGTCTTCAACACCAACGGCTGGCAATCGTACGGACTTACCGGCGACGGCATCTCCGTATTCGGCTACATGTTCCCGCGCAAGCTCGACCCGTCCGTAGCGCCGCTTTCCACCGCGGTCGGCGTCATGGGCATGCTCGGCCTCACCGCATACGCCGGCCTCGTGGTGCAGTGCGCACCGCAGCTCGATGAAACGGTTGTCGTATCGGCAGCGTCGGGCGGGGTCGGACAGGTGGTAGGACAAATCGCCAAGATCATCGGCTGTCGTGTCGTCGGCATCGCGGGCACACCGGAGAAATGCCGTTTCGTCGTGGACGAACTCGGATACGACGCTTGCGTCTCACACCGAAGCGACACGCTGCCCGACGACCTGAAAGCGGTCTGTCCCGACGGCATCGACGTTTACTTCGAGAACGTCGGCGGCAAGGTATTCGAAGCCGTGTTGCCGAATCTGAACAACGGCTCGCGAATCAGCTTGTGCGGCATGATCTCGCAGTACGGCAACGCCCCCTCATCGGACAAGGGAGGCATGAATCCGCGCGAAGCATGGGCGGCCACCGGCCAACCGTACTTCGACCGTCGCTCGGTAGCCGTGCACGATCTGCGCGTGGGCAACTTCGTCACCGAGTATCAGGATCGCTTCCTCGCCGAGATGGCGGGCTGGATTCAATCCGGCAAGGTGAAATACAAGGAAGACGTGTGGCAAGGACTCGAGCAGGCGCCTGCCGCGTTTCGCGCGATGCTCGACGGCCGCAACTTCGGGAAGACGCTGGTTGCCGTAAACCCCGATCCGACGCGGACCTGACTCAGGACTACCAACGCGAGGACGGGCGCCCCACGACGCCCTTCGGCGTCACCGCGAGGTGTGTCAGCGTTTGATCGTCGTGCCGCATCCGCCACGACAGCATCTTCTGCGCATACTCGAGCACCACAGGCAGGTACGCGGGATCGGTAGCGCGATTGCGCAATTCATGCGGATCGTCGTGCAGATCGAACAGCAACGGCGGCAAGCCGGCGAAATGCACGTACTTGTACCGCTCTCCGCGAATCACGTTGAGCGTGCACGCGTGCAGTGGGATGCCGAGCGCACGTTCCGCGCTGTCGTCGGTCGGATCCCGGAAATCGAACTCCCAGTGCGCTTCATCGCGCCACACCTGCTTGCCTGACGAGTTCAAGAAGGGGATCAGCGAGCGGCCGTCGCACGCGTTCGGAACGTCGATGCCCAGCCACTCGAGCATCGTCGGCATGATGTCGACGTTCTCGGTGAACGCATCCACTGTTCTTCCGCGCGTTGCATCGGCCGACGCGCGCGGATCGCGCACGATCAACGGAATGTGATACGACTGGTCGAAGTAGCCGCACTTGCCCAGCAGCCAGTGATCGCCGATCTGTTCGCCATGGTCCGACGTGAACACGATCAGCGTGTCTTCGTACTGGCCGGTCGCTTTCAGATGCGCGAAGAGACGGCCGAGGTTGTCGTCCACTTCACTCATCAAGCCGAAGTACGACGCCTTCAACCGTCGCAATTTCTTGTCCGACTCCGGCGCGCGGTAATTCTTGTCCGCCAGCTGAAATGCCAGCCACGGATGTTGCTCGCCTTCGCCCTCGACCGAATCCGCACGCACGAAACCGGGCAGCGCGTCGGGTGCATACCGCGCGTGATACGGCGCGGGTGCAATCCAGGGAGGGTGCGGCCGCAACAGCGACAGATGTACGCACCATGGCTCGCGCCGTTCACGTACGTAGTCGATCACCTGATCGGTCATGAAGAACGTGTCGTGCAGATGGCTCGGCAATCGCAGCGGCGCCGGACCCGGCCCGCCGTTTTCGAACTCGGCCTGGTCGGCCTTCTGCATGTACAGGTCGTACGGCCTGTTCGGAATCGTCACACCACGCGCACGCAACCAATGCACCCACGTGCCGATGTCGGCCGTTAGCAGCGTTTCGACGCGCAGACCCGGCAGCACCCCTTCGTAAGTCGTCAGCACGGGATGATCGGCGGGATATTCGCGCGGGTCGGGACTGGTATCGGTGTAACCGAACAGCACGGGATCGTAGCCGGCCTGGCGCACGATCTGCGCCCAGTTCTCGTGACGCCGATCGAGCGGTGTACCGTTCGTGCCTGAGCGGTGGTTCATCAGATACAGACCCGTGTGCAACGAAGCACGACTCGGCCCACACGGCACGGCCTGGCAATAGTGACGATGGAACGACACGCCCTCCCGCGCGAGCGCATCGAGGTGCGGCGTCTGCACGCACGGATGATTGCGCGACGACAGGCAGTCCGCGCGCCATTGGTCGGCGGTGATCAGCAGGATGTTGCGCGGTTGGCTCATAAGCGAGACGCAGCGTCGGCCAAGTAGCAGATCCACGTCAACAGGAGGCGAACGGCAGGGTCGACTTCGATCTCGCGGCTATTTGGAGCCCGCAGCAGTGCCCTTCTGCCCTTCGATCTGCGCTTGCAGGTGCGCGATGGTCGTTCGCGCCGTAGCGCATTCGAACCGGGAAGTGGCCAGCCGACGTTCGCGATCGGCGATTTCGTCGCCGAGTCGTTTCACCTCGGCTTCGAGTTCCACGATGCGCTGCTGCAGCGATGCCTTGTCACGCACTTCGCCGGATAGACGATCGTTGGTTTCGCGGGCGCGCGCGAGTTGATCGTTCAACACGTCGAGCCACTTGTCCTGACGCTGCCGTTCGCGATCGTAGTCTTCGTTCTTCTTGCGCTGCCCGTCGAGTGCGGACTCGAGTTGCGGAATCTGTTTGGCGTGGTTGCCCGTTTCGTACATCAGTTCGGCGATACGCGCTTCGCGCTCGCGCACTTTCGTTTCGAGTTCCCGCACGCGCTCTTCCAGAGCATCGCGCGCAGAGTCGTCCCGCAACTCCACGCGCCGAGACGTTGTCGTGAACGTGTCGTCGGCGAGATCGAGCGTTGCCATTGCCGACGAAGGTTCTTCCGACGCCAATGGCGTGCCCTTGAGCAACGCCACTTCACTCTTCAGTAACGATATCGTCCGGTCGCGATCGCGCAACGTCATGTCGCGTTCTTCGATCGTCCTGCGCAGCGGCGGAAGCTGATTTTCGATTTCCTTCGCCTGCTGTTCGGCGCGGGCCGCCTGCATCTCCTTGTTGCGCATGCCGGATTCGAGGCGCGGAATCTTGCCCTTTGTTTCGTTCAAGTGGCGTTGCAGATCGGCCTCGTAGGTGCGCGCGGTGACTCCGCGCAACGACCAGCCTGTGCCGAGACCTACCGCCGCCGCAGCCAGCAGGCACAGCACGACGAACAACGTGTCGGCGTAATTCGTAGTAGAGCCCTTCTCGCCGAACAGGTCGGCGAAGGTGGCATTGATGATGAGCGCGAGCGGAATCTGATCCACGGTGACGGCCATCCAGGCCACACCGATGAGCAGCAGCACTCCGATCAGAATTGTCGGCACGCGGGACATATCGGTAAGCGGATCCTTCGCTTTCCTGGCTTGCTGTTTCAAATGAAGATTCTGGACGGATAGCGCACACGAAACAGTTAGTTGGCTCTCAATCGCGCGCCGCGACGTGCGAATTCATGCGAGAACCCCGTCACATTCTCGCGGCTCTCGCCCGCCTTGCTTTACCATCCACCCTCTTCCGTCGTGCAGACCGGTTTTCGATGAAGACAGAGCTTGAGTTCCGAACAGAGCCCGCGGCTTACCGCCACTGGAAGCTCGAGATCGTTCCGCCACTGGCGAATCTGATTCTCGACGTGCAGGAATCGGGCGGCGCCGCGCCCGGCTATGAGTTGAAGCAGAACTCCTACGACATCGGTGTAGACATCGAACTGGCGGACGCGATCCAGCGTCTGCGGTTCGAACACCCGGAAGTGCACGCGGTGATCTTGCGTTCCGGCAAGCCGGGCATTTTCTGCGCCGGCGCCAACATCCGCATGCTCGCGGGTGCCACCCACGCCCACAAAGTGAACTTCTGCAAGTTCACCAACGAAACGCGCAACGCGATCGAAGAAGCATCCGCCGAATCGGGTCAACGCTATCTGGCCGCGCTCGGCGGAACTGCGGCCGGCGGCGGCTACGAACTCGCTCTCGCCGCCGATCATCTGCTGCTGATCGACGACGGCAACGCGGCCGTCTCGCTGCCGGAAGTGCCGTTGCTCGCGGTGTTGCCCGGCACCGGCGGACTGACGCGGCTGACCGACAAACGCCGCATCCGCCGCGACATCGCCGACGTGTTCTGCACGCTGGAGGAAGGCGCGCGCGGTGCCCGCGCACTGGAGTGGCGATTGGTGGACGAAATCGCGCCGCGCTCGAAGTTCGAACAGGCCGTCGCGGTGAGGGCCACCGAGCTGGCCGCCCGTTCCGACCGTCCCGCTGCCGAAGCCGGCATTCCGTTGACGCCCGTCGAACGTACCGTCGACAAGACCACGCTTACGTATCGGCACGTCGACGTCGTGTTCGACGACGCGCTCGCAACTGCAACCCTGACGCTGCGCGGCCCTGACGCGAACCTGCCTGACAACCCGGCCGAGGTGCGCGCGATGGGCGCGAACATCTGGGCGCTGGCGCTGTTGCGCGAACTCGACGACGCGCTGTTGTATCTGCGCTTCAACGCACCGCAACTGGCGACATTGGTGTTTCGCAGCGAAGGCTCGTTGGAACGCGTCGCACAACACGATGCGTGGCTCAGTGCGAACCATTCGCTGTGGTGGGTGCGCGAGATCCGGCTGCTTGCGCGACGGACGCTGAAACGGCTCGATCTGACGTCACGCACCTTGGTGGCGCTGGTGGAGCCCGGCAGTTGCTTCGCGGGTTTCCTGGCCGAGGTACTGTTTGCTGCCGACCGCAGCTACATGCTCGACGGCGTGCTCGGCGACAACACCGCTCACGCCGAATTCTCGCTCTCTGCCACCAACTTCGGCGACCTGCCGATGTGCAACGGACTCAGCCGGCTCGCTACCCGTTTCTACGGCGATGCAGGCGCGTTAGAGCGCCTTCGCGTGCTCGTTGGCAACCCGTTTGACGCAGCCGCCGCCCGTGCAGCCGGCCTCGTCACGTTCACGCCCGACGAAATCGACTGGCGCGACGAGATCCGGCTGCTTCTCGAAGAGCGTGCAAGCTTCTCGCCTGATGCGCTCACCGCGATGGAAGCAAACCTGCGTTTCCCCGGGCCGGAAACGCTGGAGACGAAGATCTTCGCGCGGCTCACGGCGTGGCAGAACTGGGTGTTCCAGCGACCGAATGCCGTGGGTGACGAAGGCGCGCTCAAGCGTTACGGTACCGGCCAGCGTCCTCGTTACGACAAAACCCGCATTTGAGTTGAAGGAAGGTCCATGAGCGCCGTCGATTACGCCTCGCTGATTCCGAACAACGTCGATCTCGCCTCCGATCGCGCACTGCAACGCGCGTTGGAAGCGTGGCATCCGAAGTTTCTCGATTGGTGGCGCGGCATGGGTCCCGACGGGTTTCAGGATGTCGAAGTGTTCCTGCGCACCGCGGTCAGCGTCGATCGCGCCGGCTGGGCGAAGTTCGGCTTCGTAAAGATGCCGGAATACCGTTGGGGAATTCTGCTGGCGCCGGCGGAGCCCGATCGGAAGATCGGTTTCGGCGCGCACAAAGGCGAACCCGTCTGGCAGGAAGTGCCCGGCGAATACCGGGCACTGCTGCGTCGCCTGATGGTGATCCAGGGCGACACCGAACCCGCATCGGTGGAACAGCAGCGCCACCTCGGCAAAACCGCGCCGTCGTTGTACGACTTGCGCAATCTGTTCCAGGTGAACGTGGAGGAAGGCCGTCACCTGTGGGCGATGGTGTATCTGCTGCAACGCTACTTCGGACGCGACGGTCGCGAAGAAGCGGAAATGCTGCTGAACCGCCGTTCCGGCAACGTCGACACGCCGCGCATTCTCGGCGCCTTCAACGAGCGCACGCCGGACTGGTTGTCGTTCTTCATGTTCACCAGCTTCACCGACCGCGACGGCAAAATGCAGCTGGAGGCACTGGCGCAATCGGGATTCGACCCGTTGTCGCGCACATGCCGTTTCATGCTCACCGAGGAAGGCCACCACATGTTCGTCGGCAAAAGCGGCGTCGAGCGCGTTCTGCGCGCGACGTGTGCGGCGATGAACGCCAACGGCATCAAAGACCCGCGTGACATTTCGGCGGTACGTCGGCACGGCGTCATCGACCTGCCGACCATTCAGAAGAAGATCAACTTCCACTACTCCGTAACGCTCGACCTGTTCGGCTCCGAGATTTCGACGAACGCCGCCAACGCGTTCAACGCAGGCATCAAAGGACGCTTTCACGAAGACCAGATCGACGATGACCATCAGCTGCAAGGCGCCACGTATCGTGTCCTGCAAGGCGTCGATGGACGTTTCGAGTGGATCGATGCGCCGGCGCTCAGCGCCATCAACGCGCGGCTTCGTGACGACTACATCGTCGACTGCGAGCCGGTGTTGCGCGCATGGAATCGCGTCATCTCCGACGCCGGTATCGATTTCGAACTGCGGCTCCCGCATCGCGCGTTCCACCGCAAAGTCGGCGACTTCTCCAGCTTGTCGGTAACGCCCAGCGGCGACATCGTCGACGCCGCTCAGTGGCAAAGCTCGGCGACGGAATGGTTGCCGACGGAATCGGATCTCGAGTACGTGTCGTCGTTGATGCAGCCGTGCCATTCCGTTGGCGCGTTCGCGCCGTGGATCGCGGCGCCTTCGAGCGGTGTCGGCGGCAAGCCCGGCGACTTCGAGTACGTGAAGCTCGCCTCCTGATGCCGTGAACAACGTGTCTGGCGAGAGTTACAACGCGGCCGACGCGCTGCTGCTGCCGAACCGCGCGCACGCTTCGCGCGTTGCGGTGATCGACGACGCCGGCTCGTACACGTACGCGGAAATCGACCAGCGCGCGAATCGTTTTGCCAATCTGCTGCGCGCGCGCGGACTCACGCATCGCGAACGCGTGTTGTTGTGCCTCGAAGACAGCGTCGACTTTCCGGTGTGTTTCCTCGGCGCCATGCGTGCCGGCGCCGTTCCGGTGCCGCTGAACACGCTGCTGACCGCAAAGGATTATGCGTACATCGTTGCCGACAGCGAAGCGAAGCTGCTGGTCGTCTCGGCTGCACTCCTTCCCGCCTGGCAGACGGTGTTCGATTCGCCTGCGCCCCTCGACACGCTCGTCTCGGGTAAATCGGATGCGTATCGTTCACTCGACGCAGCCCTTGCCGAAATGTCGGATGCATACGCCGTGGCTTCGACGCGGCGCGACGAGCCTGCGTTCTGGCTCTACACCTCGGGAACGACAGGCAACCCGAAAGGCGTGATCCATCGGCACGGCGATCTCGAGTTCACCGCGCAAACATACGGCCGCAACATTCTCGGTATCACCGCCGACGACATCGTGTTCTCGGCCGCGAAATTGTTCTTCGCGTATGGGCTGGGCAATGCGCTGACGTTTCCGTTCTCGGTAGGCGCCACGGTGGTTCTCACGTCTACGCGCCCCACACCAACCGTCGTCAAAGCGATTCTGGCGCGCCATCGCCCCACGCTCTTCTGCGGCGTACCCACGTTGTACGCGATGTTGTTGAGCGAAGCCGAACTGCCGCCGCGCGATCGGCTGCGGATGTGCATCTCTGCCGGTGAGGCGTTGCCCGAGACGCTGCTGCAGCGCTGGCGCGACGGCGTGGGGCTCGACATCCTCGATGGCATCGGCACTACCGAAATGCTGCACATCTTCGTCAGCAACAGCGTCGGCGACATAGCGCCCGGCACCACCGGGCGCGCAGTGCCGGGCTACGAGGTGCGCGTGGTCGACGAGCATGGCCGCGAAACCGCCGCCGATGCGATCGGCGATCTCGAAGTGCGCGGCGACAGCGCAGCCGTGGGTTACTGGAAGTTGCCGGAACTGTCGAGTGCCACGTTCCGCGACGGTTGGGTGCGCACCGGTGACAAGTACCTGCGCCGCCCCTCAGGGCACCTGGTGTACTGCGGACGCCGCGACGATCTCCTGAAAGTCGGCGGCATCTACGTGTCACCGATGGAAGTGGAAAATGCTCTGCTCGCGCACCCGGCCGTGATCGAAGTCGCCGTGGTGGGTGCGGAGGACGCGGACAAGCTGATCAAACCGAAAGCGATCGTGGTGGCGCGTTCGCCTTCGTCCGCACTCGCCGAAGAACTGATCGCGCACGTGCGCAGCCGGCTCGCCGACTACAAGCGTCCGCGCTGGATCGAGTTCGTGGAGGCGTTGCCGAAAACGGCCACCGGGAAAATCCAGCGCTACAAGCTGCGTTAGTGGCTCACGGTTGATTTCCGAGCCGGCGACCCTCATCTCGCACGGCACGGCTGCGCCCTCATGCGCCGCCGAAAGGAATGCCATGAGCAACATCCGTTGGTTGAATGGAGTGGAACGCCACGCCGAACCGAGCCCGCGAACACCGTCGCGCGACGATACAAGCCTGCTGGACGCGTATTCGCAGGCGGTGGTCGGCGTGGTCGAAGCCGTGGAACTCGCGGTGGTATCGGTGGAAGCCGACGGCGGCCGCGAACCGCGCGGACAAGGCTCCGGCTTCTTCGTCACGCCCGACGGCTATCTGCTGACGAACGACCACGTCGCCGAGCACGTCGGCAAACGCGCCATAGTGACGCTGAGCGACGGGCGACGCATCGAAGCGCGTGTAGTCGGCAGCGACCCTGCCACCGACCTCGCGGTGTTGCGAGCCAACGCGTCGGCGTTGCCGTTCGTCGAGATCGGCAATTCCGAAATGCTGCGTCCCGGCCAGCTCGCCGTCGCGATCGGCAACCCGCTCGGCTTCCAGTCGACGGTGTCGGCCGGCGTCATCAGTGCCATTGGCCGCGGCTTGCGCGCACGCAACGGTCGGCTCATCGACAACGTCATCCAGCACACCGCGCCGCTGAACCCCGGAAATTCCGGCGGACCATTGCTCGATTCGGCTGCGCGAGTCGTCGGTGTGAACACCGCGATCATCGCTGCCGCGCAAGGCATCGGGTTCGCGGTGCCGAGCGACACGGCCGGTTGGGTGTTATCGGAGTTGCTGGCGCACGGCCGCGTCCGCCGTGTCACGCTCGGCATCGCCGGTTCGACGGAGCCGTTACCGAAACCCGCCGCGCGTGCGCTCGGTTTGCCCCAACCCTACGGGGTTCGCGTGCAGGAAGTGGTGCCCGATGGGCTCGCCGCGCGTACCGGATTACGCAAGCACGACATCATCGTGTCGGCCGGCGATCGGCCGACACCGCACGTCGATGCGCTGCACCGGTTCCTCGGCTCGAAGGAAATCGGTGCGTCGCTCGAACTGAAATTGCTGCGCGACGGTCGTGTGGTGATACAGCGCATCGAGTTGCCTTGGTGATACATTGCCGGGGTACGCCATCACTCGTCGCATAACGTGCCCTTTAAGGGATTCGACCCGAGCCTGCTGAACTTTCTCGACGAACTCGCGCAGAACAACGAGCGCGAATGGTTCGCCGAAAACAAAGACCGTTACGAACAACTGGTGCGCGAACCGGCGCTCGACTTTATCGTCGCGATGGGTCCGCTGCTCGACAAGATCGCCCCGCAATTCGAAGCGGTTGCGAAGAAGATGGGCGGCTCGTTGATGCGCGTGTTTCGCGACACGCGTTTTGGCCGCGACAAAACGCCATACAAGACCAACGTCGGTATTCAGTTCCGCCACACCCAGGGCAAAGACGTGCACGCGCCGGGTTATTACCTGCACATCGAACCGGGCCGACACTTCATCGGCGCCGGCATGTGGCGGCCCGACCCCGTGGCGCTCGCCGGCATCCGCAATGCGATCGTGGAACGCAGCGCCGCGTGGAAAACCGCGCGCGACTCGGCCATTCGGCACTATTCGCTAGACGGCGGCGCCTTGAAGCGGCCGCCACGCGGCTATCCCGCCGACCACGCGATGATCGAAGACATCAAGCGCACCGACTTCATTGCAACGAGCGACTTCGGTGACGCCGAACTGTTTCGCAAGGATTTCCCCGCACGCCTGGCCAAACGATTCGAAGCCGCGGAACCGTTGATGAAATTCCTCTGTCGCGCTGTTGGAGTACCGTTTTGACAAGCACGAACGCCTGCCTCGTCGATCACTTCGTTCTTGCCGCGCCGGACCTGCAACGCGCATGCGACGAGTTCGAGGCAACCACCGGCGTGCGCCCGACGTTCGGCGGCGCTCATGCGGGACGCGGTACACACAACGCCCTCGTTGCGTTCGAGAACGGCAGCTATCTGGAGATCATCGCGCCCGATCCTGCGCAGCCGGCGACGTTCATGTCGCAGCCGATGGCTCGGCTCGCCAGACCGACGTTGATGCACTGGGCGGTTCGCTGCAGCGGCGCGGCCGCACTCTCGCGGCGCCTGCGCGAACTGGGTTGGACGCCCACCGAAGTACAACGCATGTCGCGTACGCCGCCGAACGCAGCCAGGCTCGAATGGGAGCTGTTCGGTTTGAAGGACCACCGCTACGGCGGTCTCGCCCCGTTCTTCATCGACTGGTTCGCGTGTCCACACCCGGCAACCACATCACCCAGCGTCGGTGCGTTGACCTCGGTGCGGCTGTCGCTACCGGATCCGGCACCGCTGCAAACGATGATGTCCGCGCTGGAACTCGACGATGCCGTCGAGGTTACGAACGGAGAAGCGGAACTCGCAATCGCATTCGACACCCGTAACGGCGTGGTCCCATATACAGGCCGCGCCCCGGCCGGATTTACGCTGCGCGATTAGCCGGCATCTCTGCGCCGATCAGCGCACCGCGGCGGATTTTCTCCACCGATTTGTCACGATACACCAGCCACAGACACAGGCGGTTCAGCGGCATGATGTAGAACGGCATCTTCCGCCGCAGGTCGAGCCAGAGCACCACTCGCACCTCGTCGGATTCGTTAGCGGCATCGTGCAGGTAGTTGTCGTCGAAGATGATGCCTTCGCCGTTCTTCCAGTAGTACCGCTCACCGTGCACGATCTGGTCCTTGTCCTGCAGCTGGTTCTGCGCGCGGTCGCCGTTCACGCGTATCCAGCACTGCTTGTTCTCGTTGTTGTACGGAATGCGCACGCCGAGGTGATAGCGCAGAAAGCCCTTGTAGTAACCCCAATGCGGCGTGATCTCCTGGTGCGGATCGAGCACTGAGAAGAACGCGGTGTAAACGCCGGGAATTCGTTTGATCAGCGCGGCGGTTTGTGGTGCAAGGCGGCAGTTCTCTTCGAGGAAGTCGCCCGACTTGAACATGAACGCTTTCCACTTCGCGGTGTGGATGCCGCCTTCGGTGTAGCCGGCGCCCAGCGCCCGAACATCGGTGAGACGGTCTTTGATGTTCAGCAGCTCGAGACACTCCTTCTGAACCACCGCGTGGTTGTCTTCGAGCACTTTCAGTTCCGGGTACTCGCGATGGTAGTCGCGAATGTATGCGGGGTTGCGGCGCATCAGGCCGTGGTCTTCGAACCACGTGTACACCTCGTTGATCGTCTTGGTGAACAGCTTCTTCTTTTTCTTGCTCGGCATTTTCTCGAAGCGCTGAATGAGCCATGCACCCGTCGCGCCGAGCACGACGACGACACCGAATATCACCAACAGAACGTTCATCGATTCCTGCCTTCCATCCCTGTCTTGGCTCGAAAAAAAGTCTTGGCTCAAAAAGTCTGCCGCAAAATGTCTTGGCCTGCAACTTACCGGGAATTCTAACCCATCACCTCGGGAGCGATCGATGCAGCGACTTCTCCCACCGCCTGTTCGCACACATCCACTCATCCGGCTGCTCGCGAATCCACTGCTCCATCAACGCGTTCAACCGGGTCGTCACCGCGATCGCATTCGCGTGCTCGTCGTCGCCGGCCGCATCCAGCGGAACGGGCGGATACGCGATCACGCGGAAGCGCGCCTCACCGAGCCGTTCAGTGCGCATCGGAACGATGTCGCAACCGTACCGTCCCGCCATCCGCGCCGGCGTCAGCGACGTGAGCATCGGATGGCCGAAGAAGGGCACCGGCTCGCCGTCTTTCATCGACAGGTCGAGCAGCAGGCCGAGGCTGCCTCCCTCGCGAACCTGGGTGATCAACGCACGCATCGATTCACCACGCGCCAGCATCTTACAGCCGAGCTGTTCACGCGCACGATCCAACAGTTTTCCGAGGTGGCGGTTCTGCAACGGCGCGTGCAGCGCGAGCAGCGGCACTCCTTCGCGCGCCAGCGCCAGCGCCATGATCTCCCAGTTGGAGAGATGCGCCCCGAAGAAGATCGCCTGACGTTCTCGACTTCGATACACGTCGAGCCCGCAATGGTCCACGACCTCCAGTCGGTCCTTCGAGCGCGCGATGCGATCGAGGTGGGGGTACTCTCCGAACACCAGTCCTATGTTCTGCCACGTACGCTTCGCCAGATCGTCGATTGCCGGACGGTCGAGTTCGGGAAACGCGATTCGCAAATTGTCGGTTACGAGTTGCGCTTTGGCCGAACGCGGGCCGAGTGCGCCGACTACAAACCTGCCCAATCGTGCCGAGCGCTTCGGCGACAGCGCGCGGAACGACCACCAGAACAGATGCACGATGAACGATTCCACCTGAAACAGCACTACGCGCAACCACGCATAGCGTTTCGCCTGACGATCGAGCGCGCTCGCGAAGATCAACCGGGCCATCGCGACCTTGCCATCATGCGCGAGATCATCGGGGCATTCGCATTCACGAGCCGCGCAGCCGCGCCGTTTCTGCGGCTGCTCGTTCCGCCTCGCGCTCTACCTCTTTCGGCCAGCGGCGCGCGAGACACAACCATTCGCCGGGCGTTTCGCGAATCCACTGTTCGAACTGGCGATTCAGTTTCTCGGTCATGTTGATCGCTTGCGCTGCCGCACCTTCGACGCCCTCGTCGGGCACTACCGGCGCATGCAACGTGATTCGATAGCGTCCACCGGGAAGGCGTTCGCCGCGCGCCGGCACGAATTCGCACTCGTACCGCAGCGCCAGGCGCGCCGGCACCGTGTTGGTAGGCATGTCGTGGCCGAACATCGGAATCATTTCGCCCGAATCGAGCCGCACGTCGGAACCGAGTCCGATCGATCTTCCATGCGAGAGCTCGCCCATCAGAATCCGCATGCTGTTGTCGCGCGCCAGCAGTTCCACAGGCAAGGCGCCCCGCAACCGCAACATCATGTCGTGCACGTAAGGGTTCGATTCCGGCGCATAGACGATCGACAGCGGAAAGCCGTATTTGCCGGCGGCGAAGTTCGTCAGCGTCCACGGTCCAATGTGCGCCGTAACGAGCACGGCCGGTTTGCCGGTTTCCTTCAGGAACTGAATCTCGGGCGACGCCACGAACTCGATGCGCCGTTCGCGGTCCTTCCAGATCTTCTCGAGTTGCGCGATTTCGGCGAGCGCCACGCCGACGTGGCCGAAGATGTCTTTCACCATTGCGTTGCGTTCCGCTTCGGTCGCGTCCGGGAATGCGACCAGCAGATTGCGCACGACGCGTCCCCGCTTGCCGGAACGCGCGCCGAAGGTGGCAAAGGTCCAGTGCGCGAAGCGCGTCGCGGTTTCAAGCGGCAGCATACGGAATACGCCGATGAGCGCGGCAATCGCCCACGCCTCGATGCGCCAGCCGATTTTGTTGAACTCCGGCCGCCGCTTCGCGAATTTACGCGAGAAGAAGTAGTACCTAGCCACGCGCCATCAATCTCAAACGGAGTCTCGAAGGGGATCTCGAAAAGTTCACTTTCGCAGCGACCCGAGGATTCCCCGAATCAACTGTCGCCCCAACGAACTGCCTATGGCGCGGGCCGCGCTGGCAATCATCGCCTCGCCGGCAGATTGTCGTTGGCGCCCCACAGATTTTGGCGCAGCCACTCTTGGCTTCGCGCGCCGCGGCCGCATCCGCCTTCTGTTGCGCGACATCCGAATTCGCCCGATCCGCTCTCGCTTTCAGAATCTCGAACGCGGATTCCCTATCGACACTCTGATCGTATTTGCTCTTGAATGGCGATCGCGCGATGCGATCGGCGCGCTCGGCGGCATCGAGCGGACCGATGCGCGACTCGGGCGGCGCAATCAGCGCGCGAGCTACAGGTTGAGGCGCACCTCTCGCATCGAGTGCTGAGATCAACGCTTCGCCGGTTTCGAGTTCGGTAACGATGCGTTCGACGTCCACTCCCGGCTTCGCACGAAACCCCTGCGCTACCGACTTGATGACCTGACGATCCTTCGGCGTGAACGCACGCAACGCGTGCTCCACCTTCAGACCCAGCTGTCCGAGCACGGATTCAGGAATGTCGAGCGGGCTCTGCGACACGAAATACACGCCGACGCCCTTCGAGCGGATCAGCCGCACCACTTGCTCGATCTTGTCGACCAGCGGCTTCGGTGCGCCATTGAACAACAGGTGGGCTTCGTCGAAGAACAGCACGAGCTTCGGACGATCGGCATCACCCGCTTCGGGCAGATCTTCGAACAACTCGGACATCAGCCACAGCAGCAGCGCGGCGTAAACGCGCGGCGCGTTCTGCACCAGTTGTGTCGCGTCGAGCAGGCTCACCACACCATTGCCGGAGAAATCGGTCTGCATCAGATCCGAAAGTGATAGCGCGGGTTCCCCGAACAGCCGGTCGGCGCCCTGTTCTTCGAGCACCAGCAGGCCGCGTTGTATCGCGCCAACCGATGCCGAGGTGACGTTGCCATACGACGCGCGCAGCTCGCTGCTGTGTTCGACCATCCACGCGAGCAACGCCTTCAGATCCTTCAGATCGAGCAGCAACAATCCCTGCTCATCGGCGATACGGAATGCCGCATACAGCACACCGCTCTGCGTGTCGTTCAGTTCGAGCAGGTTCGCGAGCAACAGCGGGCCCACTTCCGACACCGTCGTGCGAACGGGGTGTCCTGTCTTTCCGTAGACGTCCCAGAACGCGACCGGATAACCGCGCTGCTGATAGCCCTCGCGCGGAATCAGGCCGAGACGACGATCGGTTTCCTTGTTCGGCTTACCGGGTGCCGCGATTCCGGAGAGGTCGCCCTTCACGTCGGCCGCGAACACCGGCACGCCCATACGCGAGAAGCCCTCGGCGAGCACCTGCAACGTCACCGTTTTGCCGGTGCCCGTAGCGCCGGCGACGAGTCCGTGCCGATTGCTCATCGCGCCGAGTTGCAACACCGGCTGTTTGTCTTCGGCGCCGACGACGATGTCCGCAGCAGCCATGCAGGGCTCCAAAACGTGAAGGCGCAATGATAACCAAGATCCGGGGTATGATCCGGCCCGGTTGTTGGGGACACGGACCACTTTGGACGCACCGCAGTACGCTCGAGCGAAGACGCGCTCGGGACGCCTTCCGCTCTCCACGAAGATCTTTCAGGGCATCGGCGCCCTTCCAGACACGTTGAAGAACTTCGCGTTCAGCACGTTTCTGCTCTTCTACTACAACCAGGTGCTCGGCGTTCGCGCGGTACTCGCATCGGTCGCGATCATGGTGGCGTTGGTCATCGATGCGCTCACGGATCCGATGGTCGGTTCGTTCTCCGACAACCTGCGCAGCCGGCTCGGACGACGCCACCCGCTCATGTACCTGGCGTCGGTACCGCTTGGCATCTTCCTGTACCTCGTGTTCTCGCCGCCCGAAGGTCTGACGGAAATCGGATTGTTCGTCTGGCTTGTTGCGTTCGCGATCGCTACGCGCGTTTCGATGGCGTTCTATCTCGTGCCGTGGAACGCCCTGTTCGCCGAATTCTCCGACGACTACGCGGAGCGAACCTCGATCATCACGTTTCGCTATCTGATCGGCTGGACCGGCGGCGCGATCTTCACCTTCGTCGCGTGGAAGTACATTTTCCCAAGCTCTGCCGAGTTTGCTAAGGGGCAGCTGAATCCAACGGCATATCACCTCTTCGCCCCGATCCTCGGTTTGCTGGTGGGCGCGGCAGCGTTCCTGACAACGCACCTGACGCGCAACGAGATTCCGTATCTGCTGCAACCGGTCGGCCAAGCCACGCCGTTCTCGTTGAAGCGCGTATTCAGTGAAGTGGTGCTTGCGCTGCGAAATCGCGACTTCCTGGTGCTGTTCATTACGCTGCTCACAGCATCGGCCATCGGTGGCACCACCGAGGCTCTGAACATCTACGTGCAGACGTACTTCTGGAGTTTGAACGGCGAAGCATTGCGCTGGTTCGCGCTCGCGATCCTCGGGTTCCTCGCCGCGTTCGCGTTGATCCCGGTAGTGCAGGCCCGATTCGACAAGAAGCGGCTCGTCATCTACGGCCTGGCATTCCTTGTGCTCAACGGCGTGGCGATGATTGGGCTGCGATTCCTCGACGTGCTGCCGCCAAACGGTTCGCCGATGCTGCTGCCGCTACTGGTGACCAACGAGATCATTCGAATCGCCGTGTTCACCGTCGTCGCAATCATGTTCGGGTCGATGGTGGCCGACGCGCTGGACGCGCAAGAACTCACCACAGGACGACGGCAGGAAGGCGTCTTCTCGGCGGCACTGTCGTTCTCTACCAAAGCGACCTCGGGACTCGGAGTGCTGCTCGGCGGTCTATTGCTCGACTACATCATCAGCTTCCCGCGCGGCGCCACACCCGAGTCGGTCGACCCCGCCACCATCAGAATGCTCGGCGTCATCGCCGGCATCGCGCTGCCGCTACTGTTCCTGTTTCCGTTCTCCCTGATTTCACGCTATCGCATCACCCGCGAAGCCCACGCCGAGATTCGCCGTCAACTCGACGAGCGACATCGCGTGACGAACGCGGTGGCCGTGCAGCCGCCTGCACGTGCTTCGTTCGGCAACTCCGAGCTCGCGGACGGTTGAGGAAGGACTCCGCAATGGCGGAGGCTTCCCAGACCATGTCGGACGTTCGCTCTCGGGAACGACACCAGGCTCCCATTCAAAACATGCGCCAGTGGGCCGATCGATCATCGGCTGATTGAGGCGGGCCTTTGTTGCCGCGATTGCCGGCAGCCGCGGTTTGGACCATCGCCCCAATCAATTGCGGCTTGTCGGCTGATGAGATTGAGGTGGTCAGTTAGGAGATTTGGTCGTTTGCCGGGATGCAGATGACTAGACGTCGCGTGGATCAGCTCGTTGGCCGCGAGCGTTTTGAACCATCGCCCAAATCAATCCGGCTGTTGAAGAGATCGATCGTCAGGACCGTGGTGCCGCTGACACCGCGTGTTGCGTTACGGCGAATGCGCACACGGCCTCAGGACATTGACCCAGTACATTGATTAAGGCGATGGTCCCAGCCGAACCCGCCGGCAGCGGACCCAACCCGCGCGACATCTCACACGACGGGGGTCACACGACCGGCGCGCTCATTGGCCGCCGACGCCTCATTCATAGGCCACCGCTGCCCATCGAAACGACTAAGCCCGGTTCTCCCGCGACATCAATTCCATCAAACCGACCAGATGCGACGCCCGACTTGACGCCCGATTGAATAGGGCAATGTTCCGGAGGCGGTGGCGCCGCCCCAACCCGCCCCACTGACGAGACGCCTCCTGCATCGCCGCCGTTCACGCCCCATCCCGCAGGTGATGCCCCGCCCGCCCGAACATGCCGATCACGCCCGCTTCACCTACGCGATCGCCTCACGAACCAACCACCGCGACGACCGCGTTTGATTTGGGCGATGTTCGCGTTAAAGAGGCGCCCGCCTTCGAAAATCAAGCGATGCCGGTCCTCGGCCGACGCCACGCTCCCGCAACAGTGCTTTGGCGCGAGCCTCGACCGGCAACGTTCACAGAGCGACCTGGGGGAAGAGGTTCGATTCCGATCAGAAAGAGATGTCAGCGCTACAGCGTCCGACCCGCGCGCAACACCGGCATCCAGTCGACGTTCGGAGCCGGCTTTCCGAACCGTTCTTCGGTGCGATCGATGGTTGCGGCATCGGCGAAGTGATACACCATCGCCGCGCGTCGCCCCTTCGAGACGTTGTCGGTCGATTTGTGCATCAGGTGGCTGTGGAACACCAACGCATCGCCCGGCCGCATCAACACCGGCACCGCCGCTGCAAAGTCGTGGTCGACGATTTCCACATAGCCGGCCAGCGCATGTTCGCGCGTGTCGCGCCTGACCTTTTGTACGGCGTTGGTGTGCGAGCCCGGCAGAACCCACAGTGGACCATTCGTCAGCGTTGCTTCGGTAACGGCAATCCACAAGCCCACCGCTGCGGGTCCCTCGTGCGGGAAGTAGAACGCATCCTGATGCCAGGGCTGGCCGAGAGCGCCGGGCAGTTTGAAGATGAACTGCGACAGGAAGCAGTCGACGTCGTCGCCCAGCAGCGCGCGGACCGGATCCAGCGTTTGTGCCCGCATGGCAAAGCGACGGAACACGGGCTCCGTCCGATGCACACGAAAGATCTTCGACAGTTGCGTCGACAACGGCTTGCCGGCTGCTGCAAGCGCCTTTTCCTGCACCGTATATGCATCGCCGATCGACTCGCCCGCATCAACGCGATCGGCCATTGCCTCCGCTGCGCGCAACAGCTCGTCGGTTAGCGCCGGCTCTACGAACTCGTTCAGCACGAAGAAGCCGTTGTTCGTCCAGTCGTCCCGTTGTTGCGCGTTCAACATTGCCCGGTGACCACACCCTCAGGTGCATCTACTATATCGCCCGGCAATGCTTCGCCCAACAAGTCACCCGAGGGGGATGAGATGGCCAATCCGATCATCAAAATGTTCTCCGGCCTCAACGCTGTCGTTTATCGCATGAGCGGCGGCCGCGTCATGGGCAAGATGGGCGCAAGCGACATCTGCGTGGTACGCATGCAGGGCGCCCGTTCTGGGAAGTGGCGCGACGTGCCGCTGATGTATGTGCCGAACGGCGACGGCGTCATTCTCGTGGCGTCGCTGGGCGGCGCACCGAAGAACCCGGTCTGGTACTACAACCTGGTGGCGCATCCCGACATCGAGGTACAGGTAAAGCAGAACACTCTGAAGTTGCGCGCGCGGTTGGCATCGCGCGAGGAAAAGGCCGCGGTGTGGCCGCGCTGCGTTGCGGCCTATCCGCCGTACGAGGCGTATCAGAAGCGCACGACGCGGGACATTCCGCTCTTCATTTGCGAAAAAAGATGAGCAGCCCGGTGCACGCGTTCAACCGAGTCTCGTTGCTGCCCTGGCTGCTGTCGCTATGCATGCTCACCGCAGCTCACTGCGTCGCCGGCGAGGAAGCGGAACCGGAGTTGTCTCCGGCACAGCAGCAGGCGCAGGCCGCATGGCAAGCCGCCAGCGAGGCGATGATTCATGGCCCGAGCACGATCGAACTGCGCGATCAGGCGCAACTCGAGTTGCCGTACGGCTATGGTTTCGTGCCGCAGCACCAGGCGGCCGCGTTGATGCGCACGATGGGCAATCTCACCGGCGACGATTTCATCGGGCTCGTGTTCCCCGAAGGGGATTCGGCGCCGTGGTTCGTCAGCATCCAGTTCGAAGACTCGGGCTATGTAAAAGACGACGACGCGAAGCACTGGAATGCCGATGAATTGTTGCAAAGCCTCAAAGACGGCACCGAAGCCGGCAACGAGGAACGCGCGCAGATGGGCATCCCCGCATTGAAGGTGACCCGCTGGGTGGAGGAACCGAAGTACGAAGCGCGCGATCATCGCCTCGTGTGGTCCGCAGAAGCGATGCTCAAAGACATCGAGGACCCCGACCCCACCATCAACTACAACACTTATGCGCTGGGGCGCGATGGCTACATCTCGCTGAACCTCGTCACGTCGTCGTCGACGGTCGATGCCGACAAACTCTCGGCGCAGGAACTGCTGGCAGCGGTTACCTACAAAGACGGAAAGCGCTATACGGACTTCGACGCGTCCACCGACAAAGTCGCGGCCTACGGGCTCGCCGCGCTGGTTGCCGGTGTGGCGGCGAAGAAGCTCGGTCTGCTCGCAGTAGCAGGTGCCTTCATTCTGAAATTCGCCAAGGTGTTCGCGCTGGCTGGGGCCGCAATCGGCGGCAGCCTCTGGTCGCGCATCCGCGGCCGCGGCAAGAAGGATTCCGGTACGCCGGTGTGAGAACACTGTTCCTTCTGCTGGGCGGGCTGAAGTTCGGGAAGATTCTGCTCACCGGCGGCACGATGCTCATCTCGGTCATCGCGTATTCCTGGCTCTTTGGCTGGTGGTACTCGTTCGGCTTCGTAGTGCTGATCTTCGTTCACGAGATGGGTCACTACATCGCCGCGCGCCGTCGGGGCCTGGAAGTCGGCGCACCCACGTTCATACCGTTCGTCGGCGCGTGGATTCAGATGAAGCAGATGCCGCACGATGCCGAGGTGGAAGCGTACGTCGGCTTAGCGGGGCCGTTGGTGGGTACGCTCGGAGCGTTGGTGTGCTTCTACCTCGCACGCTACTTCGACAGCTCGTTGTTACTCGCGCTGAGCTATGCCGGCTTCTTCATCAATCTGATCAACCTGATTCCGCTCTCACCGTTCGACGGCGGCCGCGTAACGGCGGTCATTTCGCCGAAGCTGTGGTTCGTCGGCGCGCCGATTCTCGTCGGGATGTTCCTGTGGCGACCGAGCCCGCTGCTGATGCTGATGGCATTGCTCGCGCTGCCGCAGGTGATGAAGGCATGGCGAGGTCCACAAACCGACGAAGAGCGCGCGTACTACAACGTCGGCTTCGAGGCGCGGGCCAACTACGCCTTCTTCTATATCGGACTCGTGATCTTTCTCGCGGTGATGTGCCACGACCTGCACGAGGAACTGCCGCGAGCTTTCTAGCTCTGCTATCCCCCGCGCGCGCCCGGGCGAAACCGCACCGGCATCCGCTTCGGCCCGGAGATGAAGTTAGACGCCAGCCATTCCGGTGGCTGCGCCAGTTCGATGTCGTGCATACGACGTGAGCACTTCGCGCAGCATCGCGTCGATCTCGACGCGCGCGATGTGCTGGCCCAGACAGACGTGCGCGCCCGGCGCCGAACGCGATGTGCTTGTTCGGGCGTGCGATTCAGGTCGAGGTGATAGGGATCGGCGAACTGGCGCTCGTCGAAGTTGGCAGCGCCGAAGTAACGCACCACCTTGTCGCCTTTGCGGATCTTCTGACCCGCGATCTCGGTGTCGCGGCGGGCCGTGCGGCGCATGTAGATCACCGGGCTGACCCAGCGCAGCAGCTCCTCGCGCGCCGACGGCAGCAACGTGTCGAGGTTCGCGCCGCAGCTTCGCGAGCTCGTCGGGATGTTCGAGCAGCGCCAGCAGCCCCGCCGCAACCAGGTTGCGCGTGGTGTCGCCGCCGGCGTCCACCAGCAGCAGGAAGAACAGCTGGAAGTCGATGTCGTCGAGTTTGCGGCCGTCGACCTCGGCTGCAAGTAGCTTGCTCGACAGATCGTCGGCCGGGCGCGCGCGCTTCTCGGCGATCACGCGCTGCGCGTACTCGAACATCTCCATCACCGCCGCGCCTTGAGCGCCCTCCGGCAGCGCCTCCGGCGCGGAGTGGATCGTCTCGGTCAGCTGATACAGCTTGCGGCCGTCGTCGAGCGGAATGCCCATCAGCTCGGCGATGACGTAGGACGGCATTTCGCCCGCGATGTCGGCGACGAAGTCGCACTCGCCCCGTTCGATCACCTGCGTCGACGATCTGGCGCGCCAACGCCTCGACGCGGGGCGCGCAGCGCTGCGGCCGGCGCCTGCGTGAACTCGCGGCTGATCAGCCGGCGGAATGCCGTGTGCTGCGGCGGATCCATCATCAGCATCATCTTGTGGTCGCCGAACGCCTGTGCCGCCTTCCGGCGGATCGGGAATCATGATGGTCGGCTCGGACGAGAACGTTTCCGGATCGCGCCCCATCGCGCGCACGTCGTCGAAGCGGGTGACCGCCCAGAAGCCGGGGCCGTTCGGCTCCTCGTGCCAGTACACCGGCGCGTTCTCGCGCAGCCAGCGGTACTGCTCGTGCGGATGGCCGCTGCTGAAGCTGGCGGGAGACAACAGAGTCGATTTGCATGTGAACCTCGGTCAATCAATCGGTGAGTCGCAGCGACAACGCTTCGAACCCGCGCAGCAGATGTGAGCCCACTCGCTGCTCGTGGCCATTGCCGCGCTCGATGTGCGGCGCTGCGTTCGAGCAGCGCGTGCATCGCGAAGCGCGCTTCGATCCGCGCGAGCGGCGCGCCGATGCAGAAGTGAATGCCATAGCCGAACGACAGATGCCGCCCGCGCGGGCGGTCGAGCAGAAATTCGTCCGGCGCGTCGAACACCGCCGCTGTCGCGATTCGCCGAACCCATCACCACGATGACGCTCTCGCCGGCGGCAATGCGTTGCCCGTGCAGCGTCGACGTCTTCCTTCGCCTCGCGCATCAGGAACTGCACCGGGCTGTCGAAGCGCAGCGCTTCTTCGATCGCGGCGTCGATCAGCTCCGGCTCGACGCCGCAGCCGCTGCCACAGGTCCGGCCTGTCGGCCAGCACGTTCAGCAGATTGCCGAGCAGGTTCGTGGTGGTTTCGTTTCCGGCGATCAGCAACAGGATGTTGAAGCCGATGATCTCCTGCTCGGAAAGCCCCACGCCGTCGACCTCGGCGTTCGCAACCGCACTGAAGAGATCGCTCGACGGATGTGCCTGACGCTGCGGGATCAGGTCGCGGAAGAACTGCGCCATCTCCATCAGTTCGGCCTGGCGCGCCGCCGGGGACGCGCCGGCCAGCGTGCCCGTCAACGCGTCGGACCAGCGCTTGAAGTCGGCCTTGCGCTCCTCCGGAATACCCATCATCCGCGAAATGACCGTGACGGGCAGCGGCGTGGTCAGTCGATCGACGACGTCGAGGTCGCGACCGAAAGGCAGCGCCTCGACGAGATCGTTGGCTATCCCGGCGATATCGGGTTCGATGCTCTTCAGCATCGCCGTCGTGAACGCCTTGTTCACGATCGAACGCATCTGCGTGTGGCGCGGCGGATCGTCGGTCAACGTCGGCAGCGGCAACGCCGCGCCCATCGCGGCCGAAGAAAAGCGCTGGTGATCTTTCAGGATGTCGAACACGTCCTCGTGGCGCGACAAGATCCAGCGTCTGCTCGCCGTCGCGCCAGATCGGATGCCGCTCACGCCACTGCGCGTAACGCGGATACGGATCGCGTATCTGCGCCTCGTCGAAAAACGTCAACACGTCGGCCACCGTCATCTCCTGATTCGATCGCTGAATAGCCGATCGCAGCACGGACGTTTAGAATAGCCGATCGTTTTGTCGCCTACCCTTCTCGCATGGAACACCGCCGACTGTTGTGGTCGATCGCCATCGGACTGCCCGGCATCAGCGCGCTCGGCGGCGCGTGGGTCGGCGCCGGCTGGATCTGGGACGCGGCGAACGCCCTCGGCTTTGCCGCTGCGGCGTTGCTGATCTTCCTGCACATCGAGACGGGCGCCGCGCGCAACCGACCCGCACCGGTCGCCGCATTTCACGCGCGCCTGCACGCAACGTGGCGCTGCTGGCGCTCGGTCTCGTCGTCGTCCACGTCGCTTGCGCTGCTCGCGGACGATGCGGTGACGATCGAGTACTGGAAGCTGTCGGCACCGCCTTACATGCTCGCCGGCATCGCCGCGCTGCTGCTGATGAGCCGCTATCGTCGCGACCGGTTATCCAAAACCGCGCCGCTGCGTGTTCGCCACGCCGTTGGCTTCCGGCCGCACACACGGCATTGCCTCGATCGCGCTGACGGTCTGGTTGCATGGCACATCGCGGGCAGCGCGTTGTATTTGGATACGCCGTTCAAACAAACCGTGTTCGTGTTGTCGCTCGTCGGCGTGCCGCTCTGGCTGATCCGCCGTCCCGCGCTGCAACGCCCGCTCGGTTGCAGCGCAGCGGCGCGACGCCGGCGAAGCGCGGCGGGAAACGTCTTACATCGGCGCGGCAGGCCTCGTGATCGCCGCAACGTTTTCCGTGCTGCGCAACGCTGCTATGAAAACCGCCACTCGCCGCGCACATTCGCCGCGATTGCGGCGCATCTTCGTCGCTGTTGCAGCGGTCGCCGCCTATCAGGCCGTCAGCAGATGCTCGACACCACGCCCGCTGCTGCCGCTGTCGTTCGCGCATCTCGACCATCGCGAAGTCAACTGCATCACGTGCCATCACAACTTCACCGACGGCACCGGCCAGGGGCTGTGCATCGACTGCCACCAGACCGATCCGAAGTGCGCCTGCAAATCGAACCGATGTTCCATACGCTCTGCCGCGACTGTCACGTCGAAAAACACGCGGCGGGCAAAGACGGGGGCCGTCGCGGTGGACTGCCACTGCGTCGGACTGCCATACCCTTGATGGTGGGAAGGAGCTTCGACTCCGGCGGACGTGGGGGGCATGCCGGTTCGGACACGCTCGAGCCATCCCTGGCCGCTCATGGTCCTCGCCAACATGCCCCCACGCCCGCCTCAGGCCGAGACTGCATCGCCGGGTTGTAGCGATGCACCAACGCGCTTTGCGCGTCGGTGCGGAACGCGCGCTAAGCGCACGTTCATCTTCTCTACCTCAAGATGAACGCGCGACCTCGATGGATGAAAGTGGGGGCTGATCGGTGCGGAGGGGACCAGTCGCGCTAGAGCGCTATGGTCGGATCGCCGACATGCGCCGTCGTTTCTATCCGCCGCTCCCACGAACGCAGGCGCACCTCGACGTATGCGAGGACGGCGATCGGTGTTGAGGGGCATGAGGGCCACGGATGGCCGCGACTGAGCGACTACGGACGGCTCGAGCGACCCCGACGCCCGATCAGCCGTCACCCACTACCCCCGCCATAAGAAGCTCGCGCCTTCCTCAACTCGCCCCGATCCAGCTGCCGTGGAATCCCGCCGGAATCCGCATCGGCACTTTCGCCCTGGCGATCGGACCCGCCGGGACGTTCTGCGCATCGAGAATCATCAGCTCGCTCTTGTTCGTCGGCTGATTGAACGCGAGCACGATGAGGTAACCGTCGGCTTCGTCCGTGCCGCCGCGGCGCGGCGCGAACACCGCTTCACCGAGCATGTAGTCGTCGCCGGGCGTGTACGTCTGGCGGGCGCCGGTGAGTTTGTCGAAATGAATGATGTGGCTGAAGCTGGCCATCGCCTGCGCGGTCGTGCCGACCGCATAGCCGTGACGATAGGGTTTCGTGCATGAGCCGATCGTCGGTACGCGGAAACTCGCAGGCGATGTCGTCGAGCAGTTCTTCCTTGATGGTCGCGGAATTGTCCGCGAGATCGATGCTCCAACGACGGAACGTGGGGGCGATGCCGTCGGACGGCTTCGCCATCGAGCCGTCGAGTTTCGGCGCGAACTGCGTTGCATTGGCGCCGGTGACGTCGGCGTGCAGCTTCGTGCCGTCGGTCCACGCGTTCATCATGTGGAACATGAAACGCGCTTCCATCGTGTACCACTTCACGTCGGCTGCGGTGCCGTCGCGCGGGATCACGCCGAAGTGCGTGCCCTTGTCCGGTTCCCAGGCCAGCATCGGTCCGCCGGTCATTACGCGTTCGATGCTCATCGTCAGCGGGAAGATCGGGAAAATCGCGTGTGTGTCGGTGACGAAGAAGTCGTGCACCATCGCCGCGAACGGCGCCTCGAAGAACTCGTTGCGGATCACGCGGCCGTTGCGGTCGGCGACGTTGTAGCGCAGCGTTCGCGAGGCCGGACCTTGCGCGGAGTAGCCGAAGAAGATCATCTCGCCGGTGTCGACGTCGAACTTCGGGTGTGCGGTAACCGGTCCCGCGATCTCGCCGTCGAAGTCGTGCGTACCGATCGTTTCGAGCGAGTGTTGCCGCAACTGCGTCGGCAACGCGCCTTCCATCAGCGCGAGCAGCCGGCCCGCGTGCTCGACGATGTGCGTGTTGCCGTGTTGTACTCGGCGCCGACCACCGACGGGTCCGACATCATCGGATTGCCGAACACGCCGAACAGTCGCTTCGCCGGCGGCGAGTTCGCGTTTGAACTTCTCCGACTTGACCCAGCGGTTGCGCCAGCTGACGCGGCCGCCTTCGATGTTGAAGCACTGGATCATGCCGTCGCCGTCGAACCAGTGATAAGTGTCGCCCTTGCGCGGCGGATGCAGCGGGTCGGGTCCGTTGCGGTAGTACGTTCCCGTCAGGTCGGTGGGGAGCGTGCCCTCCACCACGAGATCCGGTGCATCACACTCGACGCCGCTCGGGGCGAAATAGCCGGTCAGGAACGGGTCGTTCGGGAACGGTATGGTCATGGGACTTCCTTTTTCGAGTGGGCGACGCTCGCCGTATTCGACGCGTCGGCCGCATTTTAGTCAATACTAATGAAAATCATTCGAAGTGCATTCGGTCTCGGATCGCGTAAAATGCCGTTTAATTCACGCGACTTCGAACTTGATCCGTCAGGTGTGATGATTTTCAGATGAAGCTGTCCACCTCGCCCGGCCAACGCTTCAGCACCCCGAAGAGCCAGCAGACCTACGAGCACGTGCTGGAAGCTGCGGTCGATTGTCTGCGCGACCTCGGCTATCACCGCACCAACATGTCGAACATCGCGGAACGCGCCGGCGTAACGCGCAGCCGCGTTCAGTACTACTTCGACAGCACCGAACATCTGCTGTCGGATGCGACGAACGCGCTGCTGGCGCGCGTGTGGGGGCGCTATCTCGAGAACCTCTACAGCGGCAGCGGGCAATCGAGCGACGAAGCGTTCGATCGACTGATGGACCTGCGCAACGATCCCGACCAGATTGCCTGGCTCGAGCCTGGTGGCCGCGTCGCGCGGCGAACCGATGCTGCGGCGGATCGTCGAACGCGCACAGAAGACGCTCGACGAACACGCGATGAACGCCCAACGCAAGCTGCTCAACATCGACACACCCGCCTCCGAAGCAAAGTTGCAGGTGGCTTCCGACCTGATCCGGCTGCTGCTCGATGCGTTGACGCTGAGTGCGATCACCGTCGATCGCGACGCGCGAATCGACGCGCTGCTGCATGCGTTCAAGGGGATGCTCGCGAACTACTGGCAGGACAACCATGACTAGCGCTACCCGACGAAACCTGTTGCAGATGCTCGCTGTCGGCAGCGCGGTGATGGTCGACGCGCCGCTCCTTGCGGCGCAGCCGGAAACGAAGCGCTCGGTAGTACGCCTGTCGAAGGGACATTTCGACCCGGATCGTTACGCGATCGTCCGGCAGCGCCTCGACGATGCGAAGCAGACGCTGATACCGGCCATCCGCGCACTGCGCGGCTGCCTGCATTTCTGGGCCGGCATCGACCCGGTTTCGAACACACTTGTGAACGTCAGCGTCTGGCAATCGATTGACGACGCGCGGCAGATGGAGACGCTTGCACCGATGCGCGCGCTCGCCGGCGAGTTCGCCGAGTTGGGCGTTACCTTCGAGCGCCCGATCGCGAACTACGAAAGTCTGTGGGAGATCTGACGCACTTCGCGCGTCAAACCGGCGCGCCGCGTTGCAGACGCGGTGTTCGCCGCGGCGGCAGATTGTCGTACAGATCCGCAACCAGATCCGACCGCAGCGCACGCCGCGCCGGATCGTCCCAGAGATTCGCCAGCGCGCCGCGGATCGTTCGTTCAGGTCGTACAACTCCCCTTCAGAGCCTTCGTACAACGCGCTCTTTTCGTACGCGCTGCACAGATAAGCCGTCGCGATAGATCGTGCGGATGTGCATGTCGGTACAGGCCGTGCTCGCTGTCCCACTCCGTCAGCACGCGTTCGCGGCGTTGCGACCGGGCTTCGTCGTCAGAGACCGGCAACGGCTTGCCCTTCGACCCAGTCGGGTTCGTCGATGCCGGCGATGCGGCAGAACGTCTGCGCCAGATCGACGTGGCCGACCGGCGACGTCACGGTCGGCCGGCGCGACATTCGCGGACGGCGCCGGCCGCCAGATCAGCGGCAGCCGCATCAGCGCATCGCAGTGATACGGCCCTTTGAACAGCAACCCGTAGTCGCCTTGAAACTCGCCGTGGTCGGTCGTGAACATCACGTCGGTGTCGTCGCCCCAGCCGCGCCGTTCGATACACGTCGAGCACGCGGCCGCATGCGTCGTCGATCAGTTCGTTCTCGATGTGGTTCATCGCGTTGATCTCGCGCACCTGGTCAGCCGTCATGTCGCACGGACGAAAACCCCGCGGCGATTCGAGATTCGTCCACAACGAGCCGTCGTAATAACCCTGCCAGTGACGCGGTTTGCCGGCGAGCCAACGCGCGGCCGTCTCCGAATCCCGCGGATACAGGTCGGGCAACGGCACGTCGCGCCAGTTGACGCGCGAACGTTCCGACGCCGGCGGATCCCACGGATGATGCGGGTCGGGAAAGCTGAGCCAGACGAACCAGTCTGCATCGCGCCGGCAGACTGTCGAGCCACGCGATCGTCCGCTGCGCGACCCAGTCCGTGTGATACACCTCGCGCGGCACGGGGTTGTCCCAGACCTGAATCGCGCCGGTTGCACCGCGCCCGCGTGTTCTGCATGCCTTGCGGCGTGAGCATCGGATAGAAGCCGGCGATTGCCTCGGGATGGTGCTGCTCGAGCCACACGTCGTAGTGCGAATGGCGCATATAGAAGTGGTTCGCGAGTTCCATCCGTTCGAAGCCGCGGTGCGGCCCGGTTTCGCCGAGCCGCGCCATGCGGTTTTCGTAGAACGTTTCCGGCGCGCCGAGCCACGGTTCGAAGTGCGCCTTCCCGAACAGTCCGGTGCGATAGCCGTGCTGCGACAGCCAGTGCGCAATGGTCGGAGTCTCTTCCGGCAACGCCACGCCGTTCATCCACACGCCGTGCGTTGCAACGTACTGCCCGGTGATGATCGTGGCGCGCGCCGGCATACACACGACGTGCTGGTTGTGCGCGCGCTTGTAGTTGATGCCGTTGCGCGCCAGCGAATCGAGCACCGGCGTGCGCGCCACGATGCCGCCGTTACAGCCGAGCGCGTCGTGGCGCATCTGGTCGGTGGTGATCAGCAGGATCTTGCGGCTCATCGCCGGGGACTCCTAACGAATCTATTGCGTTGCGTCAGACCTTCAACAGCCCGCCCGCGGGCGCCGGCCGCGCGCGCTGGTTGTAGAGCATCTTGCGCAGCCGCTCGATCTCTTCCGGCGAGAGCTTCGAGAAGTCCTGCGCGAAATCGGAACCCACCGCCATGCCGCGCTGCACCGCCGGGCGCGCGCCGAGTTCTTCGAACCAGCGCTTGAAGTACGGGAATTCGTTGATGTCCTGACCTTGCCCCTCCCAGCCGATCGTCCACGGATAACAGATCATGTCGGCGATCGTGTATTCGTCGCCGATCAGATAGCGCTTGTCGTACAGCGCGTTGTTCAGCACGCCGTACAGCCGGTTCACTTCGTCGGTGAAACGGCGCACCGCGTACGACTGATCGCCCTGGCCGTCGCCGAGCCGGCGGAAGTGGCCGCACTCGCCGGTCTTCGGACCCTGGTTCGCCATCTGCCAGATCACCCACTGCACGACGTCGTAACGTTTGCGCGGCGCCTGCGGATAGAACTTACCGGCCTTCTCGGCGATGTACATCATGATCGCGCCCGATTCGAAGATCGCGATCGGCTCGCCGCCGCCGAGCGGCTCGTCGTCGACCATCGCCGGCATGCGGTTGTTCGGATTGATCTTCAGAAACTCCGGCGTGAACTGATCGCCGCGGCGATGTTGCACGGCACGACGCGGTACGGCATGCCGAATTCTTCGAGCAGGATCGTGACTTTCTTGCCGTTCGGCGTCGGCCAGTAGTGCAGGTCGATCATCGTGGACTCCGTTCGTCGAATGAGCGCCAAGAATACACGCGATGCACGCGCTGCCATCCCGCACACTCGCCGCCCTACGAAGCGTGTTTCGAATGCGCGTTCCAACCGTTTGGTCATGGGGAGAGATGGTATGCGATCGATGCATTGCGCTGGTCGACGGTGTGTTCGACGTGGGCGGCGTCGACGCTCGGCCGCGAGTTATGCAGACGAATGCGCGGCATTTCGCCCCGAAGAACCTGCCGCACGGCGCCACCGTGACGAAGAACGAAGATGCGCGCGGCGAAGGGCGTGTTCCCCGAAGCGTGCATCGTGCGAGGCACGATCGTGAGCTGCGCCGACATCGACGATCACGTGGGCGGTCGAGTTGCCCGCACGCGAGTATCTGGAACGGCAAGACGCTGACGTTCGGCGGCGGCGGCTTCGACGGCTTCACGCCGACCGACGCCGACTACTACCACATCATGGCCACGTCCGGCGTCACGCGCCCTACGCGCGCATGGGTTCCGACTCGGGTCATCAGGTGCCCATCTTCTATCCGTGGGCGCAGGACGACGTGGCGCTGAAGAACCACGCGTTCGAAGCGAATCATCTGACGCTGGACGTGGGCACGGAGGTGGTCGCGCAGTTCTACGGCAAAAGCCGACGCGCCGCTACATGCTCGGGCAATCGAACGGCGGGCGTTCCGGTCTGGTCGCTGCGCAGCGTTATCCGAACGACTACGACGGCATCGTCGCGATCGAACCGGCCATCTATCAGCAGGCGCATGAGCTGAATCTCGGCGCCACGACGATGAAGCACATCTTCTCGAACCCGCAGAACTGGCTGAACGGAGCGAAAGTCGCATTGTTCGCGAAAGCCGAAATCGCGGCGTGCGACGAACTCGACGGGCTGAAAGACGGCGTCATCGGCAACATCGCCGCGTGCACGTACATACCGACCGATCTGCAGTGCAAAGGCGCCGACAACGACGCGTGTCTCACGGCGGGACAGATCGAAACGATCCGCATGGTGTACTCGGATCAGAACGTTCCGGTGACGCTGGCGGATGGAACGAGCGGCTACGCGCGGTTCGGTCGCGGCGGCGCTGCAACGACCGACTGGCACGAATATCTGTTCGGCCCCAGCTTCGAAGCGCGTGAAGCGTTCAACTACATGGCAGGAACGCAAGCCGCGAAAGTCGTTACGCACGACGCGCAAGCGGCGGGGTTCCCACACGACGCGACGGCATACAAGGATGAATACCTCAGACTCTCGCGCGTGATGGATCCGACGGACCCCGATCTATCGGCGTTCGCGAGTCACGGCAAGCTGCTCATCTGGTACGGCACGGCCGACACCTGCGTGTCGATCTATCAGACCGCGCGATACTTCGATCGCGTCAAAGCGGCCATGGGCGATCAGAAGGTGGCGAACTTCGCGCGCTTCCTCGTCACGCCACACGTCGGTCACGAAATGAACGGCCCCGGTCCTGCAGAAATCGACGTGGTCGGCGCGATGGATGCGTGGGTGGAGCGCGGCACGGCGCCCGATCATCTCGTGGTCGCGAAACTCGACCCTCTCGTAGTCGCGAAGCGCGACGGGGCATCGCACGCGATCACGTTCGAACGACCCGCATGCGAATTTCCGAAGTTCGCGCGCTACAACGGCAGCGGCGATCCGATGAAAGCCGCGAGTTTCCATTGCAGCGACAAATGACACCCTACGCAGGATTTTCCTGCGGATGCACGTCCGTGAACCTGTGAGAAATACCGGCTAGAGCACTCGATACACTTCGATCACGCGGTCGTTTTCGTTCGGCCCCTTGGCAAGCGCCAATTCGGCCGGCACGGGTACGACCAGCGTCGACACGAATACGTAGCGGTTGAGCCAGTCGTATTTGCCTTGCGGCGCGATGAACTCGGGCACCAGCCGGTAGCGCGTGTCTTCGATCTTCGCGGCCGGATACGCGAGCCCTTTGTTGTGAATGATGATGGTCACGCCGTCGTCGGTGCGCAGCCGATACAACGCGTCGATCACTTCCACGCCATCGGGGCGCGTCACCGGAAAGTCGCCGCCGCCCGGAACCACCGTGCCGCGAATGTTCTTGCCGAAGAACCGCCCGCCGAGAATCGGCCAGATCTCCTGACGCTCTCCGTCTTTGCTCGCGCTCGTGGGCGCCACGGCTTCGGGCGACGCGCAGGTCACCACGATCTTCATCACGAGTTCGAGCTTCGGAGGGTCCTGCCCCGCTTCGCCCAACGGCTCGGGCTCGGCCGCGCGTGCTGCAAAGGTCGCGAGAATTAGCGCAAAGCCAACAATTGCACAGTGCCGCAAAGCCCGGCGCCCCTCAGAGACTGAGTTGGTCAACGATGATCTCCGTCGAGTTTTTCGGCAGCACGATTTGTGTGCCGTCGCGTCCAAGCGTCACCGGACCTTTATAGATGTCGGCCACGCCGTTCAAGAACGCGGCTTCGATACCCGGCACGAGCAGCGGCGGAATGATGTGATAGAAGAGCAGATGGTGAACATTCGCGGCCGCCGCGATCTGCGCCACCTCCACCGGCGCGGTGTGGTAGTTGAGGATGTCGCCCATGATCTGCGCAACGTTTGCGCGTCCAGCCTCACCCGCCGCCGTGCCCAGGATGCCGACGAGTTCGGGCGACAACGCCTCGTGCACCAACAGATCCGCGTTGCGCGCGAACGACTCGAGATTCGAAGACTTCGCGGTGTCGCCCGAAATCACGACCGTTCGGCCGCCGTACTCGAACTTGTAGCCGACGGCGGGCACAACCGGATCGTGATGTACGCTGAACATGGTGACGGTGAGGCCGTCAGCCGACCACACCACGGGTGCGGCGCCCGGACCGGGTGGATCGAACGACCGCGCGACGCTGCCGCGACCTTGGGGCGGCGTCACTTTCGGGCCGTGATGCGCGGTGCGATAGCCGGCGTCGAGCGTGTACGCCAGGTTGAATCCGTCGACCACCTCTTGAACGCCGGTCGGCCCGATCACGGGCAACGGTTCGGTGTGTGAACCGCCCGCCCACCGCAGTTCGGCCACCTCGCCGAGACCATCGATGTGGTCGGAATGGAAATGCGTCAGGAACAGTGCTTCTACGCGACCGGGTGCAAAACCGAGCCGCGTCATGTTGCGGCCGGAGGCGGCGCCGGCGTCGACTTCGTATACGTGCCCGCCTGCCACGACGACGACACAAGGTCCCGACCGGTTCGGATCGGGGAGCGGACTGCCTGCACCGCACAGCGCCACTGTTAGGCCGTCAGGCAGATTTGCAACGGCGTCGGCGCTCATCGCGCGCCCGGCCGCGGCGGTCATCAGTTTCAACGCAAGTGCACCGCGCAGCTCGTACACGACGCCGGCCACGATCAGCACGATGCCGAGCGCAATCGGCCAATATCGCTTCATCACAGGCAACTCTCCTTACAGCAAGTCCAGCAGCGCGTCCGTATGTTTCCACAGGAACGGTGCTTCGGCGGCCGGCGTGCGGCCGCAGCGCACCAGAACGATGTCCTGCTCTGGAACGACCTGGATGCGCTGACCATCGTAACCGGCGGCATGAAACCGCGACTTCCCCGGCGTAAGCCACCAATGTGCGCCATACGCTTCGAGTTCCGTTGCGTGGCTCGGCGTGCGCGCATAGTCCACCCAGCCCTCCGGCAGAATCCGTCGCCCATCCCACACGCCGTCGCGCAGATAGAGATAACCGAAGCGTGCAAAGTCCTGCGGCGACGCGAGCAGATACGACGAACCAACGAAGGTGCCCGAATGATCGAACTTCGGCAGCGGCGTGCGCATGCCGATCGGTTCGAACAGTTCGTCGCGCATGAACGCCTGCATCTCGGTAGGACCGCCGACGATGTCGCGCAGAATCCGGCAGATGATGTTGGTGGTGCCGCTCGAATAGGAGAAGAACGTGTCCGGCGCGTGTTGCAGCGGCATCGCCGCGGCGAACCCGCCCATTTCGAAGCGCCCTTCGAAGTTCAGCATCGGAATGACGTCGGAGACGACACCGTCCACGTAGTCTTCCGCGAACTTCAATCCGCTGCGCATCTTCAGCAATTGATCAAGCGTGATCTCGCGGCGCGGATCGTCGGCACGCTGCCATTCCGGAACTGCGGCGGGCGCGTTCACGTCGATCCGCTTTTGGCGCACCAGAATGCCGACCAGTGCGTGCGTGATGCTCTTGGCCATCGACCACGAATACTGCAGATAGAAGTTGTTGGCACCGGCCGCGTAGCGTTCGTAAACGAGCTCACCCCCCTTCACGATGAGCAGTGCGTAGGTGACCCCTTGCGCGGCCGTCAGCGAGAACAGCGCATCGGCATGCCGCTCGAACGCGGCGCTGTCCCGAGGCTGCAGTTTCGCGTGCGACCAGGACTCGGTCGGCCATGCGACTCCGAGAGGCTGCGGGGGTAAGTCGACCAATGCCATCGCTTCGCTCCTTACTACAACGAGAGGCTTCAACAACAAGCGGCTTCAAGCACAACACGGACACGCGGTGGCGCGCGCGATCGAACCGCGGCTGAGGCCGGGCATTGCGGCCGCCCCGCTCAACGACAACGATACCGGCGAACCGCCGACGGTCAGTTCGCCGAGATCGCGCACCGCATCGCGCTGCGACGCGGCGCGGTAACCCGTGAAGATCTGAAACGTATTCGCGTCGACGTGGGTCTGGATGTCGATGGCGTGATCGCCCACGCGCGACCAGCCGCGAAACTCCTCACCGTTGCAGCGCACGAACACGTCGTCGACATCCGGAATGTTCACCACCTTGAAATGCGTCTGCCGGCCGCGCTCCGATTGTGTGCCCACGTACGTGCGCAGCTGCAGCATGCCGTGTTCGAGATCGTTCCAGGCCTGACTCAAACCGATCGTTGGGAAGTCGACACCTTCCACAGTCGGCTCTACGAACTTGGTCATGTTCGGTTTGTTGAACAGCCGCTGCCAATCGCCGGGGTCGGCCACTTCGGTAACCATCAGGCTCGCGCTCAGCTGGCCGCGCGGCCACGGTTCGTCGTAGTGGAACCAGAAACCGAACTCGCAGTCGCCCACGCCGAAGAAACGCGGATCGGCCACACGCTCGAGCGTGTCGTGCAGGCGCGCTTCGGTTATCACGTCGCCGAATTCGCGCGCAAGCATCGCGCCCATCACCAGGGCGCGCGGGTCCGGTGGAATCGCAACGCTCACGCGTGGATTGCGCCAACCGATGCTTTCGACCGCGGCCAGGTACATCAATTCGGCAAGCGGCGGGTTCTGCGGCAGCACATACCAGGCCGCCGCGAGTCCACCGCCTGTACCCACGTGATGCACGTGATTGACGACCGGGTCGTAATACAGCGCCACCGATTGCAGCTTGCCGTCTTCGAATGCCATGTAGTGCTTGCGCGCGAAGTCGAACCACTCTTCCGCTACCGCATGCGTGCGTCGTCCCGCCACCTGATCGAACATCTTCAGTCCGAGTCCCGCGGCGGAAAGACAGTAGGGCCAGATCTTGGTGTTCTCGCAATGCGGTCCTTCCGGATTGCGGCGCCATTGATCCGTCAGATGATTCGCCACGCGTTCGTGCGTCCATTCGAACTGACGGTTCTCGAGACCGGTTACGGAGAACGGACGGTTCCACCGATCGTCGCCGCTGACGTAGCGGTGAAGACTCATGATCAGGTTGAAGAAGCCCTTGAAGAACAACATCCCGTCGGCGCGAATCGGATCGGGCTGCAAACCCCACGGCTCTATTCCATTGGCGGTCCAGCCGGGCGAATCGTAGTTGCCCCACAGATGCTCGGGGATCAGCGTGCCCTTCCATGCCTCGGGATAGATCTTGCGCTTCGGGTCGGTGCCGATCTGCGTCAGCCAGTCGACGGCGGCCCAGAACGTGGTGTGCCGTTGCACCAGTTCATCGAGAATCTTCGAGTACACCTCGCGCCACGCCGGCGTCTTGTCCGCCATCAGCGCAACCGCATACGCCGAGTCCGCGAGATCGAAGCGCGGGAAGTTCGTCATCGGTGGCGTGGAGTACTGGTCCCACCAGCTGCGCGGCGCACCGCTCGACGACCAGTCGTCCGGCGTGGTGGCCTTGCGATGTACGAACTTCAGCCACCCCTGCGCGCGACCGTTGAGTTCCGGATACGGTGTATGCATCAGCGGCGACTCATCAATGAAGTTAGAATCTATCCCCGATCGGGATCTTGCCAGCAACCCGCCACGAATTGAACGGATATCCACATGACCAACACCGCTGCTCCTTCGCGCCCCCTCACGCTCGGCGTGATTCTGTACCCCGGCTTCGAACTGCTCGACGTATTCGGGCCGTTGGAGATGTTCGCCTCGGTGGGCCGCGAACGGTTGTCCATCCATATGGTGGCGCAGCAAGCCGGCCCCGTGCCGGCAGGCACGGTCGCTGACGGCCCCATTGGGCCGCGCGTAGTCGCCGACTACGGTTTCGACGATGCACCGCAACTCGATCTGCTGCTGATACCGGGCGGCATCGGCACATTCCCCGAACTCGCCAACGAGAAGCTGATGGCGTTCCTGCGCGAACGTTCGCGCCCGCGCGCAGATCACCGCCTCGGTCTGCACCGGTTCTGCGCTGCTCGCGAAGAGCGGCGTACTCGACGGCCATCGTGCGACTTCGAACAAACAGGTCTTCAGCCTCGCAACCGCACAGAGCAGCGCTGTGAAGTGGATCGAAGCCGCTCGGTGGGTCGAAGACGGCGCGATGGTCACGTCCTCCGGCGTCTCGGCCGGCATGGACATGGCGCTGGCGATCATCGCGCGGCTTGTTCGGCAAGGAAGCCGCCGAGGCAATCGCGATCGGCACGGAATACACGTGGCACCGCGACTCCACCGTCGATCCATTCGTGGTGCATTTGAACGCGATGGCCGCGACCCTGAACGCTATTGCGAAGCCCTGACGGATGCCTACGCGCGCAGGCGCGTGCGCCAAAACGGCTTCAGGAGTTCGAGCGATACCAGCACGGCAACACCGGCGCCAAGCGTCAACGCAAGATCGTCCGGGTGCAACGGACCGAACGCGAACAGGGCACTCGCGAATGGCCATAACAGCGTCAGGCACAGAATCGTAGTCACGGCCAGCAGCACCCACACCAGCGCCCGGTTCGGACGCACGAGCGCCGTCACCAACGAGCCGCTGAAGGAGCGGTTGACGAAGATCAGGCTGACGATCGCGACGATCAGCGAAAAGTAGGTCAGCGCACGCACTTCCGTTTCCGGCATCCCGCGCGAGAAGGCGACCACGAAGATCGCCGCGACAAGCGCAAATGCCACGCCGCCCTGCAGAACGCTCCAGCCGATCAGAGAGCCTGAAAACAGCGGCTGATTTGGCGATCGCGGCGGCCGGCGCATCACATCGTCCTCCTCGACTTCCGCCTCGAACACGAGCGAACACACCGGGTCGATCACCATTTCCAGGAACGCGATGTGGATCGGCCACAACACGATCGGCAAACCGAACAGCAGCGGCAGCAACGCAAGCCCCGCAATCGGCACGTGCACTGCGAAGATGAACCCCGTCGCCTTGCGCAGATTGTCGTAGATCCGCCGACCAAGCCGGATCGAGGTAACGATCGAACCGAAGTCGTCGTCGAGCAACACGATGGACGACGCCTCGCGCGCGACGTCGGTACCGCGCCCGCCCATCGCGATGCCGATGTGCGCAGCCTTCAGCGACGGCGCATCGTTCACGCCATCGCCTGTCATCGCCACGATTTCACCGTTCGCCTTCAGCGCGTTGACGATGCGCAGCTTCTGTTCAGGCAGGATCCGCGCGAACACGGTGGCGGTACGGACGCGCGCGGCCAGCTCGGTACCATCGAGCGCTTCGAGTTCGGTCCCCGTTACGACATCACCCGCGTCGAGCCCGGCCTGGCGCGCGATCGCGTTCGCGGTCGCCGGATAGTCGCCGGTAATCATCACCACTCTGATGCCGGCCGATCGGCAGTCACTGACTGCGCCGGGCACGCTCGACCGCAGCGGATCGACAAGGCCGATCAGGCCGAGAAACGTGAATGCGAATTCGTGTTGTGAGTCCGGCCACGACGGTTCCGAATGCGTCGCGCGCGCAACACCGAGAACCCGTAGGCCCTCGGCGGCCATTGCGTCGACCGCACCTTTCAATGCGGCCAGACCGGCGCTGTCCAGATGGCACAGATCGGCCACCGCTTCGGGCGCGCCCTTCGTGGCGACCGTGAACTCGGCCGTATCGGATCCGGCGTGCCACGCGTGCGACATCGCGAGCAGCCCGGGCCGCAGCCCGTACGCGCGGACGAGTTGCCATTCACCGCCATGTAAATGTTCGCTGCCCGCAAGATGCAGCCCGCCGAGATCGTGGATCGCCTTCTCCATGGGGTCGACGGGCTCGCGCGCACTCGCCAGCACCGCGAATTCAACGAGTTCATGAAATGCCTCCGGCAGAACTGCGCCTGCATCGCCCGTCCGGAACGTTGCGCCGTCGATCATCCGAAGCTCGGCGACCGACATCCGGTTCTCGGTCAACGTGCCGGTCTTGTCGGTACACAACACAGTCGCTGACCCGAGCGTCTCGATCGCGGCGGCGCGGCGCGTCAGTACGCGCGCCTTCGAGATGCGCCATGCGCCCATCGCCATGAACACCGTCAACACCACCGGGAATTCTTGCGGCAGCATCGACATGCCGAGCGCAATACCGGCGAGGATCGCGTCGAGCCAACCGCCGCGGAGCGCGCCGTACAGCAGTACCGCAAGAACGCTGACGGAACCGCCGACGATCGCGAACACGCGAACCAGGCGGCGGGTCTGCGCCTGCAACCGCGGCGTTTCGGTTTCGAGCGTCCGCAGCGAGAGACCGATCTTCCCGATCTCGCTTCGCGAGCCCGTCGCGGTGACTTCACCTGTCGCAGTTCCGCGCACGACCAGAGAGCCGGAGAACACGTATGGCAGATCGTCGCCGCCCGGCCGTTGTGCGGCAGCCATCGAAGCAGTCGGATCGCTGGCCGCGCTTTTTCGCACCGGCACGGGTTCACCGGTCAACAACGACTCGTCGGTCTGCAGGTCGTGGCTTTGCACGAGCACCGCATCGGCCGGCACGCGGTCGCCTTCCGCAAGCACGACTACGTCACCGCGCACGACATCGCGTCCGGCGACACGTTTGCGCTGCCCGTCGCGCACCACGAGTGCGCGCGGACTGGTCAGGTCGCGCAGCGCTTCCAGAACCTTTTCTGTCCGCGTCTCCTGCACGACCGTGATCGCGACTGCAAGAACCGCGAACGCAAGCAGGAACAGCGCTTCATTCGGATTGCCCAGCACGAGATAGACAATGCCGCCGCCGAGCAGCAGCGCGAGCATCGGTTCGCGAAGCACCTCGCCGATAATTCGAAACGGTGTTCGACGATTCGGCTCTGGAAGCTCGTTGAACCCCTCCGACGCCAAGCGCTCCTGAACCTGCGCCTCTGTCAAACCTCGAAGGGAACTCGGATCGCTCACTGCGCGATCGATGCAGGCGTCACGATCGGGAATCCCGACGTCGGGCTCTGCACCAGTCTCAGCAGCGACACGAGCGCCAGCCGGTTGCCTTCGATGTCGAGCGCGTCGGAGAAGACGAGATCCTTCACCGACGCCTGCCTCCCGAGGAACTGCAGCCAGAATTCCTTCGTTAACCGCACGGTGACGTCCGCGTCCTTCTTCGGCTGCATCTCTTTGTGATGCAACACCGAGTTCTCGAGTTCGAGCACGAACGTGCGTTTCAGATCGGTGAACGTCACGTTCACGGTGATGTGCTTGCCCTCCGCTGCGGCGCCGTCGATCCGCGTCGCCATCGACGCGAGTATCGACTCGATCGGCACGCTGGCGAGCAATCCGCCGAGACCGGGGCTTGCAGCGTCCACGCCGTGTCGCAGTTCCTGTGCACCGGTGAGATAGAAGTCGCGCCACGGACCAGACTCCGCGCGATACCCGAGCTGATCGTAGGTGCGCGCCAACAGATCCTTCGCGGCCGCATCGTCGGGTTGCGCGAACACGAGGTTGTCGAGCAGCGTTGCGGCCCACCTGTAGTCACCGGAATCGAACGCGGCTTGTGCAACCTCCAACACTTTCGCTGGGCCGCCGATCGCGTCGACATACCGCTTGCCGAGTTCCGGCGGCGGCAGCGGGTCGAGGTTCGCCGGATTACCGTCGAACCAGCCGAAGTAGAACTGATACACGGCTTTCGCGTTGTGCTTCAGCGTGCCGTAGTAGCCGCGATCGGCGAACGTTTGTTCGAGGCTTTGCGGCAGTTTGATGGTCTCGGCGATCTGCCGCGGTGTGAGTCCCATCGATGCGAGATGCAGCGTCTGGTCGTGGATGTACGCATACATGTCGCGCTGCTTCTTCATGTAATCGAGCACCTGCGCGTTGCCCCAAACGGGCCAGTGGTGGCTGTTGAAGACGACTTCGGTATCCGTTCCGAACAGGTCGATCGCCTGATCGATGTAGCCGGCCCACTTCGCTGCATCGCGCACTTTCGCGCCGCGCAGCGTGTACAGGTTGTGCATCGTGTGCGACACGATCTCCGCACCGCAGAATGCCTGGAACCGCGGCAGGAAGAACGTCATTTCCGCCGGTGCTTCCGAATCGGGCACGTACTGAAATACGAAATGAACGCCGTCGATGTCGAGTTCCTGGCCGGTGTGATCGATCGTGATCGTCGGCGCAATGATCGACAGCCCACCCACCGCCGGTCCTTTGCCGAGGCCGGTATCGACATGACCGCGAGCATCACGCGAGAGATTGTTGCCGTACATGTACTGCGCGCGACGGCCCATCACCGGGCCCGCCAGCACGTTCTCGCTGAGTGCTTCCGTCATGAACCCGGCGGGCGCGACGATCTGCGTCTTGCCGCTTCGGACGGCTTCGGGGTCGACCACGGACGCGACGCCGCCGAAATGGTCGACGTGGCTGTGCGTGAAAATCACCGCGACGATCGGCCGCTCTCCCAGCGCGCGATTTACCAGCGCCAACGCAGCAGCAGCCGTTTCCGTAGACGTGAGCGGGTCGACCAGGATGCGGCCGTTCGGCGACTCGATGACACTCATGTTCGAGATGTCGTACCCGCGCACCTGAAAGATCCCGTCGGTGACTTTGAACAGGCCATATGCGTTGTTCAGCTTCGCCTGACGCCACAGCGAAGGGTTCACGCTCGGCGGCGCTTCGCCTTCGACGAACGCGTATTGCGAAACGTCCCAGATCACGCGGCCGTCCTTCGTCTTGACGATGAGAGGTTCGTCTTTTGCGATGAAGCCTCTGTTGACGGCTTCGAAATCCGCTTGATCGTTCAACGCAAGCGAGGCACCGACCGCCGCATTCGCTTCGGAGGTGGTGCGCGTCGCCTCGACGTGCCCGTTGGCATCCGCTCCCGGTACGCCGGAAGCACCACCCCCGGCTTGTTCCGCACGCTGGCCGCACGCGACGACGCCCAGAATCAGCAACGTAAGTAAGGGTGCTTTCATTTCGAGCCGACCTCGTGCAGTCCGTTCTGTTTCAGTCGCCACAACAACACGTCGAGTCGGTCTTGCCCGAAGAACGCTTCGCCCTTGAACGCCATGGTGGGGACGCCCCAGTGTCCCGCGGCCTCGTGATCGACCTGATTACGCGCGATGTTCGCTTCGATCCGGTCCACGTCGGAGACGGCCAGTGCATCCATGCGCGCGAGATCGAGGCCGGCGCGTCGCGCCGCGTCGGAAATATGGCTGCCTTCGTGCCAGTTGTCGGTGCCGCCCCAGATCACGCGCGACACCTCGTCCGCAAACTGAATCCCGCGGCCGAGATCGGCGGCAACGGCACCGAGACGCGTCAGGCGCGCGATGTAGGGCTGCGTTGCTCCCGTCATGCGGCGACCGTCGCGGAACTCCTGAACGACCGGGTCCGGCTGCGGCCAACGGAACGGCAATTCGAGCATCTGTGCAACGCGATGCACGTCGGTCATGAAGTATGGAAACCAGAGCGGATGCACGCGATCGAAGAACTCGGGTGTGCGGATCGCCAACGGATATACAGGGCGGAACACCACGTCGAGATCGTACTTGCGCGACCACTCGACCAGCCGCGGCGTAGCCAGATACGACCATGGGCTGCGGAACGACCAGAACACATCGATGGACAAACGCTCGGACACGACGGAACCCTCTTTCGTGACATACCAGAGTCGGGCGCAAGGCGCTTGACTCTCCCCCAACGGCAGACCTGAAGGTTGACCTACCTCAACCGCAAAAGGAATGTACCGATGGCCACCATCCGCAAGGAAATACGCACCAACGCCGATCCCGAAACCGCCTGGGACGCGATGCGCGACATCGGCGCGCTGCACACGCGGCTCGTCGTCGGCTTCGTGATCGACACCCGGATCGACGGCAACGCGCGCATCGTGAAATTCGCTAATGGAATGGAAGCGCGCGAAGTGATCGTCGGCATCGACGAGAAGACCCGACGCGTTGCATACACAGTCGTGGGCGGCGCGTTCGAACACCACAACGCATCGGCCGAAATCGTGCCCGACGGCGAACACGGCAGCCGCGTGATCTGGACGGCCGATCTATTGCCGGACGCAATCGCGGGTAATATCGAGGCGATGATGGAACAGGGAGCGCAGGCGATGAAACGAACGCTCGACCGCGCCGGCGCGACTGCATGAGCCCAATGGCATGAGCGCCTTTGTATGAACGCCTTTGTATGAGCAGGGGCACGCTTGCCATCGGCATGTTCTCGCGCGCGAGTTCGATCTCGATCAAGGCGCTGCGCGCGTACCACGAGGCGGGAATACTCGTTCCCGCCCGCGTGGACCCCGACAGCGGCTATCGCATATACACGGCAGACCAGCTCGCTGACGCCGCCATCGTGGCGCGACTGCGCGCGCTCGACGTGCCGCTCGCGCAAGTGAAGGAAATTCTCCACGGCCGCGATCCGGAGCTGACGCGACGAATACTCGAAGCGCACCAGACGCAGATGCGACAGCGTCTCGCCGATACGCAGCGGATCATCGAACAACTGCAAAGCGGCGATGCGCCGGTGACCCACACGCCGGTGCACGTTCGTGACGAGCCGGCGCGCGACACGGTTCGCATCATCGGTCACGTCACGCCCGACACTTACGATGCGTGGCTGACTCAGGCGATCGCTCGATTGGCCGCCTATCTCGATGCCGCCGGCGTGCGCGCCGTGGGTCCACCCGGCACGCTGTGGGCGCCGGAGATTCTGCTCGACGAACCCGAGCGCGTCGAAGCGTTCATTCCCGTGGGCGAACCGGTGGCTGAACTTCATCGCGAACAGCGGCCGCGATCCCGACATCGCGGTGGGTGAGCTGCCCGCTGCGAGCGTCGCGGTGCTCGTTCACCCGGGCGAATACACCGCGATGCCCGACACGTATCGCACGCTCGGTGCGTGGGTGGCCCGCAATGCGCGTTATGGCGGCGGTCCGATCCGCGAATGGTGTGTGGTCGGTCCCGGTCGCGTCGCCGCGTCGGCGTACCGCACCGAAATCGCGTGGCCGATATCGACAGCAACAGATCAAACGAGCAAGCGCCGGTGAGTACACTCTCGCGATGCAATTCGAACGACGATTCGCGGAGCTGATCCGCAAGGGTGAAGTCACGGTCAGCTTCCGCCGCTGGCGGCGGCCGCAGGTCGTTGCCGGGCGGCGGTATCGCGTTGCATGGATCGGCTTCATCGACGTGCTGCGAATCGCCGAGGTCGACTAGAGACTCGATAAAGGCAGCGGATGCGAAGCGCGCGGGATTCGCATCCGTTCGCGAGCTGTTCGAATACATCGACGCCAAATCCGTTGCCGCGGACACCACGCTTTATCGCATCGACCTGCGTTACTGCGGCGAGGCAACGCCCGACCCGCGCGCACAACTCGCCGCGCACGCCGCGAGCGCAGACGAAAGCGATGCACTGCGCGCGAAGCTCGACGCGATGGATGCGCGCTCATCGCACGGCGCCTGGACTCAACGCGTGCTCGCCATGATTGCAAAGTCACCCGGCATTCGCGCCGGCGACCTTGCGCAGGAAATCGGTTGGGACACGCCCACGTTCAAACAACACGTGCGGAAGCTGAAGACGCTGGGGCTTACGGAAAGTCTCGAGGTCGGCTACCGGTTGTCGACGAGAGGCAGCGCATTCGTGAAACTCTCGTGAAAAGAGTGCGGCTGAACAACACCGTCGGCTCCAACGCTTGAAGGTCGACAATCCTCCGGTTCAGTATCTCAACCAATGTCGAGGTTGGGCCGGAAAATGGCAAAACGCCCGCAAACACGTTCGATTCACGCACTCAGCGTCGGCGAGGTCGCACAGCGCAGCGGCGTCGCTGTATCAGCGCTGCATTTCTACGAAGCGAAGGGCCTCATCAAGAGCCGCCGCACGCAACGGCAATCAACGCCGCTATCCGCGCGACGTGCTGCGTCGCGTCGCGGTGATCAAGGTGGCGCAGCGCACCGGTGTACCGCTGCTGACCATTCGCAAAGCACTGCTCGCACTTCCGCAGGACAAACCGCCAACCGCCGCGGATTGGCAGAAGCTCTCGGCGCGCTGGAAAGGTGAACTCGATGCGCGCATCAAACGCCTCACCGAGCTACGCGATCAGCTCGGCGGCTGCATCGGTTGCGGCTGCATGTCGCTGAAGGTGTGTCCGCTGCGCAACCCGATGGACGAACTCGGTCGCGACGGCGCGGGACCACGATTGCTGGAGTCGACAAACGAGGCTTGACCTCAAGTTAACTCGAGGTCTTAGCCTTCAGTCACGTTGAATCAACCGGAGTACGTGACATGACTGCAAGCCTCGATCACATGATCGTCTTCGCGCGCGACCGGCAAGCTTCGGCTGCGTTCCTGGCCGGCATGCTCGGTGCACCACCACCCACCACGGCGGGCCACTTCACGCAGGTGCAGCTCGACGCCAACCTGACCGTCGATTTCATGGATACGTCGGGCGACGTGGCGATGCAGCACTACGCGTTCCTGGTGGATGACGCGCAGTTCGATGCTGCCTTCGCACAGATACGATCGCGCGAGCAAACCTACTGGGCCGATCCGTATCGACGCCGGCCGAACGAAATCAACACGCTCGGCGGAACGGGCCGCCTCGTCTACTTCGAAGATCCGAGCGGCCACTTCCTGGAAATCCGCACGCAGCCGTCGCGAACGTAAGCGGCGTTTGCCGACGGCTGCGCGACTCAACTTGACGCGACGAGGACGTCGCGCGGCTTGACACCGTACGCCGCGCGTTCACACCATGCGCGCAACCTCACACGTCGAGAACCGTCATGTCCGAAGCGATTACGCCGTTCAAGATTGCCATCGATCAAGCGCAGCTCGACGACCTGAAGCGGCGGCTTGCTGCGACGCGCTGGCCCGACAAGGAAACGCCTGCCGACTGGTCGCAAGGCATTCCGCTCGCGTACGTGAAGGAGCTGTGCAACTACTGGGAGAAGGACTACGACTGGCGCGCGCGCGAAAAACTGCTGAACCGTTTCCCTCAATTCCGCACCACCATAGACGGCGTCGGCATTCACTTCATTCACGTCCGCTCGCCACACGCGAACGCGTTGCCGCTGGTGATGACGCACGGCTGGCCCGGCTCCATCGTCGAGTTCCAGAAGGTGATCGAACCGCTCAGCGACCCGACCAAACACGGCGGCCAGGCGTCCGATGCGTTCCACGTGGTGTGTCCGTCGCTGCCCGGCTACGCCTTCTCCGACAAACCGACCACCACCGGCTGGAACGTCGAGAAGATCGGTCGCGCATGGAGCCAGTTGATGCCGCGCCTCGGCTACAAGAACTACGTTGCGCAAGGCGGCGACTGGGGCGCAATCGTGACCACCGCGATCGGCCTGAACGACACCGCGAACTGCCTCGGCATTCACCTGAACATGCCGATCGTCACGCCCGATCCCGCAACGATGAACGACCTCACCGATCGCGAGAAATCCGCACTCGCCGGCATGCAGCACTATGCCGACTGGGACTCCGGCTACTCGAAACAGCAGAGCACGCGGCCGCAAACGCTCGGCTACGGTCTCGCCGATTCACCCAGCGGCCAGGCCGCCTGGATCATCGAAAAATTCTGGTCGTGGATGGACTGCGACGGCCACCCGGAGAACATCGCGTCGCGCGACGAACTGCTCGACAACGTGATGTTGTACTGGCTGCCCGACACCGCGGCGTCGTCAGCGCGCCTCTACTGGGAGAGCTTCAACAAGGTCAGCCGCGACCCGGTGAAGATTCCCACCGGCTGCAGCATCTTCCCGAAAGAGATCTTCCGTTGCTCGCGACGCTGGGCCGAGAAGCGCTTCGAAAAGCTCGTGCACTGGAACGATCTCGACAAAGGCGGCCACTTCGCCGCGTTCGAACAACCCGCCACGTTCGTCAACGAGGTGCGCACCTGCTTCCGGCACATGCGCTGATCGGCGTCGGCGTTCCTGCGCCGTGATAGACATCCTGCTCGGCCTGCTGCTGCCCTTCATCACGATTCTGTCGATCGTGATCGCAGTGCGGCACGGGCCGTTCAGGAATCGCTGGTGGCGGGTGGAGACGTGGGCCGGCTTTACGCTGACGGTTGCGTGGATCTGTTTCCTGATCGGCTTCGTGGGTCCGATGATCTTCGCGCCCGGCGCGAATCAGGGCCCCCTTCTCGGCGTGCTCTACACCGGCCCCATCGGTCTCGTGGTGGGTTTCGTGTGGGGCGGTTTGCGCGCGAAGGCTCGCAGCGGCTGATCACCGCGCCCAAACGGAACCGTTGGGGAACTGATACTCCGCGATACTTTTCGGGCGCATCTCCAGATTGAGCCCCGCCGCACGCGGCACCAGGTAACGCCCTTTCTCGATCCGTATCGGATCGACGAAGTGTTCGTGCAGGTGCGCGGCGTGTTCGGTCATGCGCTCGTCCCACGACGCGGAAAAGCACAGATAGTCGATCATCGAGATGTGCTGCGCGATCTCGCACAACCCGACGCCTCCGGCGTGCGGGCACACCGGCCGGTGGTATTTCGCGGCGAGCAGCAGCACCGCCATCGCTTCGCTTAGGCCCGCCAGCCGACAACCGTCCGCCTGCACTACGTCGATCGCTTTCGCCATCAGGAACTGTTTGAACATCAATCGGTTATGGCAATGTTCTCCGGTAGCTATGCGAATGGGACCGACCGCTTCGATGATCTTCCGGTGGCCGAGAATGTCGTCAGGGTGCACCGGCTCTTCGACCCACCAGAGGTCGAACTGCGCGAGCGCCTTGATCCACTCGATCGCCTGATCGACCTCCCACACCTGGTTCGCGTCGACCATCAAACGTCCGTCGGGGCCGAGTGCGTCGCGGATCAACGCACAGCGGCGCAGGTCGTCGTCGAGCGAGCGACCTACTTTGATCTTGATCGCGTTCCACCCGGCTGCGCGCGCCTCCGCAGTGAGTCGCAGGATCTTGTCGTCGGGATAACCGAGCCAACCCGCCGACGTCGTGTACGCCGGATAGCCCTCGCGCTCGAGACGCGCGCGACGCTCCGCTTTGCCGCGAGAGCGATCCTTCAACAGGTCGAGCGCTTCGCTACGCGAGATTGCATCGGTGATGTGACGCAGATCGAGCGTCGACAGCAATGCCTCGGGTTCGAGATCGGCCACGAGTTGCCACACCGGTTTACCGACGTGCTTGCCCCACAAGTCCCACACGGCGTTGATGATCGCCGCCGCACCGAGGTGTATCACGCCTTTCTCCGGGCCTACCCAACGCAGCTGACTCTCGCCCAGCAACCGTCGCGACAAGCCGGCCATGTCGGCCGTCAGTTGTTCGAGCGTGGTGCCCACTACCAGCGGCGCCAGCGCGTTGATCGCCGCCACGCACAGTTCGTTGCCGCGGCCGATCGTGAACGTCATGCCGTGACCGAACAGTCCGTCGACGCTCGTGTGAATCACTGCGTACGCGGCGGAATAATCCGGATCGGGATTCATCGCATCGGAACCATCGAGCATGCGCGAGGTCGGATAGCGCACGTCGATCGCTTCGATGCCCGTGATCTTGATCATCTGTACTCCTGCGCGGATACGTCGTGACTTGCTTTATGCTAACCGCATTCCGAAGGGGATCACACGAGTCGCGATGCGCGCCTTCGGCGCTGGGGGGTATCAGGATGAGCAATAGATTGAACGCCAAGCGCGCGCTCGTTACGGCCGCAGGCCAAGGCATCGGCCGCGCGACGGCGCTCGCGTTCGCGGCAGAAGGTGCCCGTGTCGTTGCCACCGACATCAACGCGAACACGCTTGCCGAACTGGCGGCCGCCAACCGCACCATCGAAACACGCCTGCTCGACGTCACCGACGCAACGGCGATCGATGTGCTGGCGCGTGAAATCGGCGCCGTCGACGTGCTGTTCAACTGCGCCGGGTTCGTGCATCACGGCAGCATCCTCGATTGCACGGACGATGCGTGGAAGTTCTCCATCGACCTCAATCTCACGTCGATGTACCGGATGATTCGCGCACTGCTGCCCGCCATGCTCGAGGCCGGCGGCGGCAGCATCGTCAACATGTCGTCGGTTGCGTCGAGCATTCGCGGCACGCCGAACCGTTTCGTCTACGGCGTGACGAAAGCCGGCGTGATCGGACTGACGAAATCGGTGGCGGCCGACTATGTGGCGCGCGGCATCCGCTGCAACGCGATCTGTCCCGGCACGGTCGCAACGCCGTCGCTCGAAGATCGCATCAACGCATTCGACGACCCGGTATCCGCGCGCGCCGACTTCATTCGACGACAACCGATGGGACGCCTCGGTACCGCGCAGGAGATTGCCGCGCTCGCGGTGTTCCTCGCATCGGACGAGTCGTCGTACACGACGGGCGCCATTCACGTCGTCGACGGCGGCTGGAGCATGTAGTTGGTACGCGCCGTTCATCTCCTTCTCGCCTGCGCGTTCCTTTCAATTCCGGCATTCGCGATTCCGGCATTCGCGGCCGATCGCGATCCGCTCGCACCGCTCGGCATCGCACCACCGCCGCTCGCAAAGCCCGATCCGGTAACGGAAACGCTGTTCGGCACGACGATTACCGATCCGTATCGCTACTTCGAACAGATGGGACCCGAAGCCGTCGCGTGGATGTCGGCACAGGGCGACTACACGCGCCGCGTGTTCGATTCGATCGGCCCACGCGCTGCGCTGTTGCAGCGCATATCGGACTTCGCGGGTCGCTTCGGTTTCGTGCAGGGCTATGGCATCCATGGCGGGCGCGCGTTCTACCAGGAGCGTGCACCGGGCGCGGACGAGTTCAACCTGCGCGTTCGTGATGACAGACGGCACGCGCACGCTGGTGGACATCGGCGCGTTGCGCGCGCGCAACGGCGGCGCCACCTATGCGATCAACTATTTCCTGCCGTCGCCCGACGGCTCGAAGGTTGCCGTCGGCATCTCAGCGGGTGGATCGGAAGAGGCATCGTTGTTCGTCTACGACGCTGCGACCGGCACGCAGATCGCCGGCCCCGTCGACCGCGCCGAATTCGGCGCCACGTCGTGGAGTGCGGATTCGAAGACGCTGTATTTCATCCGCCTGAAGAAACCCGCGGACGGCGCACCACCGACCGACAAGTATCTCGACTCGACAATCGATGCGTGGAATCTGCGATCGGAACCGGTGCCGATTCTCGGCGGCAACACCGGCCGCGGCCCGAAGCTCGATCCGGTGGAGAACCCGGTGCTCGTGGTCGTTCCCGGCGCGACTCACGCGCTGCTGCTCGCGGTGAACGGCGTGCAGAACGAATTCAGCGCGTGGCTCGCACCACCGCAACGCGTCGAAGACCCGAATCTCGTCTGGCAGCCGTTCTTCGACCGCGACGACGGCATCACCTCGTTGGAACTGCGCGGTGACGAGGCATTTCTGCTGTCGCACCACGATGCTCCGACGTTCAAGGTATTGAGTCTGAAACTCGGCGCCCCGCTCTCCTCGGCTTGACATTGGTTGCCCCTCAGCCGAATCGTCTGGTCGAGTCGATTCACGCCGCTTCGGATGCACTGTACGTGCTGACGCTCGAAGGCAACTACTCGCACCTGCTTCGCATCCCCACCGGATCCACCATCGCGACGGAAATCGCGCTGCCGTTCAAGGGTTACGTGTCCGAGGCGTTCACCGACCCGAATGCGCCGGGCATCACGATTACGCAGGAGAGCTGGACCATTGCGCCGGCGACGTTTGTATACGATCACGTGTCGAACCGGTTCACCGATCTGCATCTCGGCACGAACCCGGCGTTCGACCATGCGTTCGTCGTCTCCGATCTCGTCGCTCCCGCAGCGGACGGTGTAAACGTGCCGTTGACGCTGATCGAACCGAACGACACGAGAATGCCGCGTATCACGCTGCTCGACGCGTATGGCTCGTACGGTATCTCCGAACTTCCCGGCTTCGGCCCGCGCACCACCGTTTTGCTGAAGGAAGGCGTCAACGTGGCAACGTGTCACGTGCGCGGCGGCGGCGAACTGGGCGAGCAGTGGCGCCTGGCGGGGAAGGACGCCAACAAGCCGAATACGTGGCGCGACCTGATCGCATGTGCCGAAAATCTGATCGCGCGCGGCGTCACCACGAAGGGCCAGTTGTTCATCTCCGGCGGTTCGGCCGGCGGCATCGCAGTGGGAATGGCGTTGACCGAACGCCCCGATCTCTTTGCCGGCGTGATCGATGCCGTGCCTGCCGCGAACGCGACCCGCTCGGAGTTCTCTGCAAACGGTCCGCCGAACATTCCGGAGTTCGGCACCATCGCCACACAAGAGGGATTCACCAACCTGTATGCGATGGACTCGTATCAGCACGTGAAAGACGGCGCGACGTATCCGCCCGTGCTCGTAACCACCGGCCTCAACGATCCGCGCGTGTCGTCGTGGGAACCGGCGAAGTTTGCCGCGCGCCTGCAGGCGAGCGGCACACCGAACCCGGTGCTGCTGCGAATCGAAACCGATGGCGGTCACGGCGTAGGCGCAACGGCGACGCAAGCCGACGAGCTTGCCGCAGACACCTACAGCTTCATGTTCTGGCGAGCAGGCGTGCCGGGCTGGCGGCCCGAAATCAAACGCTGAAACGCGTTGTTCCGCAGTTCGTGAACACGGCTACATCAGGCCGCGATACTGGCCGCCGTCGAGCAGCAGGTTCGCGCCGGTGATGTAGCCGGCGTGCGCGCTGCACAGAAACGCGCACGTTGCGCCGAACTCATCGGCGTTGCCGAAGCGTCGTGCAGGCACTTCGTTGCGCATCCGCTCACGGAACTCGTCGAGCTTCGCGCCGGTTCTGCTGGCGAATTTCTCGTGGTTCGAACGCAGCCGATCCGTATCGAACTGGCCCGGCAACAGGTTGTTCACCGTTACGCCATGACGCGCCACGTCGCGCGCGAGACCACCGACGAAACCGGTGAGGCCGGCGCGTGCACCGTTCGACAAACCGAGCATCGCGGTCGGCTCCTTCACCATGTGGCTCGTGATGTTGACGATGCGTCCGAACTTGCGCGCGATCATCGGATCGATCGTTGCCTTGATGAGTTCGATCGCAGACAACATGTTCGAGTCGAGTGCGGCGATCCATTCTGCACGACCCCACTGCCGAAAATCGCCGGGCGGCGGACCGCCGGCGTTGTTGATCAGGATGTCGGGTTCGGGGCACGCCGCGAGCAACGTTGCGCGACCGGCATCGGTCGTGACGTCGGCCACGACGCCGGTCGCGTGTCCGGGTCCTTGTTCGTTGAGCGCCTTCGCTGCGGCGGCAACGGTCTCTGCCGTGCGCGCCACGACCAGCACGTCCGCTCCTTCGCGCACCAGCGCACTTGCGCAGCCGTAACCGAGGCCACGGCTTCCGCCGCAAACGATCGCGCGACGTCCTTTGATACCGAGATCCATTGCTGCTCCCCTGCCTAAACGATGACGGCAGCATCTCATGCAGATTGCCATAAATCTAACCGCGGTTAGAATGCGCGCTCTCCCTGGAGGACAGCACATGCCGGCAAAATCCGCGCAGGAAGTCGTGTCGAAGTATCTCGACGTGCTCTACAACCAGCGGCGTCTCGATCTGATTCCGGAACTGATTGCCGATCCAACCTGGCGGCACGCACCCGGCGAGGTGAAGCAGCTCTCGCTTGCCGAGTCGATCGCACGTCTCGAGAAGACGCTCGATCTGTGTCCGGTACTGCGCTTCGATTCTTCGGTCGTAGTCTGCGACGCAGACAAAGTCGCGGTGGCGTGGAACGGCTTCAGCACACAGAAAGACGGCAAGTCGTACGAACTTGCCGGCATCGAAATCTTCCGCGTGGCCAACGGCAAGATCGTGGAGATCTGGAACTCGCGCGAAGCGCGCGGACTCTGGCAGACACCGCAAACCCTCTGATGAAACGCGTGCCGGCCGACTCCGCAATGGACTCGCTGGCGTTGCATCGCTGGCTGCGGATGAAGCTGCGCGCCGACACGCTGTCGATTACCAACACAAAATCTCCCGAAGCCGGCGGATGGTCCAACGAAACGCTGATCTTCGACGCGACGTGGACGCGCGACGGATCGCCGCAAAAGCGCACGCTCGTGCTGCGGCTCGCGCCCGCGGGATCGGCGATGTTCAAAGACTACGACCTCGGCAGACAGGTGGATTGTCTGCGCCATCTGCAACAATCGTCGGAATGCCCGGTGCCTGCCGTATTGGCGGACGATCTCGAAGGCGGCGTGCTCGGCCGGCCGTTCTACGTAATGGAATTCATCGCGGGTCAGGTGCCGGCCGACGACCGGCCGACGTTCTTCGAAGCGGGTTTCCTCGCCGACGCAAGTGCGCAGGCGCAACGACGCTTCTACGACAGCTGCATCGACGCCATAGCATCGATACACGCGACGCCGCTCGACGGTGCGCTCGTCGCACGACTCACGCGAACAGGCACGGGCGCCACCGCGCTCGAACGCGAAGTGCGCTGGCTTGCCGATCTGTTCGACTGGGGAAAAGGTCCGGCTGCGCAGCCGCTGCTCGATCGCGCCTTTACGTGGGTGTTGGCGAATCTGCCTGATGACCCGTCCGCGACGTTGCTTTGGGGCGACGCGCGGCCCGCCAACACGGTAGTTCGCGATTTCCGCATCGTGGCGCTGCTCGACTGGGAACTCGCCACGTTGGGTCCGCCGGAACTCGATCTGTTCTGGTTCCTCGAAATGAACCGTATGCGCGCCAACGGCCGCACGCTGCCGGGCTTCCTCTCCGACGCCGAGACGATCGCTTCTTATGCAGCGCGCACCAGCCGCACGATTCGCGACGAACGGTTCCACACCATGTATGCCGCATTGAAGGTGGCGGTGTTGATGCTGCGCTATCTGCGGGTTGCGGTTGATCACGGCCGAATGCCGGCAGATCACCCTGTGCTCACCGACAACACCGCGACTCGGCGGCTCAACGACCTACTGCACTGAGGTTTTCGAAGAGGGGGTTCAAACGAAATGCATATCGGCGTGTTCACGTTCAACACCGAATACACCATGCGCATGCGACCGCCTGGCGCGCGCAGTGGAAGAACGCGGCTTCGAGTCGCTGTGGGTACCGGAACATACGCACATCCCTGTGCCGCTCGACGGCGGCGACACGGTGCGCGATCCCACCGGCGGCATCCTGCCGCACGAATACCGCCACATGTCCGATCCGTTCACGTCGCTCGCGGCTGCAGCGGCCGTTACGCAACGGATCAAACTCGGGCTGTCGATCTGCCTGATCAACCAACACAACCCTATCAATCTCGCGAAGAGCGTCTCCACGCTCGACCGCTTGAGCGATGGCCGCACCATCTTCGGTGTGGGCGCCGGCTGGAACAAAGGCGAGATGGGCCACCACGGCGTGCAGTTCGAGGATCGCTGGAAACAGGTTGCCGAACGCGTCGAAGCGCTGAAGACGATCTGGCGCGAGGAGCGGCCGAGCTTTCGCGGCAAATACGTGCAGTTCGACCCATTCTGGCAATACCCGAAGCCGCTGCAGCAACCGCATCCGCCGATCGTGCTGGGCACGCTCGATACGCCGTTCGGTCGCGCGCAGGTCGCCAGGTACGGCGACGGCTGGTTGCCTCTGACATTCGATGTAGCCACCACACGCGCGAGCATCGCGGACGTTCACGCACGCATGCGGGCGCTCGGGCGTGATCCCGATGCACTCGAAGTGTCGTTGTTCTTCCTCGAAGACAAACTGCAGAACGCCGACGCGTTGAAGCAGGCGCGCGACACCGGCGCGGCCCGTTCCATCATGCGTCTTCCGGTTGCTGACGAGGCCACTGTGCTGCGCGCGCTCGATCACTACGCGCGGCTTTAGCACAACCCATGTCCGATGCAGTGCGCCGCGCACTGCCGGGCACGCGTCCGGCTGATCTGCTCGCCGGACATGTCGTCGGGCCGGCGGTCGGCGCGATGTGCCGGCGAACAAGTTGGGCACCGACACACTCTAAGCGGCGAGCCTGGGTTACGATTGCTGCTGCGTCGAGTCGCGTAGGGGGAAACGTGATCCAGCACACCGCAGATATCCGATTTCGTTCGACCATCGGCTTCGCCCTGTTCTGCATCGTTGCGGCCTCGGCCTTCGCCGAACAGGACCCACCGTCGCGCATGCGCGGTAAGTTGTGGGTGAATCCTCTCGAGTTCACCGAATGCACCCGTGAGACGGTGGTCGCCCGCGGCGAAACGGTCATCCTCACCGGCAACGGTTTCGCGCCGAACGAGTCGGTGGAGATCAGCTTCTCGCAGGCCGACTCCGAACGATCTCTCGAAACTTCGAAGGCGAATGCGCAGGGCGCACTTTCGGTGCGCGTCACCATTCCGGCGGACGCCGCCACCGACAAGGACGCACGCCTTCACGCCACCGCGCAGAAGGGTGCCAACGGCAACGGACTGGTGTTGAACTCGGCGCCGTTGCCGGTGTTTCCGGATACGAACGACTCCGACGGCGACGGTGTGAAGGACATGTGCGACAACTGTCCGAAGCTCGCATCCAGCGACATGACCGACCTCGACGGCGATAATCTCGGCGACGTCTGCGACCCGTGCCCTACTGATGCTGAAAACGGCGCCGGCACCGGCGAGTGCGCAGACGGCAACGCCAACCCACAGGTTCCCTTGCCGCACCCCTAGTACTTGTCGGCACGCTTCCCAACGGACGTAATGAGTCGCGCAATCCATGAGCGAGAGTAGTACAGCGCCAGTGACAGACGCCGAGGGTCACCCTCGCGTAAGCGTGCATCACGCGTTGATCAGCATCGGTTTGTTGCTGATTTTTCTCGGCGCTTTTACCGCGCATGAAATACAGACCGTCGGCGGCAGCGTACGCGTGGAGAGCGTGCGTTTCCCGAGCGCCGACGGAAAGCGCTTGAGTGCCCTCCTCTATACCCCCGACGGCGTCGATGCGCAGCACAAAGCGCCCGGTATTCTCGCCGTGCACGGCTACATCAATTCGCGCGAAACGCAAAGCGGCTTCGCGATCGAGTTCGCGCGGCGCGGCTACGTCGTTCTCGCGCTCGATCAGAGTGGTCACGGATTGTCGCGCCCTCCGGCGTTCGGCAACGGTTTCGGGGGGCCGGATGCGCTGCGTTATCTGCGCTGGCTCGACACGGTGGATGTCGACAACATCGGCCTCGAAGGACACTCGATGGGCGGCTGGGCGGTGCTCGCGGCGGCGGCCTCACAGCCCGACGGATACAAAGCCATGGTGCTCGAAGGCTCTGCGCCGGGCAGCTTCGGTGCGCCGTCGGCCACGCAGACGTTTCCACGCAACCTGGCTGTGGTGTTCTCCGCCTTCGATGAATTTTCCGAACTGATGTGGGGCGTTCCCACCGGCGCCGACGTGATCCGATCGCCGAAGCTGAAGGAGATCTTCGGCTCGCTCGAACCGGTAATTCCCGGGAAACTGTACGGCTATCTCGAGTACGACTCGGCGCGAATGCTGCACGTCCCTCCGGTCACGCATCCGGGCGACCACCTTTCCACTGCAGCGATCGGCGCAGCGGTCGACTGGTTCGCCATGACGCTGAAGGGGGGCACGCCACAACCGGCGCATCACCAGATCTGGTACTGGAAGGAAGTAACCACGCTGGCGGCGCTGGTCGGCATGATCATTACCGTCATCGGCCTCGGCCTGACGATGTTGCAATGGCGCGTCGCGAAGTTTCTGACCGTTCCGCTACCGACCACTGCGCGGCTCGTGCGTCCCGGCATCAGCGTCGCGTTGATTACGCTGGTGCCGGTGCTGACGTACTTCCCGTCGTTCAACTTCGCGCCGACGTTCTGGCCGCTTTCGAACCTGGCACCGCAGGAGCTGACGAATGGGCTGATGCTGTGGGTGGTCGTCAACACGCTGATCGGCGCCGCGGCAACGGGCATTCTCGGGCGCGGCTCCGCCACGCTCGCATCGGTGGGTTTGTGGCCGCAGGGATTTCACGTCGGGCGATTGATGGGTGCCGCGGCCGCGGCCTTCGGCATCGTTGGCATCGCATACGGCCTGCTGCGCGCAATCGACGCAGCATATCTGGTCGACTTCCGTTTCTGGGTGATCGCGTTCAAACGACTTGCACCGTGGCACATCAAACCGTACTTCATGTATCTGATGCCGATGACGCTGTTCTTCGTTGTGCTCGGCGCGTCGCTGCATCAATTCGTGATCGGCGTGGGTATGCGGCGCGCGTGTATTCGGTGTGTACTGATTCTTACGAATGGCTTCATCGCGCTGCTCGCGTTGCAGTACGTACCGTTGCTGGTCGGCATTCCGCTGCCGCTCGGCGAGCCGTTACTGACGGTTCTCGCCATCCAGTTCGTCGTGCTGCTCACCGTGGCCGGTATCATCGCCGCGATCTTTCAACGCGCGACCGGCAGCGTTTATCTCGGCGCGTTCATCAACTCCCTGCTGATCACATGGTCCGTGGTCGCGGGGCAAGCAACGCAGTTCCCGCTGTGACGTCGTCATGATCAGAGTGCTCAAGTGGGCTGCCTCGATACTCGCCGTCGCACTCCTCGCCGGTGTGGCGTTCGTGTTCGTGCAACTGCGATCTCTCGACGTCGAACGAATCACCGATGACCTGCACATGATCAAAGGTATCGGCGGCAACGTTGCGGTGCTGAAGACCGGCGTGGGTGCCATCATCGTCGACACGATGACGTTCACGCTGCAGGGCACACGCATACGTCATCTCGCGGAATCGCTCACCGGCGAACAGGTGGTAATGGTGATCAACACGCATTACCACGGCGATCACACGCACGGTAACCCGGGCTTTACGCCCGGCACGCAGGTGCTGTCGACTGCCCGCACGCTCGAACATCTGAACGCACTCGATGCCGCGTATTGGACCGGCGACGCCGCGGCGTTGTTGCCGAACCACACGTTCGAGAACGATCTCGAAATCCGGCTCGGCTCGAAGACCGTTCGCCTGCTGCATCCTGGACGCGGTCACACCGACGGCGACCTCGTGGCACTGTTCGTCGAAGACGCAACGCTGCATGCCGGCGACCTGTTTACGAATCGCGTCTACCCAAGCGTCGACCTCAAGGCCGGCGGAACCGTTCGCGAATGGGGCGACGCGCTTGACGCTGTGCTCGCCCTGCAGTTCGACCACGTCATTCCGGGACACGGCGCGCTGTCCGATCGAGCGGGTGTCGAACAGTTTCAGCGCTTCATGCGCCAGCTCTGGGCTGTTGGCGCCGATGCGAAGTCGAGGGGACTGTCTCTGGCCGATACGCAGAGCCAGGCGAACCTCACCGAAGATGCCGGCTATCAGCCGACGGAGATCCCGATGCTCGTTTCGTTGAATCGCAACTCCGTCGTCCGCGCCGCGTGGGAAGAGGCAACGGGAATGAAACCGCAATGAGCGAAGCCGGCGCCGTCACCCCGCTTTCCCTCGGTGCGCCCAAGTCGGGTCGTTTGGGCCAGGTCAGCTGGGCGCTGTTCGAGTGGGCGCGCAACCCGTACTACATCCTCGTCGTGATCTACATCTTCGGACCGTACTTCAGCACCGAAGTCATCGGCGATCCGGTGCGCGGCCAGGAAACGTGGGGTTACATCAACGGATTTGCGGGCCTGATCACCGCCAGCCTCGCGCCGTTCCTCGGCGCAATTGCCGACAAGGTCGGCCGGCGCAAACCGTGGATCGGGGCGTTCGTCATCATGATGATCCCCGCCATCATGATGTTGTGGTTCGCCGTTCCGGGCGCCGCGACCAGCGGCATCGTGATCGTGGCGATTGCACTCGCGATCGCCGGCACCGGTTCGGCGTTCTCCGAGGTATTTCACAACGCGATGCTGCCGTCGATCGTGCCGTATTCGCGGTTGGGCAGCCTGTCGGGACTGGGCCTCAGCCTCGGCAACGGCGGCGCGCTGATCATCCTCGTGTTCATGCTGTATTGCTTCGCGCTGCCCGCAAACGGTCTGCTGCACTGGAGCTTCCTGCCCGATCACGTGCTGTTCGGCCTTGATGCATCGACCTTCGAACACAATCGCATCTCCGGTCCGATCACCGCGATCTGGTTGCTGGTCTTTTCGTTGCCGTTGTTTCTATTTACGCCTGATCAGACCGGCACCGGCGTAACTGCGCGACAAGCCGTTCGTGAGGGGCTTGCCGACGTATGGCGCACGCTGCGGAATTGCGCCACTACAGGAACGTCGCGCTGTTTCTCGGCGCGCGCATGCTGTTCAACGACGGCAAGGTGGCGATCATGACGTTCGGCATGATTTACGCATCGGGTGTATTTCATTGGGGCGACGCTGAACGATTGCTGGTCGGAATTTTCCTGACGGTGTTCGCGGTGATCGGCGGTTTGATCGGCGGCTGGCTCGACGATCTGTTCGGTTCGAAGAAGGCGATCCTGTTCACCATCGGCGGCAACATCGTGGCGCTGTTCGCAGCGATCTCGATTACGCCCACCAGCATGTTCTTCATCGAGATGAAGGGACTCGACCAACCCGTGTGGGATTTCCCGTTCTTCCGCACCATCCCGGAACTCACCTATTTATGGATCTCGGTGCTGTTCGCGTTGTTCATCACATCTGCGTATGCCAACAGCCGGACGATGCTCGCGCGTATAGCGCCTGAAGAAGAGATGACGAAGTTCTTCGGCCTGTACGCGTTGTCGGGACAGGTGACCACGTTCATCGCACCCATTCTCGTGGCGACGATGACGGGGCTCTATCACAGCCAGCGTGCAGGCTTCGCGTCGATTCTGCTGCTGCTCATCGGCGGCGTCGCGATCATGGCGTTCGTGAAGGAAGAACGATCGGCACCGATCAAGGGTGCTTAGCCGAACTCACGCGCGTGTATATTTCTCGAACCACTTTTTCGGGAGCGATCGATATGAAACTGTATGAAATGACCGGCGCACCGAATCCGCGTCGCGTGCGGATCTTCCTCGCCGAGAAGGGCATCACCGTGCCGTTCGTGCAGGTCGACATGCGCAAAGGCGAGACACAAGTCGCCCGAGTTCATGAAGAAGAATCCCAGCGGCAAGATTCCGGTGCTCGAACTCGACGACGGCACGTGCATCGCAGAGTCGGTGGCGATCTGCCGCTACTTCGAAGCGCTGCATCCGAAACCGTCCTTGTTCGGCGCCACGCCGAAGGAACTCGGCCGCATCGAAATGGCGAATCGGCAGCTCGAACTCGAGTTGCTGAGCCAGGTCGGCGTGTCGTGGGTGAACGGCCCTATCGTGGCGCAGATGGCGCCGGGACGCTTCAAGCAGAATCCGCAGGCGAAAGAATCGAGCGATGCCGCCGTTCGCAGTTTCTACAAGCGCCTCGACGGCGAACTGGCACACCGCGAATACATGGCCGACAACGCGTATTCGATCGCCGACATCACCGGTCTGGTCACCATCGACTTCGCAGGCTCGTTGGTGGACCTGAAGCCCGATGCGGAGCTTACGAACTTGTGGCGCTGGCACGCGGCCGTGTCGTCACGGCCGAGCGCCAAGGCCTGACTTGCAACTAGATCGGATCAGCGGTTAGACCAGATCTCGGAGCGGTCGTCGTTGCGTCCCTGACCGGTGCTGCGACGCCGCCGCGGTGCACTGGATGCAGCGCCGCTGCCGGGTCGATTGCCGTCGGCAGAGCGGTTGCCGTTGGAACGGTTGCCGTCCACGGAGCGATTGCCGTTGCCAGAAGCACTGCCATTGGCAGAACCGTTGCCGTTGGCAGAACGATTGCCGTTGGTCGAGCGATTGCCGTAGGAGGGACGATCGCTGTTGCCGGACCGATTGGCGTTCGCGGACCGATTGGCGTTCGAGGAGCGATTGCTGTTACCGGATGCACTGCCTGAACGGCTCGGTGCAGACGGACGGTTCGAGCGCGACGTCGATTGCGCAGCACGAGTCGATCCCGATTGCACCGCGCGCACCGGCGCTGCTTCGCGCAACGACGCATCCACCTCGACCTGCATCACGCTGATCGGACGCCGTATCAGTTTTTCGATGGCGCGCAGGCGTGGACGTTCCGAGCTATCGCACAACGACATCGCAATGCCGGTTGCTCCGGCGCGGCCGGTGCGACCGATGCGGTGCACGTAGCTTTCCGGTTCGTGCGGCAACTCGAAGTTGAATACGTGGCTCACGGCATCGATGTCGATCCCACGCGCGGCAATGTCGGTTGCGACCAGCACCCACGTCTTGCCGTTCTTGAACGACTCGAGCGCGCGCTGCCGTGCGTTCTGCGATTTGTTGCCGTGAATCGCTTCGGCAGCGATGCCGTCGCGATCGAGTTGTTCCGCCACGCGATTGGCGCCGTGCTTCGTACGCGTGAACACGATCGCACGCGTAACGGCGGGTTCGCGCAGTAGCTTCGTCAGCACCTGGCGCTTGTCGCCGTTCTCGACGAACACCACGTGCTGGTCGGTCAGATCGGTGGTGATCGTCTTCGGCGACACGTCGATGCGGATCGGATCGCGCAGAATTTCGCGCGCGAGCGCTGCAACCTCTTCGGGCATCGTTGCCGAGAACAGCAGCGACTGGCGTGTTTTCGGCAGGCTGGACACGATTCGGCGAACGTCGCGGATGAAGCCCATATCGAGCAACCGGTCGGCTTCATCGAGCACCAGCAGCGATACCTTGTCGAGCCGGGCAAGGCGCTGCCCAACGAGGTCGAGCAGGCGCCCCGGCGTTGCCACCAGCACGTCGATGCCACGGCGCAAAGCGCTGGCTTGCGGGTTCTGACCGACGCCACCGAAGATCGTCGCGACGCGCATATTGAGGTGCTTGCCGTACGCTTCGAAGTCTTCGCCGATCTGAATCGCGAGTTCGCGGGTCGGCGCGAGAATCAATGCGCGCACGGTATCTGGGCCCGCAGGCGGACCCGATTGCGCGAGCCGTTGCAGCAAGGGCACGGCAAACGCGGCGGTCTTGCCGGTGCCGGTCTGCGCAATGCCCAGCAGATCTTTTCCGGCGAGCAGTTGTGGAATGGCCTGCGTTTGAATGGGAGTGGGTTGTTGGTAATCGACCGCGGCCAAAGCACGGCACAACGGTTCGATGATGCCGAGATCGGCAAAGAGTGAATCTGTCACTTGAATTTCTTCCTTGAGCGCATACATGCGCGTTCGACAATCGAACGCATGCGACGTCGCGCGTTTCCGTGATCCACGCGCAACTGGACTAAACGGGGGATTAACGAGGGATTGAGATGACGAGCTTCACAGCGGAAGCAGGTGGCGCGTTCTCAATGTGGCGCGCACGGTGCACTAAGCACCTGCAATTGTCAATCAAAAGGCCCATACTGCGCCCCGGTTTGCGCCGGCAGCACGACACGTCGCACACCCCTTCTTCACACATCGACTGTCACACATCGACTCGAGAATTCAGTGCCTCATCGCCCCAGATCGAATAGCGCCTGATGAGCCGCGCCGCCCAACGCAAGCGCATCAAACCGTTCCGCGAAAGCTCCGACGTCAAAGCCACTGCCCTCTGCGCTCTGGACTTCGGCCTGTTCGCGCTTTTGCTCACCGGCGTGATTCTGATCCCCAACATCTTCGTAAAGGCGACGTTGTCCGCCGCGCTCGGCCTTCAGATCGCGCGTTTGTTCGTGCTCGGTCACGACGCGTGCCATCAAAGCCTGTTCCGCAACCGACAAGCCAATCGCTGGGTCGGACGGCTGTTGTTCCTGCCGTCGCTTACGCCGTACAGCCTGTGGGAAGTCGGCCACAACCTCGGCCACCACGTGTACACGAACCTGCGCGGAATGGACTACGTCTGGACGCCGCTGACGAAGCAAGAGTTCGACGCGTTGCCGGCATGGCGTCAACGGCTCGAGCGGTTTTACCGGTCGGGGTTCGGCCACGGCGCCTACTATCTGATCGAATTGTGGTGGCGCAAGTTGTTCTTCGCGGCGCGCAGCGAGATTCCAACCTCGCGCCCGGAGTTCCTCACCGATTCGTTGCTGGCGCTCGCATTCGGGCTCGTGTGGACCGGGGGCCTCGTTGCCGCCGCGCTGGCAACGCAGCAGAGCGTCGCACTGTTGCTGCTGACGGGGTTCGTGGTGCCGTTCCTGTTGTGGAACTGGATCATGGGTGCCGTGATCTATTTCCATCACACCCATCCGCTGCTCGCGTGGTACGAAGACATCGATCTATGGGAAGCGGCGCGTGATACCGGCTGCAACACCGTGCACGTGAAATTTCCCGGGAAGCTCGGCCGGGTGTTGAACAACATCATGGAACACCCGGCGCACCACCTCGACGTGCGCATCCCGCTGTACAACCTCGAAGCCGCGCATCGGACCTTGGATGAGCCCGGGCAGGTGGCGCAGCTGTTTTCCTTCCGGTTGGTTCGCGACTGTGTGTCGCTCTGCAAGCTGTACGACTACGAAGCGCGGCACTGGACCGACTTTGCCGGACGACGGACGAGCCCCGCGCTCGCCCAGGACACTGCTTCGCCGCTCGCCGCCGCGCGGTAAGATTCTTCGCATGAAGCGCCCGTTGGTTGCATTGCTGTTGCTGGCCGCGTCCGCGTGCTCGCATCTCGCGACCACGGCGCCCAACGAAACGGATCTCTCGGGCACATGGGTTCTCGACGCACATCGCAGCGATTCGCCGCCGCCGATGGGACACCGCCGGTCCGAAGCCGACGACGACGGTGGACGACCGTCCCCCGGCGGGCAGAGTCCGGCGCGTTTCGGCGGACCGACCCCTTTGCTGACGATGGTCACGGCCACCGAAATGACCATCGACCAGGATGCGCAGTCGATGGGCGTGGCGTATCCGAACGAACCCTATCGCGACATCAAATGGGGCGAGCAGAAGCGTGGGCTATTCGTCATCGACGCAGGCTGGGAAACACAGCGGCTGATCATCGTCACCAAGAGTCAGCCGATGACCGTTCGCGAGGCGTACAGCTTGAGCGACGCGGGCAACACGCTGACGCTCGTGATCGAACTCAGCAGCAAGCGAATGGGCGACCGGCACCTGACGCGGGTATTCACCCGCAAGCCGGCCGCGACCGAATCCGCTCGTTAGCGGGCTTTTGAAGAGAGCCCTCAGAAATCCCAGCTCACCTGCATGCCCACCGTGCGCGGACGGCTCGGGCCGAAGTAGTGCGCCGGTAGCGTGGCACCGCCTTCCGCCACACCGTCGTATGACACCTGGTCGGTGACGTTCTCGACGTAGACGATGGCCGACCATCCCGCCTCCGCGCGATATCCGCCGCGCAGCGTCAGATCGACGTACGCGTTGTTCACGGCTTCGTTCAACTGCAGCAGACCGCCGTAAGTTCGACTTTGCCCGTAGAGTTCAGCGGAAAAGACCACGTCGCCGTCGTGCGCCGGGAAATGCGCGTTGATCACCGCCGAGCCGGAGTACTTCGGCACTTGCGGCAGCGGCTTGCCGTCGCACGCGCTGATCGCCATCGCACAGCGCCTCGGCCTGCTTCGCCTCGGTGTCGCCATACGCGCCCGCGAGATACAGATCGAGGTTGTCGGTGGCGATCCACTCGAGGGTACTTTCCAGACCCCAGCCATCGACCTTGCCGACGTTGTCCACCACGATGCCGCCGCCGGTGCCGGGCACGTTCACCTGCAGGTCTTCATACGTGTAGTAGTACACGTTCGCGCGATGCGAATGCGGCCGTCGATACACCTCGCCCTTGGCGCCGAGTCTCATACGACCACACCGTTTCGGGGTCGAACGTATCGGGCGCGCGCTCCGCCTGCGTGACGCCCGACCGTGCCGAACGGCTGATCGGGCGTGATCGCAAAGCTGCCGAAGCCGCCCGACTTGTAGCCGCGCGTGACGCTGGCGAATACATCCAGTCGCTGTTCGGCTGATAGCGCACGATGCACGCGCGGCGTGAACTCGTCCCAGTCTTTGCGTGTCGTGCAGGTAACCGTCGGTGGTGAACCCCATCGCCCAGAACGGCCCGAGTTCGCTTTCGACCGGCAGCGCGTCAATTTGAACTCCTTCTCGTCGTACGTGTAACGAACGCCGAGGCTCGCATCGAACGTTCGTTGAACGCGTAGCGTCAGGTCAGCGTACGTCGCCCAGCCCTGGTAGCTCGCCTTTGTCCGGTTCGATTCGAGCAGGCCGACCGGCGAGTAAGTGAATCCGGGGAACGTCTCTGCGCAGGTCTGACCCGCGTAGTAGTACGCAGCACATCGCGTCTTCGGCGGCGCGCTGGGAAAACAGTGCCGTCGATTTCTTCCTGGTAATACGAAACACCGCGCGTACCACGAGAACGCATCGGTCGCTCTGCGAGACCAGGCGAAACTCCTGCTCGAAGTACGTGCCCTTCTGATCCTGCGCGTAGTCGTTCATGGCAACCGGCATCGCGTCGAAGTCTTCCGCGTAGTCGTACTCGTGATCCTTGTAGCCGGTCTGCGACGTCAACGTTGCAAAGCCGAGGTCCTAGTCGACCTGCAGGCCGTAGCTCCAGATGTCGGCGTTGTCTTCCTCGCCGAGGCCCATGTTGCTGCTGATGTTCCGGTTGTCGCCGCGGCATGCCGATCGTCCGGGAACAACGCCAGCCAGTTTTCCCACGTCGCGCCCTTCTGCGTGGCGCGATACATCGAGCCCGACTGCTCGCGATGCTCGTACTCGACCAGCAAGTTCACCTCGAGCGCGTCGCCGTCCGATAGCGCGTCGAGATCCGGCCGCCGCTGTTGTCGTGCGCGATCAGTCTGTCCTGCGTGCGGGTTGTAGGCGTTGCTCACGTAGCCGTCTTCGTCCGATTGTGAAAGCCGGCGACGCGAAACGCAACGTTTCGTTCACCGGCAGGTTGATGCACCTTCAGCGCCCGTGCCGCGCTCGCCAACGTCGAGAGCGATGTAGCCGTTGATTGCCGCCGAATTCCGGCCGCTTCGTGAACACGCTGATCGCGCCGCGCGATCGAGTTGCGTCCGAACAGGAATCCCTGCGGCCCGCGCAGCACCTCCGCGCGTTCGATGTCGTACAGCGTGGTGACCACCTCGCCGTTGCGGCCCTGATAGAGGTTGTTCTTGAACACGCCCACCGACGGATCGCCGCCGACCCCGAAATCGTTCGTGACGATGCCGCGGATGGACAGCGTGTCGATGAAGCTGTCCTTCGAGTTGCCGGTGATCCCGGGCGTGAACTTCACCAGGTCCTTGATGTCGTCGAGGTGCGTGTCGCGCACGAACGTACCCGTAAACGCCGACACCGCGAGCGGCACGTCCTGAATCGATTCGGCGCGCCGCTGCGCCATCACCACGATTTCTTCCACTTCCTCGGCGGCAAACGCGCCAACGGCGTGCAATGCAGTCACGATGGCGACGGAATGCGCCAGCACTCCGGATCCGGATAGCTTGAATTTCACGGACGACCCCTTTGAAACGCTCGAACGTGCTCTGTAAACGGCCCACTCTGCCAGCCTGTTGGCGGCTGGTCGTTATTCTTCGCGCCCGGGTAAACCTAAACCGGATCGCGCAGGCACGCAACGCTTCAGATCAGTCCGCCTTCGTGCAGCACGTCGATGGTGGGACCGAGGTGGCGTTCGTAGCTGCGCCAACGCGCGACCGAGCGCCGATACACCGGCTCACGCACCTGCATGGCGCTCGCGGTGGTGACCGGTGCGGCATTGTCCTGTGAAGTTCAATGCAAGCGTCCTCCCACGGAACGCCGAGTAGCGCGACGTACGCGCGGCGCCTCGTCTTCGAGATCGTCGGTCAGCGTCCTCGTATGCGACGTCGATGAACCGGCCCAGGCAATGCCGCCGCCCAGTGATCGCATCAGTCGCGCGATAGCGGACGTAGTGGCGCGCCATCTCCCGCTGATCATAGGAATGGAAATACGCGTCCGCGAACAGCTGTTTGTAGTTGGCGAAGCAACTGTCGATCGGATTGCGCATCACGTGCACGATGCGCGCGTTCGGCAGCGCCTTCGCGATCAGACCGAGGTAGAGAAAATTGAGCGGCAGTTTGTCGACGAACCGGGCCGATCCGCCGCGCAGATGCGCGGCCATCCGCAGATACGCTTCGCCGAGCGCCTTTGTATCGACGTTGGCGGCAGCTGCGCATGACCACGGCGCCTGCCGATCCGGCCCGGGCGCGTCGACCGCGCGCCGAACCGCCATGCCGAACTGCTGCACTTCGCCCGCCGATTGAACCTGCGAATGGCTGGAGATGATCCGCTCGATCAGCGTTGTGCCGGTGCGTGGATGGCCCACGACGAAGATCGGCGACGCGTCATCGCAGCCCGGCATCGGCCGCGCGCACCACGCGCCGAGTACGTTTCGGTGATCGCGGCGAACATCGCCTCTTCCGCGGCTTCGTCGTAGCCCACCAGAGAGCGTTTCGCCGCTGCGCCGCGCTCGAATGCGCGATAGGCATCGTCCCAGCGCTCGAGGTCCTCGTACTCCTTTCCCGCCGCGTACCCACAAAACGCCAGCGCATGCGGCCGCCTGCGCATGCATCGCGCAGAGCCGTTCGAGCTCGCGAATGTGCTGTGATCGAGGTTGCGACGCCTGCAGTGGGCCAACATCCAGTGCGCTTGCGGATTGTCCGGCTCGGCGTTCGAGCGCAGCCGCCAACGCCTGCGCGCCTGCGCGCCGCGGCCGAGTGCAACGAGATTGTTCGCCAGGTTGATCTGATACGCGGCAACCGGTACCTGTGCGGCACGGCGGAACCACTCGTGAGCAGCGTAGTGATCGCCTAACAGCGAGCACCGTTCCGATCAAGTCCTGCACGATCGGCTCCTGGCTTCCGATCTGCAGCGCACGACGCAGCGCGGGCTCAGCGTGATCCGGCTGCCCCACCTGCAGCAACGTGCGGGCCAGCTGCGCCCATGCGGCGACGTGATCGTCCTTTAGACGGGTGACCGACCCGAACGCGCTGACTGCCGTCTTCAGATCCTTGCGCTCGACGCCGATCAGCCCGACGAGAAAATGCGCAGGAACACACTTCGCATCGCGCGGCGAGGATGCGGCGACACGCGTGCACGGCCGCTCGAAGCGGCCGCGCGAGTCACGCCGCGTAGGCATCGCGGAGCATGCCCTGCAGTCGCTCGTCGAAGTGCGTCGCTCATCGCAACGTTGCCCGCTCAGCCGAGAAACTCGCGCGCGCCGACGTCGAGCGCGTGGCGGCTATGGCGACGTGCCATCGTCGTGAACATCTCGTCGCCGCGCGGCGTTCGCTGCACCAGCATCGACGCGATCACGGTCACGGTGAATCCGGCAAACGCCGCGCGGCGATAGTCGTCCCAACACTGCGACCACGGATAGTCGTCTATGCCGGCCGCCCGCAGCGCCGCATGGTAAGCGCGAACGATATCACGCCTCGGCGGCGCGGCGGTGCGTGCTCGTCAGGCCCGCACCGAGGAAATACGCAACGTCAGCGAGCGGACGGCCCAGCGTGATGCTCTGCCAGTCGACGACCGATATTTTCGGCCGGATGCTGCTGTTCATCGATCAGCAGATTGTCGAGCCGATAGTCGATGTGGATCAGCGAAAACGGCGGCGGCAACGGCAGAAACGGTGCCCCGCGCGACGTCGCCACCGCCTCGATGATGGCGATTTCATCGGCCGCCAGGTGTGCGCCGTATCGGTCGAGGAATCCCGCGACGTGATAGGCGTACATCGCGCGTGTCGCCTCGATGCCGGCCACATCCGGCTCACCCAGCCAGTCGATGCCGCGCAACGACGCATCGCACCAGCTCGGCGCATGCAGGCCAACCAGTTCCAGCACCGCCGCGCGCGCAACCTCGGGCGTGCAACCGGCCAGCTGATCGCCCTGCCGCGCCGGGCTCAGATCCTCGAGCAGCAAAGCGAACTCAGGTCCTTCGCCGTCGATCTGCGCGTAGTAACAGCGCGGCGTTGATATCGTCACGCTTCGACTGCAGCTGCCGGTAGAACGAGACTTCCTTGATGTAGTTCTTCAGTGCAACGCCGGTGGCGCGGCTCGTGGATCGTCGGAGGGAAACTTGCCGACGAGGCTGCGCGGGGCCGTGGATCGTCACCGTCGAGTTCGAGTGCAAAGCGGATGCACTTACCGATCTGGCCGGTGCCGATCTGGGTGCGGGTAAATTCGCGCACGCTGACCTGCCGTGCCCGGCCTGACGCAGCCGCTCGGTCAGCCACGACGCCGTGATCGAATCAGCGGTTGGGATATCGGTCATGGCGTCGTGATCTGCGCGTTACTGGTACTTCTTCAGTTCGGCGCGGCCGACGACCAGGTGATGCACCTCATCCGGACCGTCGGCGATGCGCAGCGTGCGCTGGCCGGTGTACATGTCGGCGAGCGGCGTCCACTGCGACACGCCGGTGGCGCCGTGGATCTGGATCGCCTGGTCGATGATCTGGCACACGCGCTCCGGCACCATCGCCTTGACCATGTGCACCCAGATGCGCGCCTCGCGATTGCCGAGCACGTCCATCGCCTTGGCGGCCTTCAGCACCATCAGCCGCATGGCCTCGATCTCGATGCGCGCGCGCGAGACCACCTCGAGGTTCTTGCCGAGCTGGATCAGCGGCTTGCCGAACGCTTCGCGCGTCATCGCGCGCTTGCATCATCAGGTCGAGCGCGCGCTCGGCCTGGCCGATCGAGCGCATGCAGTGGTGGATGCGGCCCGGCCCGAGGCGCACCTGGGAGATCTCGAAGCCGCGGCCTTCGCCGAGCAGCATGTTCTCCTTCGGCACGCGCACGTTGTCGAGCTTGATGTGCATGTGGCCGTGCGGCGCATCGTCGTGGCCGAACACCTGCATCGGCCCGAGGATCTTCACGCCGGGCGTGTCCATCGGCACGAGGATCTGCGACTGCTGCCGGTGCGGCGGCGCGTCCGGGCTCGTCTTCACCATGCAGATCATGATCTTGCAGCGCGGATCGCCGGCGCCGGAGATGTAGTACTTCTCGCCGTTGATCACCCACTCGTCGCCGACGAGCTCGCGCGCGTGCAGCCGATGTTCTTGCGCGTCGGACGAGGCGAGGTCCGGCTCGGTCATGGCGAAGCACGAGCGGATCTCGCCGTTCAGCAGCGGCTTCAGCCACTGTCTCCTTCTGCTCCGGCGTGCCGACGCGCTCGAGCACTTCCATGTTGCCGGTGTCGGGCGCGCGAGCAGTTCAGCGATTCCGACGCGAGCGGCTACTTGCCGAGCTCGGCGGCGATGTAGGCGTAGTCGAGGTTCTTGAGGCCCTCGCCGGTGTCGGCATCGGGCAGGAAGAAGTTCCACAGGCCCGGCTTCCTTCGCCTTGTTCTTGGCGCCCTTCGAGCAGTTCGAGCTGGCCCGGCGCCCAGCTCCAGCGGTCCTTGCGGCCTTCGCCCAGACGGTAGAACTCCTCGGTGATCGGCGCCACGTTCTTCGGCGATGTGCTTCTTCACCGCCTCGAGCAGCGGCATCGCCTCTTCCGACATCGACAGGTGATACATGTCCGCATCTTTTTCAGACGCTTTGAGATCCAACTGAGCCATGGGGTCCTCCCGAACGTACTTTTTGTGACGCTCGGAAGCTTAACTTGATCAGCGCGCCAGTTGCAGGTGTGGGTGGGATGGAGCTTCGAGTAACGGCGGGCGCGGGGGAATGTCGGTTCGGACTCGCTCGAGATGAGATGGACGCCGCCCGCCTATCGCCTTCGATCCAGCGCTCCAAGCTTATGAAGGGTGGAACCCCTGGAGCCCGCACGGCATCGATGTGCCAAATTGGGGTTGCGTCAACAACCACACACGGGACAGGGGTACCACGATGAACATTACGACGTATGGTTTGGATTTGGCAAAGCAGGTTTTTCAAGTGCATTGGGTCGATGTGCACGAGCGGTGAGATTCACCGCAAGACCTTGCGACGCACCCAAGTGAGCGCGTTCTTTGCGCGTGCACCGCGCGGTGTAGTGGCGATGGAAGCCTGCGGCTCGGCGCATCATTGGGGTCGGCTGTTATCGAGCTTCGGCCATGAAGTGAAGCTGATCGCCGCCCAGTTCGTGCGACCGTTCGTGAAGACCAACAAGACCGATGCGGCCGATGCCCAGGCGATCTGGGAAGCCGCGCAGCGACCCGACATGCGCTTCGTATCCGTGAAGAGTGAACAACAGCAAGCGGTGCTGTCGTTGCATCGACTGCGAGCGCAGTGGGTCAGTATCCGCACCCAACAAGCCAATCAGATCCGCGGACTCTTGTATGAGTTCGGCATCGTGGTTCCGCTCGGTTGGCGGAGCTTGCTCAAGGCAGTACCGCAGTTGACCGACGAAGTCCCGACGCTGTTGCGCACCGAACTGCTCGAGCAACTCGAGGCATTACGCACTGCGACGAGCCCGTATCGATGCCCTCGAGAAGCAACTCGCGAGCTGGCAAGGCAGCTGAACCCGACTGCCAACGCCTCATGGCCATCCCCGGCGTCGGCCCGCTCACCGCGACCGCGGTGGTTGCCAGCGTCGCCGATGCCCGCCAGTTCCGTTCGGCACGTCAGTTCGCCGCCTATCTCGGCCTGGTCCCGCGTCAGTCGGGGACCGGCGGACGAGTCAAGTTGTTGGGGATCAGCAAACGGGGTGATCCCTACTTACGGACGCTGCTGGTCCATGGCGCGCGTTCGGTGTTGCTGAGTCAGAGTCGACAGCGGCCGTTCAGGCGATCCGTGGCTCGCTGGGTTGCTCGAGCGCCGACCGAACAATGTCGTGGTCGTGGCGCTCGCCAACAAGATGGCGCGCACGATCTGGGCTCTGCTCGCCCATCAACGGACCTTCGACGCCCATTGGCATCGCGGTGTGACGCAAGCGGCGGCATGACCGGCATCGTGCACTGAACTGAACTGATTGTCGAGCAACGATCAAACGTGTTGAGCGGGTGACGATCTCGTGATGGTGGAACGGTCGGACCGTGGGGAAGCAAACCTGAATGGGCGCAGGACTTCGAGTCCTTGCCGAGATGAGGACTTCCTTCGCGAAATTCATCATGGCCACGCAGCGCTCCGCGCTGCATCAACAGGCCGGATATAAGACTGCATCCGTCTTCTCTATCGAACGAGCGTGTGACTTGCACAACCGGGCGGCGTCCATATAAGCCGTCCATGGGCGCTCAGGCGCGGCCATCCATGGCCGCTCACGGTCCTCACCGACATTCCCCCACGCCCGCCTAGGTCGAACTCCATCGCCAGCTTCTGGAGATACACCAACGCGCTAAAGCGCGTTGGTGCGGAACGCGCGCGAAGCGCGCGTTCATCTCCTCTCCCAAAACGAAGGCGCGACCTCGACGCATGAAGGTGACGGCTGATCGGTGTTGAGGGGCATGAGCGCCCCACCAGGGGCGGCTCGAGCGGCCCCGAAGCACCGACCAGCCGTCACCCACCGCTAAAAACTACGATGCCCTCAACTCCGACAGGCACCCCACCCCATCGAGCACCGCATCCAGCTCCTTCGACGCCGCCGCCGCGTACTTCGCGCGCAGCACCGCCAGCGACTTCGCGTGGTATTTCTGCGGCTTCTGCGTCCACGTCGGCCGTCCAGCGTCGACGCTGAACTCTCGCTCGCCCGCTCGCGATCGCCGCGGCGTTGGCGACGCTCCACGGCAGGAACAGCGCGCCCGACGCTGGCGCTCGAGGAACGGCAGCAGCGTCGGCTCCAGCGTTCGACCACGGCCGAATTCGCCCTCGGCGCGCGGCCACAGCATGCGCTGGATCCAGGCGAGCACGCGCGGCGCGCGCCCTTCGATGAGCGCGCCGGCGGTCGGGTCGGTCCAGCACTCGTAGAGCTGCGCCCAGAGCCCGAAATCGCCGAACGCGGGCCGCGCGCCGAACAGGTACGGACGCATCGCGAGATGCGCGTCGAGCTGGCCGATCGCCTCGCTGGAACGAGCTCTCGATCTGCGGCGCTGTCTTCTCGCTCGAGCCGACGAACCAGACGCGGTCGACCATGCGCGTCGCGGATCTGCGCGGTCATGCCCGCGTGCTGCTCGTCGCATCGCGCGCGGCATCATGCTGCCGCGCGATGCGCCCTGCGGAGCAGATCTGGTCGACGTCGCGCGCCCAGCGGTAGTGGAACATCCACTTGTTGCCCCACTCGTCGCCGAACTCTTCGAGCAGCGCCGACACGAACGCGAGCGATCGGACTCGGCCGGATGGATCGCTCGGTTGCGGGATGCACGGCCTCCAAGCGCTCGATGATCGGCGTCGAATCCTGAATGCCTTCGCCGTCGGGCGTCACCACCAGCGGAACGATCGGCAGCTTCGCGTACTTCTGGTACTCGGCCTGGTTCGATGCGTTGCGGATCAGCCACTGGTGCGGCAGACCCTTGTAGCGGAAGTACGAGCGCACCTTCACCGAATACGGCGACATCTCCGAGCCGAAGATTCGAAACGGTGTCTGTGTCGCCATGACTCCACCTCCAGGTTGCATGGCGCATTGACTTATTGCCGCTGCGATAAGTCAATGCGCGTGCGATTGGAGGATGCCCGCCGAGGGTTGTTCAACTCGTTTCCATTCATCTTTGCGTTTCTGCCGATCACGTCTCGCCCTTCATTACTTCCAGTTCTGAAGCCGCGCGATATCATGCGCACGCTGGCCTTCGCGATGGTCGCCGCGCAGCAACTGGGCTACATCGCGCGCATCGCCGCACTCTGCGACGAACACGGCGTGACGTGCGTGTACGCGCACGGCCCGATCTTCGAGGGCTATTGCCAGCAGGCGACCGACTACGTGGCAACGCTGAACGAAGGCATCCGCGCGGCGGGGCTCGAAGTGGTACCACAGACGCCGATATGCCTGGACGGTACAGGAAGTCGGCGACTCGATCGACCACGTACGCAGCGAGTTGAAAGACGCATTCACGGACCGCTACTTCACATTGCTGAGCGGCTTTCTGAATCCGTCGAAACAGAACTGAGAGGGGGATCGTGATGCGCCGTGCGATCGCGCGGCGCACCCCGATCGCATCGTCAGGCGCGGGTGCCTTCGAACGAAGCATTGCCGAACGCGCCGAGCTTGACGCTTCCGGCGATCTTGTCGCCGTGACCTTGCCGGTGAACTCGAGCTTGATCGGCATCGGCTGGGTCATGTTCGCCGACCAGGTCAACGTGTCGCCGTCGATCTTGCCGTCGTTGAGCGCCAGCGCGCCTTGTGGGCCTTTCATCTCGCCGGTCAGCTTGTCGCCGTCGGTCTACAGCACGAGGGTCGCTTTCTGCGCGCCCATCGGCGTGTTCATCGTCACGTTCCAGCTTCCGTCTGCACTCATCTGCCTCTCCTTTCACTACGTTAATGGTCCGGCGCAAGGCCGGATGGTGGAAATCGAATCAGTCGGGTAACCCGAGCACGCGCTTGGCGACCACGTTCAACTGCACCTCGGAACTGCCGCCGGCAATGGTCAGCGCCTTGCCGAACAGCCACAGCCGCGTTGTGTGCAGTTCTTCGGAAGAAAACGCCGGCCCTTCCCAGCCGACGCCCTGCGTGCCCATGAACCGTACGTTGGCCTCTGCGCGGCGTGTATCGAGTTCGGTCGAATAGTACTTGAACATCGACGTCGCGAACGTTTCGGTGCGCCCCGCACCGTTTTCTTCGGCAGCACGCTTCAGCGTCAGCGCGAACGCGCGCGCATCCATTTCGATCGCGGCCACTTCGTCGCGCGTCGCAGCGTCGGCGATCCGGCCGGTCTTTCCGGCGCCGACATACCGTTTGGCGAGATCGGGCAACGAGCCGCGCGTGCGCATGCCGCCACCCGGACCCGAAATCGATGCACGTTCGTGCTGCAGCAGCCGCTTCGCGATCGTCCAGCCACGATTCTGCTGGCCGATCAGATTCGACTTCAGCGCCTTCACGTTGTCGAAAAAACACTCGCAGAAATCCGAGTTGCCGGCGATGAGATGGATCGGTTTGACGGTGACGCCGGGTTGATCCATCGAGAACAGCACGAAGCTGATGCCGTCGTGCTTCGGCGCATTCGGGTCGGTGCGCACGAGACAGAAGATCCAGTCCGCCTTGTCGGCGAGCGTCGTCCAGATTTTCGAGCCGTTGATCAGATAGTAGTCGCCGCGATCTTCGGCGCGGGTCTTCAGCGATGCGAGGTCGGAGCCGGCGCCGGGCTCGGAATAACCCTGACACCAGCGCACCTCGCCGCTGGCGATCTTCGGCAGATGCTCCGCCGCTGCGCCTCGGTGCCGAATTCGAGCAACGTCGGGCCGATCATGCTGACGCCCATGCCGGTCAGCGGCGGCGGCGCGCCGACCGCGGCCATTTCGGCGCGTAATGCGCGATGCTGCTGGGCATCGAGACCGGCACCGCCATAGGCTTTCGGCCAGCCAGGCACGGTCCAGCCGCGTTCGTAACACGCGTCGAACCAGCGGCGCTGCGCGGCGCTGATCGGTTCCTTCGCGCCGCCCTCGTAGCTCGAACCCCTTGCCGCGCAACTCCTGCGGGCAATGCTGTTCGAGCCAGCTCGCGCACCTCGCGGCGGAATGACGACAGATCCGACATCGAGCTGACCCCCCGATTACACTACTGCACGACCGCGGCATCGCGCCGTCGATCGCTCAAAGGCCAGCACGATAGGAGATTTCCGATGCCGATTCCAACCCCTTTGTCGTTTCGCGGCGCGCCGGGATCGCCCTATACCCGCAAGATGCTGGCGCTGCTGCGCTACCGGCGCATCCCGCATCGCCTGATCATCGGCCGGCACGAGGCGACCGACGCGGCTGCCGCAACCGAAAGTCGCGCTGCTGCCAACGTTCTATCTGCCCAATGCACACGGCGACACTCGAGGCGGTGGTCGACTCGACGCCGCTGATCCGGCGCTTCGAGAGCGGAGTTCACGCGACCGCCGCGTGGTGCCGGCCGATCCGGTGCTCGCGTTCATCGACTACCTGCTCGAAGACTACGCGGACGAGTGGCTGACGAAAGCGATGTTTCACTACCGCTGGCACTATGCCGCCGACATCGAGCGCGCCGGCGACATCCTGCCGCGCTGGACGGCCGTGACCGCGCGCCGAAGAGCTGATGCAGAAGTCGAAGCGATACATTCAGCAGCGCCAGATCGAGCGGCTGTACGTCGTCGGCTCCAACGACAACGACCGCGCCGGTGATCGAAGCAAGCTATCGACGCTTCCTCGCGATCTTCAAACAGATTCTCCAGCAGCAGCCGTTCCTGATGGGCGCGCGCCCCGGCGCGAGCCGACTTCGGCACGTACGGCCAGCTCACTCAGCTGGCACGATTTCGATCCGACGCCGATGGCGCTGACGCTGGCCGAAGCGCCGCGCGTCTATGCCTGGGTCGACATCGTCGACGACCTGTCCGGTACTCGAGACCGATGACGGCGACTGGATCCACGCGCGACACCATCGCGGCCCGCTTGGCGATCTGCTATGCGAAGTCGGCCGCGTCTACGCGCCGTTCATGCGCGCCAACGCCGCGGCGCTGGCGAGCGGCGCCACCGAAGTGCGGCTGACGATCGACGGCGCGCCATGGGTCCAACAGCCGTTTCCCTATCAGGGCAAGTGCCTGCAGTGGCTGCGCGAGCGTTACGCCGCGTTGTCGGGCGGCGATCGCGCCGCAGTGGACGGGATTCTCGCCGGCACCGGTTGTGAGGTACTGTTCGCGCACTGATCGAATTCGCGCACTCAACCGGCCCATACATTCAACCGAAGGAACCGCTATGTCCGAACATCTGATCGAGACCCATCGACAACGGCGTTGCGACGCTGACGATGAACCGGCCCGAAGCGCGCAATGCGATGTCCGGCGCGATGATGGAGGCGATGCAGGAGCGCGCTGCCGCGTCTCGCCGGCCGATGCGCAGCGTGCGCGTCGTCGTGCTCACCGGCGCGGGCGGCGCGTTCTGCGCGGGCGGCGACGTGAAAGGCTTTGCCGCAGGCGCCGTCCGGCGGTGGCGGCGAGTTCAATCTCGAACAACGCGTGCAGGGACTGCGCAGCGGCATGGAACTGTCGCGCTGGCTGCACGAAATGCCGAAGCCGACGCTCGCGGTCATTCCCGGTCCCGCGGCCGGCGCCGGCCTGTCGCTCGCGCTCGCGTGCGATCTGCGCATCGCGATCGACACCGCGAAGTTCACCACCGCATTCTCGAAGATCGGCCTGGCCGGCGACTACGGCGGATCGTATTTCCTGCCGTACCTGGTCGGCGCCGCCAAGGCGCGCGAGCTGTACTTCACTGCCGACGTCGTGTCGGCGCAGGAAGCGCTGCAGATCGGCCTGGTGAACAAGCGTGATTCCCGCCGCCGCGTTCGAAGCCGAAGCGCACGCGTACGCGCGCCGACTCGCGAATCTGCCGACCGTCGCGCTCGGCTACATGAAGAAGAATCTGAACGCCGCGCAGCACGGCTCGCTGCACGACGTGCTCGATCTGGAAGCGATGCACATGATCCGCACGTTCATGACCGAAGATCACAAAGGCGCGGCGCGCGCGTTCGTCGAAAAGCGTCCGCCGGAATTCAAAGGTCGCTGACGCAGCGCGCGGTCACGCGAACGACGGGATATTCCGGCTCCCACATGTTCGCGGCCACGACCGCGTCGGGATCGTCGATCGGCTTCGGTCGCCACGCCGTCGACTGCAGCCTGTTTGATCACCGCGACCGGCGACGCGGCGCGCGACATCGCGCAGCCGCCGCACCGACGGGAACAACAGCCCCTCGGCAATCTCCGCGTCGGTCAGGCAGTCGGCCAGAGCGTCTGCGCTGCGACGTTGATCATGCCGTCGGTCACCTCGCGCGCTTCGGCGAGCAACGTGCCGAGACCCAGACCGGGGAATATGAACGCGTTGTTGGCCTGACCGATACGGCGCGATTTGCCGCCATAGTCGACCGGCGCAAACGGACTGCCGGCCGCAACGATCGCGCGGCCGTCGGTCCAGCGCACGATGTCTTCCGGCCGCGCCTCGGTGTTGTCGTTGGGATTCGACAACGGAAAGATGATCGGCCGTTCGACCTGCGCGGCAACGCGGCGGATCAACGCTTCCGGAAAACTGCCGCCCTGCCCCGACGCGCCGATCAATACGGTCGGTTTGAATTTTTCCACCACGTCGTCGAGGCTGCGCTGCGCCGGCGTTGCCGAATCCGGCGCTGCTGCGCCTGCGCCTGACGACCACGCGAGTTCGCGTTTGTACTCATCGCGCATTTCGTTGTCGGCGACGATCAGGCCGCGGCTGTCGAGCACCGCCATACGCTGCGCGGATCTGCCGCGTCGTCGAGACCGACGTGCGCACAGGCCTGCGCGGATCTGCCGCGCGATGCCGAGGCCGCCGGCGCCGGCGCCGAACACCACCATCGTTCGTCGCCGAGCTTGTGGCCGGTGACGCGGCACGCGCCCAGCAAGCCCGCCAGCGCCACCGCGCCGGTGCCCTGAATGTCGTCGTTGAACGACGGCAGCACGCTGCGGTACTTGTTCATGATCGTCAGCGCGTTTTCCTTGCGGAAGTCTTCCCACTGCAGCACGCGCGCCGGGGAATTCCGCTTTCACCGCCTGCACGAACTCGTCGACGAGCGCGTCGTACTGCGCGCCCGCGCAGCCGCGGCTGGCGCACGCCGAGATACAGCGGATCGTCGAGCAGCGCCTGGTTGTCGGTGCCGACGTCGAGGCTGATCGGCAGCGTCTCGGCCGGATGAATACCCGCCGCCGCGGTGTACAACGACAGCTTGCCGATCGAGATGCCGATGCCGCCAGCGCCCTGGTCGCCGATGCCGAGAATCGATTCGTTGTCGGTCACCACCATCAGCCGGATACGCCGCCCGTCCGCGGCATTGCGCAGCGCCGTCTGAATGCGGCCGCGCATCGACGGCGTGATCCAGACGCCGCGCGACTGCTGGAACACGCGGCTGAAATCGCGCGTGCCCTGGCCCGACCGTCGGCGTGTAGATGATCGGCATGAACTCTTCGATGTGGTCGCGCACCACGCCGATAGAACAGGTGTTCGTTGCGGTCCTGCAGCGCTGCGAGCGCCACGTACTTGTCGATCGGCGTGCGTCTGCCGCTGGATCGATGCCGGCATAGCTGCGCTGCGCCTGCTGCGCCATGTCGTTGTGCTGCGGCGGCAGGATGCCTTCGAGGCCGAGCGCGACGCGTTCGGCCGGCGTGAACGCCGAGCCTTTGTTCAGTAGCGGATTGCGCAGCACGTCGTAGCCGCGCCTGTTGCCGAGCAGCCGCGAATCTGGGTCGGTCATCGTGAGGTCCCCTCAGAGTGGTCCGCGTGATGCCTGCCCCTAACGCAGCGCCGTAGCATCTCATCGAGCCTCGTGAGGCGGATGCCCAATTCAGTGGCGGCCGGTTGCGGATCGATGCAATCGTCGTGGTCAAGCACGCCGAGCATCGCCGCGGTGACCGGCGGATTCGGCATCAGCCGTTCGGCAATGCGCGCGATACCCAGCGCCGGCGCGAGCGGCAGCGACACGCAGCGCGGCCGCGTCGACCGACGACGCGCCGGCGCGCCTGACCAGCGCGGCGCGCGACAGCGACTCCGGGCCCGCAAGATCGAGCACGACGCTGTTCGGTCACCGGCGCGTCGATGCCCGGCGACGATCGCCTCGACGACGTCGCCCGCGTAAATCGGCTGTTCGAGGCTCGCGCCGCGCAGCAGCCATGCGACCCGCTGCGCGCACGCCGCCGCAGCGCGCGCGACGCGTAGTCGTCTTCGCCGAGCACCATCGGCACGCGCAGGATCAGTGCCGGGCACGCCGCAGTCGAGCAGGATCTGTTCAGCGCGACCCTTCGACGCGAGCGCCGCATTCGGCGGACCGCGGGTCCGAGCCGAGGATGCTGACGTAGACGATGCGCCGCAGACCGTTGCGCGCGCGCCGCGGCCACGAGCGCGTCGCGTCGCCCGTTCGTGCGCATCGACATACCGGTTCGTCGCGCGTCTCCTTCAGGATGCCGACGAGGTGCACCGCGCGGTCGCAACCCGCGGCGGCCCGCGCAAGCGCCTGCGCGTCGAGATAGTCGAGTTCGTTCGACGATCGATCGCACCTCGGTGCCGCACGTTCGACGCGCGCCGACGCGGCCGCAGCGAGCGCACCGTCGCGACGATCGGCACGTCTCGGCGCCAGCCGCGCGATCAGGCGCCGACCAAGATGGCCATTGGCACCGGTGAGTCAGCACATTCGAGTCGGGACATGGCACGAGAGACGCTGGTAGCATGCGTCGGCGAGCCTACCACCGTTCACCACATCGACGCCAAGAATCGACGTGACCGGATCACGTGGGCGAACGCGCTCAGCGTGCTGCGCCTGCTCGATCGCGTTGCCGTGCGCATATGCGATCTGGACCGGCGCATGGCCGATCGGCCGCGACGCTGTTCGTCGATCGCCGTCGCCACCGACGTGTTCGACGGCATCGTCGCGCGCCGCCGCGGCGAAGTCACGCGTCTTCGGCGGCCTGCTCGATCATTCGATCGACGCGCTGTTCGTCACCGTGCACGCTCGGCCGCGCTCGCAGCTGCTCGGCATCGTGCCGGTCGCTGCTGCCGCCGCTCGCGATCACATCGTTCACGCAATACGTCTGGGATTCCAAAGCCCTCTCCGGCGCACCGCTGCGCGCGAGCGTGCTGGGTCGTTGGAATGGCATCGGCTACTACGTCGTCGTCGGAACGGTCGTCATCCGGGAAGCGCTCGAACTGACGTGGCCGGGACAATTCGTTATTGCGCTGATCGCTGCATGGGCACTGGTCGTCATCGACGGTCGTGTCGATGGGCGATCGTGCTTATGCGCTGTGGCGGATCAAGAAGGGAGCGTTGAGCTTCGAGTCGCGGTGGGAATGGCTGCTGACCGCGCCGGACACGCAGAAGAGCCATCCCTGGCGCTCGTCACGCGCCATCCCTGGCGCGCGACGGTCCGGCGCAATCAGCAGCCATTCCCACCGTCGTCGAGTCTCCAGCGTCGAACGGCCGTCGCGTCGAATCCCCTTTACGCGCGAACGCGTCGCCTCGATCAGCCCGCCTCTGCGAACGAAGCCGCGGGTTACGCCGTCGGGTGAGTGGCGGGTGATCGGTGCGACGGACCGTCACGCGCCAGGACGGCGCGTGACGAGCGCCAGGGATGGCTCTTCTGCGTGTCCGTCGCACCGATCACCCGCCACTCACCGGCAACCGGCGTGACCTAGAACTACGAACTTGGATCAGCGCTCGAAACAGCAGGCGCCTCGACGAACAACTCACGATTCGCCAAAGGCAGAAACAGAACGCCGATCAGCGCGTTGAAGCTGACGAAGAACGTGTGCATGACGAGGCTGAATGCGCCGACCTCGGGGTACTGCGGAAACAACACGGTCCACAGCAGCAGCGCACCGGCATGAAACGGCAGCGGCAGCGCCGCGGCGAGGAAAATCACGGGCAGAAACGCGAGCATCTGGCCGAAGCCGACGTCGACGTGGAACAGCCGCAGCGACGCCGTGTAGACCAGCACCGCGATCAGCAGGTTCGGCGCCTTGAACAGCAGCACGAGCAGGTAATGGTGCGGCCGCGCGTTCGCGGAACGCGCGCAGCAGCGGCCGGTCGCGCAGTTTCGAGTGCGGGGAACAGCCGTCCGGAAAAATACGGCCAGATGGAACGGCACATACAGCGCGGCAACGATGAATACGGCGGGCAGGATCCGGTTCAGAGGCAGAATCGTCGAGGCCGCGTCGACCAGATTCGGATACAGACGCAACGCCCACCGCCGAGAAAATCAGCAGCTGATAGATCTCCATCACGCCGAGCAGGATCATCGTCGAGATCGCTTCCCAGCCGGGTACCTGGTAGCGCCGCAGCAGATACAGCGACATCGCCCCTTTACCGACCTGTTCGTTCATCAACGACAGGATGTACGCGCTGGCGCGGATCGGCAGCACGTTCATGAAGCGGATCGTGGCGTGTTGAACCAGCGGATCACGCGCCACGTGGCGTGCGCGTCGATGACGAAGAACAGCAGCGAGTACGGAATCATCATCGCGAGCCACGTCGTCCAGTCGACCTCTTTGAAGAAGCCGACCAGATACTCGAGCGGCGCCACGCCGTCGCGCGCCGCGGCGGCCGCGATGCGGCCATAAGCCAGATAGAAGCAGCCGATCGCGATGAGCCAGGTCACGAGGCGCCACAGCCGCGAAGCCGCAGTCGGTGCGGCCTTCTTCCTTCGACTTCGCCCGACGCCGTATCCATGTCAGCTCTAGCGCTAGGCGCATTGGCAGCACTTCCTGCGTGAACTGCACCGTCAGCGGACCACCACCGCCCGCCGCATCGCGCAGCACGCGCGCTGTACACGCCGCCGGCGTCGACCGAGATCCGCTCCGGGCCCAGCAGCTCGATCGTCGTATCCGGAACGCGTGACGAACAGGTCGTAGGAGCCCGGCGTCAGAGCGTCACCGATGTCGACAAGCAGCGCACCGTTCGCGAGAATCGGCGCGGCATCGGCGATCGGTTGACCGGGCGTGACGAGATAGACGTCGATCGTGCCCGCGCTCGGCGCCGCCGCGACGAAGCGGAACTGAGCCTGCCCGGTGATGCTGCGCAGGCTCTCGACCATCGTGCCGAACGGCCGCGGTGTCGTCGCGTCGAGGCCCGACGCATACAACGACAGTCGCCTGGCCGCCGACGACCGTCAGTCGTGCCCGGTTTCGATGATCGTGCCGGGCTACGCCGGCCGGCGTGATGTTGACGGTGACCGCGCCGTTGGGAACCGGCGCTATAGGCCGTCGTCGCGCCATACGGACGTTCTGCAAACAGCGGCGTGCCGGTCGTGGCGCCCAGATAGATGTCGATCACCGGCGCGTCGGGAATCATGTTCGCGACGCGCATCGACGCCACCGCATCGTCTGATTCGGCGAAGTTCTCGGCCGCCGAGTGCCGTCACGTTCGCGACGCGCAGCGTTTCGCCGCTCGGGCCGAAGTTGTCCATCAGCAGTAGATCGAACGCTTCAGCCGCGCGACTGTGAACGATCCGGAATCGAACAGCACGGTCTTGCTGCCGGCCGGCGTCACGCGCACGCGATACGTCACGGCCGGATCCTGCTGCGTGAGCGGCGTCAGGTCGCCGAAGCTGACGGTCGCCGTTGGCTCGCGGCAGCGATGATCGCGGCCGCATCGGTCACATACACGTCCGCGGCGCCGGTCGTCGTCGCAGCCGTGCAGGATCTGGAAATCCGGCGGCGGGAACTGTCGACGGGTTTGCTCGGATCGACGCCGTAGCCGATGTCGATGTTGTTGACCCGCACCGTCTGCGGGCTCGCCGTCGGGCCGATCATGAAGTACGACAACTCGTCCTGATCCGTCAGATTGAGTGCGTTCGTTGTCGACGAGCGTCGTCGACACGTCGCTCGGCGGCGTCAGCAGGATGTTCATCACGTACTGTCCGACCAGCGTCGGCGCCAGCACCGTCGCTTCGCCGTACTGGCTTGCGACGAAAACACCGAACTGCTGAGGAACGACGTCATCCGTCCCGCATCGGGCATCACGTTGACGACGCGCATGAGTGCCCTGACGCGGCAATCGGCACTTTCGTCCCGTCGCTTTCCGCCGCCCGCTCCGCAACCCGTCAGCCCGCCGAGCAGCACGCGGTCAGACAGCGCAATCGCGAAAACCCTGTTCCTCATCGATCGCTCCACGACTCAACGGAGTCTTAAGTCGGTCGTTAGAACGTGTGATTACGATCTGATACGGCGCGCCGCCGCCGGCCGCATCGATCGCAAAGATCGAGTAAATGCCGCCGTCCTCGATCGCGAGCGGACGTCGGCCCGGCGATCGCCGTTTTGGACGCCGTCGCGGTGAATGCGATGTCGTACGTCGCCGGCGCCTGCACCGCGCCCGCAAACGCCAGCACCGGCTGATTGACGACGGACGCGGTCGCGTCGGTGAGTCGTCTCGCCGGCCGCGATCAGTAACAGGTCGAGCTGCGCCCGCGGTCGGCGCCGCGTTGATGATTTGAGCTGTCCTTCGGAGCTGATCGGCCGCGTGGTGTCGATCGTCGCCCGCGCGACGACCACGCCTGCGGCGCGGCGTTCGTCGACCAGCGTGCGCGTTTCGCCGGACGTCACGATCACGCTGAACCGGTATACAGCAACGGTGGACGGATCGCCCGCGACGGTCAACGTGCAGGTCGAGCGGTCCCGGCGCGGAAAGTTCTGCGGCGCCGCGACGGTACCGAACGCCACGCCGGCAAACGCCGGCGTGCCGGCGATGCCGGCCGATATACATATCCACCGACGGCAGCGTCGGGAATCATGTTCGCGATGCGGAACGCGACCGGGCAGCACTTCGTTCGGAAACATCGTGACGCTCTGGTTGTTCATCTGCACGACACGGAATCCGGAGCCGCCCGGGCCGAAGTAGTTGACCACGACGAACATCACGCGCGTCGAGTTCGCTGATCGCAAACACGCCGGAGTCGTACAGCACCGTCGTGCTGCCCGCGGCGGTGACGCGCAGGCGGTAGTTCGTGCCGGATGGCACCGTCGTCAGTCGGAGTTCTGGTCGTACGCCGACCGTCGCCAGCTTCGGTCGACGTCGCGAGATCGGCCGCCGCGTCGGTGAGATACACATCGAGGCTCGCCTGACTCGCGACCGTCTGCATCACCTGCACTTCGGCGTTGCCGGCCGCGATGTTCGGCACCGAGTTCGTCGATCGTTGTGCGTGTGTCGGTCGCTCAGCGTTCCGACGATGAACACCGTCTGCCTGTTCGTTGGTCGGTCAGGACGATCTGTTCTTTGTTGATCAGCGTCGACCGTTTTGCCGTTCGGGTCGAGGTACTGCACGTTGATCGCGTACTTGCCGGTCGCCAGCTGCTGCAGCACTGTCGCCTGCCCGAACGACACGCGCGTCAACGTGGTGCCGTCGAGGCCGGCGAGCAATGTCGGACTGTCGGGCAAGCGTGTTCACCAGCCGCAGAAACGCCGTCGTGATCGGCTTGTTGATGCCGCCGTTGCCGTTGTAGCTGCTGCCGCCGCAGCTCGCGAGCAGCACGCTGGCGCACACACGCATAGGCAGCGCAGATACGCGCGGCGCGATTCGATCACGGCGCAGTTCATCACGACTGGTCCCTTCGCAGAAAGCGCGCAAGTATACCCGCGAACCGGCGAGGCGTAGGCAGTCGCCCGAGGCACAAGCGCGTTCGAAGAACACGTTTGGCGCGCTGCGCGGCAGTGATACAACCCGGCCACAGCGCGACTGGCGAACCGGACACCACCAGATGACCTACCAGCATCTTTCGATCGAACGGCGCGGGCCGATTGCCGTCGTGACGTTCAACCGCCCGGAGCGCGCAAATGCACTCAACTACGCGCACCTCGCCGAGATCGAACAGGCGGCGCTCGCCTTTCGCGACGACGCGCAGACCCGCGTCGTGATCTTCACCGGCGCCGGCAAACACTTCTCGTCGGGCGCGGACCTGACCGACCCCGGCGTCGAATACCGCGTACCGCTGGTGCTGCGGCGGCGGCGCACCCGCATCGGCGAGCGCGTGATCCACGCACTGTACGACATCGATCAGATCACCATCGCGGCGTGGAACGGCGCCGCGATGGGCGGCGGTGCGTGTATCGCCACCGCGCTCGATTTCCGCGTCGGCGCCGACGACTGCTTCATGCAGTATCCCGAGATCGACATCGGCCTGAACCTGATGTGGCAGAGCCTGCCGCTGTGCACGCGGCTGGTCGGCGCGGCGCGCGCGAAACGGCTGGTCGCCGGCGGCGAACGCGTCCACGCGCCAACGCTGCTGCAATGGGGCGCGCTCGACGAACTGGTGCCGCGTGCGGAGCTGCTGAACGCGCGCATCGACGATGGCGGAGCACTACGCGGCAAAACCACCGATCGCGGTGCAGATGATCAAACGCAGCGTCAACGCGATCGAAGCCGCGCTCGACCGTTCGCTGATGCACATGGACGCCGATCAGAATCTGCTCGCGCAGACGACCGACGACCGACGCATCGCCGCCGCGAGCTATCGCAGCGGCGACGCAAGCCGGAGTTCACGGGCGACTGACGCGCGGCGGCGCTGTTCGTCGACGCGGCAGGCGGGATATGCGCCGGTCGCTGAATAGAAGTAGCATCCGTCCCTCCGTTCCGAAATACCTGGAGCACCGATCCATGGCCAGCAACGCACCCGACCAGACCGTCGACACCAACAACGCCTGGCGGCTCGACAGCCCGGCGCCGCCGGCTGGAAACGCACCGCGCGCGCCGACGATCCGAACAAATTCTTCATCGTGTCGGCCGACTGCCACGTGCAGGAACCGAACGACCTCTGGGTGCAGCGGATGCCGAAAGACATGCACGACCGCCTGCCCGGCATCAGCGTTCAGCCGGACGGCGCAGAAGTTCCAGAAGACCGAGGGCTTCCGGCCGATCCGCATCCGCGACGTGCCGTTCGAAGGCGAAGACCGGTTGCGCAACCAGTCCGGCAAAACGCCGGAAGAGCGCCTGAAAGACCTCGCCGCCGACGGCGTCGACTGCGAAGTGCTGTTCCCGAACAAGGGCCTCGCGATGTGGGCCACGCCCGACGCGAAGTTCAGCCAGGCGCATGTGCCGCGCGTACAACGAATGGGCGTGGGAAGTATTCGGCCCGTACAACGACCGCCTCGCGCCGATGGCGTGCATCGCAACCGGCGACATCGAAGGCGCGATCGCCGAAGTGCAGCGCACCGCCAAGCTCGGCTTCAAAGGCCTGTCGCTGCCGTGCAAACCGGTGTGGGGCGCGCCGAACCACGAAGATCTGAACTACAACCTGCCGGACTTCGATCCGCTGTGGGCCGCGATTCAGGACGCCGACATGCCCGATCACGTTCCACGTTTCGACCGGCCGCGATCCGCGCACCGCGCGCGGCAACGGCGGCGCCGTCATCAACTACGCGGTGCATTCGCTCGCGCCGACGATGGAGCCGATCGTGAACATCTGCGCGTCCGGCGTGCTCGAGCGCTTCCCGAAGCTGCGCTTCGGCAGCATCGAAGCCGGCATCGGCTGGGTGCCGTGGGCGCTGACGGCGATGGACGAGGCGTATCGCAAACATCACATGTGGGTGCGGCCGAAACTGAAGGCGCTTCCCAGCGAGTATTTCAAGGCGCGCGGCTTCGCGAGCTTCGGCGAAGATCCGCCGGGGCTCGATCTCGCCCGCGAGCACGGCCTCGTCGACAACTTCATGTGGGCGAACGACTACCCGCACCACGAAGGCACCTGGCCGCATTCGGCCGCTGCGATCGAACGCACGATGGGCGGACTGACCGACGAAGAACGCGCGAAGATCCTCGGGCTGAACGCCGCGCGCGTTTTCAAGTTCGACGTGCCGGCGCGCTACATGAAGTTCGAGCGACACTGCGCTCGCCGCGTCGCCGCGCCGCCGATGAGCTGAGCGAACACTGCGCGGCCGGGTCGCCGTCGTCGGCGTCGGCGAAACGCCGTACTACAAGCGCGGCGAGTCGCCCGACGCCGGAATTCAAACTCGCGTTGCAGGCGATCGTCACGGCGTGCGCGAACGCCGGCATTTCGCCGAAAGACGTCGACGGCTTCGCGTCGTTCAGCAACGACCGCAGCGACGCATCGCGGCTGGCCGCGGCGCTCGGCATGCACGGACCTGCGCCACGCCAGCATGCAATGGGGCGGCGGTGGCGGCGGCGGCTCCGGCGCGGTTGCCAACGGCGCCGCGGCGATCGCGACCGGCCAGGCCGAATGCGTCGTCGTGTTCCGCGCGCTGGCGCAAGGCCAGTTCGGCCGCTTCGGCCAGGGCATGCGCGGCAGCCGCATCTCCGGTGAGTTCGCGCACACGATTCCGTACGGGCTGATGTCGCCGGCGCAGATGTTCGCGATGAAGGTGCAGCGCTTCATGCACGACCACGGCGTCGAGCAGTCGGCGCTGCGGGCGATCTCGCTCGCGAGCTACCCGCACGCGCAGAACAATCCGCGCGCGGTGATGTACGGCCGGCCGCTCGACGAAGCGAACGTACGACGCATCGCGCTGGATCGTCGAGCCGTTCCATCTGTTCGACTGCTGCCAGGAGAACGACGGCGCGGCGGCGATGGTGCTGGTGTCGGCGCGAGCGCGCGACGCGATTTCGATCACCCGCCGTGCTACCTGCTTGTCGCGGTCGCCGGCAGCCACTATCGCGCCGCGGCGCCGGTGCACAACACGCCCGACTACGCGACGTCGACCTTCAAGACGCTGGCGCCGCGGCTGTTCGAGATGGCGCAGGTTACGCCCGCGCGACGTCGACGTGCTGCAGAGCTACGAGAACTTCACCGGCGGCGTGCTGATGAGCATCGTCGAGCACGGCTTCTGCGAGCCCGACGAGGTCAACGAGTTCTTCCAGACCGACAACCTGCTCGCGCCGGGCGGCAAGCTGCCGCTCAACACCAGCGGCGGCAATCTCGCGGAGTGCTACATGCACGGCCTCGGGCTCAACATCGAGGCGGTGCGGCAGATCCGGGGCCAGTCGACCGAGTCAGGTGAAAGGCGCCGAGTGTCGATGGTGATCTCCGGGCCGATGGTCACGCCGGTCAGCGCCTGCATCTTCGGCGCAGAGGCAACCTTATGAGCGCGTATCTCAAGCCCGGTCTCGCCGGCCCCGTCGCCTCGCCCGACGGCCTCGACGCGCCGTTCTGGCAAGGCCTGCGCGAAGAACGCCTGCTGCTGCAGCGCTGCGGCGCGTGCAAGCGCTGCCAGTGGGGCCCCGAGTGGATCTGCCATCGCTGCCTGAGCTTCGATCTGCGCTGGGAACAGACGCAGCCCACGCGGCGTCATCTACAGCTACGAGCGCGTCTGGCATCCGGTCCATCCGGCGCTGAAGGATCAGGGCCCCTACTCGTCGTGCTGGTCGAACTGCCGCATGCCGACAACGTGCGCCTCGTCGGCAACCTGCTCGGCGATCCGCGCGCGCCGGTCGAAATCGGCGCCACCGTGACGCGGCGTGTTCGAACACCACGACGACGCCGACCCGCCGTTACATTGCTGCAATGGACACGCGCGAACTGACGCGTCCGTCCGCCGAGGAACATTCATGGAGTTGAAATTCACCGCCGAGCACGACCGTTTCCGCGACGAGGTCCGTGCATTCTTCGAATCGGCGCTGACCGACGAACTGCGCGCCGCGCGCCGGTTCATGACGAGCGTGTACTGCGACCACGACACCGGCCTGAAATGGCAGCGCATCCTGCTCGACAAGGGCTGGCTCGTGCCGAGCTGGCCGATCGAATACGGCGGCACGAACTGGACGCATGACGCAGCGCTACATCTTCAACTGCGAACGCGCCCGCGCGAATCCGCCGCCGGTATCGCCGATGGGCCTTGCGATGCTCGGCCCCGCGTTGATCGGTTGCGGCACGAAGGCGCAGCGCGACTACTACCTGCCGAGGATGCTGAGGGGCGACGACTTCTGGTGTCAGGGCTATTCCGAACCGCAGGCGGGTTCCGATCTCGCCGGCCTGCAGACCTCGGCCGTAGCCGACGGTGACGACTACATCGTCAACGGCACCAAAATCTGGACGACGCACGCGCACTACGCGAACCGGATGTTCTGCCTCGTGCGCACCGGGCAGTTCGAACGGCCGCAGATGGGCGTGACGTTTCTGCTGCTCGACATGAAAGCGCCCGGCGTCAGCACGCGGCCGATCCGGTTCTTTTCCGGCGACTACGAGCAGAGCCAGGTGTTCTTCGACAACGTCCGCGTGCCGCGCACGCAGGTCGTCGGCGAAGAGAACAAAGGCTGGTCCGTGACGAAATATCTGCTCGAGTTCGAACGCGGCGGCGGCAGCGCCGCGCCGAGCCTGATCCAGGCCATCGAAGGCGTACGGGCGCTGCGCGACGGTTCGACCGCGCTGCCGGACGAGCGTCGCGCTGACGTCGCGCCTGAACGCGCTCGAAGCCGAAGTGCAGGCGCTCGAAATGACGGAATTGCGCTGCGTCGCCGAAATGGAGACAGCGCGGTTCACCCGGCGCGGCGTCGTCGATGCTGAAGATCAAAGCGACGGAACTCTCCCAACAGATCACCGAAGCGGCGATCGAAGCGGCGGCATACTACGGCGTACCGTACCAACCCGACGCGATCGAGAGCCTCGGCCGTGCCGGTTTCGTCGGCCCGGAAAACGCGCTGACCGTGACGCCGTTCTATTTCAACAACCGCGCCGCCTCGATCTATGGCGGCTCGAACGAAATTCAAAGAAACATCATCGCGAAGGCGGTACTCGGCCTAGCGCCGACCCTCGGGAAGCATGACACTGAACAAACAGATCGTGCTGGACACAAAACCGAACGGAAAACTGACGGTCGACTGCTTCCGCACACAGTCGAGTCCGCGTGGCCGATCCGGGGCCGGGCGAGGTGTTGTGCAGAACGCTGCTGCTGTCGCTCGATCCCGCGAACCGCGCCTGGATGCAGGGCGCAACATACCGCGGCGAAGTGCATGCCGGCACCGTGATGCCGGGCTTCACGCTCGCCGAAGTCGTTGCGTCGAACGACATCAAGTTCAAAGCCGGCGATCTCGTCGAAGGCGACGGCGGCTGGCAGCAGTACTTCGTTCCGCCGGCAAAGCTCCTGCAGAAGCGCGTCCGCCGCGAACCGCTGTCGCATCTGATGAGCGTGCTCGGCATCACCGGCAAAACCGCCTACTGCGGACTGCTCGACATCGGCAATCCGCAGCCGGGTGAAACCGTTGTCGTGTCCGCGGCGGCAGGCGCAACGGGTTCGATCGCCGCGCAGATCGCGAAGATCAAAGGCGCGCGCGTCGTCGGCATCGCCGGCGGGCCGGACAAATGCCGCTGGCTCGTCGACGAACTCGGTCTCGACGACGCAATCGACCATCGCGAAGGCAACGTCTACGCAACGCTGAAGTCGAAGTGTCCGGCCGGCGTGGACGTGTACTTCGACAACACCGGCGGGCCGATCCTCGAAGCGGCGCTGTCACGCATGAACCTGAACGGCCGCATCGTCTGCTGCGGCGTCGTGTCGCAATACGACACCGCAACCCCGCTTCCGGGCCGCGCGGCGTACCGGGACTGTTGGTCACGAAGCGTCTGAAGATGCAGGGCTTCATCGTGTCGGACTACGTGGAGCTGCTGCCGCAAGCCGAGAAAGACCTCGCGCGTGGACCGCCGAAGGCAAACTGAAAGTCGCCGAAGACATCATCGATGGGCTCGACCACGCGCCCGCCGGCCTGGTCGGACTGCTCGCCGGCGAAAATCGCGGCAAACGGATGATCCGAGTCGCGCGCGACTGATGGACGTTCTGCATATCGGCCAAAGTGGCCGCGATCTTCCTGCTGATTCTCGGCAACGCATTCTTCGTCGCATCGGAGATCGCGCTGACGTCGGCGCGGCGCAGCCGCATCGCGCAGCTTGCATCCGAAGGCGACAGCAGCGCGCGCATCGTGCAGATGCTGCACGCGAATCCGGAACGCTTCTATTCGGTAACGCAGATCGGCATCACGCTGATGTCGCTGGCGCTCGGGCGCAATCGGCATCGCGACGTTCACCGAAGTGATCGACCCGCCGCTGGTACACGGCCTCACGCATTTGAGTTTCCTCGGCGCCGCAGTTCACGTCAGAGCAGGTCGCGCACACCGCCGCGCAGGTGCTCGCGTTCCTGCTCGTGTCGACGCTGCACATCGTCGGCGGCGAACTGGCGCCGAAGGTCTATGCGTTTCACAGCCCGGAAGCGCTGAGCCTCTCCGTGGCGCGGCTGATCAACCTGCTGTATCGGTTGTTCAGCTGGTTCATCTGGCTGCTGAACCACATGTCCAACGGCCTGTTGCGGCTGTTCGGCCAGCGCGACCTGACCGGCCCCGGCGGCGGCCACTTTTCGATCTCCGAAGAAGAGTTGCGCACGATCCTGGTCGCGAGCGAATCGGCCGGCGTGCTCGGCGCCGCGGAGACCGCAATGATCCGCGGCGTGTTCGATCTGGAAAAGCACACGGCCGGCGAAGTGATGACGCCGCGTAACCTGGTCGTCGGCATTCCGGTCGAAGCGACCATCGATCAGGCGCTCGACATCTTCCGCACCGACCGCCACCACCGCTATCCGGTATTCGACGGCAACATCGACCGCATCGTCGGCATCCTGTCGATCAAGGAACTGCTCAACCACATCGACCTGAGCGACGGTGCCGCTGACGGCCGCAAACGATCAAGGAACTGATGCTGCCGGCCTATCTGATTCCTGAAACGATGACGCTGAAGACGCTGCTGAAGGAATTCCGCGCGAAGCGCCAGCAGATGGCGACAGTGATCGACGAATTCGGCGGCACCGCCGGCCTCGTGACGCTGGAAGACGTGCTCGAAGAAATCGTCGGCGAATTCGAAGACGAATATTCGCCGCGCGCGAAATCGCTGCGCATCCGCCGCCACGGCGATCATCTGCTGATCGACCCGCGCATCCGCATCGACGAATTCACCGAAGCGGTCGGCGCGCAGATTCCGCCGGGCGACTACACGACGTTGTCGGGCTTCATCTATCAACGCCTCGAACGCATTCCGGTGCCGAAGGACCGCATCGTGCTGCCCGACTGCGTACTGACGGTCGATCAGCTCGACGGACCGCGTATCGTCCAGATCAGCTGTACGATTGACGAAGCACGCCGACGAACGAAGTCCCCTCAGCACGCATGGCCGTTCAGTGACCACGATCCGAGCGATAGCGGATCTTCAGCACCAGCGAGTTGTACATGCGGTTTCGAACGCATCGTTGAACAGGCTTTCGACGTCGAGTCGCCCAGCGCGCGCGTCTGGTTGGCCTGGATCGTCAGCACGACGAACAGCTCCGACAACGGCGCGATTTCCCAGCGATAACGCGCCTGAAAGATGAGGTTCGGACACCGAAAAGTCGCCGCGGCACCGGCCGGGTCGGGCACCCGCACCAGCTCGCCCGGTTTCAGCGGCACCAGGTAGACCTGATCCGTGTTCGGCCTTGATGCCCACCCATTGCAGCGAGGTGCGCAACTGCTGCTTCGGCGCTGATGTAGTACTCGAACGTGAACTTCGGCTGCCACTGGTCGCCGTCGTAGGTCGCCATACCGGCTTCCACCTGATGCAGCAGCCAGCCGTCGAAGTTGTAGTACACCGCTGCCGAGCGACGCGTCGAAACGATCGCTGGGGCGCCAGTCGATCTCCGCCTTCGCCGCTCCACGTGTCGCCGCCGAGATCTTCCTCCAGGAAACCGGCGCCGATGCCGACGACCCCAGCTGCGTCGGATCCGAATCCCAGCGCACGTTGGTCGCTGCGCGTCCTCGACCCGGAATGTGCCGAAGCCTTCGCTGTTGATGTCGTCGTAGCTCTTCGGCAAAAAGCTCGCGCGCGTCATCAGTTTGGAACGGTCGTTCAGCGTCAACCGGTCGGCGAAGAACACGCCGCCGCCGGTGAACAGTTCTTCGTGATTGCGCTGACCGAAGCCGCGCATGTCGAACTGATTTTCGTGCGCCCATCCGAGATTCGACACGGTACGCGTTGCGATGCGCGCACGCGCAGCTGTCGTTTCGCTCCAGATAGCCGAGGTCGTTGAGGTCGATGCGCTGTCGAGATACTCGAAGCCGAGGCGCGTGCGTTACCCCTGCCGAACGAAGTACTCGAAATCGACGAAGCCGCCATAGCCCGTCTTTTCGCCGGTGATGTTCGACGTAAACGCCTGGCCGTCGATCTTCAGCTTGCCGCGTGCGAGACAGGTAGTGGCCGTCGACGCCCTGCGCGTACGCGTCGCGGTCCGGATTGTCCACCGCCGTCGACAGCACGCCCAGCGCGCTGGTAAGCACCGCCCTTCGGAGTATTCGTAAGCAGCCGCGCCACACCGTAGTTGTCACCGGGCTCCTTCCAGCTCGACGTTGGTGCCGCTCGGCAGTTCGCCATGAAATACGCACGTCGTCTTCGGCGGCGGCCATCACGCCGTAGCGAATCCTGCCGGACTGGCCGGTCACCTTTGCGGCGCCGATACAGATCGACCGGCTGGATCAGATCGCGATTGTTGATGATCGTGTTGAGGCGCTCGTTCGGCGTGCGCGGCGCGCCGCCGATGCGTCGCGTATTCACCATCGTGTACGGCGCGCCGGCGTTGCCGACGTCGCGGGTGCGCGGTTCGCGCACGCTGGCGTCGCGACGAAGATCTCCTGCCCTTCGAGAAAGAACAGGCGCTTCTCCGGAAAAAACGTCTCGGTGGCGGTGAGATTGACGATCAGGTCGTCGGTATTCGACCGCGGCGAAATCCGGATAGATCGTCGCCATCAACTGCGAGTTCGTCGTCGGCCGCCAGAACATGTCGCCGCCGACCCGGTAGCTCATTTCGTTGCTGCACTTCGTCCCACGTCGCCGCGAGGAACGGATAGAGGCTGAACTGCTGCCGCGGCGCCACGTCGTCGAGTTCGATCGGTTGCAGCACCGACATGAACTTCGGCTTCGTCGGCGGCAGCGCGGGCCAACCCCAGCGTTCTTCCAGGTAGCCGACCCGCCGGCTCATGTACAACCCCATGTGCCGCGTCGGCCCGCTCGACGGCATCGCGACCGTGCCCCACGGAATGAACATCTCCGCCGACCAGCCGGTGGCCGTGGTCTGCGTCACGCCGTACCAGGGTCCGTCCCAGTTGCTCGAGTACTGCCGCTCGGGAAGGATCGTGCCGTCGCTGTGCGAATCGCCGAGCGCGACGCTGAACCAGAAGCCGTAGCGGCCTTCCCCGGACGTATCGAGCGTGAAGCTCACCTCGTCGCGCGACGAACTGAAAACCGACGTCGCGGCTCGACAGACGTTTCAGCAGCGTCTCGGCCGGCTGATCGAGTTCGAAACCGACATACAGGCCGCGCGTCGTGTAGAAGATCCGCGCACGCGTCGCGTGCACGGCGCTTCAGCGTGTCCGGTTCGATGACGACGAAATCGGAGATGTCGGCCAGATCGCGCCACTGCGGCTCGTCGAGACGGCCGTCGACGACGATCTCCGCTGCGTCATCGACCCGCGTCATCGGCAGCGTTGCCGCGGATTCGGCAGCGCTCGCGGCCGCCGCCTGCACCAACAGCAGCAGCGCGGCCGCGCCGAAACGGATTACCGAGTGAATCATCTGCGCGTGATGCGGCTAGCGGCGTGGCGCTGCCGCAGGATTCGCGGGCAGATGGTCGAACCGTCCCGTCGGCCGCGCGGCACGGTACGCCTCGACGATCGGCGCCAGGTCGTCGGGCGATGCGCCGTGCAGGATCACGCCGTCGCAGCCGAGATCGAACTGCCGCTGGATGCTCGCCACGCATTGCTGCGGCGACCCGGTCGCGGCCGGCGCAAGCCACGCCTCGGGAATCAGTTCCGCGACCTGTTCGAGCTCTTCCGTGGTCGCGCGCTGATCGATCGCCCCCTGGAACTTGGCCACCAGCGGGTCGGCGCGGAACCGCTGCAGCACCGCGGGATCCCAACGGTTGGTGCGCACCATCAGGTCGCCGTACGCCTGCAGGTAGGTCGCCATCCGCCAACGGTCTTCTTGAGCCGCACCGGATACGGCAGATGATCGCCGATCGTCGCAAAACACGACCACACGCGCACCGCCGCCGGGTCGCGCCCGGCTTCTTCCGGCGGCCTGCTTGATCGTCCGCACGCAGCGCTGCGTGGTTTCATCGGTGAAGAACGTATGCAGCACCACGCCGTCGAACGCGCGGCCGCCGAGCGCGAGCGAGTTCGGCCCGAACGCGGTCAACATCAGCGGAATATCTTCGCGGAACGCCGGATCGAGCCGCAGCACCGGCCAGCTTCCGGCCGGGCCTTTGTGACCCACGACCGTTTCGCCGCGCCACAGCCGCCGCATCAGCCCGGCGAAGTCTTCGATCTGCGCGGTCGTGATGTGCGGCAGACCGAACGCGTCGAACATCATGTCGATGCCGCGGCCGAGGCCCAGCGCGAAGCGGCCGCCGGTGAGGAAGTGCATGGTCGTGGCATATGCAGCGGTCACCATCGGATGCCGCGTGTTCTGGTTGGTGGCCGCCGTGGCGATGCCGATGTTCGTCGACACCGCACCGACCGCGCCCGACAGCGTCGCCGCTTCCTTGATGTTGAAGCGTTCGGAGATGAAACACGCGCCGATGCCGAGCGCTTCGGCGGCCGCACCTCGTCGATCAGATCACGCGGCGAACGCGGCGCGCCGGCAAGCGTGTAGAACCCGAGCTCGTTCATCTGTGTCATCGTGCGCCTTGATGCTGTTCGTTAGAAGTCGAGCCGCGCTGCGGCGGCGAGCAGAATCGGCGCGCGGTCGGCGATGTGGGCGAAACGGGCATCCTGCGTCTGACCGCGCGCGTAGCGGATGTAGATCTGCTGCACGACAACCGCGGTCTTCCACATGGCGAACGCTTCGTACCAGTTGATGCCGCGCATGTCCAGCCCGGTGACTTCGGCGTATCGCCGCGTGATCTGTGCGCGCGTTGGAAATGTGTCGCCCGCGCCGATCGGGCGCGTACCGCGCGGCGCCGGATCGCTGTCTTCGCTCCAGTAGCCGAGCAGCGTGCCGAGGTCGATCAGCGGATCGCCCAGCGTCGCCATGTCCCAGTCGAATATCGACGTCACCCGGTCGGGATCAGCTGCCTGAAACTGGCAGTTGTCGAACTTCAGATCGTTGTGCAGCACGCTGACGCGCTGCGGCGCCGGCACCGCCGCCGCGAGCCGGGCATGCACTTCGTAGAACAGCGGCACGTCTTTGTCCTTCGCCAGCTCCCACCGCGCCGCCCACCCGTCCACCTGCCGCTTCACGAATCCGTCGGGGCGCCCGAGATCGCCGAGGCCGAGCGCGTGCGGGTCGACGTTGTGCAGATCCGCCATCGCATCGACCAGCGCGTAGCTGGTGCGCTGTGCCAGGCGCGGCTGCGCGAGCATTGCGTCCGGGATATCGATCGCGGATCACGACGCCGGTGCGGCGCTCCACGACGATGAACTTCGCGCCGATCACCGATTCGTCGGTGCACAGGTGATACGAACGCGGCGCGCGGTCGAACGCTGCGTACAGCCGCGACAACACCTTGTGTTCGCGCGCCATGTCGTGCGCGCCCGGCGCAACCGGCCCGAGCGGCGGACGGCGCAGCACGTATTCCTGCGCGCCGAACGAGATCAGATAGGTCAGGTTCGCGCTGCCGCCCGGGAACTGACGCACCTGCATCGGGCCGCGCGCGCCATCGATGCGCGCCGCCAGATAGTCGGCCACCTTCGGCCAGTCCATTTCTTCGTCGGCGCGAACTGCGGCGGTTTCCTGATCGATGATGCGTCTCTCCGTGCGTTCGAAGCGGCCGCCTATATTGGCCAAGCGCATCGGCCGACACAATGAAGCCGATCAGCGCGCTACGGGATTTCACGGGTTGCCGGTACGGCGCCGCGGGCGGAAACAATGCGCCGGTGAGCGGACTCTTGATCACGTCGACATGCCTGTTCAAGTGATTCGCCCACCGACGCTGTCCGGCCGCGCGCTGACGAAGGTCTATCGCGCCGGCGAGGTCGAAATTCACGCGCTGCGCGGCGTCGACGTCGACCTGTTCGAGTCCGAACTCGTCGTGCTCGTGGGTCCGTCCGGCAGCGGCAAATCGACGCTGCTGAACATCCTTGGCGGCCTCGACCTGCCGACGTCCGGCGACGTGCTGTTCCGAGGCGAGCCGCTGCCGCGCGACGACGCCAGCATCACGCGCTTCCGCCGCGATCACGTCGGCTTCGTGTTTCAGTTCTACAACCTGATCGCGAGCCTCACGGCCGAAGAGAACGTCGCGCTCGTCACCGAAATCGCGCGCGCGCCGCTCACGCCGCAGGGACGCGCTCGCGCTGGTCGGGCCTCGCCGAGCGCTGCGATGCGTTTCCGGCGCAGCTCTCCGGCGGCGAACAGCAACGCGTCGCGATCGCGCGCGCGATCGCGAAGCAGCCGGAAATCCTGCTGTGCGACGAACCGACCGGCGCGCTCGATTCGCGAGACCGGCGTGCTCGTGCTCGAAGCCATCGAGAAGATCAACCGCGAACTCGGCACCACCACCGCGCTGATCACGCACAACCGCGCGATCTCGGGAATGGCCGATCGCGTGCATGCGTTTCGCTGACGGCACGCATCGTCGAGACGACCACGAACGCCGGCGCGCATCCCGCCGAGATCGCTCGCGTGGTGAACCTGCATCCGCTCGAACCGCAAACTCGTGCGCGATCTGTGGCGGCTGCGCGGCCAGGCCGTTGCGATCGCGTTGATCGTCGCATCCGGCGTCGCGGTGCTGGTGATGTCGCTGGCAACGATCGATGCGCTGCAGCAAACCACGTCCGCCTACTACGAGCGACAGCATTTCGCCGACGTGTTCGCGTCCGCAAAACGCGCGCCGCAGTCGCTCGCCGCGCGGATCGCCGCCATTCCAGGCGTGCAGCTGGTCGAAACGCGGATCGTGCGGTGGGCCACCGTCGACGTCGACGGCTTCGGCGAGCCGGTCATCGCCACGCTCGTGGCGCTGCCGGACAGCGGCGCATCGCTGCTCAACCAATTGACGCTGCGGCGCGGCCGCATGCTCGACCCGACCCACGTCGACGAAGCACTGGTCAGCGAAGCGTTTGCCAACGCGCATGGCCTCGCGCCCGGTGACCACCTGCGCGTGCTGATGAACGGCCGGCAGCGCAGCGTCGAAATCGCCGGCATCGCGCTGTCGCCGGAGTTCATCTACACGATCGGACCGGGCGCGCTGATGCCCGACCCGAAGCGCTACGGCGTGTTGTGGATGAGTCAGCGCGCGCTCGAAGCCGCGTACGACCTCGAAGGCGCATTCGACGACGTCGTGCTGACGCTGTTGCCCGGCGCCTCGGAACGACCTCGTCATCGAGCAGCCATCGACGCGCTGCTCGAACCCTACGGCGGAACCGGCGCCTATCCTCGCCGCGATCAGATCTCGCACTGGTTCGTGATGAACGAAATCAAGCAGCTCGAGACGATGGCGCGCATCCTGCCGAGCGTGTTTCTCGCAGTCGCGGCGTTCCTCACCAACGTCGTGCTGACGCGCCTCGTCGCGATCGAACGCGCCGAAATCGGCCTGCTCAAGGCGTTTGGCTATTCCGGCGCCGCGGTCGGCTGGCACTACACGAAGCTCGTCGTCGCGATGTCGGGGTTCGGCGTGCTGCTCGGCTGGGCGATCGGATGGTCGCGCTCGGCCGCTGGATGACGACGATCTACGCCGAACTGTTCCAGCTTCCCGGACCTGTGTTTACATGCCCGGCGCGCGCGCCTTCGTGATCTCGGCAGCGGTCAGCGTCGGCGCCGCGGTCGCGGGCGCGGTTGCCGCCGCGCGCCGCGCCGGGCGACTCGCGCCGGCCGAAGCGATGCGGCCGCCGTCGCCGCCGCTGTTCCGCCGTCGCGAATTCGTCGCGCCTTGGCTCACCCGTTGGCTCGATCAACCCACGCGCATCGTGCTGCGCCAGGTGATGCGCCGGCCGTTGCGCGCGTTCCTCACCAGCCTCGGCGCGGCAACGTCGGTCGCGGTGCTGGTCACCGCGCTGCAGTGGATCGACGCGATCAATCTGCTCGTCGAGGACTTTTTCCATCGGCAGCAGCACCAGGACGTGACGCATCGGCCTCGTCGAGGCCGCGCGCGAAGACGTCGTCGCGCGCCGCGTTGCGGCTGCCCGGCGTGCTGGCAGTGGAACCGCACCGAGTCGTCGCCGCGCGGCTGACGCACGAACAGCGGTCGCGTCGCGAAGCCGTGATCGGATTGCCGGCGGGCGGGCAACTCGAATCGCTGCGGCGACAGCCGACGGCGCGATGTACGCGTGCCCGAAGACGGCCTGCTGCTGTCGAGCGCACTTGCGAAGATTCTGCACGCGCGCTGTCGGCGACATGATTACGGTAGAAGTGCTGGAAGGCCGCCGCAGCCGCATCGACGATACCGGTGGCGGCGATCTTCGATACCTTCATCGGCACCACTGCCTACATGAACCTGGCCGCGCTGACGCGCGCGATCGGCGAACCCGCACACCGTGAACACGCTGCTGCTGCGCGTCGATCCGGCCTCGAGCGACGCGAATTCTTCGCCGCACTGAAGACCATTCCGGTCGATCGGCGGCGCCACGGTGAAAGACGCGGCAGTGGACATGTTCCACGAGACGATGGGCGCACCCTGCTGATCTATGTGTCGTTCTACGTGTTCTTTCTCCTGCACGCTCGCCATTGGCGTCGTGTACAACAACCTGCGCATCGCGCTGTCGGAGCGCGGCCGCGAACTCGCGACGCTGCGCGTACTGGGTTTTCAGCACCGGCGAGATCACCTACATGCTGCTCGGCGAAGCGGCGCTGCTGGTGTTGCTTGCGCTGCCGATCGGCGCACTGCTCGGCTGGGCGCTGACATCACTGATGGCGGCCAGTTTCGCGACCGAACTGTTCCGCGTGCCGGTGGTGATCGAGCCCGATACCTACGCATGGGCGATGCTGGTTGCGCTGGCCGCGGCCACCGCCTCGGCGCTGCTGGTGCAGCGCCGCTTGCAGCGGCTCGATCTGATCGCCGTGCTGAAGACCCGGGAGTGAGCCACATGTCGCGATTGAACCACGTCGCGACAAACGGCTGCTGTTCTGGAGCGTGCCGGCCGTCGCGCTGCTCGCAGCGCTGGTCTATGCGTTTCGCGCCGAGCCCGAACCCGTCGACATCGCCACCGTCGCGCGCGGACCGCTCGTGGTAACCGTCGACGACGAAGGCGAAACGCGCGTGCACGACGTCTTTACCGTATCGGCGCCGATCGCGGGCCGCGTGCAGCGCACGCCGCTGCACGTCGGCGATGCTGGTAGAAGCCGGCAAAACCGTAGTCGCCCGCATCGAGCCGGCCGACCCCGCGCTGCTCGACCCGCGCGCGCGCGCCGAGGCCGAAGCCGCCGTACGCGCCGCAGAGGCTGCGGCGCGTTATGCACGCGCCGAACGCGAACGCGCCGGTGCCGAAGAAGATTTCGCCGCCGCTGAAGTGCGGCGCATGCGCGAACTGCATGCGAAAGGCGTTGCTTCCGAACAGGCGATCGACGAAGCCGAGCGTGCCCACCGCACCGCGAAGGCCGCGGTCAACGCCGCGACGCGAGCGATCAAGATGCGCGACCACGAACTGGCGCGAGCGCGCGCGGCGCTGATCACGCCGACCAATGACCCCGGCGCGCGACGCCGCATGCGCCTGCGTCGACCTGCACGCACCGGTCAGCGGCCAGGTACTGTCGATCGCCGAGAAGAGCGAAGCCGTCGTGCAGACCGGCACCGCCGCTGCTCGAAATCGGCGATCCCGCGCTGCATCGAAATCGTCGCCGACTATCTGTCGAACGAAGCCGTGGCGCTAAGAGCCGGCCAGCGCGCGATCATCGACGGATGGGGCGGCGCGCCCCTCAATGCGATCGTTCAGCGCGTCGAGCCGTCGGCCTTCACCAAGGTATCAGCGCTGGGTATCGAAGAGCAGCGTGTGAACGTGATTCTGAATCTACCGACCCGCATGATGCGTGGGCGACGCTGGGCATGGCTACCGGGTGGACGTGCGGGTGATCGTGTGGCAGAGCCGACGCGGTCGACATCGTTCCGCTGACGGCGCTGTTCCGGCATCGCGACGGCTGGGCCGCTGTTCGTCGACGACGCGGCCGCGCCGGTTGCGCCCTGTCGTAATAGGCCACCGGTGCCGGACTTGCAGGTCGAAGTCGTTGCACGGCGTGGCGCCGGGCGAGCAGGTGATCGTCAATCCGAGCGAGCGCGTCGAAGACGGCACGCGCATCGCTGCGCGCGCGTCTGATGTGACGCTGTCTAACGCACCGCCTTCAGCCGCGACATCGCATCGACCTTTTCGGTCAACGTCGCGAGTTGCTGCGCACACCTGATCGACGTTCGTCGCGCCATGTCTGGGCCGCCGCGACTTTGCGCGGCGCCGTGCGCTTCAGCGCCTCGTAGCACCCCTTCAGGCGACGCACCGTGTCGCGCTCTTCGCAGATGAAGCGCCCGAGCAGCGCGCCGGTCTGCGGGTCGATGGTCGTGTCTTCGAGCAGTCTCAGTCAGTCCATCGATCTGCGCCGCCTTTGGATTTCTTGCCGTAGCCGAGGTGTTCGAATTTCTCGACGTCGGTTGCCGTCGGACTTCTCGATCTTGAACGTCTTCTTCAGATCCGGATTTTCCTTCTTGCGCAGCCCGAAGCCGAGCTCACACAACCGCTTTTCGAACGCCATCGCATGCTCGGCTTCGCGAATCGCAACGGTCTGCAGCGTGCCGCGGATGTCTTCGCACGTCGTCACCTCCGCCCAGTTGCGGAAAATCTTCGCGCCGCCGCGTTCACCGTTGGCAATTGCGTTCAACAGACCGATGTAGCTGGGTTTGTCCGCCATCTCGAGTTCTCCCGTTAAGACGATGCGTGCTCATCGCGATCATAGGCGCACGATCTCCAGAACACCAAGCCGGCGATCACGATATCATCCGCCGCATGATGGATCGCGCACGCAAGCTGCTGTCGGAGGCCTATGGGTATTCGGCGTTCAGAGGTCAACAACACGACGTGATCGAGGCGGCGCTCGCCGGCCGCGACTGCCTCGTGCTCATGCCGACCGGCGGCGGCAAATCGCTCTGCTATCAACTGCCGAGTCTGCTGCGCGACGGCACCGGCATCGTCATTTCCCCGCTGATCGCGCTGATGCGCGATCAGGTGGCCGCGCTGACGCAGATCGGCATCCGCGCCGCGTACCTGAATTCATCGCTGAGCCGGCACGACCAGGCGCGACGTGCTCGACGACGTCGCGGCCGGCGCGCTCGATCTGCTCTATGTCGCGCCCGGAACGGCTGCTGCAGCCGCGCACGCTGGAACGGCTGACAGCCGTTGCCGATTTCGCTGATCGCGATCGACGAAGCGCATTGCGTGTCGCAGTGGGGCCACGACTTCCGCCAGGACTACCTCGGTCTCGACGTGCTGCGCGAGCACTTTCCCGGCGTGCCGCGGATGGCGTTGACGGCGACCGCCGACGACCGCACGCGCGACGAAATCGTCGACGCGGCTCGCACTGACCGAACCCGATCCGTTTCGTCGGCGGCTTCGACCGGCCGAACATCCGCTACAGCGTCAGCGTCAAAACCGACGCGCGCGCGCAGCTGCTCGAGTTCCTCGCCTCGCACCGCGGCGAAGCCGGCATCGTCTACTGCCTGTCGCGCCGCAGCGTCGACGCCGTCGCCTCAGTGGCTGCGCGACAGGGCTTCGACGCGCTGCCGTACCACGCGGGACTGTGCGGCACGAGCGTATCCGCGCAATCAGGACCGCTTTCTGCGCGACGACGGCGTCGTCGTCGTTGCGACCATCGCGTTCGGCATGGGTATCGACAAACCCGACGTGCGGTTACGTCGCGCATCTCGATCTGCCGAAGAGCGTCGAGTCGTACTACCAGGAAACCGGCCGCGCCGGGCGCGACGGCCTGCCTGCCGAGGCGTGGATGGTGTACGGCCTGCACGGACGTCGTGCGCATGAGCCGCATGATCGATCAGTCCGAAGGCGACGAACGCTTCAAACGCATCGAACGCGACAAACTCGACGCCCTGCTCGGCTGGTGCGAAGTGACCCAGTGCCGCCGCCATTCGCTGCTGCAGTACTTCGGCGAAGATTCCGCGCGCCGCATGCGGCAACTGCGACGTGTGCCTGACTCCGCCGGTCACGTGGGATGCGACGGTCGCCGCGCAGAAGCTGCTGTCGTGCGTCGTGCGCACCGGCGCAGCGGTTCGGCCCGGCGTCACGTCATCGACGTGCTGCTCGGCAAGCGACAACGACAAAGTCGCAGAAGCACGGCCACGATACATTGAGCACGTTCGGCATCGGCGGTGAACTGACGGACGCACAATGGCGCTCGGTGATCCGCCAGTTGCTGGTGCGCAACTATCTGCACGCCGACGTCGAACGATACGGCGCGCTCGTGCTGACCGAGCGCAGCCGACCGCTGCTGCGCGGCGACGTGACGCTGCACCTGCGCGAAGATCCGACCGCGCCGGTCGATCGCGCAAACGCCGCGGCGCGCCAGCCCGTCGCCGAAGACCGACATCGGGCTCTGGAGTGCGCTGCGCGCCTGCCGCAAACGAGCTCGCCGACGCGCAGAACGTTCCGCCGTACGTGATCTTCCACGACGCGACGCTGGCCGAAATGATTGCCGTCGCGGCCGCGCACGCTGCGCGAACTGCTGGGCATCAGCGGCGTCGGCAAGACCAAACTGCGAGAAGTACGGCGAGGCCTTCCTGCGCGTGATCCGCGACGGCCGACGACGACGCCGAAGCCACCGCCTGGGCGATCGAAGCCGACGAGCCCGCCGCACCGTGAGCCTGATCACGCTGACGGACGCCACGCTCGCGTTCGGCCACAAGCTGCTGCTCGACCACGCGAACTTGCAGATCGAAGAGCGCGAACGCGTCTGTCTCGTCGGCCGCAACGGCACCGGCAAGTCGACGCTGCTGAACGTCGTGCGCGGCGCGATGCTGCCCGACGAAGGCAGCGTGTGGCGGCGCGATACGTCTGAAGCGTCGCCCACCTCGAACAGGACGTACCGGAAGATCTGTCGGCAACGGTGTATCAGACGGTCGCCGCCGGCCTTCCGGAACTCGGCAAAGTGCTGGCCGACTATCACGACGCGAGTCACTCGATTGCGGATGGCGACGACGCGGCCCTGCAGCGACTGGCCGCATCTGCAGCAGCGCATCGATTCGCTCGGCGGATGGAACCTCTCGCAACGCGTCGAAGAAGTGCTCAGCCGTCTCGCGCTGCCCCCCGACGTGCTCGTCAGCGCCTGTTCCGGCGGTACGCGGCGGCGCGTCATGCTGGCGCAGGCGCTGGTCTCCGACCCGGACGTGCTGCTGCTCGACGAGCCGACGAACCACATGGACATCGAAGCGATCACCGCGCTCGAAGAAATGCTGCTGTCGTTTCAGGGCGCGACGGTCTTCATCACGCACGACCGCACGCTGATCCGGCGCCTCGCCACGCGCATCGTCGAGCTCGATCGCGGCCAGCTCGTGTCGTTTCCCGGCAACTACGACGAGTACCTCTCGCGCAAACAGCAGATGCTCGAAGTGGAAGCGCGCGAAAATGCGAATTTCGACAAGTTCCTCGCCGAAGAAGAAGTGTGGATCCGCCAAGGCATCAAAGCGCGGCGCACGCGCAACGAAGGCCGCGTGCGGCGGCTCGAAGCGCTGCGGGAGGAGCGGCGGCAACGTGTCGCGCTTGCAAGGCGCCGTCAGTTTCGATCGTCGACAGCAGCGCGCGTTCCGGACAGATCGTCGCCGACCTCGAGCACGTCAGCTTCGGCTACGGCGAGCACATGCTCGTGCGCGATCTGACGATGACGATCCGGCGCGGCGACCGCATCGGCATCATCGGCCCGAACGGCTGCGGCAAAAGCACGCTGCTGCGCCTGCTGCTCGGCATCTCGCGCCGCAAAGCGGCCACGTGCGGCTCGGCACCCAGCTGAAGACCGCCGTACTTCGATCAGCAGCGCGCGCAGCTCGACCCGACATAGTCGGTACGCGAGAACGTCAGCGAAGGTTCCGACCACGTCACCATCGGCGGCCGCAAGAAGCACGTCATCGGCTACCTCGGCGACTTTCTGTTTCCGCCCGAGCGCGCGAACTCGCCGGTTGCCAGTCTGTCCGGCGGCGAACGCAACCGCCTGCTGATGGCGAAGTTGTTCACGCAACCGGCGAACCTCCTGGTGTTCGACGAACCCACCAACGATCTCGACGCCGAAACGCTGGAACTGCTCGAAGAACTGCTCGCCGAGTTCACCGGCACGCTGCTGCTCGTCAGCCACGACCGCACGTTCATCGACAACGTCGTCACCAGCATTCTGGCGTTCGAAGGCGACGGCCGGTGGGGCGAATACGTCGGCGGGTATCAGGACTGGTTGCGGCAGAAGCGCGTATCGGCGCGCCGAAGGCGGCCGCTGCCGACGCCGCAACGCATCGTTGCACGCCAAACCAACCGCAACGAAGAAGCGCCTCAGCTACAAGGAGCAACGCGAACTCGACGCAATGCCGCAGACCATCGATACGCTCGAGTCGCGAACAGAAAGCACTGCAGCAGCGCATCGCCGACCCGGCGTTCTATCGCCAGGACAAAGCCGCGATCGCCGAAGGTCTCGATGCACTCGAGCGCATCAATGAGAAGCTCGCGACCGCATATGCGCGTTGGGAGCAGCTGGACGCCGCGTCTTGAAGGCGTTCCACCTCTATCTGCTCGGCACCGGCTCGTGGTTCTTCGCGTTCGGTATTCAGTCGGTGATGTTCGCGTGGCTCGTGACGATGGAACTGCACGAAGTGCCGCAAATGGTCGGCATCGCGCAGATGACGATGCTGATACCGACGATGCTGTTCATTCTGATCGGCGGCAGTCTGGCCGACATCTTCGGCGGCCGCAGCATCGTAGTAGTGGCGCAGAGCATCGCCGCACTTCCGCCGCTGTTCCTGTGCATCGTCGTGCTGAGCGGCAACCTCAGCTACAAAGCGATGATCTACTACGCCATCGTCATGGGAACCGCGCAGGCGTTCGTCACACCTGCCCGCGACGGCCTGTTGAACCAGGTCGCGGAAGGTGGCATCCAGCCGGCTGTTGTGCGCGCCAGCATGATGCAGTTCGGCGTTCAACTCGCCGGTCTCGGTATCGCATCGCTGGCAGAGCGCGTCGGTCCTTTGCCGATTCTGTTCGTGCAATCGCTGGCGCTGATGCTCGGCATCCGGTTTTTCGCGCGGATTCCCGACCGACCGACGCCGGTCGCGCAGGAACACCACCGCTTGCGCGACATCGGCCGCGCCATTGCGCAGGGTTATCGAACCATCGCGGCGTCGCCGCCGATGCGGATGACCGTGCTGCAGAGCATCGCGATGGGGCTGTGTTTCATGGGCTCGTACATCGTCACGCTGCCGCTGCTGGTGCGCGAGTACTACGCCGGTTCGGCCGGCGATCTCGCGCTGATGAATGCGGCGAACGCATTGGGTCTCGTCACCACGATCTTCATGCTGATCCGCTTCGGCGACATCCGGCGCCAGGGCCGCGCGTTGTTGCTCGCGCAGGGCCTCGGCGCCGTGATGCTCGGCGCCATCGGCATCGGTGTCACCTTCTCGGTGTTGTTGGGGCTGATCTTCCTGTGGGGAATGGCCGGCGGCATCGCCATGAGCATGGCGCGCACGATCATGCAGGTAGAAGCACCGCCCAACCAACGCAGCCGCGTGATGAGTTTCTACTCGTTTGCGTTCATGGGCTCGGGACCGATCGGCGCGCTCACGAATGGATTCCTGGTGGAGTGGATCGGGCCGCGCGGCGCGCTGGCGCTGGCATCCGCCGTGATGTTCACGGTGATCGCGCTGATCGCTGCCAAATCGCGATTGTGGCACCTCGATCCGGTGCACCACGCCGATCAGGCAAGGAACGCGGCAACCGCCTCGTCGGAGTAGGCCTCCGGCGGCAATGCGTCGGGGCCGATGAACGGCGTCAGCGTCGCAAGCGACTCCGGCGCCATGGCGCGCCGTCGCTCCGCTGCACGATGCCGTCGTTCGCGCGCGGCGGTGTCGAACTCGGCTTCCAGAATCGCGGTGATCCGTGCCGCGATTCGCAACCGTCGCATGCGCTCCTTGCGTTCCTTGCCGTACGGACGCGAACGCGTCGGTCGACCAGTTGGAATCGCCCAGCAGGATGTCGCGCACGATACGTACGTCGCGATGCGTGATGGAGAGTCCCTGGCCGGTGATCGGATCGTTGCGCCCCGCGGCATCGCCGATCAGCAGCACACCTTCGGCGAACGGCTCGTCGATCCACGTGTCGTTGTTCGGATATACGAGACACGGGCCGATCGGCCGGCCGGCCGCGATCGCGTCGCTGCCCGGAACGGACTTCAATCGGAACGCCTCCAGAAAGCGCTGCGGTCCTTGCGGACCTGCGAGCCGCGTTTTCTGTTCGAGCGGGAAACCGATGTACAGACGAATGCGCCCGCCCCCTTGCGGGAACGCCAGCACGTTCACGTCACCTTCGACCGATATGAACTGTGTGTCGTCGCGCCATTGCGGCACGTTGTCGACCAGCATGCCGGAGAAGCGATGGTGCGGTTCGTCCTGCTGCAACGTCGCACCGATCTGTTCCGCCGTTTTGCCGTGGCGCCCGTCGGCGCCAACGACCAGACGCGGGCGTAGCGTGGTGGTCTTGCCGTCGTGATCGAACGTTACGGCCGGCGGCGAACCCGGCGTAACCCGCGTGTTGGAAACGCCCCTCAGTACGGTGGCGCCTGCAGTCGTCGCAGCCTGATTCAGCAGGTTGCACATCGACGGGTGGCCGATGCACAACGGACCCGGATTGTCGGGCAGCAGCGTGGTCAGATCGAACGCGGCCTTCTCGGCAACTCGCGGCGCGATGTCCTCGTCGTACGACACGTGCCGCGTGACGTGGTGACCGCCGTTGGCGACATAGATCGGATACACGCCGACGGCCTTCGTTTCCGGAACGCCCCACGGCGCGATCCACTCGCCGCGCACCACGTCGGCATATTCCTGCGTGCGTTCGAGCACGAGAACCGCTACGCCTGCCTCCGCCAGATTCTTCGCGAGTGCACCGCCGCCGATTCCTCCGCCGACGATGACGACGTCGGGCGTGGTCACGCTTTGTCGAGCACGCTGTTCCACTTGCCGATCTGATCGGCCACTTCTCCGAGCAGCGCGTCGGTGTCGCCGTCGATGGTGATCGTCTCGATCGTGTCGCCCTTGACGATCTTGTCGACCACGGCCTGATCGGCGGCGCCCTGCACTTCGAACCGAACACGGTGTGTTTGCCGTCGAGCCACGGCGTCGGCACGTGCGTGATGAAGAACTGCGAACCGTTGGTGCCCGGACCCGCATTCGCCATCGACAGCTTGCCGGGCGCATCGTGGCTTCGCCTTCGACGAGCACTCGTCTTTGAATTTGTAGCCGGGACCGCCGGTGCCGGTGCCGAGCGGACAACCGCCTTGGATCATGAAGTCGGGGATCACGCGATGGAACGTCAGCCCGTCGTAGTAGCCGCGTTGCACGAGGTTGACGAAATTCGCGACGGTCAGCGGTGCCACGTCCTCCATCAGATTGACGCGGATGTCCCCCTTGCTGGTTTGAAACGTAGCGACGAGCGATGCCATGAACGAACCTCCTAAGCGATCGTATGGCGAAATCGAGGTATGCGGTGTTGCGCGCAGGATTGAAGATCGCGATCAGTTCAACGATGCTGACGCAACCGTCAGTATCGAGTACAGCACGATGTCCCGAGCACAACTCATCGGCATGGCGAAAGACAACATCGCCCACGTCAAGGCCGCGCACGATCAATCAGGTCGCCCGACGTGTCACCGCGATTCCCGCGCAGCACTACTACGACCCGCATCGCTGGCGTCTCGAAATGGACCGCGTGTTCAAACGCATGCCGCTGATGCTCGCGCTCAGCATCGAACTGCCGAAGCCCGGCGACTATCGCGCGCATCGAAGCCGCCGGCGTGCCGGTGCTGCTGTCGCGCCACAGCGACGGCAGCGTGCGCGCGTTCGTCAACATGTGCAGCCATCGCGGCGCGCAGATCATGCCGGAAGGCGCCGGCAACAGCCGCCGCTTCACGTGCCCGTATCACGCGTGGACGTACGATCAGAGCGGCGCGCTGGTCGCGATCTATGCGAAGCAAGGATTTCGGCGACATCGACATGTCGTGCAACGGGCTCACGCACGCTGCCGGTAGCCGAACGCGCCGGCATGATCTGGGTGACGCTCGATCCGAAGTCGACGCTTCCGATCGATACGTTTCCTGTCCGGCTACGACGCGCTGCTCGATCACTTCGGCTTCAAGGACTGGTATCTGTTTTCGCGCCGCACGATCGCAGGGCCGAACTGGAAGATCGCGTACGACGGCTACATGGACCTGTACCACCTGCCGATCCTGCACAAGAACACGTTCGGCGAAAACATGCCGAACCAGGCGATCTACACCGCGTGGGGTCCGCACCAGCGCGTCAGCTCGCCCGACCCGTCGTTGCTCGCGCTCGAAGCGATCGCCGGAAGACCAGTGGCCGACTGCGCGCGCTGATCGGCGGCGTGTGGACGATCTTCCCGCACGTGTCGATTGCGTCGTTCGACGGCGGCGGCGGACGCGGCGTGATGATTTCGCAGCTGTTCCCGGGCGACTCGCCGGGTTCATCGTTCACGGTGCAGTCTTATCGTGATGGAAAAAGCGCCGAACGATGAGCAGCGCATTGCCGCAGACGCGCAGTTCAAACTGCTCGAGTACGTCGTTAGAGAAGAAGACTACGCGACCGGGTCTGCGCCAGCAGCGCGCGTTGATGACCGGCGCAAAGAGCCACGTGATGTTCGGCCGCAACGAAGGCGGCGGCCAACGCTTCCACGGCTGGCTCGAACGACTGCTCGAAACCGACGACGACGACCTGTCAGGCGCTGTTCGAACCGGCATCACCGCCGACCGGCCGAGCCCGCTGATGGCTGCGCCGTACGCGCTCAAATAGGAAAAGACCACATGGAAACCGTTCTGATCACAGGTGCCAATCGCGGCATCGGTCTCGAACTCGCGTCGCGTTATGCGGCAGCCGGCAATCGGGTGCTCGCGTGTTGCCGCGAGCCCGCGAAAGCCGACAAATTGCAGGCGCTCGCAAAATCGCGCAAAGGACTGACGATTCACGGCGTGCACGTCGCCGACGGCAAATCGTCGCGGCGCTCGCGGCAGAAATCCGCACCGCGCCGATCGACATCCTGATCAACAACGCGGGCATGGCCGGACCCGACGCCGAGAAACAGTCGCTCGCGAACATGGACTTCGACGGTTGGGCCGAAACGTTCGCCGTCAACACGATGGCGCCGCTGCGCATGGTGCAGACGTTCCGTCGCAATCTGAAAGCCGGCAAGAATCCGCGCGCCATCACGATCACGAGCCAGATGGGCGCGCTGGCGCTGAACATGCCGGTGATGTTCGCGTATTGCTCGTCGAAAGCGGCGGTGAACAAGGTGATGCGGATGGCGTCGGTGGAACTGGCCAGCGACGGCATCGCGGTGGGCTTGATTCATCCGGGTTGGGTGCGCACCGACATGGGCGGCTCAGGCGCCGACATCAGCGCCGAGGACAGCGCCGCCGGCATCATGTCGGTCATCGCGAACCTCACGCTCGGCCGATACCGGCAGCTTCAAGAAGTGGAACGGCGAGGACCACGCCTGGTAACGCGCCCGTCGCAGCAGGCTTGCTCGCGCTATCGGGCAAGCCGCGCCGGCGGATACCACACACCGACGTACTGACGTCGCCACCAGGCACCGGTTTCCTGCCGCTGCTCGGCGGTGGTGAAGTGGTAGCGATAACGCAACACACGGATGAGACGCGGCGGCTTGTCGGCGAACGGCGTGGTCTCGAGCAGTGCGTAAACCTCCGGCGCACCGCTCAACAGGCGAACGACGAAATTGTCGAACCACGGCGCCCCTTCGCGGCTCGTTAGCGCGGCGAACCACATCTGCCAGTCGAGCCGCGGCTGATAGGGTGTTGCCCAGCGCGGTGCCGTGTCCAAATCCTGCGGTTTGAACTTGAACGGCAACTCCAGCCACTCGACGCCGTCCATAGACCCTTCGATGACCAGCTCGTCGCGGTGTGTCGTCATTACCGCAAACAGACCGTAGCTGTTGACCAGCTGCAACGGCTCCACGCTGCGCAACAGCGCGGTTTCCCACGCGCTCACACGATCGCGCGCGAGTGTCTGATGGATCTGCAGCGCGCCGAGCAACGCCATCGCTGCCACTACAACGCGCCATCTCGCCGGCGGCGAACTGCGCGCTCGGGCAGCAGCCGACACGCCAAGCGCGCGGTCGTCGAGCAAACCGAGACACAGCACGATCGTCAGCAGATTGAAGAAGTTGTAGTTGCCGGTCAGCACGATCAGAAACTCGAGTAACAGAAACCCGCCGGCCGCAAAGAGGCGTGCATTACGCGGTGCAAAGATGAGGAACGGCAACAACAGTTCGATGACGAACGTCGCGACCGTACCGAAATGCAGCGCTGCGCGCGGCAAATGATGTGCGTACCACGCGAGCAGTGTCGGCAGCGGCTGGGTTTCGAAATGGACATCGAGCGCGGCCAAGCTGCGCCACGTCGGGTCGCCCGACGCGAGCTTTACCGCGCCCGACAGGAACATGAACCGGAACACGAGCAGCCGCGTCAGCCAGATGCCGATCCGCTGCTGACGGCCGAGCACCGCCGCGACGACGAGCGATTCGACCAACAAAGTGTCCCACTGATACTGCAGGAACACGCCGCCGCCATATTCGAGCGACAGATAACAGACGTACGCGACGAGCGCCGCAGCTGTCGGCCACACGCACAGGATCAACAACAGCGAAGCAACGCATCCGGCGGCGCACACTGCCGACGTCATCCAATCGGCGCTCGAGAGCCAATACAACGACGGCAGCAACAGCCAACCATCGCTCCCGAGCTGTGCGCGCGCCGCATCGAAGTAATCGCGCACGGGCAGGATGCCGTCGGACCCGACTAGCCCGGCCGCCTGCCACCACCACGATGCGAACGCGAACAACGCGGCAAGGCCGATACCGCGGATGATGAAATCCGTGGTACGCGCGTAGTCGGACGGAAGTAAGCGCGCGCCGAACAGCGGCCGTGCGATCCGATAGACGGCGCCGCGATGGCGTGCCGTCAATCGATACAGCGCCTCGGCGATGACCGCGAAGAGAGGCACGTAGCGGTAACACCAGAGCCAACCGCGCAATCGAGGGGCGAGCGCAAGTACTCGGAATGCTGCGTGCGCGCCGTGATATCGCGCGGCGGGCGTGATCAGGCGGATCGACGCCTTGAACTCGTCGATAGAAATGTCGGGATACTGTGCCGCAACGCTCTGGAACGGCTCGTATCGAACCGCACGGCCCGCCTCGACGTCGGTCACTGCGCGCGCGTAGTCCACGCAGTATCGGCAGAAGGCGCAATCGCCGTCGAAGACCAGTATCCAGGGATCGTGTTCGGTCGGTGCGTCGTGCGCCGTCACCATTGCGCGACCGTCAGAACCGCTTCGAGCGCGAAGCTGGTCATGTCGATGCCGGTCGGCGCACCGGTAATCGATGTCGGCGATCGCTCTGACCGGAGCCGCACGCCATCGACCAGCCGAGCGGCCCGTGGCCGGTGTTGAGGAACAGGTTCTCGAGCGGTGATGACACCGACGATCGGCATGCCGTCTGGCGTCAGTGGTCGCAGCCCGCACCACGGCTGCACGTCGACATCTGCCGACATCGCTCGCGCGAGTTGCGGATACACGCGGCCGAACAGCTTGACGCAGATTGGCGATGCGCCGCGGATTCACCGTGACGTCGTAGCCGGTGAATTCAGCAGTGCCGGCCACGCGCAACACGTTGCCGACAGGCACCAGCGCGGCGTGCAGCGAATCGTCGACGATCGGCACGCGCGGCTCGCGCTCCCAGTCATCCATCGGCACCGAGATCGAATAACCCTTCGCCGGGCGCACCGGCAATGATCGAAGCCGAGTTGCCTGCCCCACACCGAACTGAAGCTGCCGGCCGCCAGCAGATAGGCATCCGCCGTCAGCAGTCTCTTTCGCAGTGCGCATGCCTTCGATCCGCTTTGCGCTGACGGACGATCTCGACGACGTTTTCGGCGAAGCGGAAGCGCACGCCGGATTGCGTTCGCACACGCGCGCGCATTTCCTCGCAGAACATCCGCGCGTTGCCGGTTTCATCGCCGGGATATCCTATGCCGCCGACGATCTCGTCCGCTGCACGGGCGCGAGCAGCGGTTCGATTCTCGACGACGCCGGCCGGTTCGAGCGCACGGTGTTCGATGCCAACCTGCTTGAGCCAGTGCGCGATCTTGATGCCGTGATCGAACGCGGCTGCATCGCGGAATATTTTCATCGTGCCGTCGTAGACGTGATCGAACTGCAGCGGATGCGCCTGCAGCAGATCGCGCATCGATCCACTGCGAGTAGTGCACCAGGCCGACGTTGCTCAGATAGTTGCGTTCGAAGTGCTTCGATGCGGAATTGCGCAGGAACGTGATGCCCCAGCCGAACAGCGACGGAATCGCGCCGGCGCGCAGCAGCATCGCCGAATCTTCGCGCCCAACGAGCGCACAGCGCGCCGAACACACCCGGGCATTCCACGGATCTGCCAGGCTCGGCGTGATCATCGAGCCGTTCGCGAAACTCGTTTCGCGCACCGGCACCGGGGCGCGATCGACGACGACGACGTCGCAGCCCAGTTTGCGCAGGTAATACGCAGCCGTGATGCCCGCAAGACCGCTACCGAGAATCAGTACGCGCACGTTTCACCTTCCCGCACGTTGCCGGCTCAGAACCAACCTTTGCCAACTCCCAACAGCCACGTGACGCGCTCAGAACATATCCCCACAGCGCTGCGCTTTGCAGCCTACGCCAGCCGCGCGGCGCTGGCTCGGCGATGTCGAATTCGGTGACGTAGACCGTCTCGCAAGCGCCGTTGCCGGTGTCCTGCCGAGTCGTGCTGGTGCCGCGATGAAACCCGGACGCGTTCGAGTAGCTCGCGAGATAGCCCTCGAAGTGGATCTGGTCGCCGACCGCGACATCGCGATTCGCGCGCGTAGAGCAGGATCGGCGGTGATCAGATGGTTGTTCGAAATCTGGTCGAGGCGAAACGCGCGCCAATCCTTCTCGCTGCGTGTCTGGAACATGCACGTGAACTCGCCGTTGCGGAAATCGAACGCGTGCAGATCGACGCCACCCGCATCATGGCCCCACACCACGCAGATGTCGGCTACGTTGAGATGATCGTTCCACAACCGATGCAGCAGGTGGTCGGCGTCGTGCACCCGATACGACACCACCATGCCATCGAGCGCGTAGTGATACGCCGGCTCGACGCGATACGAGACGCCGCCCTGTTCGACGTCGATCGGCGGCTTTTCGATTTAGCCTGTTGCCGCGGTTCCGCCGCGAGCGCGCGCGAAAACGACAACACCTTCGGCAGCGTGTCGGTCTTCAACCACGCCACCGGCAACGCGACGAGACAAACGACGAAAATCAACTGCAGCAGACGCGCCATGCGCGAAGACTGGCGTCAGCCGACTTCCCGGCGCAACCGGTCGTGCAGCGCGCCGAATGCGTCGATCATCGCCGCAACCGTCCGCGCACCCGACTGAAACAGGTTGGTGCCGTTCAGCGACACCCAGCCGAAGCCGAGCTGCGCGATTTCCGCCGCGCGCCGCGCGACGCGATCGGGATCGGCGTAGAAGCCGCTCCCCTTACCATCGTCGTTTTCGCGCGGCGGGGGCGCCAGCATCGTCTGGAACTGCATGGCGTTCGGATCCCGGCCGAAGCGTTCCGCATGCTCGCGTATCGTCTGCATCTCCTTTGTGACGCGTTCCTTGTTGTTCACCAGCGCCGCGAGCCAGCCGTCGCGCGTATTGGCCGACGCGACGCAACGCCGCCGGGCGAATGACCACCCACCCAGATCGGCAGTGCCGCGCCCTGCGGCGGTTTCGGCTCCATGCCCATCGCCGTGACGCTGTAGTAGTCACCGCTAAAGTCGACGCGCTCGTCGCGCCAGCACGCGCGCAGCACCTGCAGACGCTTCGTCCATCCGTTTGCCACGATCGCCGAACGATTCGCCGAGCGCATCGTATTCGGACTCCTGCCAGCCGACGCCGATGCCGAGGCGCACTCGCCCGCCCGACAGCGTGTCGAGCGTGCTGACCTGTTTGGCGACGAGCACCGGCTGCCGCTGCGGCAGCACCAGCACTTCGGTGCCGAGGCCGATGCGCGACGTCACCGCCGCGCAGTAATCCGAGCGTCACGAGCGCTTCGAGGATCGGCATCTTCGCGGGATACTGCAGACCCGTCCGGCCCTCGATCGGAAATCCCATCACGACGTGATCGAACATGTCGAGCTGGTCGTAACCGATGCGCTCCACTTCCGCGGCGAGTTTCGCAACCGCCGCGGGACCTTCGCGAAACGCGATCGACGGAAAATCGATGGCGAGTTTCACGGCCTCTCTCCTTCTGCTTTTCGTCTCTCTAGGTTAACAGGGGCAATCGCAGTGCCTGCGCGCCGGAGAATCGCTCGCCATCGGCGCAACCGAGCATGCGCGGTTCCAAACCCGACGCGTCCGGTGCGAGCCGCGCCATGTGCAACCACTCTTTCTGCTCTACACCGATCCAGAAGCGCGGTTCGAACAGCAGCACCCCGGCAAGGCCGGTAGCGAACTGTTCGCAGTAGTACGCGGCTGCAGCGTCGAAGCTCGCGGTTGCGCCGCGCATGTCGAGCGCCACGAGTCCCGCATTCACGGGCTCGAGCACGGAACGCCGCACCTCGAGTTTGAACGATGCGCCCTCCGGTATCTGCGCCTCGAATTGCAGCGGCGCCATCGCGCCGCTGACCAGGCGCACATCGAGTCCCCAATGGCACAACAGCGCAACGGCATGCACGGCACTCCATAGAGTCGAGTCGGGCAACCGTCCGTCGCGAACCGCATCGCCGGCGTGCAGGCCGAGCGTTTTCGCTACGGGCTTGTCGCCCATCAAGGCGAACGGCAACCCGATATCGAAGATGAACGACAACTCTCTGAGTCCCAGCCGGTCCGGCCGCCACGCACTGGCGCCCGGCAGCGACAGAAATCCCTCGACCGCCGATTCACCTGCCGGCGAAAGTTGTCTCGGCAGCGCTTCCTGAATGCGCCGCCGCAACAGACTGATGTTGTACGTGTTGCGCACTGCTTCAGTCGGCCAACAGTTGCGGTGAGGCGCTGGCCGCGATTCTTCGTTCCACCCGCGCGCGTATCCGCTTGTGCCGTACTTCGGTGATCGGATAGTTCCAGATGATTGCCGCGGCAATCAACCAACAGATGATCGGCAATACGATGTAGAGGAACAGCAATGCGGGCTTGCCGGAAGCGTCGTGATCCGCGGGTTCGAAACCCATGATGTCCAGCAGATTGAGCGCCACCAGCGCACCGAGCGCCGCGGCGAACTTCCACGCCAGCGCCCACAACGCCATGAACAAGGCACCGCGTTGCTGGCCGCTGCGCAGCGTATCGATGTCGATCACGTCGGCCGACATCGAGGAACCGAGAATGCCGCCGTTCGCAATCGATAATCCGGTGAACGACAGAATCAGCGCGAACCACAGCTCGTCGCCGGGACCGAGCAATGTCGCCGGAAGATACGCGACGCACGTGAAGATGATCGTCCACGCCCACATCCGGTGTTTGCCGATGAGGTTGCCACCCTTCGTACAAAGGGGCGCGCCGATGACACCGGCGGTGTAGTAGACGAGCAACAGCCAACCGGTTGCGGCGAGGCCGGCTTCGAGAATGTAGCGGACGTAGAACACGAACAACGTGCCGCACACCGTCCATCCCATGCTGTTGAAGACGTTCACCAGAATCAGACGTTTGAACGGACCGTTGCGCCAGATCACCCGCATTCCGGAGAACCAGTTGGCGTGCGAGCTCGGCACGCGCACTTCCGGCAACGCCCACAGCAGACCGGCAAGCGAGACGAACAGCGTGATCACGGTGATCACCGCGACGATGTGCAGCAGCGGCGCCATCGAATCGCCGCGGGTGCTTTCGAGGCTGGCAAAACCGTTCACCGCGAGCCACGGCAACACCACGGGCAGCGCCATCACCAGAAGCTGGCCGACGATGCCCAACATCTCGCGCCAGCCTGTGATGAGCGTGCGTTCGCGATAGTCGAGCGACAGTTCCGCGCCCCACGCGGAGTACGGAATCGTCACGATGGTCCACGCGATATAGAGCAGCGAAATCCAGAAGAACGTGTAGAAGAACCCGACCTGCCCGCTGGGCGAAAACACCATGTAGATGGCAACCGCCATGAGCGGAATGCCGCCGATCAGCCACAACCGGCGACGGCCCCATCGCTCCGGCGTTTTGTCCGAAAGAATGCCGATGATCGGGTCGGTGACGATGTCCGAAATCCGCGCCAGCATCAGAATCCAGCCGATTGCCGCCAGCGACATGCCCAGTTCGGTGGCGTAGAAGGACGGGATGTAAATGGCGAGCGGCAGACCCGCGATGGACAGCGGAACGTTGAGCCAGCCGTAGGCAAACAAGTGCCGGCGGCCGAGCTTGAACTCCGCGGGGTCTAACGAACGGAACATCATGCCGTGCAGGCTACCATCCCCTGTGGTGGCGGCGTCCACACAGGTCACGCACATTTCCAACACTGTCGCTACAGCCCCCGGGGTGGGGCGAGGCGAAAATCACTCCCGGCCCCGAAAGAGTGATCCGCAACCCCGCGGATCGAAGTACTGGAGAGACCGCCAAATGAAGACCACGATTACCATCGTAGACGGCGACGTGCGTTTGCAGCTGAGCCCGGAAACCGACATCGAGAAGATGACGATGCGGGAGCTGGGCGATGAGATCAGCGTTTCGCGCAGCCACGAAAGCATGGTGTTGCGCCCTCGCGCCAAGGCGCAAAACGTCCGCAAAATCAGCGACCGGCTCGCTGAGGTAGAAGCTCCGACGGGTTGAAGTCGAGCAGCGGCAGCGCCCGCGCGCTGCCGCATCCATTCACGTTTCGGCTATCGCGCGTGCGCGTTTATGACGAGCGGACGAGCGGAAATTTCTCGCCTCCGAACGGCTGGCCGGGTGTGAGCGTCGCATCAAGCAGCAGATTGAACGAACCGGGCGCCGGCGCGTAAACCGCGTCGTCGCCAATCCATCGCGTGGCCAACGCGCGCCGACGTTGCGTTGCGGAGCTGTTGCCCGCCGAGCCGTGAATCGCCAGCGAGTGATGCACGAGGCAATCACCGGGCTCCACGTCCCAACTCAGGAATTCGTAGTTCTCGCGTTGCGCCTCGATGTCGGGGATCGACTCTTCCTGTGAATCGAGCAACCCCAGCTTGCGCCACGTTTCGGTTCCGTTGCCCCACACCTCGGGGCGATAACGGCTCGGCCAGCGGTGCGATCCTTTGATGTACTCGAGTCCGCTCGTCTGCTTCGTAACCGAGTCCAGCGACAACCAGATCGAACACACCTGTTCGCCACGCACCGGCCAATACGGCTGATCGTGGTGCCAGGGCGTCGACTCCCGCGTGCGAGGTTCCTTGACGAATAGATGGTCGTAGAGAAAGCGACTGGTACGAGACCGCATCAGCTGACGAGCGATCTCGGCCGCGGGTGACTCGAACACGAACGCACGGAAGTCCGGATCGAAGCGCCACATGAACGTGGCGTTGTTGAAACGGCCCGGAGAATTGGGCTCCGAGAGATCGCCGCGTTTGCCCCGATCAGTATTCAGCAGCCGCTCGAGCGCCTGCGAAATTCGTTCTACCCACGCGGGCTCGAACAAGCCTCTCAGGCAGATGGCGCCGTCAGTTTCGTATTGGCTGATTTCGTCTTGCGTGATCTCTCTGAGCATCGCCGTTCCCCCCGTATCGATGGCGAGAGTACCACCGCGGCGCTGCCGGTCAGAAACGGTCGGGGCGTTCGTGTTCCCATTCTTCGCGCTTCTCGTAGAGGGCCTGCAGTTCTTTGATCATCGATGGCAATTGAGCGGCGGTCAGCAGAACGAGGTCCTCGTCGCCTTCATCGCCCGTTTGCTTGATTGCGACGTAGCCTTCTTTTTCGGTTGCGTACACTTCCGTTTCGTACGATCGGATCATCCGCAGCGTCATGGTTCCCCTCCTCGCGCCCGATGCGTGTCGGACCCCTTCAAAACCTACGCTCTTCCCTTCGATACTCCAATCCCGTACTACCACGGATGCAGTTCGCCCCGTTCGACACAGTCGATGTAGTTCTCGGCCCAGAGTTTTGCGGCGGCCGCGGCCTTCACTTCATCATTGAAGTATTGGAATTCCCTGACCAACCCGCTCGCCCGCTTCACCTGCCCGGCGTCGTCCTTCTGCAAGCTGACGTTGAACGACCATTGCCCGCCTGCTTCCGGTTGCCAGATGCGCGTCCGGTACTCATAGCCTTTGTATCGCTCCAGCAGTGCTAGCGTTTCAGTCATGAGGAATTCCCGCGGCGTAGACGTGACGGGCCGACCCGTGTCGGCCCGCCGGCGTCACCGGGTCATAAGCTCGGTGGCCGCCGTCCGCCCAGAAAGAACACGATCGCCATTACCAGACCAACTACGAACAGAATCCAGGCGATCTGCGTTGCGGTGCCGGCGATGCCGGAAAAGCCGAGCACGCCCGCAACGAGCGCTACGACCAGAAAGATGATTGCCCAGTTGAACATTGCACACCTCAGGTTTGTCGTACACAAACACGATGCCACGTGCTCTCGACGCCGCAACCTCATGAACCACGGCATCATCTGTAGGACGCACCCTACTACCGATAGCCGCGTAAGCACCGTCTTACGGCGCGCCTATCGCAGTGCTCACAGGCAACGGTAAGGGGTTGTGTAGAGAATCTGCACGTGGTGAGAGGAATGCCAAATGGCGAAGGTGGAGAGAACGATCGAGGAATTCGAAGTCTCATCAGCGGACGGTCAGCGCGTGCGCGTGCGCAAATCGCTCATGGTGCACTGGCTGCGCAATTCAAATGATCCAGACCAACTCGTTGTGCGACAAAGTCGCGCCGTCTATTCAGGCCTAGCTCGCGGCGGACTCGAACGTTCCGTCGAACCGCTCGGCGACGATCGGTTCCGTATCGCGGGAAAGGAGTTCGTGAGAATTCAGATCTAACGCGAAGACCGTTTGGCTCCCGCGGCAATTGCTACGCGGCGGCGCCGGTTCGGATCGCTCATCGGAAGGTTGATCACCGGTTCTTCCCGCGCGCACTGAGCACGTGTTAGCGTTCCTTTGGGGATTCCGAAGGTCTGACAATGCAACAACACTACTCAGTGTCGAACGGCGTACCTCTGTACGCCGACGTTCAGTGAATTTGTACGCGCGCCGAGCCTGGTTGAAGGTTCGTCAATTTCGCGTTATTGCGCGCGCTCAAGCGCTTCCGAAGCGGTCACGGCGGCGCCGCGCACTGCTGCTTTCAGAACTCCACCGCATCGAGGTGGAGCAAAAGGCGATCAAGAGCAGGCTGCTGTTGAAGCGCGCAGACCGCTTCAGCCTCGACCGACCGCATCGCCCACTTCTCATTCGCGATCAAATCGCACCGGAATTCCGGAAGGACTGGCGGTTCGACACGGAAACGCGCCTAACGTACCTGACGTCCGACGCGACCCAGCGGCTGCGCGGTTCGATACGCGCCGCCATCAAAGAGAAATTCGACTTCAGAAGAGTCATTGTGAAGTTGAAAGCCAGCTTGTGACGCAATCATCTCCAACGGTATCAGTCGCCGGTTGACCTGCGTTCCACGAACTGACGCGTGACTGAGAAGAACGCCGATCCCGTTGTCCAACCGGTGACGCCACAGTGCTCACCAGTCCTATGAAGTGCGAAGTGCGGGCCGGAAGTTGTTGGTCGGGACGGCAGGATTTGAACCTGCGACCACTTGACCCCCAGTCAAGTGCGCTACCAGACTGCGCTACGCCCCGATGGAAGGCCGCGAATGATACCGAATCGATTCAGAGTGCGCCTACAACGGTCGCGCGCGGTGAATGTCAGGCCTTCAGAACCCGCAATACGTCTTCGAGTTCCGAGATCATCTGTTTGATCAACAGACGAAACTGCGTCTGATCTTCCTTCGCATCGTCGCCTTCGAGGCGCTGGCGAGCGCCGCCGATCGTGAAACCCTGGTCGTACAGCAACGAACGGATCTGCCGAATGACGATGACGTCCTGTCGCTGGTAATAGCGTCGGTTGCCGCGACGTTTCACCGGCTTCAGCTGCGGAAACTCCTGTTCCCAATAACGCAGCACGTGCGGCTTCACGTCGCACAGCTGGCTCACCTCACCGATCGTGAAGTAGCGTTTCCCCGGGATCGGGGGCAGTTCGTTATTCTGGCCGGGGTCCAGCATATGCCTCTACTCGCGCCTTCAACTTTTGTCCCGGACGAAACGTCACCACACGGCGTGCGGTGATCGGAATTTCTTCGCCGGTCTTCGGATTGCGGCCGGGGCGCTGACCTTTGTCGCGAAGATCGAAGTTACCGAATCCGGACAGCTTCACCTGCTCGTTGCGCTCGAGCGATGCGCGCACTTCTTCGAAGAACAACTCGACGACTTCCTTTGCCTCACGCTTGTTGAGGCCGAGTTCCTCAAACAGCCTGTCGGCCATCTGAGCTTTCGTCAGCGCGTTCATATCGGCGTCTCCTTGAATTTCGTGGCCTCCGTCACGCTCTCAGCGTCGACGTGCTCCGAGGTCCGTTTCCAGAGCGCTGACAGCCGCGTCCATCAAAGCGTTGATATCAGTGTCGGTTAGGGTGCGTGATTGATCTTGCAGCGTCAAGCCTACAGCGATGCTTTTTTTATGAGAATCAATGCCTTCCCCGTGATACACGTCAAATAGTCTGAAGTCACCCAATCGCGCCGCCCAACGCCCGCTCTACGCAGGCCCGAACTGCCGCCGCGGGAACGTCGGCGTCGAGTACCAGCGATAGGTCGCGCCGCACGCTCGGATAGCGCGAAATCGGCGATGGCCGGGGTGTCGATGCGCGAGCACGTATTCGCGCGTCGAATTCGAACAGATATACGCGCGCCTTTGATGTCGAGTCGATGTTCGAGTTCCGGATGCAACCGGCCGAGCCGGCCCAGCATCGATCTCGCCGTCCCAGACCGTCGCCGATTGCCCGGGGTGCAACACCGGGTCGTCTGCGCTTGCGGTACTGTCACCGACGCGATAGCCGCTGTGTTCGAGCACGCGTTCGACGTCGCCCTTCAGATCGAAGAAGTCGACATCGCCGTCGCCGTTCGCCCAGTTTTCCGGCAAGCCGCGCACCCCACAGCACGCCGCCGAGCATGATCGGCTGCGTCAACTCGTCGGCGCGTCGGGAAGCAGCGGCCGAGTTCGAACAAACGCACGCGCGTCTGCTGACGGCTCACGTTCGCAATCAGCGTCTTCATCAGTCCGGGCAACAGCGTCGTGCGCATCATCGACATGTCCTGCGACATCGGATTCGTCAGCGACACCGTCGCTCGCGCCCGGATCGAGCAGGTCCGCCAAGCGTCGGATCGATGAAGCTGTACGTGATCGCTTCCTGATAGCCGAGACCCGCGAGCAACCGTTTCAACGTGCCGCGCGGCGTTGTCGTCGAGCGGCAGCCGGCCCGAGTTCAAGTCGCGTCAGTCGGCATTCGCACCGGAATGCGGTGATAACCACGCACGCGACACACTTCCTCGATCAGATCCACTTCGCGTTCCATGTCGAACCGATGGCTCGGCACGTTGATCGTCCAAACGTCGTCGTCGCCGCGCTCGAGCTGCGGCTGGAACTCGAGGCGAGCGAACGTGCGCGATACCTCGTCAGCGTCGGTCGGTTCACCAACGTACAGATCGAGGCGCGAGCGACGCAGCGCGATCGACGCGTGCTGGCGGCAGATGCTCCGGCGAGACGGTATCGACCACTGGCCCCGGCTTGCCGCCGACGATGTCGAGCAGCAGCGCCGTCGCTCGCTCCATCGCGGCGAACTGCAGGCCGTGATCCACCCCTCGTTCGAACCGTTGGGACGCGTCGGTCTGCAGTCCGTAGCGGCGCGCCGTTCCCGCGATCGCGCGCGGCGCGAAGAACGCGCACTCCAGGAACACGTTCGTCGTGTCGTGCCGAAATGCCGCTTCGCTCGCCGCCCATCACGCCGGCGATCGCAATCGGCCCGTTGGCGTCGGTGATCAGCAGCGTTTCGCCATCGAGCGCGACCTCGCGGCCATCGAGCAACAACAGCTTTTCGCCGCGACGCGCGCGACGTACGACGACTGCGTCCTGCAATACCGCGAGGTCGAACGCGTGCATCGGCTGGCCGAGTTCGACCATCACATAGTTCGTGACGTCCACCACCGGATCGATCGAGCGCAACCCGGCGCGGCGCAGCCTTTCCTTCATCCACGTCGGCGTCTGCGCGGCGAGATTGACGCCGCGGATCACGCGACCGAGATAGCGCGGGCAGCCGGCGCCGTCTTCGAGGCGCACCGGAAACGTATCCGCGATCAGTCGCCGCCACCGGCGCGCAATCGACTTGCCGCACGCGCATCTGGAACAACACGCCGGCTTCGCGCGCCATGCCGCGGATGCTGAGGCAATCGCCGCGGTTCGGCGTCAACTCGACATCGATGCTGACATCGTCGAGCTTCAGTGCTTCGCGCAGCGCATCGCCCGCGCGGATAGTCGCCGATGCAGCTCCATGATGCCTTCGGCGTCGTCGCCGATACCGAGTTCGGCGGCACTGCACAGCATCCCGTTCGATTCGACGCCGCGCAGCTTCGAGCGGCTGATCTTCACACCGCCGGGCAACTGCGCGCCGACGCGCGCGAACGCAGTCACCAGACCGGCGCGCACGTTCGGCGCGCCGCATACCACCTGATGTTCGGCGGCGCCGTCCCACACGCGCAGACGGAGAGCTTTGCCGCGTCGGGATGACGCTCCACCGTCCTTCACTTGTGCCAACAACGACATCCGGTAAAGACGCCCGCGACGGGTTCGACCGACTCGATCTTCAGGCCCGCCATCGTCAGACGCTCGACGAGTTCGTCGCGCCCACCGGGCGGATCCGACGCAGTTCACGCAGCCAGGCTTCACTGATCTTCATGCGCTGCCCCCTCAGTTGAACTGTTGCAGGAAGCGCAGGTCGTTCTCGAAGAACAGCCGCAGGTCGTCGACCCGATACAGCAGCATCGACAAGCGGTCGACGCCGAAGCCGAACGCAAATCCGGTGTAATCGCTCCGAATCGATGCCCGACATCTCGAGTACGTTCGGATGCACCATTCCGCAGCCCATCACCTCGAGCCAGCCGCTCTGCCCGCACGACCTGCAACCCGCACCGCGGCAATGCACGCACTCGCACGTCGACCTCTGCCGACGGTTCCGTGAAGGGGAAGTACGACGGACGGAAACGCACTGCCAAGTGGCTGTTCGAAGAACCGCTGCAGGAATTCGGTCACCGTGCCTTTGAGGTCGGCGAAGCTGATGCCTTCGTCGATCACCAGACCTTCGAGCTGATGGAACATCGGGCTGTGCGTTGCGTCGTAGTCGCGGCGATATACGCGCCCGGGCACGACCACGCGAATCGGCGGCGCCTGGTTCTCCATCACGCGCACCTGCACCGGCGACGTGTGCGTGCGCAGCACGAGACCGTTGTTCAGATAGAACGTGTCGTGCATCGCGCGCGCCGGATGGTGCGCCGGAATGTTGAGCGCTTCGAAGTTGTGATAGTCGTCTTCGATTTCGGGACCGTCGACGACGGCGTAACCCGCCGCCGCGAAGATCTGCTCCATCCGCTCGAGCGCCTGGCTGACCGGGTGCAATCCGCCGCCGGACTGCCGGCGACCCGGCAACGTGACGTCGACCTTCTCGTTCGCGAGCGCACGCATTGAGCTGCTCGGTGCGCAGCGCCGACTTCGCGTGCGTCGAGCCACGCCTGCACCTTCTGCTTCGCATCGTTGATTGCGGCGCCCGCCGCGGGACGCTGCTCGGCGGGCAGCGCGCCGAGCGACTTCAGTTGCGCCGTCAGCGCACCTTTTTTGCCGAGGAATCGCACGCGCACTTCATCGAGTGCGCGCGGATCCTTCGACTGCGCAATCGCCGTTCTGTGCGTCGGCGATGATGTCGGTCAGTTTCATTGCTTGCTCCAGAACGACACCTGCCAAAACGAAAAAGGGGAAGAGCACAGTGACTGCCCTTCCCCTATACAAACGTCTCCCGGGAGGGCGCCGATGGTGGCCTCCAGAAGACGGACGATTTCGATTGAGCTGTTAAGCCGCAAGCGCGGATTTGGCCTGCTCGACGAGTGCACCGAAGGCTGCCTTCTGATGCATCGCGAGATCCGCCAACACCTTGCGGTCTACTTCGATCGCCGCCTTCTTCAGGCCGGCGATAAACAAGCTGTACGACAATCCGTGCTCGCGCGCCGCTGCGTTGATCCGGATGATCCACAGCGCCCGGAACTGCCGCTTTCGCTGGCGGCGGTCCCGATACGCGTATTGGCCCGCTTTGATGACGGCCTGTTTCGCGGTCTTGTACGAACGACTGCGCGCACCGTAGTAGCCCTTCGCGAGCTTCAGTACTTTTTTGTGACGGGCGTGCGCTGTTACACCACGTTTGACTCTGGGCATAGCGTTCTCCCGTCAGCGCGCTTTCTTCGGCAACATCCGGTCGAGCAGACCGACGTCCCGAAGGCGAAACCTGACCGAGGCCGCGCAGCTGACGTTTCCGCTTCGGCGCCTTCTTGGTCAGGATGTGGTTCTTGTACGCGCGGCGATGCTTATAGCCGTTCGCGGTGCGCCTGAAACGCTTCGCCGCGCCGCGATTGGTTTTCAATTTCGGCATTACAAAATACTCCGCATTGATGAATTTGCGGTCCGCGCAGTTGCACGTACCGCTCTCAGTGAGTAGTCGAGCTACTTCTTCTTTTTCTTGGGAGCCAGCACCATCGTCACCTGCCGTCCTTCGAAGCGGGCTTGTGCTTCCACAGTGCCGTGCTCCTCAAGATCGGTCTTCGATTGCTTCATGAGCTGCATACCGATCTCCGGATGCACCATCTCACGACCGCGAAATCGCAGTGACACTTTGGCTTTGTCTCCGTCGCCTAAGAACCGAATCAGGTTGCGTAGTTTGACCTGATAATCGGCTTCCTCTGTTCCGGGACGAAACTTCATCTCTTTGACCTGGATCTGCTTCTGCTTCTTACGCTGCGCAGACTTCTGCTTCTTCAGCTCGAACAGATGCTTGCCATAGTCCATCACCTTGCACACCGGCGGTTCTGCATCCGGCGCAATCAGCACCAGATCCATCTGCACCTTGCGCGCTTCGGCGAGCGCTTCATCCCGAGTCACGATGCCGACCTGTTCACCAGCGGCACCGACCAAGCGTACTGGCGGATATCCGAATGTCCTCATTGATCAGAGAACGATCGCCGCCTTTGGCTCCAGGTTTCTTAATAGGCAACACTCCAAAGCGATAAAGCCGCTACCGACCCTTCAAATTCGAAAGGCCCGTCCGGCTCGAACTCGATTGCAACACCGCCGAAGCAAACACACGAAGGCGACAGTCGCGGGGGCGGATTCTACTGGCGTCGGTTCCGCGCTGCAACCGTCGATTTGGGCGATAACTCTTTGTCATGAAACGACTATTCGCCTCGCCGGAGCCTCCGCGTTTGCAGTCGCCGAGAGCCGGTGTTAAGTTACGCGGCCTTCGGGCGCCTTGTAGCCCCGTCGTCCGCAGGCGCGTAGCTCAGTTGGTTAGAGCACCACCTTGACATGGTGGGGGTCGGTGGTTCGAACCCACTCGCGCCTACCAACCAAAACAAGCACTTACGTTAGAACTCCCGCTGCGCCGCAATCAGTGATTCACGAATTGATCGGCAAGCGAAAACCTTGCAACGCTACACCCCTTCGTGCACCTGTCAGGTACTGAGTGGTCCGTACCCCGACTCGTATTGCGAAGATTCGCGGACAATTGTCGAACCTCGAGAGCGTCGAACGCCGAAATGGCGCCAACAAAGCTCACGGTCGTCGCGGATCTTGACCCGCCATGAACTCGTCGTTCATTTTCGCGTGCTCGAGGAACGCCTTACGGAGTTCGCGATGATCGTCCACCCGGAGGATTTCCTTGGTATCAACAGGCGAAGTGCGGTACTGGCGGCGTTGGGGAGTTCTAGCGGGAATACAGGCAGCTATCCTTCGTCGCCTGCGCCAATGGCTAGGACTACGTGTGTATGCGATCGTCGTCAGACCGATCCGCGCCGGACCGTGACACTTCTCTTCCGCCAGGGTTTACGTATCGGATATTCGAAGCCAAAGACCTGGAAGCGATGCTTCCGTACATCGAGGATCAAAGTCTCGGAATGTCAGAAGCGTTCCTGCACACGGCCTTCGGCAAGGGCGACGCGTGCGATGCAATCCTTCACGACGGCAAGATCGTTTCATACACCTGGATCGCGTTTACCCCGACCCATGATTCGGACGGCGTGTTCGTCGAGTTTCGCAAGGGCGACCGCTACGGCTACAAAGCACTGACGCGGCCGGAGTATCGGGGTCGGCACCTGCGCCGGAAACCACAAAGCGACGAATATTGTCAGCGCCGCGGCGCCACGCATGTCATCGGCTTCGTCGACGTGGTCAACCGCTCGTCGCTTCGTTCCACCGCGGCGCGTGGAAATGTACGCATCGGTTACGCAGGGTATCTGAAGCGGGGCCGCGCATTTCTGGCGTTCCGTTCGCCCGCGGTGCGTCGCCGCGGGTTTCGCTTCTTCATCCCCGACCCGGCACCGACTCTTGGCAGAGGCGTAGCTGAGAAGCGATGAACCACACGAACTCGAACTACCGCTTCGCAGGAATCGCGATCACGTGGTAGTCGTGTTTTGGAGCACCAACCATCGGCCGAACTTCCACACGTTCCACCCCTCCGCACCGTTCGATCTGCGCGTTGATGAGCCTGCGAAGCTCTACCAGATCTACCGACATCATCGATACGAAGATGTTGAAGGGACCCATGATTGTGGCCACATATGCCGACTCCGGCAGCTTGCAGAACGCATCTAGCACGTCCTCCACGCACCTCGGTTCGACCGTCAGCAGAACCGTCGCGCCGAACTTAAGCCCCAGCTTCAACGGATCGACGACCACGCCCATCCGGATCGCGTTCGCGTCTTCGAGCTTTCTCAAACGCTGACGGACCGTTCCTTCCGATACATCGAGACGGCGCGCAACCTCCCGGTTGCTCAACCGACCGTCTTCCCGCAGCAATCTCATGATCGATTCATCGACCGAGTCAGTTTGCATTGCGGTCTTCCTCGAGCGCGACGTAGCTCGATTCGAACTTTCGGATGTCGAGTGCGACGTAGGAATCCACCCGCGCGATCCCGGGCATCTTCGCAACGTCAACATCGATGATGCGCGACAGGTCTTCCCGACCGCACGCGCCGAGCGACACCAGAATGTCGGGGCTTCCGAGATAAATGGCGACGGCCAGCACGCCGCGAATTTCTCCAACATCTTTGGCAACGTCGTTGACGCTCCGTCCCGCGACGTAGAGATCCAGAAACGCCTGGAACTCGTAGCCGAGCGAATAGATGTCGCGCTGCAACGTCACGCGCATGACGTTTCGTTCGGTCATCGAACGGATGCGCGACGCGATCGTCGTCTCAGAAACGTTCAGTTGCTTGGCAATCGATTTGTTTGGTGTGCGGCCGTCCCGCCGCAACGTTTCGATGATTTGCAGATCGACCTTATCAGGAGATTTTCCCATTCGACCCTTACCCCTTGCGACGAATTGGTTACGTCGCGCGGCCGCTCCCAAACGTCCGCACGTGTACCATCATTACCGAGCAGGCGTGCGGCTGCCAAGCCCCATAGCGCCAACCCGTCGTTATTAGAACGGGCGCGGCAGCCGCGTCGATCATTGCCGACTCGACGGACCCCGGGACGCTGATTTCGAAGCATCGGCGTCGACGTCGGCTCGCAGCCGTGAACGTCAGCGTCACTTCGACAGGTCCTCGCCAGACGTGTCGACGCAGGCTCGTTCCGCCGCGCGAAACAGCAGTTCTTCGAGCAGGTGTTTGCCCCACTCATCGATGGCACGATGTTGTCGCTCATGCCGGCACCTCGCCAGTCCAGCGCGTCGAGATCGTCGATCGCGGTGGTCATCCGATGGATCATTTCACGGGACATTTCAGGCGGTTGCATGTCGGGCATCGTCGGCGGGTGACACAACGTCGGCGTCCACATCAACAGCGCCGCGAACAGCTGGCAGCCGATACTGCATCGAATGCAACGTATGTCGGCGTGGCGAGTCCGACAGTTTTCACGCATCTGCTGCAGGTATCTCGCCAGCAATTCGCGCTCCCAGCCGCGCCTCTGCTCCACTGTCAGCGTCGTGGATACGGCATAGGCAAAGTCGCGCGCCCAGTGCCCCGAACACACGCACGCCCAGTCGCACAGACCCATACGACCGGTCACGCGTGACGTACCAGTTCCCGAGATGAACGTCCGAATGCAACAACGTACGCGGCTCACTCGACGTGCATCGCCAGCCCGTCGATCGCGCAGCGGCCAGATCTCGTCGCGCCGCGCGACGACCGCTGCGGGAATCACGTCCGCCGCTTCCAGCATCGCGCGATCGTGGCCGACACGGATGCCGTTGCGCTCCCCTGTACGCAGGAACGACTCGTACGTAGTCACCCATTTCAGATCGTTCGCAAACCGGTCGCTGCCCGAAAGCGGCCATGGAACGCGGCGAGCGTATCGACCACTTCGTCGGCCTGCGTTCGATCGATCGTCGTCTTGTATGTGCAGAACTGCGCACCCTTTGTGGCCGCCAGGTCGTCGAAGACATGAATCGATCGGCCGAGACGCGCGATCGTATGCGGAGTGGAACAGCCGCGGCGCCTCGATGTCGAGTTCGGTCGGATCTGCTCGTAGAAACGCCGTTCCCCGGCCGCCGCCATGCCGGACGACAATCGCGTCAACAACGTCGGCGTCGCTTTGGTGAACAGGCGCTCCGGTAACCCGGCCGCACGCCCCGCGGCGTTCCACGTGCACGCTCAGCTGCCGGCGAACGCTCGAACCTTGCATCGCCGCCGCCGAGTTCGAATCGTTCGACTCCCGCATCCGGCACTCCCCGCCGCAACACCGCCGTAAGCCACTCGTTGGTCATCGCATCGAAACACCCCACGGCACGTCGTCCGCAGTCACCGCCATCGGACGCACCAGGTGATCCCAGATCACGTGAGCACCGATACGCGCTCGCGTGCGCAACACGACCGGGTCTCCGTCATGGCGTCACTCACCTCCGCGCCCGTTCGACGAGTTCTTCCGGCGGCCGCGCCGAAGCCGTCCAGCCACCGTCGACGACGATCGAAGCGCCGGTGACGAAACTCGACTCGTCGCTCGCAAGCCACAACGCAGCATTGCGCGATGTCCAGCGGTTGCCCGGCGCGCCGAATCGGCTGAACGTGCGCGAATTGCGCTTCGACGACCTGCGGATCCAACGGCTGCGCGAAGGCGGGGTTCGCATAGACCAAGGGCGTCAGCACGCCGCCAGGGCAGAATCGCATTCACGCGAATGCCGTGTTCCGCGTATTCGATCGCCGCAACGCGCGTCAGCTGCACGACGCCTCGCCTTTTGCAGCGCCGTAAGCACCCTGATATTTCATGCCGAGCAGCGCCGACACCGATGCGGTATTGACGATGGCGCCGACCACCCGCCTTCATCATCGCCGGCACCGCGTGTTTGATGCCGAGCCACACGGCCTTCAGATCCACCGCCACGATGCGATCGAAGACGTCTTCAGGCGTTTCGTGAATCAGCAGCTCACCGCCGCCGATACCGGCGTTGTTGAACATCATGTCGAGCCGGCCGAACTGCGACAGCGGCTGCATCGACCAGCGACTTCACGTCGCCGGACGGCTCACATCCACCATGCGCGCAATCGCGCTTTCCATCGAGCCCCGCTGCAAGCGCTTCCGCTTTGTCCTTCTGCATGTCGCCGATCACCACACGTGCACCTTCGCGAACGAACAAACGGCTCGCCGCCTCGCCCATGCCCGATGCACCGCCGGTGATCACCGCCACTTTGCCGTCGAGTCGTCCCATGCCGTCTCTCCCGTCGTGAGTTACTTTCGATCCGGCGTCGACGCGCCGGACGGATCGGAACCATAGCTGTTGTCGATCACGATCATTCCTTGCGTCGTCGAACGTCAGGAATACGCACGCCTTGCTTCGCACCTCGCCCCACAACGCATCCGCCTGCACGGCAACGACATTGCCGCTGGCGACCATGTTGGTAATTTCCATTCGCCGCGCGCCGTCGAACTGCAGCATCGCGTGTTCGATCGCACGCAACTCCTCGCGCCCGTGCATCGTGTAGCCGGTCATCATGTTGACCACTTCGCAATTCTCCGCGTAGCACTCGTCGACCATCCGGTCGACGGCGTTGTTCCAGGTCCACGACCAGTGTTTGACGCGTTCGATGTTGCGCTTTTCCCGTTCAGTGAGTGACATCGACATTCCTCCCTCAAAAGCTGTCTAGCGATTCCAGATCGACGATCGCGTGTGAGAAGCGGCGGATCATCTCCACCGCGGTTGCGGGCGCCTGCATGTTGCCGGGTGCGAAGGCCGGTGGTGCATGTGTAGCCGTCCAGAATGACAGCGCACCGAACTGCTGCTGCCGATAGCGCAGCCACGCCTCTTCGAATCCGATCGTAACGCCGGAGTGCACGGCAAAGAGATCGACGTAGAACGCAATGAGATCGCGCTCCCACGCGCGGCGGTCTTCGATCGTTAGCGTGGCACTCAAAGCGTAAGCAAGGTCCCGCGACCAATGGCCGCGCGCGAGGCATTGCCAGTCGAGTAAGCCCATCGTACCGGCCACGGTCGTGTACCAGTTCCCGAGGTGCGGGTCACCGTGCACGATGGTGTGCGGCAGTGCGTTGTGCAACTCGGTGGATCGGATGATGGCGGGCCATACCTCGTCGCGACGGCGCCGCAACGCTTCCGGAATCACGTCCATCGCCTTGTCGAAACCGCGATGGTGGTACTTCTTCAGATCCACCGCCCGCACCATGCGGCCGTATCCCTCGGTCCAGCGCGCAATCCGGGCAAACTCGGTCTCCAGCCGCGGGCTGTTGTAGTAGGTGCCGTGCAGCGTGGCCAGCAGGCTGACGATCTCTTCCGCCTGCGTTCGATAGATGCGGTTGTGCGGATGGCAGAACGTCGCCCCTTTCGTTGCGACCAGATCTTCGAGCAGGTGAATCGAACGGCCGCGGCGCAGGTCGAATGCCGAGTGATAGCCGATCGGCGCTTCGATGCGCAGTTCCGGTCGTATCAGCGAATAGAAGTGCGCCTCGCCGGTCATGCTCTCGGAGATGGTGCCGGCGATGCGCGTGATCAGATTGGGCGTGCCCTTTGCGAACACGCTCGCGGGCAAACCGGCGCGTTGTCCCGCGTCGTTGTACTCGATGTGGAACTGGCACCTTGCCGACGTACCAGTGCTGCTAGCGACCGGCGCGCACCGACGTCACCTCTGCACCATAGGTATCGGCGCATAGGACCGCGCCGAACCACTGGGGCGTGATCGATGCGTAGTTGCGCGGGATCTCGTCGGCACGCGTCGCGCGCGGCCGCACCAATTGCTCCCACACCAGGTTCGCCCCCAACCGAACCGCGAGCGCGGCGGTGCCGAGGGAATCGCGTAGCGTCGCGCGATCCGGTACTGCTTTGGCCGGCATTGCTACTCCGCGAGAAACCGCGACAGCAGCTTTGCCGTTGCTTCCGGCCGCTCTTCGATGAAGAAGTGCCCACCGTCGACTGCTATCGCCTCGAGTTGCGGGAAATGGCGCGGAAACGCTTCGAACGCCGGATCGCCCCGCGGAACGCCGCGTGCATCGATCCTCGAACCCGACGCGGCTCGCAACGCTCTTCGTGTACAGCCACAACGTTTTGCCGGGGTACGTCTTGTGGCGGTCTTCCGGCGCGTAGTCGAGATATTCGGCCGGAATCTGCTGACGGCTCCACATCTGTCCCATCTCCGCCGCTGACAACACGTTCGTAGCGTTCACCGTGCGGGGCCGATGCATCTGCGATCACACGGTGGAAACGCAAGCTGCGGTAATACGCACAACTCACGCCCGCGTCATCGGCGCGCAAATACGGTTCTGCGTAAGCAGCGAGATCTTCTTCCGAAGCCCACGGATCGGGCGCCGTCATCGCAAACAGATCGATCGGAAACGGACTTTCCGGCGGCACAGGAAAACCGTTAGGCAGGCGGCCACCGATGAGGAAGTCGATGAACGAACGCGCGTGCTTGGCGAAGAAGCGCTCGGCGCGATCGCCGTCCATGAACCAGTAGTAGTACTGCACGAACTTCGGGCCAGCCGGTGCAGATGGTATCCATCATGCACAAACGTTCGACGCGGTCGGGATGATCGAGCGCGAGCTTGCACGCGATGATGCCGCCCCAGTCGTGCGCGATCACCGGACACTTGTCGATGCCGAGCGCATCCATGAAGCGCACGATGTCGAGCGCAAGTTGCGCGCGGTCGTAGCCCGATGCAGGTGCTGCCGTTTTGCCGTGGCCGCGCGTATCAGGCGCAAGCAAACGAACTCCGTTGCCGAGGTGCGGGGCCACGCGTACCCACTCGTGGCTGGTCTCGGGCCAGCCGTGGATGGCGATGACCGGCCGCCCGGATCCACTTTCGAGATAGTGCATCCGCAACCCCGCCGCATCGACGAAACGACTTTGCATACCAATCCTGCAATCCGACCTCGGACTGCGATATTACGCAATCAACAGTCAACTCCGAAACGCATTTCACGACTTTCCGGCGCTCATACCGAGGTATTGCGCCGCAACCGTGTTGACGCATCCGGGACCGTCGCCGCATCATCCGCGGCAGTCGGTCGGGGGAGAAAGGCCAATGCACGATCTGCTGATCAAGAACGGCCGGATCGTCGACGGCACCGGCCGTGCCGCCTACGAATCCGACGTTGCGGTCGACGCGGGACGATCACCGCCATCGAGCGAACTCTCACCGGCCAGGCACGACGCGTCATCGACGCGAAAGGCGCAATCGTCACGCCGGGCTTCGTCGACATTCACACTCACTACGACGGCCAAGCGACGTGGGACGACCGGCTCGAGCCGTCGGCGAGTCACGGCGTAACAACCGTCATCGCCGGCAATTGCGGCGTCGGCTTCGCACCCGTGCGCCCGGGCGGCCAAACCGAACTCGTAGAGCTGATGGAAGGCGTGGAAGACATCCCGGGCATCGCGCTCTACGAAGGCATCAAGTGGAACTGGGAAACGTTCCCGCAGTACCTGGACCTGCTCGGGCAGAAGCGCTGGTCGATGGACGTCGGCACGCACGTGCCGCACGGCGCAGTGCGCGTCTACGTGATGGGCGAACGCGGCGTGCAGAACGAAGCATCGACCGCACAGGACATCGCGCAGATGGCGGCGATCACGCGCGAAGCCATTGCGGCGGGCGCGTTGGGGTTTTCGACGTCGCGCATCCTCGGCCATCAATCGATCAAAGGACTACCGGTACCCGGCACATTCGCGGGTGAAGACGAAGTGTTCGCAATCGGCGAAGCGATGGCGGCTTCCGGCACGGTGTTCGAACTCGTGCCCGGCGGTTCGGTCGGCCAGGGCGGCATGCGCCTCGGCGCGAACGAGGCGCGCCTCGACGACGAGTTGCAATGGATGGCGCGCCTGTCGAAAAAGACGCGCCTGCCGATCACGTTTCTAATCGTGGAATTCCAGGAAAACCCCGACGCGTGGAAACGCGTGCTCGCGTTCGTCGAGAAAGCGAATGCAGACGGCGCACGACTGTTTCCGCAAACCGCCGCGCGCCCCGGCGGACTGCTGCTCGGCCTGCAATCGAACCACCTGTTCCAGCGCCGGCCCGACGTATCTGAAGATCGCGGAGCTACCGCTCGCTCAACGCGTTGCCGCGCTGCGCACGCCTGAAATCCGCAACGCGATTCTCTCGGAGAGCGATCTGCCGCCGCTCTCTGCATCGATCAACGACGCCATTCATCTCGATCATCGGCCAATCGCTCGAAGACATCTTCCCGCTCGGCTAACCGATCGACTACGAACCGCCCCTCGACACGGCCGTTGCGGTGCAGGCGCGCCGCGACGGCGTCGATCCGCAGGCGCGCATCTACGATCTGATGTTGCAGGACGACGGCCGCGCGATGTTGCTGCTGCCGACGCTGAATTTCGCGCGACGCAATCAGGACGCGTTGTTCGGCATGCTCAGCAACGACGCACACGGTGGTCGGCCTCGGCGACGGCGGCGCGCACTGCAGCCTGATCTGCGACGCATCGAGCACCACGTACATGCTGACGCACTGGGTGCGCGACCGCCGCGGCGACAAACTGTCGCTGGAACGCGCCATCAAGAAACAGTGTGGCGACAACGCAGCGCTGTATGGATTGTCGGACCGCGGCACGCTGACCGTCGGCAAGCGCGCCGACATCAACGTGATCGACTTCGACCGGCTTGAGCCTGGGCCAGCCGTACATGACGAACGACCTCCCCGCGGGCGGCCAACGATTCCTGCAGAACAGTTCGTCGGGTTATCTCGCAACCGTAGTCGAGCGGCGACGTCACGCGCGAACACGACGAGGACACCGGCGCGCGTCCGGGCAGACTGATCCGCGGCCGGCGCTGATCTCGTGACGAAGGTCATCATCATCGGCGCCGGCATTGCCGGGCTCTCCAGCGCGCTGGCGATGCAGGCGAACGGCTTCGAGGTCGAGGTACTCGAACGCGACCCGCCGCCGCCGGAGCAATTCGATCCCACCGACGGTGTCGGCGTGGCGCCGTCGCGGCGCGCCGCAGGTGCCGCATCCGCATTTCCTGATGGGCGGCCTGCGCAACCTGATCTACGCGCATCATCCGAATCTCGTTCAGAGCTGCTCCGGAAGCCGGCGTCTGGGAATTGCCGTTCATCGATACGCTGCATCCGGTCGCGCGCTCGAACTACGTCGAAGAACCCGGCGACGCGCAGCTCACCGCGTTCGTCAGCCGCCGTTCCACGCTCGAAATGGTGATACGCCGCTATGTCGATGGCTTGCCGCGTGTACGTAGTCCATTTCGAGATGCGAAGCAGACGGCCCGTCTTCGACCCGACCGCAATCCGCTCCGTTGAAAGCGATCGGCGTGCGCATGCGGCGCGATCACGCCGAAACGGATGGAACTGAGGGGCGATCGTGGTCATCGACGCATCCGGCCGGTCGGGCCGACTCGACAGGCAGTTGCGCGATGCTCGGCGCCGACATTCGCGACGAACACTACGAATCGGGCGACGTCTATTTCACACGCCAGTACCGGTCTGCAACCCGGCGAGGCATACGCACCGCTGCACGGACTGCCGGCCATCATCACGGCCGACTACACGATCGGCATGCTGCCGGCCGACAACGGCTACTTCACGATCACGATCGCGGTATGGAAAGACGATCCGGTCCTGTACGAAGCCGTGAAAGACCCGGCAGAAGTTCGAAGCGTTCTGCCGCTTGATCCCTCGCGCGGCGGGCTGGATCGACCCCGCGTTCGCCTCGCCCGTCAACGACATCGTCTATGGATTCGGTGGGCTCGATTCGTTCTGGCGCACCACGGTGGTCGACGGCAAGGCGCAGGTGCACGGCCTGTTTTTCATCGGCGACACGGCCGTGAGCACCAACCCGAAGTACGGCCGCGGTTGCACCTGGGGATTCACTCAGGCGCACATGCTCGCCGACATTCTGTCGACGCAACTCAGACCCGGAAGCCCGAGTCGTCGAATACGAAGCCGCGTTGCACAACACTTTCCGCATCCAACTGGAACACCACGCTGTCGATGGACCGCGACCGGTACAAACAGTTCCGGCGAAACTGTTCGGCCAACCCGTTGTCGGCTGACGCGATCGAGTTTCCGCAGCACTGGACGACATCATCATTCAGCGCGGCATGCGGGCCGATGCGCATCTGCACCGCGCCATCATGACCGGCTATCACGGCCTGGCCGGGCTCGCCGACTGGGCGAAGAATCCGCGGGTCTGGGCGCGCGCCTTGAAGATCCTGTTGTCCCCGGCAACGAAGGCGCTACCCGATCCCATTCCGGCGCGCGAACGCGTCGTCGAATCATCGGTCCCGGCTATGACGAGGCAACGTCGATGACGAAGACGGAACAACGCAATCTCGAGATGGTCGATCGGTGGGAAGACACGTACAACAACGCAGTCGATCGTATGGTGGACGAGTGCTACGCGGAGAACTGCGAGGTCCACAACATGTTCGCAGGCACGGTCTATCACGGCCGCGCCGGGCTGCGCGCAATCGAACACGAAATTCAGAAGCACCAGGTCGATCGAAATTGCGCGTGCTGAAAAAGTTCGCGAGCGGCGACTCGGTGGCCGTCGAATGCGAAGGCATCTTCGGCGCATTGACGTTCAAAGCGTGTGTGGTTCTGACGTTCGACGCCGACGGTCAGATCGTCAGCGATCACACGTACAGCCCGGACCCGACCGGCATCACGTCGAAATGATCGATCGTTAGCAGGCTGCTCAAAAGCAGCCTGCTAACCCGGCGGAGATCCACCGGCTTCAACACCTGTGTTTAACCGGCGGCACCGCGACCCGCGTCGTGGGTTCCGCCGGCACCGCACGACCACTTCGTGAATGTTGTGCTTCATCGTCTGCGCGATGATACGCACGTCCACTTCGCTGACACCGCGACAGCTCTCGATCTTCGCGTTGACGACGCGCATCAGTTCCAGCTGATTCACTGCGGCGAGCACGAGCGAGCACGTTGTAGCGCCCCGCCATCGCCGCCACGTAGCGCACTTCGTCGAGGTTCGGTGAACGTCTGCAGCGCGTGGTCGACATGCTCCGGCGCGACCGATACACGTACCCACGCCGACACGGCAAAGCCGACGCGATTTGCATCCGTGACGACGCCGATCCGGATTGCGCCGGCATCCTGCAGTTTCTTCAGCCGCTGCCGCACGGTGCCTTCCGATACGTCGAGTCGCCGCGCGACCTCGCGGTTACTCAGCCGGCCGTCTTCACGCAGGATCGCCATGATGCCTTCGTCGACTGCGTCGGTTTTTATCGGTGCGCCTCGTGCTCATCAAGGTGCGCCAGGTTGCCGAACCATGATTCGTACTTGCGGATGTCGAGCGCAACGTAGCGTTTCGATCCGCTCGACGCCTTTCACGCGCGCGAGCTGCTCGTCGATGATCTTCACCACGTCGCCGCGATCGCGCGCATTGAATGTGATGACGATTTCCGGGCTGCCGAAGTTCAGCGTCACGATCGATACGTACGGCAGCGTCCGCCAGATCACGCGCGACGGCTTCGACCGGCCGCTCCGGCCACGAACACGTCGCCGAGACATTGCAGGTCGAAGCCCTGGCTGTAGAAGTCGCGCTGCAGGGTCACGATCATGACCTTGCGCTCGCGCAACGACCGGATACGGATCGCGACCGTCGTTTCCGAGACGCCGAGTTTCGCTGCGATCAGCTTGTTCGGCGCGCGACCGTCTTCGCGCAGCAGCTCGATGATCTTGCGGTCAAGATCATCGATCGGCTTCGGCACGGATGTATTCCAGATCGCCGTCGTTGCGTTATTTCCCCGCCCATCTTCATGCCGACGCGAATGCCGTACGTCCGCGGCGACGGATACTGCGACATGACCGAACCGGTCGTGCCCACCGCCTGGACGAATTACGCATAGAACTCCTCGTCGCTGATGTTCTGGCAGAACAACTGGCTCGAGTATTTTCCGTCGGTGCTTTCCCACGCGATGTGCGCGTTGTAGATCGATGTAAGCGTCCTGCTCCATCTCGCTTCTGGTTCGGCAGCGACGCCTTGAACACGTCGAAATAGAAGCTGTCGGAGTACGTCATGTCGGCGCGCACCGTGAATTTGCCGATGTTCGTTTCCCAATCGTATTGGCGCGCCGATGTAGGTCTTCCACGGCGGCGAACGCATCGTGTCGTTGCCGTCGACGCTGATCGGCGGACCGCCGAGGATCGGGTTGCTGAAGCTCGCGTCGCCGCGCGTACTCGGTGTTCAGGTACGTGACGCCGCCGTCGAACTCGAAACCGTCGCCTGCGAGCGCACGAATTCGAGTTCCGCACCGTAGATGTCCGCTTTCGCCGCATTGGTGATGGACGACGCGTTGTTGACGAACCGGTTCACCTGGATGTCGTCGTATTTGTAGACGAACGTCGCGCCGTTCAACTGCAGGCGGTTGTCGAAGATCTTGCACTTGACGCCCAGTTCGTATGCCCAGATCGTTTCCGGATCGAACGGGCCTTCGCACTCCGAGACGTTGAAGCCGCCGGCCTTGAATCCCTTCGACGCGCTCAAGTACACCATCGTGCTGTCGGTGAACTGATAATTCAGGATTCCGGTGCCGGTCATCTCGTTCCACTCTTTGTTGATGTGCTGATTACACGGCGCGCCGCCGAGGTTGTTCGACAACTGGCGATGCATGTCCTTCGTGTCGTCCGTGTAGCGCAGGCCCAGCGTCGCGCTCAGGTTGCCGACGATGTCGATCGTCGTCTGGCCGTAGGACGCCCACGATTTGCTGTTCTGGTTGCCGACGAAATCGAGGAACGGCGCGGTATCCGGTTGGCCCGTCTTCAGGCGCGTGCCGAAGAACGCGAGGCTGCCCGGAGGCAACGGTGCGCCGAGCCGACCGAAGATCCCGAACAGCGCTTCGTAGGTCTGCTGCATCGCGGGCAGGTCGTAGTAGAAGTGCGTGTAGCCGTCTTCCTGGAAGTAGAACCCGCCGAGCATCCAGGTTGCGCGACCGTCCCAGTAGTCGCCGGACAGGTTCAGTTCCGCGGTGGTCTGCCGGTTCGACTGCTGGCCGTCCTGGATCAGCATCGGGATGTCGGTGCCGTCGACGTCCATGTAGCGCGATCCACTTCGAATCTTCGTGGGAGAGAATCAGTTTTGCGGTCACGCCCCCCAGTTGGGTCGTCAGCGTGCCGCTGCCGCCGTACTGCTTGATGTTGTTCTTCGTCGGCTGTTCGGTGTACGACTTCGTGGTCGTCGGGGTTGACGATGATCGGCTGACCCGCCTGCGGGAACGTCAGGCCGAACACCTGCGCAAAGCTCAGCCCGCCGAGGCCAGGCTGCGGAAACGTCAGAATGCCGCCGAGGTTGGCAGGCGAAATGCCCAGCGCCGTCGGCGAAATTTCGCGAACCATGAACACGCCCGTGTTGCCGTGATCGCGCGTGTAGTTCGCGCGCAGCACGAGGTCGGTCGTGTCGTTCAGATCGAAGCCCAACGACACGTGGCCGCCCTTCAGACTGTCGTCGCCTTCCGGAGTCGTCCAGCGTGTGGTTGTCGTTGTAGCCCGAATGGCTGTCGGTGACGAAGCTCGCGCGGCCCGTAGATCCCTTCGGCGAGCGGACCCGATGCGCCCAGTTCCACCCGTTTGCGCGCGTAGTCGCCGCCGGTGATCGACGCATTGAACTCGGGCACGTCTGGACGGATTGCGCGTGATGATGTTGACCGCGCCACCCGTCGCGTTGCGGCCGTACAACGTGCCTTGCGGACCGCGCAGCACTTCGATGCGTTCCATGTCGAACTGCGGAATCGTCTGCGCGAACGTGGCGCCCTGATACACGCCGTCCTGATACATCGCCACAGCGGTTTCGTTGGCGAGGTTCGTCAGGTCGGTGCCGACGCCGCGGATCGCGATCTGCGAAAAGCCCTGCAGTTCCGTGTAGCTCATGCTCGGTGTGTGCAGCGCGATGTCGCCGAAATTTTCGATACGGTTCAGCGAATCTGTTCCTGCGTGATCGCGGTGATCGCGATCGGCGTTTCCTGCAGTTTGGATTCGCGCTTCTGCGCCGTTACGACGATCTCTTCGATCTGGGCTTCGGCCGCGAACGACAGCCGGGTTCGATCCAATGCACAACCCGAATAGGACGAGGCTCGCGCTTGCGCGCGCATAAGATGCTTCACGGTGAGTTCCCCTTGATGTCCGATCAGTTCGTCTTCGATCCGACGTTGCCTGCGAATGGGTCGTCACCCCGACGCCACCCCGCGCGCAACCGTCACCCCAATCGACCCGTCCGCATGCTACAAAACGCGCTCGGCGCTACGCAATCTGGATGTGGATACGCTCCGAATCACGCGATCTGTTGCCACAAGTCGGAATTTTCGCAACGAAATATTCGATTCGGCGGCTCGATTCCCGAATCGCGCTGGCAGTCCGACTAGGCACCGCCCGATGCGGGGTGTCTAATCGGGCGACGCACTGTGCGTAACCACGAGGGCTTGAGTCATGAAGAGGTATTACTTCATTGGCGATGATCTCAACGATCGTCGCCACAGTCGAACGGGCGCTGATCGGCAAGGGCGTCGGCGCGGAACAGATTCACGTGCTGAGTCTCGACGATGCCGACGCCGAACAGCGCCAGCTGCACGATGTGCAGTCGCTGATGAAGCGCGACGTCATCCACTCCGCCGAAATCGGCGCGCTGATTGGACTGGCGCATCGATCGCCGCCATTGCGATCGCCCAGGTCACCGGCGTGGCGGCGAAAGTAGGCTGGGTTCCGTTCGTGTTCCTCGCTATCGTGCTGCTCGGTTTTTTCACGTGGGAAGGCGGTTTGATCGGCATCCAGTTGCCGAACTCGCGCTTCCGCCGTTTCGAGAAGGCGCTGCGCGCGGGCGAACACGTGTTCTTCGTCGATGTCGACGCGCGCCGAAGAAGACACGTTGCGGCAGGTCATGGCGGCGCACGCTCCTGCGTCCCGCGGGCACGGGATCGTCGTCGCCGCGATGGCTGGTCGGGCTGCAGCAGAACGCGCGCAAGTTCTCGCAATGGGCGCCGTGACACCGACCTTCACTCCACAACAACACGCTAATAAGGAAATTGTCGGATGACTCGATTATCGCTGGAAGACGCGGTTGCGCGCGGAATGATCGTCGCGTATCACGCGCAACAGCAACCGCATGTACCCGCGCGTGATCACGCAGTTACGGCAACCGCACCTTCGCGGAGCTGAACCAACAGGCGAACCGGCTGGTTCGCGCGCTGCGCGATGCGGGCATCGGCGACGGCGATTCGATTGCCGTGGTCATCCGCAATCGCCCGGAGTTCGTCGAAGCGCTGACCGCGGCCAACCGCAGCGGCATTCGCTTCACGCCGATCAACTTCCACCTGAAGGCGGAAGAAATCGGCTACATCGTCGACAACTGCGAAGCCAAGGCGTTCATCGCAGAAGCATCGCTCGGCGACGCGCCGACGGAAGCGCTGCGCAGCGCGCCGAACGTGCGGCTTGCGCTTGTCGATCGGCGGCGAACTCGACGGGTTCGAGTCCTACGACGCCGTGATCGACCGCTACAGCGCGGCCGACATCGACGACCCGAGCCTCGGCGACCTGATGCTGTACACGTCGGGCACGACCGGGTCGGCCGAAAGGCGTTTATCGCGAAACGCGCGAGCCGGCGACGCCAGAGTGGGAAGGCATCGCTCGCCGGCTATCGGCCCGGGACGCGACGCCAATCTGTGCACCGGCCCCGCGTATCACGCAGCGCCGCTGCTGATCAACGTGATTCACGCCGCTCGTGTCCGGCGTGACCGTCGTGATGATGGAGCGCTGGGACGCCGAAGAAACGCTGCGCCTCATCCAGCGAGCACCGCATCACCCACACGCACATGGTCGCGACGATGTTCCATCGCCTGCTGCAGCTGCCTGAAGAAACGCGCGCCAACTACGACACGTCCAGCATGCGGCTGATCATCCACGGCGCGGCGCCCTGCCCCGTGCACGTGAAGCGCTCGATCATCGAGTGGTTCGGGCCGATCGTCTGGGAGTACTACGCGGCAACCGAAGGCGGCGGCGGCTTCATCGTCGGCTCGGAAGAATGGCTGAAAAAACCGGGAACGGTCGGCCGCCCCGGCCCGGAGTTCGACAACCGGATTCTCGACGACGACGGCAACGAAGTGCCCACCGGCACCGTCGGCACGATCTACATGCGCGCCCCTGCGCAAGGTCGTTTCCAGTACTTCAAGGACGACAAGAAGACGGCGAGTTCGTATCGCGGTGAACACTTCACGCTCGGCGACATGGGCTATTTCGACGAAGACGGTTATCTGTTCCTCACCGGACGTTCGGCGGAACTGATCATCTCCGGCGGCGTGAACATCTATCCGCAGGAAGTCGACAACGAGCTGCTGAAGCATCCGGCGGTGCTCGACGTGTGCACGATCGGCGTGCCGAACGAAGAATGGGGCGAAGAAGTGAAATCGGTGGTGCAGCTGCGCCCGGGTTTCACGAGCCTCACCCGAACTGTCCGCCGAGCTGATGGCGTGGGCGCGCGAGCGCCTCGCACACTTCAAATGCCCGCGCATCGATCGACTACTCGAGCGATCTGCCGCGACTGCCGTCGGGTAAGATCCAGCGCCGCCTGGTACGCGAGCCGTATTGGCAAGGCCGCCGCGGCTGATCGGAACCGTTAGCCCCTCATCTCTCGGTTCGTCCTCTGATGTCGCATCGCTTTTCGCTGATCATCCTGATCGGGATGATCGCTCGGCGTATTCGTCGGCTGGATCTGTCATGCGCTGCTGACTGCCGATCAGGCGGCCGATGTCGCAAGCCACCTGAGCATCGTCACCGATGTGTTCCTGCGGCTCATCAAGATGATCATCGCGCCGCTGGTGTTTTCAACGCTGGTCGCCGGCATCGCGAACATGGGCGCCGGCGCGCAGCTCGGCCGCATCGGCGCTGCGCACCATGCTCTGGTTCCTCGGCGCCTCGGTCATTTCGTTGCTGCTCGGCTCGTGCTCGTGAACGCTCTGCAACCCGGCGCCGGGCTCGACCTGCCGCTGCCGCCCGAAGGCACACACAGCACGATTCAGGCCGGCGCGCTGACGCTGAAGGATTTCGTCACGCACGTGTTCCCGCGCTCGATCATCGAGGCGATGGCGACAACGAAATCCTGCAGATCGTCGTGTTTTCGCTGTTCATGGGCGTTGCGCTCGCGAGCCTCGGCGAACGCGCGGCCGGTATCGTGCTGCTTGCGGAACAGATGGTCGAAGTGATGCTGAAGGATCACCGGCTACGTGATGCTGGTGGCGCCGTTCGCGGTGTTCGCGGCGATCGCCGCGACCATCGCGCAAAACGGTCTCGGCATCCTCTCACGTACTCGAAGTTCCTGCTCAGCTTCTACTTCGCCCTCGCTCGTGTTGTGGCTGGTCATCGCCGCGTTCGGCGGCCTCGTGATCGGCCGCCGCGTCGTGCCGCTGATGGCGTCGATGCGCGATCCCGATCCTGGTTGCGTTCTCCACCGCCAGTTCCGAAGCGGCGTTCCCGCGGATTCTCGAACAGCTCGAGAAGTTCGGCGTGCCGCGGCGCATCGGCGGCTTCGTGCTGCCGCTCGGCTATTCGTTCAACCTCGACGGCTCGATGATGTACTGCACGTTCGCGACACTGTTCATCGCGCAGGTCTACGGGATCGAGCTCACGCATCGGCCAACAGCTGACGATGCTGCTGATTCTGCTCATCACATCGAAAGGCATGGCCGGCGTGCCGCGCGCATCGCTCGTCGTCATCGCCGCGACGCTCGCGTATTTCAATCTGCCCGAAGCGGGTCTGGTGCTGATTCTCGCGGTCGACCACTTCCTCGACATGGGCCGCAGCGCGACGAACGTCGTCGGCAACGCCGTTGCAAGCGCGGTTCAGGCGAAATGGGAAGGCGTGCTAGAGAACGGCAGCGCCCAATCAGCCCGCCAATAGACTCCGCGCGCGAATCTCCAGGACCTCGTCGCGCAGTTGCGCCGCTTCTTCGAACTCGAGATCGCGCGCGTGCTGCAGCATCTTCTCTTCCATCGTGCGCAGCAGCTTGCCGAGCGCCTTCGGATCGGTCGGCAGCTCGGCGCGGAACGTTTGCCGATGTCGCCGATCCTTGCGCTTCGGCATCTGGCCCGGCATCGGCGCGCGCGCGCCCTCCATGATGTCGGAGACCGATTTCTGGATGCTCTTCGGCGTGATGCCGTGCATCTTGTTGAACTCGATCTGCTTGTTGCGCCGCCGATCGGTCTCGCCGATCGCTCGCTGCATCGAACCGGTCATCTGATCGGCATACAGAATCGCGCGGCCGCGCAGATTGCGCGCGGCGCGGCCGATCGTCTGAATCAACGAACCGCCCGATCGCAGGAAGCCCTCCTTGTCCGCATCGAGCACCGCGACGAGCGACACCTCCGGCATGTCCAGCCCTTCGCGCAACAGGTTGATGCCGACGAGCACGTCGAACTCGCCCATGCGCAGATCGCGGATGATCTCCATCCGTTCGACGGTGTCGATGTCGGAGTGCAGGTAACGCACGCGCACGCCGTGTTCGTCGAGATATTCGGTGAGGTCTTCGGCCATCCGCTTCGTCAGCACGGTCACCAGCACACGATCGCCGAGCGCGACGGTTTCCTGAATCTGCTCGAACAGATCGTCCACCTGCGTGGACGCCGGCCGCACCTCGATCATCGGATCGACAGCCCCGTCGGCCGCACGACCTGCTCGACCACCTGCCCCGCATGACTCGCCTTCATAAGGTCCCGGCGTTGCCGACACGAAGATCATCTGCGGCGCGAGCGCTTCCCACTCTTCGAACCGCAGCGGCCGGTTGTCGAGCGCCGACGGCAAACGAAAACCGTATTCCACCAGCGTTTCTTTGCGCGACCGGTCGCCTTTGAACATCGCGCCGATCTGCGGAACGGTGACGTGCGATTCGTCGACCACGAGCAGCGCATCCTTCGGCAGATAATCGAACAGCGTCGGCGGCGGTTCGCCCGGCTTCCGGCCCGACAGATAGCGCGAGTAGTTCTCGATGCCGCTGCAGTAACCGAGCTCGCGGATCATCTCCAGATCGAAACGCGTGCGCTGTTCGAGCCGCTGCGCCTCAACGAGCTTGTTGTGCTGCGTTCAGATACGCAGCCGATCGCTGCATCTCGTCCTTGATGTCGTCGAGCACCGCGATGATCCGTTCGCGCGGCGTCACGTAGTGCGTCTTCGGGAAGATGGTGTAGCGCGGCACTCGGTTGATCACTTCGCCGGTGAGCGGATCGAACACCGAGAGGTTGTCGATCACGTCGTCGAACAGCTCGACCCGCACCGCTTCCTTCTCGGATTCGGCCGGGAACACGTCGATCACGTCGCCGCGCACGCGATAGCTGCCGCGCTGGAACGCCATGTCGTTGCGCGTGTATTGCAGCTCCGCGAGCCGCACGAGGATGTAGCGCTGATCGACGCGATCGCCGCGATCGAGATGCAGCACCATCTTCAGATACGAACCGGGATCGCCGAGACCGTAGATCGCAGACACCGACGCCACGATGATCGTGTCGCGCCGCTCGATGATTGCTTTCGTCGCAGACAGACGCATCTGCTCGATGTGCGCGTTGACCGACGAATCCTTCTCTATATAGGTATCGGACGACGGCACGTACGCTTCGGGCTGGTAGTAGTCGTAGTACGAGACGAAGTACTCGACGGCGTTGTGCGGGAAGAAGTCTTTGAACTCGCCGTAGAGCTGCGCGGCGAGGGTCTTGTTCGGCGCGAGCACGAGCGTTGGGCGGTTGACGGCTTCGATGACTTTTGCGATGGAAAATGTCTTGCCCGATCCCGTCACGCCCAGCAGCGTCTGCGACGCAAGACCCGACTCCAGCCCTTCGATCATCTTCGCGATCGCCTCGGGCTGATCGCCCGCGGGCTTGTACCGCGAGACCACTTCGAACTGATTGACTGCTCGGGGCATGACGGCACCGTCGTTGACTGGCACGATTCTACCCTCCGCTGCGCGAAGCGTCGCCGCAGTTCGGCGGAACACTACTGACAGGTCGGGAACTCGCAGCCCGAGAGCGCCCGGCACTTGCAAATCGAAACTCGCCGATTAAACTGACGCGCTCCCGTATTCCGCCTTAGCTCAGTTGGTAGAGCAGCTGACTGTTAATCAGCGGGTCGTTGGTTCGAGTCCAACAGGCGGAGCCAATCAAATCATCGCTTACCCGTGCTCCTCAAATCTCGCAATGTCCCAGTCGCGGGCATTTTGCGGGCATTACGACCTCACGATTCACCTGGGTGAACATCGCAGCACCGCCGATGACCATGGCGTTGATCGTGATTAGCTGCGAGCCCGGATCCGCTACGTGAGGATGCCGTTGCCGCCGGCGGCGCTGCCAACGAAGAAGTTGCACACGTCGCCGTCGCAACCCGCACCGCTGCCGTCCACGACTGCTCCATCGGCGATCAGCAACGAACCAGATCCTCCAAAAAACCTACACCGATACGCTTGCGCAACCATCACCGTGGTCGTCAATACGATGGCTGCGCAATGGCTCGCGCCTCGCGCTCCGTTGCGCAGTGCGGGCCACTCCTTCGTTATTGGATGAACTTCATTCCGACTCCCTTGTGGCTGTTCAAAATCGAACACACGTCATGGCTGCGACCCGAAAAGATCGTCAGAGCAACGACCGCGCGTTGTGCGCGACCCCGACGATGTTGGGCATGCCTTGGACGAACCTACGGATTTTTGCGAGCCCAATCCAAACCATCCGGGCGCGCGTCGTAGAGCACGTTGGGCGCGCCGGTGCCATCCGAGCGCACCATCGTTCGCCCGCCCCCGTAGAGTCGACGAGTTCGTGCTGCCAGGTTCCGTCACTCTGGAGCGTAGCGATCCACGCCTGCGCGGACTTGTTGTAACCGATATACGGAACCCCGTTCAGATCGAGCGCTAGGGTGCAGTTCGTACCGGGCCCGATGTCACTCTTGGTCCAGACGACACCGTCGAAGTGGGCGTACCTCAGATTGCCGTTGCCGTGGACAACGTGAATGTTTGCCAGCACCGTCCACCGCAATCGATGCGAAGACGCCGTAGCCCGCGGGACCCTGGTCGACGTCATCGATCGACCACCTTGATCCGTTCCAACGCGCGACGCGCAGCGTATCGAGCTGGTTGTCGACCGGTGCGAGATCGTCGGAGAACGCAATGACCGGGTTGCCGTTCTGGTCGAATGCCAGCGCGTTGTAACGCGCGCCGCCAGCCGCGACGAATTCGGTGCGCCAACCGGTTGCACTCTGTCGCGCGTATTTCAGTCCGCCGGATTTTGTGCTCCGGTAACTGATCGCTGCATAGCCGCCCGCGTACGCGAGCGACGTGTAGTCCGTTACACCGGAAGTGCCCTTGTTGCTTTCGATCGTCGACACCGACCAGCTTGCCGCGCCGCGAGCCGCCAACTTCAACGCAAAGCCCGACGCATAGCTCAACGTCGGTTGACCACTGGGCGCGAAGCGGAACGACACCCCGCTGCCGCCGTTCGCATCGATCGCTTCATTCATCCAGATGTTCCCGGTGCGATAGGCATATCGCACCTGTCCATTTTCGTAGCCCACGCCCGGCTCAGTTCCAAGGAAATCGAATTCTCGATAGGTGTTCGCGGTGGGCGCCGCGGTGACGACCGACCACGGGGCCTGAAGCGTACTTGTCGACGCAAAGAGCACCAGCGGTGAGGCATTGCCCGCCTCGTCGAGTGCCTTGAGACCGAAGCTTGTAGGGAGTCAGCTGTTCGAGGTTGTCGACATTGAAGCTTTGCATCAATCGGTGCTGGGCAGCGGCGCGGGTTCGCCGCTCGCCTGCGTGGCGCCCGCCCAGTTCGCTGCACTGAGGGCTCCAGTTCCGACGACGTAGCGCACGTCGTACGCGGTCGCGATGCCGTCCGCGCCGTCGTCGCCGGATGGCGTCCAGCTGAGCTGAATGGAGTGATACGTCAACGGCGTTGCCGACGGACTCGTGACTGCGCCCGGCGAACTTGAATCGTTCGGCGACAATGGCGTCACGCCGATTGCCCGCGCGACGTTCAAGCGGCCGTTGCTGGACACCTTGCCTTGCAACGACGGTACGACGTCTACGCCGTTCAGTAACCGCAGCTTCGTCTGCGCAACGGTCTCGTTCGGAAACTGCGACATGACGAACGCGGCGGCGCCGGACACATGCGGCGTGGCCATCGAAGTCCCGCTGTTGTAGCCATAGCTCTGATTTGGAAGCGTCGAGAGGATGTTGACGCCTGGCGCTCCGAGGTCGACCCACGAGGAGCCGTAGTTTGAGAACGTCGCAAGCGCGTCCGTCTGGTCAGTCGCCGCGACGCTGACGATCTTCGCGTCGTCGTATCCGGCGGGATACTCCTTCGAGCCGCTACCGGAATTGCCGGCTGCAGCCACGAATAAGGCACTCGAGTTCGCAATCGCATCTTGCAAGGCCCTCGAGCGATTGCCGCCGCCCCAGCTATTCGAGGTGATCTTCGCGCCGAGACTATCCGCATAGAGAACCGCGGCGATCGCGTTGTCTGTGGATCCAGAGCCGCCAGCATTCAAAAACTTCAGCGGAATCAATACGACGTTCGACGCAACACCCGCAACACCCACGCCATTATCGCGAACGGCTGCGATCGTCCCCGCGACATGCGTGCCGTGGCCGTTGTCGTCTATCGGATCGTTGTCGTTGTTGACGAAGTCCCAGCCCGCGGACGTCGTCGACCTTGCCGTTGCCGTCATCGTCGAGCCCATTCAGCGTTTCTTTCTGGTTGTTCCAGATGCGTCCTTGCAGGTCTGGGTGTATGTAGTCGATCCCCGTGTCGATGACCCCGACCAGAATCGGCGCACCGGGGATGCCGGTGGTTGATCTACCAAGCCTCTGGAGCATCGATGTCCGCGTCCGGCGTTCCACCGGTCTGACCCACGTTGTTCAGGCCATACAGATCTCCGAAACGAGGGTCCGGCAGGTCGGACGCGTATAAGAGGTAGTTGGGCTCCGCGTATTCGACCGATTTCGCAAACGCGGGTCCCGACAAGATCGCGAGTGCTTGCTCGACCGATACGCCACGGCCGAGCTGCCACTGGCGAACGCCGATCCGGGGGAAGGCTCGCAACTCGTGGCCCGCTACCGCGCTAAGTGCTTCAACGGCTCGCGAACCGGGCGTCCCCGACTTCAGCTTGATCAGAATTTGGTTTGCGACGAACCCGCGCGCCGGATCGGCCAGCACCGGATCCGATTCAGCTACGGACGCACCCCTCGCCGCGACCGTTAGCACCAACAGAACGAAACCAAGTAAACGATTCCTGCTCATGCCCCGCCCCCCATAGACGTGAGATCAGCAACAGAGGTTGCCAACAAAAGGCAGCCGAAGTTCTTCTCAATTCCTTCTCTTTTCCTTCCAATGCCAGCTGGCGCCTCAAGTATGCCGCTCGTTGGCAGCACCGAACCCGGCGCCGCCTGATAGTCCTCAACAGCACGCCATCGCCAAGCGCGTCGAGTAGCTCATCAGCAGTGCCAACGTTGAAACTGCAGTGGCGTTCATCGCGTGCGAAATGCGTGACACTCACGTGAAACGCATCTCCGACGCGTTTACGCCAGTGCAGCGGTGGCGGCACAGACTTTGCTGCCAGCATTAGTGGGCACCACAACGTGCCTAGCAACACCGTCATGGTCCACGCAAAACGTCGCCTCACTGCCTTCGACACGACGGATTCACCCCAACCCGAATGCAGCACCCGTTTACCCAGATGTTTTCTGGGTCTGCTCTCTCCTGACGATTCGGGTGCCTTGGTTCAATCCCGGTCGAGGTTACATGGTTCCCAAGTCCGAACTCCTTCTAAGCTCATTCGCAATTCATTCTCAAAAGGGTTCTCGTGATACGTATGGCGCTGCTTGCTCTGGGGAGGGCCAGACGCTAGAAAGTAGATGGGGAGCAAAGCAACGTGACAACGAAGTTCAAGCTAGGCGAACGGTTAGTTGATCCCGACGCCTGCGAGCTTTCTCACAACGGATCAATCATCAGGCTCACGCCACGTGCGATGGCGGTACTTGGCCATCTTGCGGACCGATCGGGCGAAGTTGTCACACTGGAGGAACTGCTCCGAGATCATTGGCCGCGCTCCGTAACGTCGCCGAACGCCGTCCACAAGATCGCAGCGGAACTCCGTCATGCATTCGGCGAGGACGGAGCGCTTATAGAGACGATTCCAAAACGTGGATACCGGTTACTCGCACCGGTAGTGCGTTCGAATCGAGCAACGGCGCCGGACCAACGAAGGACGTCGCCGCGGCGAATGGGCACTCGCGCCACGAAATAGAACCTGCAATGGGCCGCGATGTGCGAGTAGTTACGCGAACCTCGCTCACCTGGATCGCATGTGGTCTTCTTTAACCTTCTTAGGAGTGGCATTACTCGCGCTCTACCTCACGAAGAACGTTGACGGGATCGTGATCAAAATTGGCGAGCGATCTGCCGTCCTCCTAACGGACGCGTCGTCGATAGCCACTGAACAGGATCGGCGGGACCTCGACACGATTAGAGACAAAGTTGTCGCCCGTTTTCGATCTCTCGGAACCGCGAGCGTTGCCCGGATCAACCGCGTTGGCTTGACGAACGGCGCCAACGAGGACGCCAACGCGTGGGATGCAGCCTATGCGGTGCAGGTGCAACTCGCCGAGGCTGGAGGTCGTTTGAGTGCGTCTCTGTCGTTCACTCCCGCCCACCCTGAAGATCTGGCGCATCACGAGCGCTTCGACGAGCCGGCCTCGGCGCGCTTGACCCTATTGGACGTGCTCGTCGTTCACGCGACCGAAGATCTGGCAGTGCTGCTCGATGAAGATCGATTGGCGCAGATGCGCAACTGGGGTACATCAAACGTTGACGCCTATCGACTCGCGCGTGAAGGCGACACGTTCCAAGCGATCCAGACGCCCGAATCGCAGAATCAAGCGGCCGAGCACTTCCGTGAGGCGATCCGGCAGGATTCGAAGTTAAGGTACGCGTATCTGTCGCTGGCGTCCGTCTACGAAACGCTATTCATCACACCGACGGACACGGCACATCGCGAGCATCTTCGACAGTCAGTGCAAGAACTCGCACGAGAAGCCAGCGCTGCATCCATCGACGCAGTAGGCACAGGGGGTCCTTGACCGCCTCTATAAGGAGATGTCCGCCGGCAGTGCATATGACGCCGAGGAGCAATGGCGCAACGAAATTATTCGAAACCGCAAGAGCTTTGAGGGGTTCAACCGATATTCGCGGCTGTTGGCTGGCGCAAGGCTCTTTGCGGAAGGCCGGCAATACCTCGAGAGATGCATCGAGCTCGCGCATCAGGCTGGAGAGAGTGGGTGGGTGACCAGCTCGCAGGAGAATTATGCAACGCATGCCGAGGGACAGGGGAACTTCGATGACGCAGCTAAGTTGATGAAGCGCAACGTCGAACAGCACCCGGACGCGACCGCGTCGCTTTTCGGTCTAGTTCGAACTCTCGCAAAGCTGGGTCGTTTTGCCGAAGCGGAAGCTTACCTCACGCGACTAGAACGGACGAACGAGGCCTGGGGATACGGTGCGGCCGTTTGGTTGGCAACGTTGCGAGGCGACATCAAGCCCGGAAGTGCCGCCTTAGAACAGACACTCGCGGATACTCGGTCGACTAATGCACTGCGCGGTACTGTCTGTTTTCTGCTCGGCGACGTTGAATGCGGCGTGAAATACTGGCGTCAGATGGAACCCGCATTTGTCCCGATTTACTGGGAGTTCGCTCCGGGCAACGAAGTCTATTTCGCCCCGGGTGTGCTGGCAGATCCGCGCTATCGCGCTTTGGTGAACGACCTCGGCTGGGGTTCACGTTGGCGTGCACACATTCGGAAGATGGCGGTTGAGCTGACACCAATCACGGGTATAGAAGTCACGTCTCCACCTTCACCTGAAGATCTCTCGACGGGCGATTCTTGATTGAGCCTCTCCTGCGACATGTAGGTGCGCGCTTTCGGCCACACGTCTCATAAGCACTCTCATCTCACGTGTTGAAGCGCCACCATCTCGGTTGAGGCGGGCGGATCAGCTTCGTGGTACTCCGTGTCGTACACCCGCGATCGTTGCTAGGTCTTAACGCGTTCCGATCCGAGAGGTACTCAATTCTGCCCGAGCCCACGTGAGACGCGGCCTCGAACGGTCTCGAACACTTAGCATTGCCGGGTTGCAGCGCGTAGATCGAAGGGCTGTTAATCAGCGGGTCGTTGGTTCGAGTCCAACAGGCGGAGTCAATCTTCTCTAGACTCAATGAGTCACCCTTAGCAAAACTGTTAGCTGTCTCATATCACGCAGAGCGTGCGCCAATCCTCCAAGTACCACCCCTCCAATGAATAAACCCATCGCACTTGGTACGCCACGCGAGCCCACTGCGGGCTCCCGCGCCTGACCAAGGAACGCCAGTGGTGCAACTGCCCCACCTCCGTTCGAGAACACCACAAAACGCATGGCATTCAACGAAATCTGGACGCAGACCCTCATATGTCTCCTCCGCGTACCAGTTCGATTGGTCTTCTCCAGATGAGCCCATTGCGCGAGTTCCTCTAATCAGTCGGCGGCAGTAGCCGTCCTTTCGCCGTCTCCAATTCCTCAGGCGAAAGTTCCTTGGTCAAACCGTAGTCCTTTAAATACCTGACCGAATCCGAAGTCGGACAAATGCTCGTGGCAAGCTCCAAGATCAGTCGAAATCCGGTGCGCGACCAGACCCTGATCCTGATGGCCAACCGCCATGGGCTTAGAGTGAAGGAAAGACATCGCCTTCACGAAGGCGCGCCTGAAGGCCCGGCGGGTGAAGAACAGATTCGATACCACCTCCCATCCAGGGCGATACGTTGCGTCTCCTGCGTCAGTTGAAGCGATCGACCGAGCACGAATAAGCGACGACGCCGGCGAGCGATTCGATCCGGTGTGACTGCGCAATACCTACTAGCTGCCAACGCATGTGGTGCCCAAACGGAGTTCCACGAAACCATCGCTCGTCAAACGCACCCAGCTGGATCATGCTCCTACTCAACGGCACACCAGGGACCCTAATGCATCGCGTCGCACCATCTTCGATGTTTCGTCAATCTGACGCTTTTCGCATGGCGCGGTTCGCATCGCAGCGCCTGCGCGGCAGCGCAGGCCTTGAATGGCCGTCACTACTAGTGCGAACGATTTCTTTATGGTGCCTTCTGTTCGCCGGGTCCGCAGGTGCCGAGCCGGCTGATTTCCCCGTTACGCCAGGCGTCACCGTCGTGATAGCCGTCAGCAACAGCAGCGGGCCACCCCAACAAGCGCAACTCAACGACCACATCGCCCAGGGCGACTATGAAGTCATCGTCAAGATCGCTGCGGTCGACGGCAAGGGCATCAGCCAGAGCGCATTCATCGACGCTGTTGATGAGTCTGGAGAGCGACGACAAGTGACTGTCCCACGCCTGGTGCTTGCAGAAGATCTCGCCAATTCGCGATTGCAGGTGCTCGGCTTCCTTTCGTCGGACCCGCAGGTCTTGACCGGAACGACAGCCCTAGGTCCATCGCTACTCATCACTCACGACCTACTGACTAAGGGCAGCGCAGCTTACTCATTTCGCAATTTCGCCAATCGCGATTCGATATCAGGTACGTTGGCGTTGGATGCCGAGCGCAAGCCTTTTCCCGTACTGATCGATGGGCACCGCGTCGTGCTCGACGCAATTCTTGCGACGGGGCAGATGACCGCCGGCACAGCAACGCGCCCGTTCGAACACTACATCCTCGACAATCCCCGGCATCCGATTTCATTGCGCATTGCTTACGGACCCCGGGGCGGCACTTTTCCATTCAAGGCGGACTTTGCGCGTGAAGTCGTGCGAGTCGACTTCCCGGTGGCGCAGTCGACCGCTTTGGACGGCGCGCTCGCGAAGGATTGTCGCGTCGAAGTCCCGGGCATCTATTTCGATTTCGACAAGGCGACACTGAAACCGCAATCGAAGCCAGCGCTCGAGGAAATCGCGACAATCATCCGCAAAGCGCCCTCGCGACACATCAGCATCGAAGGACATACCGACAACATCGGCGGCGACGCGTACAACGACGACCTATCCAAACGCAGGGCGGCCGCGGTGAAAGCAGCCCTGGAGCGCGATTACGCGATCAACGGCGCGAATGTATCGACCCAGGGTTGGGGTGCGCGCCGGCCACTCGAGAGCAATGACACATTGGCAGGTCGAGCCCGGAACCGACGCGTTGAACTCGTGCTCGACTGCGGCCAACCGAAGAGCGCTCACTGAATTCTTCGGGAGTTCCGATCCGGAATCACCAAAGCGCCCTGGCAGTCGAGCGAGACCCGACTACTTCCCCGTCAACCGACCCACTATCGTCGCGGCCGGCTCCAATCCGCCACCCATCGAGCCTGCCAAAGCGCCCTCGATCGGACCCGTGGTTACCTTTCCCCGGCCGTCCTTTTGTGCTCCGGCCCGCACGACGATCTGGCCATTTCCGTTGGCGATTTCCAACAATCCGGCTTTCGATTCCACCGAAGCCAGGTTGGCTGCAGTCGCGCCGTCGATATCGAAGATGTTCAATGCGCCTGTCGCGCCGTCGGCGATCAACTCTGCGCGCGCGGTTCCGCCGCCCACCGGATAGACGCGCACCTTGCCCCCACTCGGCGCCACGGACAAACTCACCGCGCTTTTGCCGCCACCCGTGCCGGTCAATGCGAGCCCGCCCCCGTCGGTGCCCGCGAACAGTCCGCCTACGGGTTTTCCATCCGCACCGAAAACCCTGACGATGCCAAGACCGGTTTTTCCAACGGAGACTTCGCTGTATTCCTTGCCGTCCTTGCGAAGGAACAGGCCCGATCCATCGCCTTCGACCTTACCGAGGCTAGCCGACTGCTCGTCGTCTTTCACACGCAGGTAACTGCCAGTCGGATTGCCAACGAGCGCCGCGAGGGGCTTGTTGGACGCATCGTAGAGGCCAATCACGGCCGCACCTTCGGTACCGAGACCTATTTCTACGCGACTACCAGTGGGATTGCCGATGACCGCGCGAGGCATCGTCCCAGAGACGCTGTCGACTTTGAAGATGACGCGGCCCGACGCATCCTTCACGGTGAATGGTGCGCGAAGCGACAGCGACTCACCGTCGGCCGGTTTGGCGGGATCCCGGTTCTGTCCAGGCGGCGCTTGTTTCCCTGGGTCTGTATTCTGTCGCGCCTTCAGGTCAGCTACGTCTTGCTTTAGAAGTTCCACTTCCGACTTCAGAATAGAAATGTCCTGTCGCTGCTGCTCAACCTGAAGAGAAAGGTCGTTGAAGTCTGCGCGCTGCTTTTCGATGAGATCGCCTTGAGCTGACAGAAACGTCTGGGTGCGCCGGTCTTGTTCGTCTATGCGACGCTCAACCTCGATAAAGTGTGCGGTCGTCTGCGGATCTTCCACCGCGACGGCTGGAGAGGAGATCGCGAGCATCGTGTTAGCCAAAGCCACTACCGAAAATCGATGTAGGAGTGAGTTCTTGATGACCATAGAGGACTCCATGTAAGTGAGCTACCGAGATGGCTGAGGGGCGCTTCGCCACAAATTTAGTCGTGGCCTATTCGCGCCGGAGCTCAACGCGAAGATTGCGCGCGCGACCTTCCGGCGTTTCGTTCCTGGCTTGCGGCGACGACTCGCCATAACCACCTGTCGTCAACCGGGCGCCATCGATGTGGTAACCCGTGACGAGGCCACATTTACTGCCACCGCGCGAGTAAGCGCGCCGGATAGCTCGCGCTTGATTGAAGAAATCCCGAAGAACGCGGACACGTCGAGAAAAGTGATTGCGGCTTTGCAAGGTGCGTAGAGCCGAACGCAGCGAACGCGAAACCGGACCGCGGACCGCGCATTACATTTTCGCTTTGGCGGTGTCGAATATTTTCCTTGCCGCGACGGGAGCATCCTCGACTCCCGAAAACAGAATGGTCACCAGGTCTTCGCCGGTGCGAATCATCAGTGCCGGACCGACTGCCACTGCCTGGTCGCCGATTCCGTCGTAGGGACTGGTCAGTCCCGGTTCCTGCTGTGTGGCCATCCCAATGCCGGCCATCGCCCCCTCGCCGTCACCCCAATCGACCGAGAACTCGACGTGGGGACCGACTTCCGCGGTCGGCGTATAGATGCACTTCGACTCGCCATTCGCTTCTGCGCGCACCGATGCAGAGAGGATTGCCGACATCTCGGCCGCCGATACGAGCGAACAAGCGCTCGGCAAGTTACGCGCGGGTTCAGCGGCAGCCCGCGACGCCACCGACTCTTTCGTTCTGACGTTATCGCATTGGAGCGCCGATTTTTCCGATTCGCTCAGTGAGTAAGTGTTGGTGTCGAGTTGCTTTACGGTTCCGTCGGGATCGAGAAATGCATTGAACTGAAACTGGTGTGCGGACCAGGACATAGTTGTGGCAGAAGTGCCGGTCGGCGCTCCCATGATCGCCACGAGTTGCTCCTTCATGATTCCCGGCTCGGCCTGGCACCACTTCGCCGGCCACGCGTCGGCGACGCTCTGAGGAACGTCAGACGTATCGCCGGCGCCTGAACAACCCGCGACGATCACCAACAACGCGACGCCGGGCATCGTGCGGGCCAACGCTACAACCAGCAAGCGCAGGGCAGAATTCTTGCAGACCATAAGGAACTCCGTATCGGTACGCCACCGAGATGGCTAAGGGGTGAACGAAAGCAACTCAGCTGGGCGCCTCAACTTGCACGGGAGCTCAATGCGACTATTGCGTGTGCATCCCCGCGCCGACGACTACGAGGACCAAGTGGTCGGCCTAACCGCTCATTAGCTTTCCAACCTCGTGGGCGACGCGAAGGGTGATAGACGCAGTGTCCACCTACGTCTGTCGGCTGGTTTCCAGACGGCCCCATTCGCGGATCGGCTCGAGTATGCACAACAGCCAAACGAAGGGGAAGCAGATGTTGAGTTCGTCATGAATACAGGTGGCACGCGCTGACTCCAGACGCAACGGCATCAGTCGGCATACGCTGAAGCGTCGCGGCCTTGTCCCAACCGTCGCCAAACGGTATGACACGACGAAGCTGATTCAACGCGCCAACGGAACGAACGAGGTGCGATCTATCACAGGGGAATTCGGCCCGCTCGTTGTGAATCAGCCGGCGCATGTGCGCGCAGGTCCGTGATCGGCGAAACGACAGCGGCAGCGCGACGGTCAACGCCAAGTTTGGTGCCGGCCTAACTCGCTTTGAACAACGTGTCGGTTGTGCCCAGCACGACGTCGCCTTGTTAATCCGCGGGTCGTTGGTTCACCACCGGCCGCACACGCCTGCGCAGCCAGAGGAATTGTCGCCGGATTCCAGAAGAGGGTTCAGCTCCGCATAGTTCTCGATCAGGTTGTCCTCGGCTCCGCGAACGATCTTCTTCAGCGTCACATTGCCCGGCTTGAACGGCGCCAGACCCAGGTACCTCGATAGCTTTTCTGCGGTCGCCGGCCAGTTGGCAGCCTGCTCGAGGTCGTCTTCGTAACACAGATCGAGGTGATCGATACGCCTGATGAGATCGTTTTCCCTCGAGCGCCAGCGCTGTCGGACCTCAATCTCCCGCTGCAGCTGTGCAACGCTGACCTGGATTCCGTTCGGGTCATCGGCATCGTCGCCACGCTTGTGCCAACGTTGCGAAGTCTCGGCGACGATGTTCGATAGCGACTGACGCGCGATGTTCTTCCTATACACATGAACGAACTTCCAACCCGTCAAAGCGAGGATCTTCATCACCTGACGCGTTCTGGGCAGGTGGTAGAAGAGCAGTTTGAACCCATACGCCTTTGCGGCGGCGCGACGTCGCCTGTGTATCAGATATGGAATTGGAAACGCTCTTGACCAGACTCAGCAGCACGCGGTTGCCGATTCGAGCTGCGTCTTCATTGAACAGCTCTCCGTCGCACTGTACGTCGGGATGAGTATTGATCAGCTCTACGAGCAGCGTACTGCCTGACCGCGATTGTCCGTAAATCACGAACTTCGTGGTCATGGTTTCGGCGGCGAAACGTTGCCTTGGAACACGAGCCTTCGCAGCGGCACCAGCACATAGTCATGGAACGGCACTGCCACGCGATAGACCGGGTACAACCACTTTGGCAGCGGCAAGCGCTCCATGTGCAGCACTGACGGTGTTGTAGTGGTGCGCCACAAGTAGCGCCAACGATCTTTAAAGCGTTCGCGCTGCCGGAACAGCATCGGCGAAAAGATGCTCGGTGAGTCTGGCAAGAAGCGACGCTGCGCCGCCCGCACCTTCCATGAACTCAGCACTGTTCGCGCGAGTCTCGCCACCTGAGGGACCTACGAACCGCTGCTTCCACATCGTCTGGCAATTGCGCGCCCGATAGTTCAGCGGCGAGAAGCAGTCCGAGGTGGAGAATGCGCACGGTACCGGTGGCTCTGGCCATCTCATTCACACGCGACCAATCCATGTCGGGGATGGCCCTCACGCATTCCGCCACATCACACACCATCTGCAACCGTTGCCAGCGGCCTTTTGCGCCCGACCAGACAATGCACCAGCAATGCGTCTTCTGGCGCGAAAACGCGCAACGCGACGCCGTCGAAGTTCCAGGTTCCTGCGCGTTTCCAGAACCCCTCGTAATCCGTATCGAAGGGGTAGCGTTTGCCGGTCAGCGACCAATGCGGTTCCAGCGAGAATTCGCCGCGACGAAACACGAACTCCTTGAATTCGGCGACCACGTGATCGAACTGGTCAGCGGTGAACTGGCTGGAGTTGGCGTACCCCTCCTCCTCGAGCAGCGCGACGATCGCCGTCAGGTCGGCGCGTCTCACGAGAAAGTCGAGGTCGTTGAAGTTGCGCAACGCGACTGCTCCGTAGAACTGCCCGGCCGCAACTGCACCTTTGTAGTTGATCACCTGAATCGAGCGACGTTCGAACAGCTTGAAGAGCCGCGCCAGTTCGGCCGCAAAGAGCTCGCTCTTCCAAGCCGTAATCCGTGTTCGCACACGTATCGTCTCGAGCACTCGCGAAGGAAGGCCTGCACCACCGATGGAGTTCAGGCTGCGCAAAACCAGCGGTGCGACATAGTGTCGTTCCAACTGCGCGAGAAACACCGGCCAGTCGAGCCCATCGCGGACCAGCGAGGCGAGTTGCAGCGCTTCAGTCGCGCCGAACTGCGTACGTGCAGCAAGACACACGCACGCCAGTTCGGGGTCGCATGAGGCGATCAGCTGCTTCGACTTCTTCAATTCACTGCTCGAACGTTCGGCGCGGCACCACCCGGCCATCGAGGGGTCGCACGGCCCAATTTTCGAGCGGCGAATCGCAACAAGCGTGAAACGTAGAGATACGGCAACTTCCATCGCGGCGCGTTGTATCTCCAACGCATGTATCGAGGCGAAGGCGCCACGCAGAACCTGACGAAACCCAACGCCGTTCGCCAGCTTCCGCGAGTCCATCCAAACGCCATGCGCGGCGACGCCGATGTATGTAGAAGCGCCGAGTAGATGCCTTCTACCTGAACGCCATCCGGGCGCCCGCGACGCGCAAGCTCATCGAGTGCCGGTTCTGGTATCGGTAGGGAGAGAGTCTGTTTCAGCCAACGAAGCGGCACGAGAACCGGCAGCATCAGTCCCGCGCGGGTCGCCGTCTCTACAACCACGTCCCATGCCATCTTGGGATTGCTTTGCACGAGGTAATACGCATCACAGACCCAGCGCAGATTGGATCGCGACCGGGAATACATCGAATGGCCCAACACATGAACCAGACAATCCTCGGGAGACAGCACACGCGCGGACTCTTCGCCCAATCTGATGCTCTGGAGTCGCCCGACGACTTCCTCGAGGGGCAGATCGAAGTGCGGCAGGTAGAACGGCTTCGAATGCAGCGCGAGTGCAAGCCCGCTGCGATGACGGAAACTCCGATGGCTTGCCGCACCCGGACCTGGCACTTCAGGAACGAACTGCTCTGCCTCGAGCACGCTGCTCGCGCGCGACATCGCCTCGGCGCTGACCCACAGGTCGATCGCATGATTGTGTCGCGTCGATGGTTGCGGATACACGGTTGCCGAAACTGCGCCACCCTTCAACAGCACGCTGGACACGCCGTTCCTGTCGAAAGCGCCCAGAACTCCACCGAGGATCTCCAGATAGATCCGACTTCGCAGCGCCTCGCGTACCGACGCGACGCGCGCGTAGGTATGGAAGCTCTTTCCCGCGTTGATTGCATTGGCGGCCAATCGGGATTCGACGAATGGCAGCAATCCTTTGAGGCCCGTGCCGTTGCGTTCGAAAAACTCGCTTTGGGTCGCCTACGACCGCAACGAAATCCCTCCACGCCGCCGACGCAACCGGCGGCTCTCGCAAACATGCTGCCAACAGCAGGTCTTGCGGGTGCGTCGGCAGCGTGTTCTGCAGCGCGAGGTCGTAGCATGCAGTGGCTCTCGATACCTGTGAAAGCCGACCCGCGTTCATGCCCGGGAGTTGCGGCGGCGCGCGATGCGCGCGCGTGCAATCGCAAGCAGCTCGAGTTCACCTTCGGCGTTCCGGTTATGGCTCATGTTCGCATCGTGTACACGTCGATCGACCAGGACTTCCGGCAGCGCTTCGACGACGTGTCCGGTGTCGGTCGCACGCAGCACGAACTCATGTAGATCGCGATGCCTCAGCGAAACATCGAGCAAGCCGATTTCATCGAACAGTGAACGACGGGCCATGAATGACGAACTGAGGTTCGGCTCCGGTGCGCCGCCGAGCGGAAGGCTGCACGGCGGTATCCGGAGACGCAAAGTTGCACATGTGCCCGGAGCTGATCGCCAATGCGGGTTGCGCGTCGAAGCGGGCGGCCTGTTGAGCGATCTTGTACGGGCGCCATAGATCATCCGCATCCAGAAGGGCGACGAAGTCGCCCGACGCCCGGCTGATGCCTCGATTCCTCGCGCTCGACGGTCCGGCGTTCTCCTGGTGCACATACGACACGAGAGCACCGCAGTTTTCGGCAACACTTCGTGTTGCATCCGTCGAACCATCGTCGACGACGATGATCTCGAGTAGCGACGAAGTCTGCGCGAGAGCGGATGCGATCGCAGCCGCGAGATACCGCTCGCCGTTGAACACGGGAATCACACAGCTGACGCGCAGGGGCTTTTGCATACCGGCTACTGTGCCGTAGCCGGCTGCGAGTAAGACGAGAGACCTTTGTAATGTGTTGGTAACGGTCGGCTCCGTCGCTCCTGATTTGTGCCAGACTCCGGTTCAATTTCCACCGGCCTTCCCAATGTCCTCTTCGGCGCCCGACCCGAACCGTCAGATTCTTGCGCCCGAACGGGTTCCGTTCGCGGGTTTGGCGCACGACTTCGACCGCGCAGCCGCCGCACATCGCGTGCATCGGTCGGATCTGCGCATCGCCGGGCACGCGCTACGCGTGCACGCGGTCGGTGACGAATGGGCAGACATCATTACCACCGCGATGGGTCACCTGCGCGTCACCGCCGACGCAGCATCCCTTCCTGAGATCACCATCGACGTGTGGGACGTACAGGCAACGGGCGTGTCGGTCTCGCAGCGGCCAACGCCAGATGCATCGGCGCCACCGATCCTGATGAAGACATCCGACGACGGTCTCTTCATCGGCGAAGAGCGTCTCCACGGCGCCACGTGGTTGGACCGGAGCGCGAACCGCATCGTCGGCTTTGTGGATAGCGCTTCTCGTCTGAATCTCGATGAACGCGCACGGCCATTCCACAAGATGCTGTCCGCGTGGCTCGAGGATCGCGGCGTCCAGTTCATTCACTCCGGACTCGTGCGTCATCGCGAACGAGGCATCCTGTTTGTTGGCAACGGCGGCGCAGGAAAATCCACGTCATCGATCTCGTGCCTTCGCGGCGGACTCGAGTATCTCGGCGATGACTTCATTGGTCTGGGCGTAAACGGCGACCGTTTCGTCGGCTATGGTCTGTATGCGTCCTGCCTTCTCGAACGTGGATCACCTCAAGCGCTTCCCGGATCTACAACGGTTTTCACATCCGCCGAACTACCCCTACGAAGACAAGTGCGTCCTTTACCTTACGGAGGCGTTTCCCGGCTGTCTGCAGACCCGCAGCAGCATTGACGCAATCGCGCTGCCTCGCGTCGTCGATTCCGAATTGACCACGTTTCGACCCGCAACGCGCGCCGAAACGCTGAGAGCCATCGCCCCGACATCGGTGATGCAGTTGCCAAGGCCGAATCGCGCGGCCTTCGAGCGCCTGGTCGAACTCGTGCAGGCTGTGCCGAGCTACTGGCTCGAACTGGGCCGGCGCGTCGATCTCATTCCGGATGTGGTGCGCACACTGGCGGATCGCCTCGACGGCGGAGCGCAGTGACCCCGGCAAGCAGCCATCCTCCATTCCTTCCATTGCATTTCGTGAGGCATAACCATGCTGGCGTTGTCGAGCTTCGTGGTACCCAATGAACAACAGGTGGCTGCAAAGGTGATGGATGGCGAAGCAATCCTCATCAACCTTGCGACCGGCACGTACTACAGCATGCCCGGCGACCGGCGGCTTCATCTGGTCTTTGATCGAGAAGAGGATGTCCCTCGACGACATCGTTAGAGCCCTGGCAACCACCTACGACGCCGATCGGCCTCAACTCGAGGCGGACGTCATGAAGCTGTGCCAAGCGCTATGCGACGAAAGGTCGCTGACCATCGCAACCGAGGGGAAGACAGGCGACGAACGTTCCTGTTGGAATCAGACCGATCGTCTGCCGTATGCGGCACCGACACTGGAGAAATTCACGGACATGGCGGAGATGTTCGCCCTCGATCCGCCGTTGCCGGGACTTGGAACCGGTCCTGCCGCGCGCAATTGAGATTAGCGACATCGCTCCCGATGCGCCCCACGATCAGCTGTGTCATTCCGGTCTTCAACGCCGCGAAGTATCTCGCCGAAGCGCTCGACAGCGTGTTGGCTCAAACCGTGGTTCCTAACGAGATCATTCTGGTCGACGACGGATCGACAGACGAATCGGCGCAAGTCGCGGCGAAATATCGCAGGTATGCCCAGCTTGTGACACAGGAGAACCGGGGGCCCGCGGCAGCACGCAATCGCGGATTGCAGCTCGCGCATGGCGAACTGATCACGTTTCTCGACGCTGACGATTTGTGGGCCACGGACAAAACCGAGCGCCAATGCGACGCATTTGCCCGACAGCCGGATCTCTCCATCTGCATCACTCACGCTCGGAATTTCTGGGCACCGGAGTTGCAGCACGAACAGGCACATGTGGATCAGCGCTACACCGAACCTCACGCCGGCTATGTCTGCCAGTGCCTGATGGCCAGGCGGAGCGGTGTTCGACCGCGTCGGCCTGTTCGACGAATCGTTGCGCCTCAGCGAAGACACCGACTGGTTCTCGCGGGCAGAGCGCGCCGGTGTCGTGAAGCAGGTGCTACCTGAAGTACTGGTGCACCGTCGTTTGCACAGCACGAACACCAGTTACGCGATCTACAACTCGGAGCGCGCGCGGGCCGACCTCCTCGAAGTCGCGATGCGCAATCTGAGACACCGGCGCGACTCCAGCGCTCCATAAGCGTAGGCCTCAAGTTCGAGGGCGTCCTCCTCTCCTTCCTCTCTACGCTATTGCGAAACATCGCTCGTCTGCTACCCAGCCGTCTCTGTCTTCAACGCCCCACGGATGTTCATGTCGCCAGGCCCACCTGCAGTGCGATCAGCGCCGGCGCATCTACGTGCAGGGTCCACACCCACCCACAACACGTTACTGAGCAGGAACAACCAGAACCCGGCATTGCGTCTACCGCGCTGGGTAGACGCGATCAGCCACGCGGCCGCAATCGTCACGATCATGGCCGGCCATTGCACCAGTCCGATGAGGTCCATGCACGCGCAACTGCCTCAATCCGTCTCGACCGTCGACGAGAGCTTCGAAGGCTTGTCCCACGCGGGATGGGATGCCCCTCTTTCGTGTCGTCAGAAATGTCGTTTTGACGAGGCATCCGACAGATCGGTGAGCGTATCGTGGTCGCCTGTCACGAGAGGCTCTCCGGTAACAATTGCAGCGGCCATCACCAGCATCCGCACCATACGGCCATGCGGCGCATCCCAATACTCGGCGGCATTCGGCACCACCTTCAATAACGCGAGGTCGGGCGATGAAGGACCATCGGGGAACCACGGCTTCGCGCTTGGCGTCCACAAGCGATGCATACGCTCGCGATCCATGTCCAGTTCACCACGGCCGGAGATCGACACATAGGTTCCGGCGCCTTCGTCGGAGAAACTCAGGTTGACCGCCTTCAGACGTGCGTTGCTGGTCGTCGTCGCATCGACGAAAAACCAGATCACGCCGTCGGCATCCATCTCGAGCGGCGACATGGGCCGGCTGACGAGCGCGCCGTCGCCGTGGATGTTGGTGAGCATCGCAACGGACATGTTTTCAATCAGTCCGCCGAGTTGCGTCAGTTCCGCATTGCCTTGCTTTTCTATGTTCACGTGCACTCCTTGCCGAGAGAAACAAACCAGTTCAACCTTGCGCCCGTTTTCCGAGCAGCACTTCCTTCCGTGCGGCGATCTTCGCGCCGAGTTCCTTCATATCGAGATCGGTTGCCTTCGCCTTGGGGAACATCTCGTTCTGCTCTTCCTTGACGTGGTGTTTGACGTACTCGCCGAGCACTTTGATCTTCGCGTCGAACATCTCGCCCTCGGGTTCAACGCCCTCTACTTCCGCGATGAGTGCTTTTAGCGAAGCGTGTTCTACGGCCGCTTCCGGCACCAACTCGTGATCGTCGAGCGCTTCCTTTACCGCGGGATAGAAGATCTCTTCCTCCACTTGAGCATGCACCGAGAGTTCGGTGCAGATCTCTTCGACGAGTTGCTTCTTCTTCGAAGTCGAATGTGTCTTCTCGTATTGCGCGAATAGACCACTCACCAGTTTGTGATCGGCGCGCAACATCGCGGTCGCGTCTTGCGGCTTCACGATTTTCTTAGATGACTTCTTTGCTGCAATGTTCATGGTGCTTCCTTGCTTGATGTTGAGATTCGTTTTGGTCAGTGCGCAAACAGCGCAATCAGAATGATGATGGGAATAGGAACGCCGAGGAAAAACAGCAGTATCGAGCGCATCTTCTTTCTCCAACAGAATGGGTTGAGTTCCGATCAGAGGTCGCGCTGACGGCCGCCGAAAGTGGCAGCCAGGCTGGCAACGAACGCTCCGACCAACAGCGAGACGAACAGCCACAATGCGGCGTAGCTGGATGCTTTACGCGCCGCGTCTGCGGCGGCTTTTGTGGCGTTGCGCATTTCAATCAGCTTCGCCTGCAGGCGCGCGTACGTATCGGCAACGCGTTTCTCCGCATCCTGTTGCGTCATTCCCGTGCGTTGCGCAACGAGTTGACCGAGGTATCGGAGGTCTTCCGCAGGCAACGCGTCTGCACCGGCGTTGCTCGCAAAAATGCGGCCCACTTCTGCGAACGGCGGCGGCGCGGTTTCGCCAACCGGCACACTCGGGGGCGCTGCCACATCACCGGCCAGCGGGTTGGGGGCCGAAGGCGTGCCAGGGTCTTTACGGAACAGAGCGTCGACGAAATAACCCATCGGGCCACCGTCGGCTTCCATCTTCGGCGCTTCCGCTGCAACTGCGCCGGCACCCGCGCCAGCCACAGCCGTTACGGCACTACCGGCGGCCGACGCCCCTGCCTGAACGCCGGTTCCTATGATCGAACCGATCACCGAACCCAGAAGCGCGGCAGTGGCTAGCGATGCGATCGCCCACGATAGGAAACCGTGGGCGGTATCGCGAAAGTAAACCTCGTCGGTGTGCACCGAGGCCCATTTGGTTCTGAGGCGGCCGGCGAGATAGCCGCCCATCCCGGATGCGGCGATTTGGGTGAACGTGATCCACAGAATTGTCGATACACCGAAGGTCGCAGCGGTGACGCCCGCCTGCGCCCACGGCGAAACCGACGACAGACCCAAACCGGTGCCGAGTATCAGCAGAATCAACGAGAGTGCAGCAGCCGCAGCGGCGCCGGCGAGTATCGCGCCCCACGAAACCGCGCTCGCGGTGGGTGACACCATCTCGGCGCGGTCCGTCAGTAGAAGTTCAGGGGTGAGAACAGCCATGTTCGATCCTCCTGCGTATTGCCGACAGGATGCGGTTCCAGACTGGGTGTCGCAGCCAGACGCATGCACCGAACTCAACGTGGTCCGCGTCCTACGCAACCGCCGTGAACGACCTAACGACTCAATGAAGGGGATGCGAACAAGCGGTCCGCAGATTTCAGGGGCTGTAGGAAAAATCCGGCCCGCAGACGGGCTATCCGCGCCTATTCACGGCCGCGGGCTGAAGCGAAACTGCAATCGCGTGTTGGGGTCCACAAAAAAGCAAAGGTAGTAGCGATACTTTCATTGCTTTTGGACCCCACACGTCTTTCTGTCCCAACGCCTTTGGTCAACGGACGCAGCGACAATGACTCAATCCCAAAAGACACTCTGCGCGCACGAAGCTTGCGAGTGCGAGATCACCGCCCTCTCCGTCACGCACAACGGCAAGCGCTACTGCAGCCGGGGATGTGCGGACGGGAATGGGTGTCAGCATCTCGACTGCGGCTGCCGCGCGGAAACAAAGCGCAGAACGCAGGAACAACCCCGCGTTCAGTAAGCCGCGTTCCCCGCGCTTCGCTCAGCGCGCGCTCTCACCTGTCGGCGGATTTCGATCCATCCCACGCTTCACCCGTCGCCCTCGCCTTCGCGAGTTCGGCTCGCAGGCGGCGGATCTCGATATCGAGCGCCGGCAACGACTTGGATAGCGTCAGCGCGGCTTCGATCTCTCTCTCCGTGGGCAAACGTGATTCAGTCAGCTGTTTCAGCCGACGCTCAGACTCTTCATGCGTCTCCTCGAGCCGGCGGAGTTCCAACTCGATTTCTTCCGGCGCGCTGTCCATCGCTACCTTCCCACACCTCGGTTCTGGGCGAGTGTAGGTGCGGTGGCGCTCAGCGGTCTTGCCTCTGGTTGTAAGCGCCGCTCCGACGCGCAGGTGATCCACTCTGCGGACCGGCACCTATCCCGCGCGCAACCGACCCACGGTCAGCGGTCATCCGATCGGTACTTTGTACTCGCCCTGTGTAACGGGTCTGCGGTTCGTGCCGAACGGACACTCGCGAGGCATCGGATTTGCTGGCCCGGTGCGTGGCACAGATCTTGTGTATACACCCGGACCGGCCGCGTCTTGCGGCCATCCAGGAGTAGAAATCATGGAACGAGCAAATTTGATAGCCATTGGAGTGGCGTGTCTGATGGGCGCGAGTGCGGCGATGGCCACAGAACCGAGCTCTAGCCCCAACTCGACGTCCTCCTCCACGATGACGCACGACAAGGCCAACTTCAGCGCGATGGATACTGATCACGACGGCTACGTGAGCAAATCCGAAGCGGCACATGCGGGGGTCAGCAACTACACCGCCGCCGACAAAAATGGCGACGGGCGCCTCGACTCGAACGAAGTTGCCTCGGCAATGAGTTCGAGTCATTCGCCGCAAGGGTCCGGCTCTTCGATGGGCAAACCCATGCAGCCGTCTGATTCGACCTCGACGACTCACCCGTAACCGCGCCACGCGGACGGCACGTCCGCAACAAAAAAAGAGGCACGATGCCTGGCGTCTCGCGGCATCGCTGCCTTCTCGCTGCCGTTTCACTAACCGCTAGTCGTGATGTACTTCGGCGTAAGCCGGACGGAACTCATGAACGCAAACAAGCCGCCCACCCCCACACGTGATCCCGCTTCGGCTGGCGACGATTTCTTCCAATTCGTCGGCGCGCTGGTCAGGGAACACTGTGACCTCCCCTTGTCGGAAAGCGCAGGCAGTACTCATCCGTCGCCGCTCGCCCCCAAACGAGCCCCGCGACATTCCTCTGAACGCCGAAACGGCGTTGCCTCGAAAAGAAAGCCCCAGTACCAATAAGATCCCGCCGCCCTAACGAGCCTATCGGGCTGCACTCGCGGCATAGGAACCGTCCTACTTTTCATCGCGCCTCGCATGACTATTGCGTGCGTTGCCGCCTTGAGATTCTCGTCGTGCATCGCATCGATGCACCACAGGAGAACGAACATGTCGCAACTTCAAAACGCCAAACACACGACCGTTCGCGATGACGTGAATCAAACGATTCAGGGCGTGGCGACCGATGAAACAAACTCGGACGCAAACCGACGCGCGCTATACGAGAGCTTCCGTCAACGCGACGCATGGCTGCGCAAGGCCTGGGGTCCCGCCAGCCGCATCGAAGTCGACCTTCAATGAACCGGGAGTTCGCCATGTCTGACCACACGTACAAAACGATCGAAATCACAGGCTCGTCGGGCACGTCCATCGAGGCTGCGGTCGAGTCGGCGCTCGCGCGCACCGGCGAAACCGTGCAAAACTTGCGATGGTTCGAAGTCGACAACATTCGCGGTCATCTCGAAGACGGCCGCATCGATCACTGGCAGGTCACGCTGAAGATCGGCTTCGCCATCAATCCGAAGTAAGCGCAGGCGAGACATACTCCATGGCGGTCATTCGAATTACGCGCAATCACCGCCTGCCGCGCGCCGATCTACGCGCGCAGATCGAGAGTCTCGCGCGGGAAATCGAGGATAAGCTGCAGGCGCGCTGTCGCTGGGAAGGCGACACCGCGCATTTCTCTCGAAGCGGCGCGAGCGGTTCCATCAAGCTCGACGACGAACACATCGCAGTCGAGATCGCGCTGGGGCTCGCGCTAACGCCGCTGAAGTCACGCGTCGAGAAGACCGTGAACGAACGGCTCGATCAGATGCTCGCCTAACCGTGGCGCTCAACCGCCCGTCGTGTTCGGCGCCCGCCACGCGCGCTCGAACGGCAAACGCCAAGCGCGCGGCGCAATGAGTTGGTGGATCGCCGTCGGCCCCCACGATCCGGGCGCATAGAAGCGAACGGGCGGCGGAGATTCGAGCAATGGCGCAGATACCTGCCACAACCGCTCGATCCCCTCCGCAGTGGTGAACAGCGTGTGGTCGCCGCGCATGGCATCGAGAATGAGTCGTTCATACGCCTCCAGTACATCGCCGATCATGCCGGTGTCGTGCATCGCGAACTGCATGCTCAACTTGTCGAGACGCATGCCCGGCCCCGGACGTTTACCGTAGAACGACAGCGATACCTTCGAAGCATCCGCCAGGTCGAACGTTAGATGATCCGGACCTTGCGCACCCACACCAGAGCCCGCGGGGAACATGCTCTTCGGCGGTTCGCGAAACGCGATGGAGATGATGCGTTGCCCTTCGGCCAGTCGTTTGCCGGTGCGCAGGAAGAACGGCACGCCCGCCCACCGCCAGTTGTCGATCGAGCACTTGAGCGCGATGAACGTCTCCGTGTCCGACTCGTGATCTACGCCCGATTCTGCGCGAAAGCCCGAGTACTGCGCGCGCACCACGTTGCCGGGTTCGATCGGCAGCATGCTGCGGAACACCTTGTTCTTTTCTTCGGTGATCGACACGGGTTCCAGCGCGGTCGGCGGTTCCATCGCGGTGAACGCGAGTATCTGGAACAAGTGCGTTACCACCATGTCGCGATATGCGCCGATCGTTTCGTAAAACGCCGCGCGTCGATCGAGCCCGAGCGTCTCCGGCACGTCGATCTGAATATGATCGATGAAATTGCGATTCCAGATCGGCTCGAACAATCCGTTGGCGAACCGGAACGCGAGGATGTTCTGGGCCGGCTCCTTCCCGAGAAAGTGATCGATGCGAAAGATCTGCGACTCCTTGAACACCTCGTGCAGCTTCGCGTTCAGTGAAACCGCACTCGCGAGATCGGTGCCGAACGGCTTCTCCATCACGATGCGCGAGCGTTCCACCAACCCCGCCTCGCCCAGCATCCGCACCGCCGATAGCGCCGCCGCCGGCGGCACACTGAGGTAGTGAAGCCGCTGGCTTTCGCTGTTGAACGAGCGCTCCGCTGCTTCCACCGCCGCCTTCACCGCGGCTGCACCCGCAGTCAACGGCACGAAGTCGAGCGCCGCTGCGAAGCGTTGCCAATCTGCCTCCGAAAATTTGCGGGTGGAGAATTCATCGAGTGCAGTACGCGCGAAGGTGCGAAAGCTGTCGGCATCGAGATTGTCGAGCGATACGCCAACGATCCTGCAACTGGGAATGAACCCGGCCGTAAGCAGATGAAACAGACCGGGCACCAGCTTGCGCCGCGCGAGATCGCCGGTGGCGCCAACGAGCACGATCACTTGTGGATGCGACGGACCGACACCGGGCGCTACCCTTGCCATTCCTATTCACCCTTGCGGAGTTGTCCGCCGTGATTCATCGAAGCAAGAGCCGCGCCAGCACTCGGCAGAACAAAATCGGGCCGCCGCGAATCGCGCGTGCCATTTCCAAGTGCACGTCGGCCGGCGCGAAGCAGCCGCGCGTCCAAAACGATGCAGGCGCCAAAGGATGATCGACTTTTCCGACAACGCGCGCGTCGCGACCTCGCCCGCTTTCGCCTGTCGCGTTTCGGCGATGGCAGCAAGAACGAGGTCGGGGCGGGTCTTTAGTGGTGCACCGCACCTAACGGGTGCGCTCGGCCGCCAACTGGCATAAGCTCGGCGGTGCTGTATCGGTCCATTGGATTCGAACCCCGGAGTTCGAGCGATGTTTGGATGCCGCCTTGTTTGCGTTAGTCCGATCAATCACCGAGGTCATCATGCATACAGTTTCCCGCACACTTCTCGATTCTCGACTTGCCGTAACGATTGTTGCCATCACGCTCACGCTGGCTTGCGGTGCTGCATCTGCTGGGCCTCTCAAAGCAGAACTGACCGGTGCGCAGGAAGTTCCGCCGGTTGAAACGAAGGCAACGGGCACCGCTCAGTTCCAGCTGAAAGCGGACAGAGCCATCAGCGGCAGCGTCAAGACCAAAGATATCGAAGGCACCGCAGCTCACATTCACGCAGGAGCGCCGGGTGTGAACGGCCCTGTCTTGATCACGCTGAACAGGAAGAGCAACAAGGAATGGACCATTCCGGTCGGCGCCAAACTCACCGCCGAGCAAGTCGAGTCGCTGAAGGCCGGCACGCTCTACGTCAATGTGCACACCGATGCGCACAAGGGCGGGGAAATACGCGGCCAGCTGAAGCAGTAGCAGGTCGAATGCGAGGCACCGCTACGCATTCAACAATGCGAGTCGATGCCCGGTAGCGGATGACTTCAGCCCGGGTTCAGTCGCCCCTCGCCGTAGCGGTCAGCGGCCTGGCGGCTCTCGCCGTCGCGATGGGAATCGGGCGGTTCGCGTTCACGCCGATCCTTCCGATGATGCAGACGGACCACGGCATGACCGTGGTTCAAGGTGGTTGGCTCGCCTCCGCAAACTATCTGGGCTACCTCGCCGGCAGCCTCATCGCAGTGCATCCCGCCATCTCGACGCGCACCGCCATTCGCAGCGGTCTCGCCCTGATCGCCGTTTGCACGCTCGCGATGGGCGCGGATCATCACTTCGCCGCATGGCTGATACTGCGTGGTGTCGCCGGTCTCGCGAGCGCGCTGGTGATGATCGCGGTGTCGGCGTGGATTTTGCCGCGCCTCGCCGAGATGGCCCGCGAACATCTGAGCGGCGCCGTCTTCTCAGGCGTCGGTGCGGGCATCATGTACGCGGGTGTGGCGTGTCTGGTGCTGCTGCGTATCGGCGCATCCGCCGACAGCGCCTGGTACCTGTTGGGAATCACCGCCGCCGTCGTTACGGCGGCCGTGTGGCACATCCTCGGCGACGGACCCACGCCTGTCGCACCGCACGTCGCTGACGATTCACACAGCGCAAGAAGGCACTTCCGACTGGTCTTTTGCTACGGCGCCTACGGACTCGGCTACATCATTCCGGCCACGTTCCTGCCGGTGATGGCGAAACAGGTGATCACCGATCCCAACTGGTTCGGTTGGGCGTGGCCGTTCTTCGGCGCCGCCGCAACGCTCTCCACGATCGTTTCCGCACCGCTCGCGCGTCGTTTCGGCAATCGCGTCGTGTGGATGGCCGGCAATCTCGTGATGGCCATGGGCGTGTTGATTCCAATCGCACTTCCGGGCCTTGTCGGCATTGCGATTGCTGCGCTATGCGTGGGTGGAACCGTCATGGTGAACACCATGACAGGTATTCAGGAAGCGCGCCGCGTGGCAGGGGTACACGCTCGACCCTTGATCGGGGCGATGACCGCAGCGTTCGCGATCGGGCAGATCGTCGGACCGCTGATGGTTGCAGGTCTCGTGGATATTCCCAACGGCTTTGCATGGGCGCTCGCCGTCTCGGCGTTACCGTTGCTCATCGCCGCGTATGTGCTGAGCAAGCATCCCCAAGCAACCCGCTGACCGTTCCATACGGATTCACTCGATGCCGTGTTCCGCCTTGAAGCGACAGATTTCTTCCCAGACGTCCCTGGGAACACTCTGCTCGCTGACGCGCGCGAACATGCGGCCAAGAATTACGCGCTCGCGATCGTCGACTACGCCGTCCTTCAACGCCAGTTGCTCGATCATCGCCAGTTCTTCGGCATCCATCCCTGGGTTGTTCGTAAAAACGCGCATCAACGAGTAACGCAGTATGGTGGTGCCCGTGTTTCTCCAGTTGTCCGTCACTCATCCTCCGTCATCAACTGCTTCGTCTTCGATACTGCCACCGACAGCATCCAGGCTACGAGGAATATCACAACGATCGAATGAACGCCCGGTCATACGCTTTCACCACCAGCCGCACCGAATCATTGATGGCCGCGGCGCTTCGAGATGGGGCGAAGGAGGCTCGGTTCATCGCCGTGGCGGGCCGCTTGAATGTCGCCTGGCGCGCCCCATCTATATCCAAGGCGCCAATACTGCGGCGCTCAACTGGAGCCCGATATGGTCGAACATCGAAAACACTGCCCAAGCTGCAACGGCATGCGCACGTTTCGGGGCGATTTCGGCAGCTTCAATGCGAGCGACTACACCGTGCTCGTGAACTGTGCCGACTGCGGCTATGCGATGGCCGTATCGGTGCCGCGCTGGGAAGTCGAACCGCAGGTCAGCATCTATCCGCGCTGCTGACGGTTGCTTCCTCGGCGGTCGAGCAGAGTGCCGTCGGTTCCGCGACGGCACTATGGAGGTCACTGGTAGCTCGATCGTACCTCAGAGCATCCTGCCCCTCAGCTCGCCCGTCGGCTCGCCTGCGCGCATGAACACACGGCCGTTCACCAACGTGGTGTCGTAGCCGCGCGCGCGTTGCACGTAGCGCCCGGCGCCGCCCGGGAAGTCGTGCACGTACTCAGGCGCCTCCAGCGCGAGCGCGTTCAGGTCGATCACGTTCACGTCCGCGAACGCGCCTTCGCGCAGCGTGCCGCGATCCTTGATGCCGAAGATCGCCGCGGTGTCGGAGGTCCAGCGGCGGATGGCTTCTTCCACGCTGATGACTTTGCGGTCGCGTACCCAGTGCGCGAGCAGCCACGACGGCTGGCTTGCATCCATGATCTGGCCGACGTGCGCGCCGGAGTCTGCAAGACCCATCGCCACGGTGGGGTTCAGGATCATCTCCTTCACCGCGTCCTGGTTCTGGTTCAGGAACGCGAAGTAGCACGACGCGCGGCCGTCCGTTTCGAGCGCCAGATCGATGAACGCACCCGACAGCGCATACGCCACGTCTGCGCGCGTGCGCGGCCAGCGAACGCTCGGGGTCGTTGTGATACGCCACGTCGTTCGGCAGCAACATGTAGAGCTGTTCGGCGGGCATCATGTCGGCCGTCTCTTCCACCGCGGCGATCAGCTCCGCGCGGTCGCGCTTCAGCACGGCGAGCCGCTCGGTGAGCGACTTACCGCGTAGTTCCTTCCAGCCCGGGAACCGGTCGTACGGCGTGCGGTGGTGAATGCCGAACAGCACGCCGATGCCGCGCGACGTGGTTTGCGGGCGCAGGTTCGCGCCGCGCGCATTTTCGCGTTCGCAGATGTCGATGACGCGGCGGAACAGTTCCGGCCGGCGCGCGCTTTCGGTGAGGCCGAACGTAACGGCCACGCCGTTCTCGCGGCTGATCTCGCCCAACAGTTCCACTTCGCGGCGGGTGTTGTCGAGCGCATCGTTGTCGCGTTCGCCAAGCCGCGCGGCGGCTTCGAACACGCCGCGTTTGTGTTTGCCCAGCACGCGGCCGATCGCGAGCATTTCGTCGGCGCGCGCATAAGTACCGGGCACCGGACGCCCGTCGGGCACACGGTGCATGAACGTGCGCGACGTAGAGAAGCCGAGTGCACCGGAGCCGATCGCTTCGTCCACGAGATCGCACATACGCGCGATGTCGTCCGCACTCGCCGGCACATCATCCAGCCCGCGCTCGCCCATGGCGTGATAACGCACCGCGCAGTGGCCGACCATGCCGCCCACGTTCACGCCGGTTTTCATGCGCGACAGCGACGCGAGGTATTCGCCGTATGTTTCCCAATCCCACGGCAAACCCGGAGAGGATGCTCGCCGCCGGAATGTCCTCCACCGACTCCATCATCTTCGCGAGATAGTCGCGGTCTTGCGGTTTGCAGGGCGCGAACGTTACGCCGCAGTTGCCGAGCACCACCGACGTGATGCCGTGATAGCACGACGAAGATGCGTTCGGATCCCACGCGAGCTGCGCATCGAGGTGCGTGTGAATGTCGACGAAGCCCGGCGTGACGAGCTTGCCGGCAGCGTCGATCTCCAGCGCTGCTCCGCCTTCTATAGCGCCGATTGCGGTGATGCGGTCGCCGTCTATCGCAAGATCGGCGCGCTTGCCGGCTGCACCGGTGCCGTCGATGAGTGTGCCGTTACGGATGATGACGTCGTGCGCCATGGTGGTTCCCCTCTCGGTCAATGAAGCGGTGATTGATCCTCGTTGGTCCAGAGTGTACCCGGCCAGAGTGTACATAAGTTGTGTCATCATCAGGCACCGCGTTCCGATCGATCGGGAATGACCACCGCGCCCCAATCCAATGCTGCCCCTCAGGCCACCGAAGCCGAGCGTCATCTGCTCGCGTGCATCGCCGCCGATGTGGTTGCCGATTTCTCGATCGCGCCCGCCGGCCCAGCGAAAACTCAGCGCCACGTTTCTCGAAGCGTTGATCTCGGGAAAAGAAGAAAACTGTTCAGCCGCGCATGGCGCACTGCGCATTCGCGGTGCGGAGATCGCGGGTTGTATGCGTCCGCATGCGGCGGGAGCGCGGCGACGGCATCGGGGTGCTGCTGTTCTGGTCCTGTCACTTCGACGGCCCCGTGGATGTGAGCGGCGGCGACTTTCTCTCGTTGCGGTTCGTCGATTGCACGATGCCGGCATTCATCGGCGCGAGCCTCACCACGAAGGCCGATCTCGATCTTTCCGGCTCCCGCTTCACCGGCGTTACCGACTACGAATGCGAGCTGGCGGACGTAGGTACGTGCTCCGTGCACCTGAGCAACGCGCGTATCGGCGGGCGGCTGGTACTGAGCCCCAGCGCGCTGGCACGTTGCACAATGAACGGCATCGTTCGGCTGGACGGCGCGCGCGTCGAGGGCGACGTGTCTCTCGAAGGCGCGTTTGTGGACGGCCGCGGCGATGCAGCACTGAACGCGCGTTCGATGAACGTCGGCGGCAACGTCGATGTCAGCGGGGGCCGCGGCTATCGGTTCGAGGCGCTGGGCGAAGTGTCGCTTGCCGCATCGCGCGTGGTCGGCGATCTGTTCTTGAGCGGCGCCAAACTCACCAACCCAACCGGCCGTGCGCTGCACTGCGAAGATCTCAGGGTGGAATCCGTGTTTCTGGGCGGTGACGGCGATTCGCCGTTCGAAGCCGCGGGGCGGCTCAACTTCCTTTCGGCCACCATCGGCGGCAGCTTTTTCATGACCAGCGCGCGGCTTGCGCCAGGCCCGGATATGAACTTCCTGCGCCGCGGCGGACCCGTGGCCATGAACCTGCAACAGCTGCGCGTTTCCAACACGCTCGTGATGACGAACATCGGCGCGCTCGACGTGAATGGGCCACCGCCGTCGCGCAACTCTCCTGCAAAGCCGGTGGAGGGCTGGGTCCTGCTCAACGGCGCGCAGATCAACGGCATCATCGACAGCCCCGACACGGGGTGGCCCGCACACGGCTTCCTCGAACTCGAAGGCGCCACGTACGAGCGCCTTGGCAGCGCCGTTGGGAGAGAACTCGTTGCCAGCCGCGTGGCGTGGCTGCGCCGCCAGTTCCCGAACGGAAAGCCTACTGCCGAAACGTTCAGGCCACAGCCTTACGAAGAACTCAGCCGCGTGTTGCGGCGCCACGGCCAGACGCAGGAAGCCGACGCCATCGCGGTGGAGAAAATCCGCATGCGGCTCGCCTCGCGCATCGACCGGCCGTGGGCACGCGTCATGCCGCACCTGCTCATGCTCGTTAGCCACCACGGCTATTCCAGCGGACGGGCCATCGCGTCGTTTCTGATCTTCGTGCTGATGGGTGCGCTGATGTACTCGGTGGCGGTGTGGGGTTTCGATCAGCCGTTCGTGCCGTTCGAAACTCCACCGGAAGCCGTTGAGTACGTGCTGCCGTTCAATCTCGCGCAAGTGACCACCGACCACGGGTGCCCGGGGCTGAACGTGTTCGAGTACGCGCTGGATGTGGCGCTGCCGCTCATCAATCTCGGCCAGGACACGTACTGCCGTTTTGCCCCGGAAGGCTCGTGGCGCTGGGTGTGGTCGCTGTTGCACAGCGTATATGTGCTGGTGGGCACCGCGTTGTCGGCCGTGGTGGTGTTGACGCTAACGGGCGTGTTGAGGCGGGACTGATCGGATTGGCCGCCTCCCCTCAACGTGCATCACTGTTCAGTGATGCACCCCACCATCCACCACGAACTCCTGGCCCGTGCAGTAAGCCGACTCGTCGCTGGCGAGGAACAGCGCCATGTACGCGATGTCGATCGCCTGCCCCATGCGGCCGAGCGGAATGGTGCGTTCCGTCTTCGCGCGAACGTCTGCGTCGGTGAAGGCGCGCAGCCCGGCCGTCATCGGCGTTTCGATGATGCCCGGGTGGATCGAGTTCACGCGGATGCCACGATCGCCCCATTCCGTTGCAGCCACCTTCGTCATGCCGCGCACCGCCCATTTGGTGCTGCCGTAAGCCCCGCGGCCTTTCACGCCCTCCATGCCGGCCACCGATGAGATGTTCACGATGGAGCAGCCTTTGCCCACGGCGAACATCGCGCGCGCCACGGTGCGCATGCCGAGGAACACGCCGGTCTGATTGATGGCCACCACGCGGTTCCAATCTTCCAGCGTGGTCAACTCGAAGCGCTTCGCAAGATCGACGCCGGCGTTGTTCACCAGCACGTCGACACGACCGTACTTCGCAACGACCGTATCGATGGTCGCCTCCCACTCCTTCTCGGAGCGCACGTCGAGGTGCATGTATTGCCCGCCCTGAAGTTCGGCCGCGGTGCGCTTGCCTTCGTCGTCGAGCACGTCGGTGAGAATCACCGTGGCGCCCTCCGCGGTGAACAGACGCCCTTCTTCGGCACCCTGCCCGCGCGCACCCCCGGTGATCACCGCTATCTTGCCTTCGAGCCTGCCCATGCCCCTCTCCTGGTGTAGATTGAATTCGCATTCCGATCATCGCGCGCTCGCGCCGCCGCGCAAAACGGTTCATGGTGCCCGACATGACTCGACGCCCACTCGAACAGGACTTCGACGCGGACTCATTCAGCGCCGACACCCTTCGGCACGCCACCCGGAACTACGTCGACCCAGACTGTTCCATGGCCGGTCCAGCTGGAGCCGCAACATCATCGCTGACGTCGCGCATGGACGAACTGCTCGCCCTCCCCGACCGGCGCTACCTGTTGCTTGGCGACCCCGGCATGGGCAAGACGATCGTTTCTGCTGAACTACCTCGAGCGGAACCGGAAGCGACGCGCCAGCAAGCGGGTGCCGATCGTGATGGTGTCGCTCAATCGACTCGATGCGTTGAATGCGTTGGCGGACGTGAAGTCGAGAAGCGACACCGTGGTGTTTTTGGACGGGTTCGACGAAGACACACGCGCGATGGAGAACCGCGAACGGCGACTGCGGGAAATCATGCACGCCTGCGGCGGCTTCAAGTGCGTTCTCATCTCCAGCACAGCGCAGTTCGTTTCGGACAACGAAGCGATCCTTGGTAAGTACGCGTTCGAGACGATCAATCTGTGTGCGTTCTCCGAACGCCAGATCCAGGAGTATCTGCAACACAGCATTCCCTGGCATCAGCGGAAGCACCGACGCCAGGCGAATTCTCTCGTTGCGTCGATGGGCGATCTCGCGACGCGCCCCATATTGCTTGCGCTGGCGCCCGAGCTTGTTGTCGCCGGTAAGCAGATCACCGAACTCTACGAACTCTATGAGTTCATGGTGGAGAGCTGGCTCGAGCGGGAGCGCAGTTGGGCGGATCCCGATTCCTTGCGCGCCTTAGCGGAGCAGTTGGCGGTGGCAATCCATCTTCGATCCTCTGCGGGCGGCATCGATCGCATCAATGCGGATGAAGCGGCACGAGTGGCGAAGATCGACGTAGCAACGATCGAACAATGGCGGCCTACGGCCCGGTCCCTTCTCGAGCGGGATGCGCTCGGGCGTTTCTGGTTTCCGCACACGGCTACGTTCGAATACCTGTTCGTGTCCGCGTTGTTTCATGGCGAGCCGAAGTGCCTGAGCGCGCGTTGGACCAACTCGATGCGGCGTTTGTTCGTGAGTGGAACCAACGCTCTGATTAAGAGGCATGGCGACGCGGCGCTGCGGCCGCTGCTGGAGCAGAATTTCAGCGCGACCGGCCTGTTTCCCTTGTCGGAGCCTCATCCGCCTCCGAAGCGCCTCGAAACCTCGGAGATTCTCAATGCCGCTGCCGCTGCGACATCGGCCGGGCTCAACGAAGGGCCGGCGTGGGATCCGACCCAGTATGTGCTGGAGCATCACGTCGACGACTCGCTCTATCTGTGCGACCGCTCCGGCGACACGATCTTCTTCGTGCCCACCGATTGGCGGCGCGTGGAATCCGGCGCCGTCGATCCGGAGTCCGCGCGCCTCTTCCTGGTGACACGCAGCGAAGCGGACACCCAGGTCGTGAAGGTGAACGAACTTCGAAGAGACGATCGGTCGAACTGGCGCCTTCCAACGCTCGAAGAGATCGACCTGGTATTTCAGCTGAATCAACAGTGGGGATTCCTGTCGCCAGAGCAGTATGCGTGGAGCGGCGATCAGACGATGGATGGCGAGCGGTTGGTGGTGCGGATGAACGACTCAGCCAAGGACCTGGACGCGCGCCTCAACCCGATTGGTGTACGGAAGGTTCCGTCAGCGAACGGGGTACCGGCGGGGTATTTCGTGTTGTCGATGCCGCCACTCGGGGTTCGGAATCACAGAGCGAATTTCGACGCTTCGTTTCCGGGGCTGTTGATACGGGTGTCGCAGGGTGCGGCGGAAGGGTTTGCGGTGGGCGTTGGTGCAACGGTCGAAGAATAGGTGGGTCGCTCCCCTTCGACCGTGAATAGCGCCGTCGTCAACTGCCCTGCGAGAACAGCATTTCCGGAAGGTTCGCCTGCTCGCGCGCGTGTTCGATCGTCAGGCTGACGAGATTCCCATGCGCATCAAGGTCGAGGTACACGTTCTCGTTAAGTTCCCGCGTCTCCTCCACCGGCGCGTCGATGAGTTCCACGACAGCGGTATCGGTATCCTTGAAGTAGGTGACCTTCATCTGGGAAATCCTCGATCGAAAACGCGTTGTGCACGTTAGAGCCATCCGGAAGCATCATGGCTCTAAGGAGTCTTCGTTTCGAGTGCGCGAGCCGGATGACGCGATGGCCTCATTCCAAACCGTTCGGAGACAACTCATGCCCAACGACACCCTCGCCCATCTAACAGCCGAGGTACGCAACTTCGCCGACGCACGCGACTGGCAGCAGTTTCATTCCCCGAAGAACCTGGCCGCAGCGATGACCGTAGAAGCCGGCGAAGTGCTGGAGCACTTCCAGTGGTTGACGGAAGCCGAGAGCGAATCTCTAAGCGCGGAGAAGCGCAGCGAGGTGGAGCTCGAACTCGCCGACGTGTTGATCTACCTGGTGCGACTGGCCGATCGGCTGGACGTTGATCTCATCGCCGCGGCGGCGCGGAAGATCGCGATCAACGCGCAGAAGTATCCGGTGGAGCAAGCGAAGGGGAGCAACAAGAAATACACCGAGCGCTGATGCTCGCCGACCATTAAGTATCTCAATTGACATTTAGGCCAATTGAGATACTTAATTACCGCATGCCATACAGCCACCGCCAGCAGCGCGAGATCTTCCACCTCCTCTTCCTCGAGAGACTGCTGAAAATCTCCGACGCCAGACTTTTCGTGCTGAAAGGCGGCGTGAACCTGCGCTTCTTCTTCAATAGTCCCCGCTACTCGGAGGACATGGACCTGGATGTGTTGGGCGGATCCGTCGCAACCTTGAAGAAGAACGGCTATCGCATCCTCGAAGATCCAGCATTCGCTCGCTCGCTTGCCACCTTCGGCATCGCCGAACTGATCATCAATGATCCGAACAAGGCGAAACAGTCCACCACGACGCAACGCTTTCGAGCGCGGCTGGTCACAACGGCCGGCGATATCTACCCCACGCGAGTGGAGTTTTCCAGACGCGGCAGCAAGCACCCATTCGTCACGGAAACGATCGACCCGGCGGTTGCCCGCCCGTACCGTCGCCTGTCATTCGCGTGTCAGCACTATCCCGCGCAATCGGCCGTTCTGCAGAAGGTCGATGCGCTCGCACATCGATCCGAAGTGCAGGTGCGCGACGCATTCGATCTCTATGTGCTATGGCTCGGCGGTCATTTGAGTGCCGAAGCTATCAGCTCGATACCGCAACGGGACCTTCAGCGCGCCTTAGACAACTTGTCTGCACTCAGCTACGCGGACTATGAAGGACAGGTGCTGGACTATCTGGAAGGCGATCAGCTGGAGCGCTTCGCCCCTGAGCGAGTCTGGAACGAGATTTGCGAAACGCTGCTTCGCGTACTGACAGCCACCACATGAACACGACGACGTTTCTGCTGCGCAACGCGATATTCACAACGCGTCAGTTTGCGTCAATGTGCAACTCAGGCATCGATGCATCGTCGCGAAAGCTCACGCGACTGGCGAATGGGGCAGGTATCGTGCGCATCACGCGAGGGCTCTGGTGCCAGCCCGAACACCCTCGCTTCACAGCCTACGCGGCGACGCCATTTCTGCTTGGCAACGAGCACGGCTACGTGTCCTTCCTGTCGGCGATGCATCGTCACGGGCTGCTGTCGCAGATTCCGGGCAGTATCCAGATTGCAACCACCGGACATTCGCGAACGCTCACCAGTGCCATAGGCCGCTTCGAGTTCATCCGCATCAGGCCGCAGATGATGGTGGAAGGCATCGAGACGTCCAACAGCGACCCGCCCTACGGAATCGCGACCGTGGAGAAGGCCCTGTTGGACACGCTCTACATTGCCACCCGCAAAGGCCGCCGCTTCTCGCGATTGCCCGAACTGGAGCTGGCAGACATCAAGCGCAAGAACTCTTTGCTCTGCTCGATACGTTGGTTGATTCGCCGCAGATACGCCGATCGATCGAGACGCGGTGGCGGCCCTTGGCGTGCGGCGATGAACGTCATGTACGTGTCGTCCTCAGACCTTCTAGCCACACTCGAGTTCTCATGATGCGCTAAGAACCGCAATCAACAGGTGTGCTTCACGATTGCACACGTTCCATTCCTACGGGAATCAACGCTGGCTTGTTTTAGCGTGGGAAATCACCCTTCAATCGGCGCGAACACCAGCTCCGGCACCACCACCTCCCACCGATCACACTGCAACGCCTCGGCAAACTCCGGTTTCGAATCCTCGCGCGACCAAGCCACCACCGCCGTCCCTAGTCCTAAATCTCACGCCAAGATAGGTCTATTCGCGCAAAGCCCCGGGTGCAGGTACAGGCATTTTATGGTCCTTTCGTGCGGGCTAATGATCCAGCTGAAGTCTCTTACGAACCTGAAGAAGATAGCTACGGCAACTTAGCGTATATACGCAACCTACGTATAGGATTGCGATGAAGGCTGAGTTTGTCGAATTGCCCGCATTCGAGCGACATCGGTCCGAGTACCTGGACGATGACGGCTTCCGTTCGTTGCAGATCCTTCTGATGTCCGATCCAGAGGCGGGCGACGTTATCGAGGGGGCCGGTGGCTTGCGCAAGCTGCGCTTTGCCGATGCCAGACGCGGCAAAGGGAAACGTGGTGGGCTTCGAGTGATCTACTACGGGTGGGATGCTGGACCGCAGTTCTGGTTGTTCACGATTTACGACAAGGACACAGCGGACGACCTTTCACCACCGCAGCGCAAGGTGCTGAAGGCGTTGGTCAAGGCCGAATTGGAGGCGCGGAGACAATCGTGAAGGCACGCATCAAGACAAAACCGGCGCGAGGCGCCAAGCGCGACCTATTCGCGGAGCTTACCGAGGGCATGGAAGCAGTAACTCGAGCGCGGAAAGGCAAACGGACGCTGCGCACCCACACGCTAGAATTCAAGCCGCCTCCAGAATTGACACCGAAACAAGTCGTCGCAGTCCGGAAGAGCCTGAACCTTTCTCGGCCCCTCTTTGCCGCCTATCTCCGCACGAACGTACGCACCTTGGAAAACTGGGAACAAGGGCGCGCGCAACCCAACGCCCAAGCGGCGCTGCTGATCCACCTGGTGAAGCGCTATCCGGATACGGTCGAGCGACTCTTGGCGATCTGAGTCGCCGGGATCCGATCAGCCCGCGCGAGTCAGCTTTTGAGCGCCGCGCGTTTCAATATGACGAAGACAGCGCGCCGTGTTGGCCCGCGTCGCGCCATCCACGCGGAAATCGATGTCGTAGTAGTGCCTGCCTTCCGCTGCGCTGGCGCTGCGCACTACGCCCGTTAGCTCTTCGCGAAGGTCGTTGACGGTGACATCCATCACCACCGGTTGTCCCACCCTGAACTGCGCAAAGGTCTCCACTTGAATTCTGGAGACTGAGAAGTGCAGGCAGTCCGCGGCGATCCGACGACGGAACGTTCCCAACACGCCGGTTCGATGTAGCTGAACGTCGAGTTTGCTGCTGGGCACGGTGTCGATTTCCGTCGTTTCCGCCATATCCCTATCGCTTTCTCTGCTAGACGAGCTCTGAGGTTATGCGCGTAACTAGTTGTGTGCAAGGGAAAACTTTTCTCGACGTGTTCACCGATGCCTTTGAACTGCCATCACAGGGATCAAAGCGCGAGAGCGGCTATTGAGAACCGCTTGCTACGATTCTCACGTGCCTCGGAGTGCCGCATGCGAACCCACTACGTCCTGATCGACCTCGAGAACGTCAAACCCGCATCCTTCGAACTGCTCAACCACGACCATTTTCGGGTGATGGTTTTCGTGGGGTCCGGTCAGGCAAAAGTGCCCTTCGAGTTCGCGGATTCGCTGCAGCGCCTGGGCGCAAAGGCCGAGTACATACGGATCGTTGGGAACGGGCCGAACGCGCTCGACTTTCACATTGCCTACTACATCGGCCGCCTGTCGAAGGAGGATCCGAACGCACACTTCCACATCATCTCGAAGGACGCTGGTTTCGATCCGCTGGTCGCGCACCTGAAAATTCAGAAGATCTCCGCGCAGCGCGCCAAATCGATAGACGACATCCCGCTCGTGAAATCAGCCAATTCAAAGGCGCTTTCGGACCGGATCGACGTAGTGATCGCCAGGCTCAACGCGCTGAAGGCCGCCAAGCCTCGACGAATGAAGACGCTTGCAAGCACGGTAGCCGCACTGTTCCAACTGCAACTCACGGAATGTGACGTGGCGGAGCTACTGCAGGAACTAGAACGTCGAGGAATCATCTCGGTGGACGACGGTAAGGTCGAGCTACGAACTCGGTGACGCCAAGTTAGAAGCTCGGCCTGCTGATCAGGCGCTGGCGCGCGTACGCAGATTTGCGCGCAGATACTCGGGCGCCAGATCGAACCCGTTATCCCACACGACGGTATCGTGCTCCACCCGGATGGAAGCGAAGGCGTCGGGCACACGCAGCGCCGCCACAATCGGACGCTGATCGCTCATCACCAGATCACGCAGATCGACCTCACCTTCAACGCCGTCATCGAAGCGAACCCACAATCGGTAGTTCGACAGCGCACTTGCGGCGGTTACCCAGTTCAACGACATGCTCCTATTCGAGCGGCGCAATGCGGGCAAACGTACCTTGCGCCGCAAGACTCGTCCAGTTCCGGTCAAGTTCGCTGCGATGGATGTGCGCCCACTCAACTATCAGTGCGAGCAACGCGCGCGGGAAGCTCCCCTTCGATTACGTCTGCGCCTGCAATTCGAACCTTGGCACGATAGCGATCGTATCGAACGTGAAAGTGAGGTGGGGGGTGATCGTTGAAGTACATTGTGATCACTATGCCGAAGAATCGGCTGATCTCGGGCATCTCTGCGCGCCACACACTCGAGCCAACAAGCAGCTCATTCCAACTTGGTCGACCCACTCCGCGCACCGCGATATCGGCCCGACGCAGCGTGCGAACGGACCGCCACTGTCCACGCCAAACCCCACCGGCGGCGCCGACGACATCATGGGACCGGACGGTTATCGCACGTCGCTGTTGTTTCAACACGGCATGCCTGAACTGCGCAGCGACCCGCGCTTCGCACGCTTGTGTGCGCGGCTCGGCCTGGTGGAGTTCTGGATGACAACAGGCAAATGGCCGGACTGCGCCGGCGAAGTGCCGTACGACTTCAAAGCTGAGTGCGCCAAGGTTCGGAACGTCCCGAAAGAAGGTCTCTGGCTGTAGCTGCGTTGCCGCCAACTCTTCGCACCATCGCGGCTATGTCGTCGGCGCCACCTACCGTCGACTTGTGCGAGTCTTACTTCCACATTCAGTGAGAACACTCGGGCAAACAGTAGATAGCTGAGCCTCTCCCCGCGAAAATGCTCATAGGCAACGACCGATTCATTTCTGGAGGTTGAACATGTCGAAGAAAATTTCGGCGACCAGGTTCAAGGAGCAATGCCTGACCCTACTCGACAAGCTGCCGGACGAGGGACTTGTCATCACCAAGCATGGCCGCGTGCTTGCTCGCGTGATTCCCTATCGGGAAGGCAACCCGGAACTGATCGGTTGCCTGTCGGATAAGATCGCCATCTATGGCGACCTGGAATCGACGGGCATCGTCCGGGCAGCCGAGGCGAATTCTCTGATACCTCAGTTTTATATTCGCGCGCTGGCGATCTTCGCTCGAAGCTGATTCGCCTCGCCTGATCTGCGATCCTGATTCCGGGAGTACCCATGACAACGAAACTGGCCGCCGCGAACGACCACCCCGCACCCGCGCAAAGCATCACGGCCCCCGTGCTCGTCAACTGCGTCGCCTACCGCGACGGCGCCAAGCTCGCCGATATCGAGATCGAAGCGATCAGCGATTACCTCGAACTGCCCGGTTGCTTCGTGTGGGTTGCGCTACACGATGCGGGTCCCGCGGACCTCGCCTTGATGCAGGACGAATTCGGCCTGCACGAACTCGCGGTGGAGGATGCTCGTCAGGGCCACCAGCGACCGAAGATCGAGGAATACGGCAAGAGTCTCTTCGTGGTGATGAAGATGGTCGAGCTGGTGGACGGTGCGCTACAGGTCGGCGAACTCGACGTGTTCGTGGGGCCGAATTACGTGTTGTCCGTTCGCAAAAACAGCAGCCACGGATTCACCGGAGTGCGGCAACGCTGCGAGGGCGAGCCGGAGCTCTTGCGGCATGGATCGGGCTTCGTGCTGTACGCGCTGATGGACGCAGTGGTCGATCGTTACTTTCCGATCATCGACGCGCTGGAATCGGAACTCGAAGCGATCGAAGCGAGGATCTTCTCGAAGGCACGCGGCGTGGCGCGCGCCAACATAGAAGCGTTGTACGAATTGAAGGCCAAGGTCACAGTGCTCAAACACGCCGTCGCACCACTGTTCGACGCGGCCGGGCGTTTGCACGGCGGCCGCACGCCAGCGGTCTGTTCGAACACGCAGGAGTATTTCCGCGATGTCAGCGATCACCTGGCGCGCGTCAACTCATCCATCGATACGATGCGCGACACGATCAGCACTGCGATGGCCGTGAACCTCTCGATGGTCACCATCGAAGAGAACGAAGTGACGAAGCGCCTTGCCGCGTGGGCCGGTATCTTCGCGGTGATCACCGCATTTGCGGGAATCTGGGGCATGAACTTCGACTTCATGCCGGAGTTACGACAGCCGTGGGGTTATCCCGCCGCGGTCGGGCTGATCGTGGTCTCGAGCGGAATCATGTACTGGCGGTTCCGGAAGTCCGGCTGGTTGTAGCCGGACCGCCGAAGGGGCTGTTAGTCGCCGAGCACCGGTGCCGCGCGATTGCGCGCTTCAACCGCCATGGACTGATGCGCCGGCGCTGGCAGCAGTGGCGCCGCCAACGACATTACGCGCGGTGTTTGATCCAGGGGTTTGCTGGCGTTCGACGCTTCGTTCTTTGTGTTTACGTCCACGGCCAGCCAGACCGAACACGTTACAACCAGAACAAAAACCAACACCAAACGTTTCCGATTGGGGTAATCCATTTCCCTCTTCCCTCTTGGCCCGCCTTCCCTGTGCGCCTCTTCAGATCTGTGAGGCGTCGCCGTATGGTCGAAGAATGCGACAGACCCGCGAGGATCTCAACACCCAATTGCTTCCTCTACTGCTCGCTTCGTTCCGATAACATCCCCAACCGATCTCTACTTCCGCGCAACCAAGGACTCTCAACATGATCAACCTCACCCGCGAAGGACCCGTCTTCACCCTCACGCTGAACGACGGCGAGAACCGCTGGAACACCACCTTCACCCGCGCGGTTGCCAAGGCAATCGACGAAGTGGAAGCCTCCACCGGTGCTGCTGCTCTCGTCACCACGTCGTCGAACGAGAAGTTCTTCTCTAACGGTCTCGATCTGGCGTGGATTCAGTCCAGCGGTGAACACAGCGGCGGCGATCGAACAGTGTTCGCCGACGAGTTCATGAAGCTGATGGGCCGGCTCATCACGTTGCCCATCCCCACCATCTGCGCCATCAACGGCCACGCGTTCGGCGCCGGCTTCATGTTCGCGTTGTGCCACGACGTGCGCGTGATGCGCGAAGACCGCGGCTTTGCGTGCGCGAACGAAATGCAGCTGGGCATGGCTATCCCGCGGCCGGAGCTGATGTTGTTCCGCCACAAGATTCCGATGAGCGCATTCCACGAAACGGTGCAGCTCGCACGGCGCTGGACCGGGCCCGATGCGAAGGCGGCCGGCATCGTTCAGCAGACGGGAACGGCAGAGAATCTGTTGAAGATCGCCACGCAACGCGCCACCGAACTCGCGCCGCTGGGTGCCAATCGCAAAGTGTTTGGCGGCCAGAAGGAAACGTTGTACGGAGAGAACGCGGTGCTCAATGGGCCGCACGGCGCGGCGTACATGCTGAAGCACCTATCCGAATATCAGCATTGAGGGGCGCGGCGAACGCGCGCCGGGGTCAGTGCGCTAAGCCGAGCGCCCGCACCGCTGCCGCCACGCCTTCGTGCCGCGGTCCCATGTCCACCGCCAGGTGTGGCTGCGTCGGAACATAGAAGAGCCCGAGGTCCATTCCCTTCAGTGCCACCTCGGCGCAGCGCTCCGGCATGATCAGGTCGAGCGCCTTCGGTGCGAGTTTCGGATCGGGCACTGCTCGCGCAACGAGCGGCGTATACACCGCGCCCGGCATCAGCGCGTGCACCGTGAACGGATCGCCCTGTGTTTCGTCGCGCAGCCACTCCGCGGCGATCAACAGTGCGTGTTTCGTGGCGGCATACATCGCTAACCGTGCGCCCTTCACTGCATTCGGAACGCTGAGCGAGTTTTCGGAACACGTCAGCAACAGATGTCCGCGGGAGGCACTGCCGCGTAACGCTTTCGCATACGCCTGCGCGATGCGCATGCCGGCGAACAGGTTGATGTTGAAGAGCCGGGCAAGCGCCGCATCGTCGAAGTCCTCGTCGAGCACGCGTTTGCCGCGACCGATGCCGGCGTTGGAGCAGACGAGATCGAGGCGGCCGTCGATCGCGAATGCCGATTCGATCAGCTGCGCGGGTGAATCAGGCTCAGCCAGATCGGTGACGATGCTCTGTATCGCGCCAACCTCTTTGCAGCTCGTCGCGAGCAGCTCCGCGTTGACGTCCGCGACGATCACGCGCGCGCCACGCGCGACCAGTGCGGCAGCGAGCGCTTTGCCGATTCCGGACGCGCCGCCCGTAACAAGCGCTGTGGTGCCGCGATAGTCGATCATGTCCGGCCCAGCATTGCGCGCTCAGCTTGCGCGGCAGGTCAATCGGAACGAAATAGCCTTCCGGGTAGAGATAGTCCTCTCCCGATTCATCGATCACGCGCGTGAGGCCCAGTCGGGCGGCCTCATCATCGGGGATCGTCTCGTAGATCTTGCGCAACTCCAGCGCTGCCTTGTAGTTTGCGTTGTCGATGCACACAACAAAGTGATGTTGGCTCATAGTTCGTCGACGAAGCATTTGATTTTGAATTCGTAACGCCCCGACCCAGTGGCCTCATACCAATGTAGTTCAGCGAGCCGGGTCACGCCGTTGTCCAATCGGACTCTAGCTACTCCCTTGCGCTTCCGCCATCGACCATCCCCGTAGTTGCGCCGTAGCCGGCGAATCTCCTTGATGCGCCCGCCGTAAGCGATTGTTTCTAGTGATGTGATCGGGCCGACGATCTGGAAGTGCATCGAGGGTGTAGCGACGCTTGCGCGTCGCCAACAAAAGCGAGTTCGAGATGATCTCGATTCCCCGGACCGAATCAGCAGCAACAATCGACATGCCCAGAGTGCGCCGTTGCGGAACCGCAAACGGCAGAACTCGCACGTCGGCATCGACGAGGTCGGCGTAACGGCGAAGGAACACCATCAATTGAATCACCCGGTCGATTCCCCTAGCCTCATGTCCGAAATCCAGAGAGAACCTCGATGTCCAATCACCCCGACGTGCTCGTTGTCGGCGCCGGTTTCGCCGGCATGTATGCCGTGCACCGGTTCCGCGAACTCGGCCTCACGGTACAGGCGCTCGAAGCGGGCTCCGACGTCGGCGGCACGTGGTACTGGAATCGCTACCCCGGCGCGCGCTGCGACGTGCCGAGTCTCGAATATTCGTTCGGCTTTTCGCCGGAGCTCGAGCAGGAGTGGGACTGGCCGGAGGTGTTCTCCGCGCAGGGCGACATCCTGCGATACGCCAAATCACGTCGCCAACAAATTCGATCTGCGGCGCGACATGCGTTCAACACGCGCATCGCGAAAGTGGAATGGCAGGACGATACGCGGCACTGGCGGTTGACCAGCGAAGCCGGCGAAACGTTCGAAGCGCCGTTCTGCGTGATGGCCACCGGCTGCCTGTCAGTGCCGGTCGAGCCGAAAATTCCCGGCGCAGAACGCTTCCGCGGCGAGGTCTATCACACCGGCCGCTGGCCGCACGAGCCGGTCGATCTCTCCGGCAAACGCGTCGGCGTGATCGGCACCGGTTCATCCGGCGTGCAGGCCATTCCGGAACTCGCCCGGCCAGTCCGCGCATCTCACGGTGTTCCAGCGCACACCGGTCTACACCGTGCCGGCCAACCGCAAGCGCATGCGCGAAGCGGTGCAGCAGGAGTTCCGCGACAACTATCGGCAGATCCGCGCGATGCAGCAGAAGAATGCCGGCGGCGTTTCCAACTTCCGGCCGCGCAAAAGCGTGCAACGCGGCGACAGCGTGCCGGCCGACGTCACGCGGCCCAGCGACATCACGATGCCGAGCGAGGCTGGCGTGCCGAACCGCCTGCTCGACCTCACGCCCGAGCAACGCGAACAGGCGATGGAGCGCTTCGGCCTCGGTGCGTTGCTCGCCTTTCGCGACGTGTACACGAACGTCGAAGCGAACGAGATCGCCAACGAGTTGTATCGCGACACGGTACGCACGATGGTTCGCGATCCCGACACCGCCGAGCATCTGCTGCCGAAAACGTACGGGCTCGGCTGCAAACGCCAGGTGCTCGACCGCGATTACTACGACACGTTCAATCGCGACAACGTGAAACTGGTAGACCTCATGGCGACGCCGATCGAAACGATCACCGAATCCGGCATTCGCACCAGCGCAGGCCAGCACGATCTCGACGTTCTGATCTACGCGACCGGCTTCGACGCGATGACCGGCGCGCTATTGCGCGCGAACATTCGCGGCCGCGACGGCCGGCTGCTCAACGATCAGTGGCGCGACGGTCCGGTGACCTATCTCGGCCTGCAGATGTCCGGGTTTCCGAACCTGTTCACCGTCACGGGTCCCGGCAGCCCGTCGGTGCTGTGCAACATGCTGGTTGCGATCGAACAGCACGTGAACTGGATCGGCGACTGCATTCACTACGCTGCGCGAAAAGGGACTCGCCACCATCGAGCCGCTGCCGGATTCGGAGCAGCAGTGGATCGCACACGTGAACGAGGTGGCGGAGAACACCATGTACACGGCGCCTTCCTGCAACTCCTGGTATCTCGGCGCCAACATTCCCGGTAAGCCGCGCATCTTCATGCCGTACGTCGGAGGTTATCCGCGCTATCGCGAGCGTTGCGAACAGGAAGCCGCGGCCGGTTATCCCGGCTTCCGCATCGAATCGGCTTGAGCTCTCAGCGGAGCGCGGCGCTCACTTCAGCGCCGTTCGCCGCCCCTCGATGTAGTCGTCGATCAGTTCGTGATAGCGGCGAATGCGCTTTTCCTGGTCGGACAGATACACGCCTTTGTAGCCGCGTGAGCGGAAGCCGGTCTGCTGTGTGAGGAACACGCGCATGTCGTCCTCGATCGCGGGACCGATCGACTCGGTGGTGTGGTCGATCATCGTCACCTCCGCTTCCGGGCCTTCTTCGAGCTGCGTCCCGAGCACCCATTCCTTGTGTGCGATTGCCGCCGGGCTCGAATACCACCAGTTGTCGAACAGGCATTGCTCGGGATCGTTGTGGTGCGGCCGCGCGCGCAGGAAGTGGAAGCCGTCGGCCCACACCGACACCGCGAAGTTCGGGAACAGCGTGTAGTGGAACGCGTCGGTCAACTGCTCGTTCGGCACGTTCGAGTAGTGTCTGTAGCCGCGCGACGGTCCGAGTTGCCGCTTCGCGTCCTGCAGTGCGGCGCGTGTAGCCTCAGGGCGTCCTTTGAACTCTTCCGGATTGATGCCCCATTCGCGCAGCGAACTCGCCAACGGCTCCTTGATGTTGCCTTCTTTGTCGGTCTGGCCCGAGCCGTAGCCGCCCTGCATCACCATACGGTTGTGGCCTTCGTCCGATAGGTCGAAGCGCGTTTCCTTGTAGTAGGTATTGATGTTGCTGGTGATCTTCTTGCGGTCGGTATCGGGCGTTGCGGCCATGTGCACCGTCGGCACGTGGTACGACTCGTTGAAGTTGTCGAGCACCACCTTCCAGTTGCACGGCACCCAGGCCGACCTCGCCATGGTGCGCTTCCACGTTCCGAGGTCCGAGCTGGCTCCACGCGTCCCAGATCGGCCCGAGGTATTCCTTCAGGCTCATGCAGTCCTTTTCCATGTTCACCCAGATGAAACCGGCGAAGGTTTCGCAGGCGAGTTCTTCGCAGGCGCACGTGCTTGCACGGATCGCCTTCGGGAAAATCCTCTTTGTCCGGCGCGAAGTTCAGCGTGCCGTCGGGCATGATAAGCCCAGCTGTGATAACGGCACACGAAGCGCTTCACGCTGCCCTTCGGGTCGTCCACCAGCGGATTACCGCGATGCTGGCAGACGTTGAAGAACGCTTTCACGCCGCCGTCTTTCTGCCGCACCATCAGGATCGATTCGGGGCCGACCTTCTCCATCTGCCAGTCGCCCGGATTCGGCAACTGCGATTCGCGGCCGAGCAGCAGCCAGACCTTGGTCCACATGTGCTCCCACTCTTTCGCAAAGAACTCGCGCGACGTGTACCGGCTAGCCCGGAATCTTGTGGCCGCGGGTGACCTGCACCGGCCACGAATCGAGCTCTCTGAGCGTGCGTACATCGGACATGGGCTGCTCCCCGTAAAACAGTCAACGCTGCATGTTATATCGGCGATCGCCCGTTGTGGCGGTGGTCGCCAAAAAATGACTTCGGCTTGCCCGCCGGGGCCGTGTCCGGATAATGCGCCCTCACATTTCGCGCAAGACGGCAACGGAGGCGGCTTTGGAATTCGAGGAAGTTGTGATGGGGCGCCGCAGCATTCGCGGCTATAAGCAGCAGCCGGTGCCTCGCGAAGTGCTGGAGGACGTGATAGCGATGGCGGTTCGCTCACCGTCGTCGATGAATACCCAGCCATGGCATCTCTATGTGCTCACGGGCGAAGTGCTCGACAAGGTTCGCAAAGGCAACACCGAACGCAATCTTGCGGGCGTCGCGCCATCGCGCGAAATCCGCTCGCACGGTGCTTACCAGGGCGAGCACCGCCAGCGGCAGATCGACATCGCGGTACAGCTCTTCCAGGCGATGGGCATCGAACGGCACGACGCCGAGAAGCGGCAGGACTGGGTGATGCGCGGCTTCCGGCAGTTCGATGCGCCGGTATCGGTGGTCGTTACATACGACAGAGAGCTGCAGGGCGGCGACATCGCGCAGTTCGATTGCGGTGCGCTGGTGAACGGCCTCGTCACGGCGGCGTGGTCGAAAGGCCTCGGCGCAGTGGTGAACAGCCAGGGCATCATGCAATCGCCGGTGGTGCGCGAGCACGCGGGAATTCCAGACGATCAGGTGATCATGATCTGCGTCGCGATGGGCTATCCCGACGACAGCTTCCCGGCCAACGCGGTGGTGTCGCAGCGGCGGCCGGTAAACGAAGTGGCGTCGTTCGTCGGCTTCGATTGACCGACAGGAAACGGGAGCGCGAACCATGAACGGTGCTTTAGAAGAAGCTGCACTGGTATTGGGTGGCGGCGGCGTTGCAGGCGTGGCGTGGATCACCGGCGTGATCGCGGGCCTGGCGGACGAAGGCATCGATCTGCGTGAAGCGCGACAGATTCTCGGCACGTCTGCGGGTTCTACCGTCGGGGCGCAACTGTGGAGCGGCGAATCGCTCGATGCGCTGTTCGCGCGGCAGGCCGACCCGGCGCATCAAACGCCGGAAATTTCGCCGCCCTTCTCCGCGCTGCGCGAGCTGTTCGGCAAGTTTCAGGAGATGGCGCGCATTGCCGACCCCGACGAACGTGTGCGCAAAATCGCCCGTATGGCGCTCGACAGTAAGACAGTCAGCGAAGCAGAACGACGCGCCATCATTGCCGGCCGGTTGCCTTCGCATGTGTGGCCCGCAAAGCGCCTGGCCGCTACTGCAATCGATGCAGAAACCGGCGAACTGCGCGTGTTCGACGCCGCGTCCGGGGTTGACCTTGTCGATGCCGTCGCCGCGAGTTGCGCTGTACCGCTGATCTGGCCCGCCACTACCATTCAAGGACGTCGATACGTGGACGGCGGCATGCGCTCCGCCGAAAACGCCGATCTGATCACCGGCGCACGTTCGGTGTTGATCCTCTCGCCGGGCGGAATCGACGGCGCGTCGTTGCGCGGCATCGGTCTGCGAAAGGAAGTCGCCGCGCTCGAGGCGAGAGGCGTTCGCGTAGCAGTGATTGACCCCGATGCCACGGCGCGCGCGGCGATCGGCTTCAACGCGCTCGATCCTGCCACTCGAACGCCTTCTGCCACCGCCGGGCGCGCGCAGGGACGCCTCGAGGCCGCCCGCGTCAGCGCATTCCTACAGTAGCCTCTCCCAACAATTTCACAGAGGCGCGCCGACCGCAGGCCAATAGTGCGCCCGCGTACACAGCACCATTTAGAAACACCGTTGTGTGACCTCGCGCCATTTTTCGGTCGCGCCGCGGGCTTAGTCTGTCGACATGATGAAGACTCTGCCGAAGATCGAACCGATGACGCTGCTCCAGCGTGCCAACCCGTTCGACGACCCGAACTGGCTGTTCGAAGTGAAATACGACGGGCTCCGCGCGCTTGCGTACATTCACGGTGACGACTGCAACCTGATCGTGCACGGCCGTGCGGCGATCCAACCCCGTTTCGAAGAACTGGCGCGCGTGCTGCCCGGCGACCTCAACGTGAAGAACGCGATCCTGGACGGCGAACTGGTGGTGCTCGACCGGGTGGGCAAAGCGCAGTTCGGCGATCTCGTAAGCGGGCGCGGCGAGGTTCTGTTCGCGGCGTTCGATCTGCTGTGGGTGAACGGCAAAGACCTGCGCGAAGTGCCGCAAGTCGAACGAAAGGAACTGCTGCGGTTCCGCATTCGTCACCCGTCCGACCGCGTGATGTTCGTGGACTACAAGGAAGGCAACGGAACAGCCCTTTATGCGCGCATGTGCGAGCACGACATGGAAGGCATCGTCGGCAAGCCGCGGTACAGTCTGTACTTCAGCGGCGCCGGCGGCAGCACGTGGATCACGGTGAAGAATCCGAATTATTCGAACCTGGAGGGCCGCGCCGCGCTGCTCGCGCGACCGTTGACCTGATCCCGCCGCGGCGCGCCGTCGCGCTTTCTCGGGTGTTTACGCTGGCGTTTGCCCTGCTGCTGGCGATATCGCCGCCCTCTTCTCACGCATCCACCGATTGCGACGCTCCGTCCGCCGGCTATCGCGTGCTGTCGCTCGAAAGCGGTCGCAGAGTTGCCGTCTGGTATCCGGCTGCCGAAGCGGAACAGCCACTGGCCTACTCGCGCGCCAACTACGGTTTCCTCGGAAGTGTGGCAAAGGACTCGCCAACGCTCGAAGGCTGTCCTCCCGTACCGCTCGTGGTGTTCTCACACGGGCTCGGCGGTTGCGCGCTGCAGTCACTGTTCATCACCGAAGAGCTCGTGCGCCACGGTTATGTCGTAGCGGCGCCGGACCACACCGACGCCGCATGTGCGATCGGCAGCGACGACGTGAAGCTCGGCAACATCCGCACCGACAACTCCTTTCTCACGCCTGCGCGCTGGACCGATCAGAACGAGATCGATCGGCTGCACGACTTACGCGAGGTCATCCGCCTGGTCGCCAACGACCCGCAACTGGCGCGCATCGTCGATGTCTCGCGCATCGGCGCCGTGGGACATTCGTTAGGCGGCTACACCGTGGTGGGCATGGCGGGCGGTTGGCCTGCGTGGAAAACGCCGGAGATCAAAGCGGTGCTGGCTCTGTCGCCTTACGTGGAACCGTTCGTTGTGCAGGGAACGTTGGCGGAGCTCGGCATACCTGTGATGTATCAAGGCGCGCAATTCGACTGGGGTATCACCCCGAACATCGAAGGAAGACGCGGTGCCTATGCAGCGTCGGGCTCGCCGAAGTACTTCGTCAAACTGAAGGGCGGCTCGCACTTCGAGTGGACCAACCTGCTCTGCACGGGCGAAGCGAACGTCGCGGATTGCCTGAAGGACCGCGACAACGCTGCGCTGATCGACGCCTACGGCATTGCGTTTCTCGACCGGTATCTCAAAGGGAAGCCCGCACCCGAGCTCGACGGTGACGGCGCGGAACTGAACCGATACCAGCACGCACCGTAACTCAGATCACGTCGTCCATCGGCCGTCAGCAAACCGCCATCGCATCGTCAGCGGCAGATCACGGCTCGAAAACCCGACGCTCAACCGATACGCGCACGCTTCCAGCTTCCAATCGGCGCTCGTCTCGTCGAAGTAGCGCAGCTCATCGTCGGCAACGTCGAGTTCGAGCACTGCCGTTTCGCCCGCATCGAGTTCCACGCGGCCGAAGCCCTTCAATTCGTTCTTCGCGCGCAACACGCGCGACTCCTCGCAACCGACGTACAACTGCACCACGCGTTGCGCCGGCGCATTCCCCCGTATTGGTAACGTGCACAGTGACGCGGAACAACGGCCCGAGTCGCCGCACGTCGAGGTTCGACAGCGCAAACGTCGTGTAACTCAGGCCGAAGCCGAACGGGAACGCCGGTGTGTGTCCGTGATGATCGAGATAGCGATAGCCATGCAACAGGTCATGTTCCACCGACAGCGACGTCACATCCCACGGCATCAGCTGATCCATGGAGCTTCGGGAACGACACCGGCAACCGTCCTGAAGGATTCACGTCGCCGAACAACACGTTCGCAATCGCGTGGCCGCCCTCGCGGCCGGGATACCAGACCATCAGCAGCGCATCTACCGAATCGATCCAGTCATCCACCAGAATCGCGCTGCCGCCTTCGAGCACCACCACCGTTTTCGTCGAGGCGCGCGCGGCGCGGCGGATCAACTCGCGTTCGTGTTCGGGTAGAGCGAGATCGGCCCTATCGCCGCCGCGCGCGAGATCCGTGCCCTCCGCTTCCTGTTGCGCCACCGGGATGAACTCGCCTTCGTCGCTTGTACGTGAGGCCGGCGACCACCACGGTGACGTCGAATGCGCTAAGCGCACTGAAATCGGCATCGGTCTTGAAATGCTCCAGCGTCGTTTGTTCGGCCAGTGCATGCAGGCCTGCAAGCGGCGTCGTGACCGCTGACGACGTAACGAAGCTGCTGCCGCGATCACCGAGGTTCACCATATCGGCAAGATCACCGACCACTGCGATACGCAGCCCCGAGCGGTTCGAAAGCGGCAGCAAGCTCGCCGTCGTTCTTGAGCAGCACGATCGATTGCTCCGCCACTTTGCGCGCGAGTTCGACGTGCGCGTCGCACTCGACCACGGCCGGGTCCGGCACAGGCTGTTCTGCGAGGCGCCAGGCGATCTTCTGATACACGGCGTTGCGCGCGTTGCGATGGATCACCGCGTCGGACAGTTCGCCGGACGCAAGTGCCTCTTCCAGCTTGTCGTCGGTGAAGCGATACGCGCCGGGCATTTCGATGTCGAGGCCCGCATTCAATGCCGCCGCGGTGGAACGCGTGCCGAGAAACCAGTCCGATTCGACGAAGCCTTTGAAGCCCCACTGGTCACGCAGAATATGCGGTGAGCAGCTGCGGATGTTCGCCGCAGTACACACCGTTCACCTTGTTGTACGCGCTCATCACCGATGCTGCCGCTGCCTCTACGACACAACGTTTGAAGTGCGGCAGATACAACTCGTGCAATGCACGAAGCCCCACTTCCGCGCTCATCTCGAAGCGGGTGTTCTCGAGGTTGTTCAAAGCGAAGTGCTTCGGGCTGGTCAGCACGTGGTTCTGCGCGCCGCTGATGAATGCCACCGCCATCGCGCCCATGTGATGCGTGTCTTCGGAATACGTTTCCTGCGCGCGCCCCCAACCGGGATGGCGCAGCAGATTGATCGTCGGCGCGAGCAGCACGTTGCCGCCCTTGGCGGCCACCTCGAGCCCGATTGCGACGCCGACTCGCCGCTCGAGTTCGACGTCGAACGTCGCCGCGCGCGCGATGGCCACAGGGAATGCCGTTGCGTTACCGGCACGCGCGCCGCGCGGGCCGTCCACCATCTTGTACGGCGGCAAACCGAGCGATTCGTCGCCACCCGCGTAGTACAGGCCATCGACCGGCCGCGGTGCGCTGCCGCGTAGTTCATTGATCTTCTGCGCTTGCGTCATGCGTGAGAGCAGCGCATCGACCTCGTCGGCAATCGCTGCATGGTCGAGGTCGAGCCCTTTGTTGCCGCGATGAATCGCGGCGGCGTCGAAGGCGAGAACGCGTTTCATATCGGATCCTTCTGCGGATGTGCGTAAGGGGTGTGCCAAAAAAGGAGCGAGACGCCGGTCGGACGAGACGGTATTTTACGCGTCACCCGACGGCCCACGGTGGGCCGTTTCCGAAAACCCAGCTCGTAAACAAGCCGGAAAACCAAGCCCGAAAACCCAATCTGAAAATCAGGGGAGTATCGATCGATGAGTGATTTCAAAGACAAAGTAGTGGTCATCACCGGAGCCGGCGGCGGCCTCGGTAAGGCACACGCACTCGAGTTCGCCAAGCGCGGCGCCAAAGTGGTGGTCAACGACCTCGGCGGCAGAGGCGATGGCACCGGTGCGGGCGATGCAGCCGACCTCGTGGTAAAGGAGATCAAGGCGGCCGGCGGCACCGCAATTGCGAACAAAGCGTCGGTCTCGTCGAAGGAAGGCGCCAAATCGATCATCGACGACGCGGTGAAGGCATTCGGCACCGTGCACATCCTGGTGAACAACGCCGGCATCCTGCGCGACAAGAGCTTCAAGAAAATGCCGCTCGAAGACTGGGACATCGTGTTGAACGTGCACCTGAACGGCACGGCATACGTCACACACGCCGCGTGGCCGATCATGATCGATCAGAACTATGGCCGCGTGGTGCTGACGAGTTCGGTCTCCGGCATCTACGGCAACTTCGGCCAAGCGAACTATGGCGCGGCGAAGATGGGCATGCTGGGTCTCATGAACGTGCTCGAGAAGGAAGGCGCGCCGAAGAACGTGCGCGTGAACGTACTCGCGCCAGCCGCTGAAACGCGACTGATCGGCACGATTCCCGGCATGAAAGTGAACCCCGACGATCCGGATCCGATGCGGCATCCGAAGCTCGTTACGCCGGCCGTTCTTCTAATGTGCGCGGAAGACGCGCCGAACGGCAAAGTGATTCACGCTGGAAACGGACGCTTCTCTTGTTCGGCGATCTTCACGAACGACGACATCGCGTTCAAAGACCCGAACCTGTCGTACGAAGACCTGCTGGCGAAGAAAGACCAGTTGCTCGACATGAGCCACGCGAAGGAAGGCTCGCTGCGGATGCGTCGCGCGGGAACGGCACCGCAATAGCTGACCGCGGCCGCCGAGCACCGCCCCCTCAACAGGGTCGTTAGGTTCCGAAGCCGTCGCGTACGTATGTGGCGAGGTTTGCCAGACGCGCGGCTTCCTCGCTCATGCCTCGCTCGGCGGCTTCTCGTGCAGCCAGCGTCAGCAGGCCGGAACTCTTCGCGCGCATGTCCTGGATCAGTGGATTCGAGCGGTCTAATCGAGTCGCCGACTCCAACAGCGAGATTGCGTTTTCTTCGCCCGCGGTCGCTATCAGTCCTCGTTGAATCAGCGCATCGGCTTCGACGAGAAGACTGAGGATCGCGAGCGATTGCCAGTGCTGAGGTTCCAAGAATGAGGGCCGGTCTCTCACGTTGCCGTTCGAAAGCACCGGAATCCCGTCGTCCGCGAGCTGCTCCAACAACGATCCAGCGTCGCGAAATTGATGATTTGCTATTAGCGTGGTAATCCGTCCGCTGAGCGAACCCATGACGAGGTTGAGGTGTCGGCGTGCTTCTTGATGGCCGGGGTCAAGGGTCAGCGCTTCCACTAACACCCGCACCACATTGCGCTGCGGCGGCGCAAACACCGCGCCCCGCGATTGCAGCTCGCGGGCTTCCTGCGCCAGCGCATCGGCGCGCGATGGAACACCCTGGGCAGGCGCACTCTGGGAAGGCACCTTCTGGGAAGGCACCACTTGGGTCTGAACGGCCGCTTTACCTTCGGCATCGGTAAAGGTCGATCGCATCAATACGACCATCGCCAGGTGACGCTGCGCCACAGCCTTGTCGCCGCGCTCCATCGCACTCGCAGCCAACTCCGAATAAAAGTCCGCAAGCTCTTTGAGACGCGCGATGGCCGCAGCGTCGCCGGAAGCGGCGCTACGCTGCAGTTCGGCGATGTCGGGCGTCGCCTGCGCCGCGCCGACGTTCGTCGCCGAAGCGCTAACCGGCGTCCGTTCATCGTGCGCAAGGGGATCGATCGCGGGCGTCGCAGTTTGCGATGCAAGTTTTGCACGGTACTCGACATACCGATCGGCGATAGCGGTCTGCAGACGGCGAGCTTCAGCTCCAGCGCGATCGAACAACTCGGCGGCTGTCCATCCCCCGAAAACCTGATCGAGGACCGCGTCGTACGCCGGCGGTCGTATCGCGAGCGCCCATGCGAGCGTCATCAACGCCAGTAGGGTTATGCGCCAGAGCACGGTGCGACCGGTGGATCGTTTTTTAGAGCGCGGCCGCACACTCGATTTTCGAGACACCCGCGCTTCGACCCGGGGCGAGACGACTCGACGATCCGCAGCAACCACCGGTGTCTCAGCCGCAGGAGGCACGCGCGGCGGAGTCGCCCGGGAGACCGGCGGAGTCGCCCGGGGGACCGGCGGACTCGCCCGGGGGACCACCCGTACCACCTCCGGCTCAACCCGTTCCGGCTCTACCAATTCCGGCTCTACCAATTCGAAGCGCAGCGGAGCGACCGGCAACCCCAGATCATCTTCTTCCCACGTCAACTCGGCGACGCGTGCGGGTGGTTTCTTGGGAGTTGGCGGCGGAACCTCTGCGATGATCTGCGCAGTGGAGACCTTGGGTGGCAGATCGACAGAAGGCTGCGGAGTGGGTTTGGCAGCCACGGGCGCGGCCATCGACACAGTCTGTCGAACTGCACGGAACCGGTGCTGGCCAATCCTCAGCAGGTCGTCTGGCTCGAGCGGGCATGCGCCATTGACTGCCTGCTCGTTGACGAACGTCGCTCCACCGGACAAATCACGAAGCCACAGCGCGGCGCCGCGTAACACCAGTTGCGCGTGACGCGGCTTGACGTCGGTGTCCGGCAGGTGAAGCCCGCAGCCCGCCTCGCTCCCAATCACCACATCCGCGGCAACCTGAACGCTTGCTACATCGTCGTCCAAAACAAGCTGCCATTTCGCGGATGGAGAGGCGCTCCGATCGTTCTGCGCGCCCCGAACGGAAACCCTCAGCTCGTATCGGCCGATCGACAGCACGTCACCGCTCACGAGCCCCGCACTACCGCGCACTTCCAATCCGTTGATTGAAGCGCTGCTGCCGCTGAGAACGATGAGCGGAGCGACGGCGCCGGGGAAGAATCGCGCGTGGAAAGCACCCACGCCTTCGCCATCGACCACAATGTGATTTGCGGGGTCCGCGCCGATGCGCAGCGTTCGATCGAGCGCGAACGTCTTCTTCCGGCGCGTGTCCGACCCGACGCTACCCGCAGGGGACAGCGTCAACTCAAAAACGACAGGCGTTTCAACGGGTAACGGTACGGGGTTTGCGTTCGAACCCATACGGCGTAAGTCCTCCCAATTCTCTGGGCCACATCGCTGGCGGCCGATATCCCTTTCAGGTCGGCATGGTACCAATCAAGGTGCCGGCCAGGCGACCGTTATGCCCCGCGATTGGACTCAGGCAAGGCGGCTAATTGGGCACGATGCCTTAGGCGAACCCGACCGTATGTGCTTCGTTGCACCAACCCGCATCCAACTGACCTTCCCACGCCAATCCGGGGTGTCGGTTGGGAGTGCTGATGTGCCGCGTGCTATCGTTTTGCGTTATCAGGAGCTTCGAATGAGACCCGTAAGTTGGTCGCGCCACGCTACTGCCGTTAGATGACGACACTGGCGCCCAACGGCTTTGCTGCGCGCATCGTGCTCGCGATCCTGGCTGCCGTGGGCATCCTGTACGCCAATTTCGGTCCACTGATCGTTTCGGGGCTTGCACATCGCGGCTTCACCAGCGCGAACGCGGGATACTTGCTGTCGATCAATCTCTACGGCACGGCACTCGGCGGCATGTTCATCGTGTTCGTCATACGTCGCGTGCCGTGGCGCGCGGCCGCGGCCGCCTTGCTGATCACCGTGCTGGCAACCGACGTGTGGTCGATCTACGTCAGCGATCCACAAACGTTGCATACCGCGCGTTTCCTTCACGGCATCGCGGGCGGCGCGTCGATGGGCGTGTTCGGCTCGGTGATCGCGCGCACTACTAGCCCGGAGCGCACGTTTGCGTTGACCGTTGCCATTCAACAACTGTTGAGCGGCATCGGCACGGTGTGGCTCGCGCCGGTGGTCATGAATTCAGGCGTCGGCGCGATCTGGATCGTGCTGGTCGCGTTCACCGCACTCGGCCTCGTGCTGTTGCCTTCGCTCGATCGCTATCCGGAACCCGCGGAACGCTCTGCCGACGATTCCACTAGGGCGCGACGCGGACCCTGGATGGCCATTGCGCTCGGCTGCGCGGCGCTGTTCGCCTATCAGGCGGGCCAGATGGCCACGTTCGCGTACGTGATCGAGTTCGGCGAACGCCACGAACTCACCGCGGAATTTATCGGCCGCGCGGTGGCGATCGGTTTGTGGGTGGGTGGCCCGGCTGCCGCATTCGTTGCGTGGTGGTCGACACGCAGCGGACGGCTGCGTCCGGCCGCGATCGGCGCGTTGCTGACATCAGCCGTTGTCGCGTTGTTCTTCCTGCCGGGAGAACTCGCCTACCTTGTCGCGAATATCGGTCTCGCTATTTCGTTCAGCCTGACGATTCCTTACCTGCTCGGCGTGGTGGCCGAGATGGACAACTCCGGCCAGATGGCTGCACTCGGCGGCTTCATCAACAGCCTCGGACTCGCGACCGGCCCTGCGATCGCTGCAACGATCCTCGGCGAGAATCACTACGAGCGCGTGGTGCTGTTTGCGGTGATCGCGCTCGCTGCCACCGCCTTCATCGTCGCGGCCCCGGCACGTTTGCTCGACGCTCGCGCCCGGCACGGTCGCGTCGAGTGGTAGCAGCGCGGCCGCGACGCTAGGATGGCGCGCCATTTCCGCAAGGAGACCCCGAGATGCTTCGGCCCATCGCATTCACTCTCGCATTGCTCGTGTCCGCCGGCGCTGCACACGCGGACAAGTTCGACTTCGTCGCGCTGGGCGACACCGCATATCGCTTGCCGGAAGATGCGCCGATCTACGATGCGCTGATCGACAAGATCAACGCAGCGAAACCGGCCTTTTCGATTCACGTCGGCGACATCTGGGGCGCCAAGCCCTGCACCGTCGAGGAATACGAAAAGTCGCTGGCCACGTTCCAACGCTTCGCCGGCGCCGTGGTCTACACACCGGGCGACAACGAGTGGGTCGACTGCCGCCAGCCCGCGGTGCTCGATGCCTATGGCCGCTACATGCGCGGCAAGGCAACGCCGGACGATCTGAAACTGCTGGCCCCGCTGCGTTCGTTCGACGCGCTCTACACGCGCAAAGGTTACGACGACGTCATCGCGCGACTCGGCGACGTGCGCCGGATCTTCTTCGCCCAAGCAAAGTCGTTGGGAAAAAAGCCGATCGTAGTGACCCGTCAGGCGGACGTTTCGGAGTTCAAAGACATCGTCGAGAACGCAAAGTGGACGCACCACGGCGTGCAGTTCGCAACGGTGCATGCACCAGGATCGCAGAACAACTTCTTCATCAACGATGCTTCGCTCGCGGCTGAAGCCGCGCATCGCAACCAGGCCAATATCGCGTGGATTCAATCCACGTTTGCCGACGCGAAGGCAGCCAATGCGAAGGCGGTGGTGATCGCCATGCAGACGCAGTTGTTCGTAGAAGGCAAAGGCAACGAGGAATTCGGCCAGCCGATTCGCAGCGGTGAAGAAGGCCCGTTCTTCTGGATCGCTCGCGCCATTCGCGACTACGGCGCGGATTTCGGCAAACCGGTGCTGCTCGTACACGGCGACTTCCACGAGTTCGTCGTGGACAAACCGTTTCGAGTAACGACCGGCGAAGTCACACCGCCGAAATACGACAACATCACGCGAGTCGAAGTATTCGGTGCGCCGGACGTGAAAGCGGTGCGGATCAGCGTCGACACCGACACGCCCTGGGTGTTCGGCTTCACGCCGTTGTACTAGCGATGAGTCAGGACGCGTTTGGTTGAGGGGAACGACTTTGGAGCGGTCGCGTTAGCAGGTACGGCTTGGCCAGCGCATACGTTCGCACTAAGGAACGTCTGCGGGATGGATGAGCCCATGGCGGCGCCAGGCGCTTTGCAGTAACCAGGTTTGTGCGGGGGCGACTTCGGGGATGTCTGTAGGGTTCGGAGGGACGGTGGCGATGCGCCAGCCGTCGAACCAGCGGCCGGAACTGGCGGGATCGGGTTGGGCTCTCACGCGGTCGATTGGATGGCTGGGCTTGCGCCGCTGCGCGGCGTGATGCCGGTGATTGAGCAGCACATAACGCAGGGCACGGTGGACTTCGAGCGGCGTGCGTAGCGGACGCAGGTGATAGCGACCGTCGAGCACTTTGCCCTTGCGCTGGAAGAGCCGGTTGGCGAGCTTGCCGATGCGGGCGCCGACACTCTTCATCCCACAGGCGATCGAGTAATTGGTGTGTGCTTCGATCAGGAGATGCACGTGATCGCGCTGGATCGAGTAGTGCACCACCCGGAAGCCGTGGCGGATGCAGGCTTCGCTCAGGGAGGAGCGGAACCTTCGCACGAAGCGGGGTTGCCGTAAGGTCGGGATGCCGCTTCTCAAGCGGATCGTCACATGGACCGGAACACGGGCAAGGATGCGCTCTCGATACCGGTGCATGACCCGTGGTCGTATCCCGCGCGGCCGACCGGCGCCATGACGCGGCCCACCGCGACCCGTGCGATAACGCACCGAATCGAGCGTGAGCTGTTCGGGTCTCTTCCTGTTGGTTGATCGCGCCATGGATCAAAGAATGGGGCCATGGTGCAAGTGCCGATGCCGGGTAACGACCCCATGTGTGGTGCGAGATCGCGTACGGCCACACGTCTCCACAGTGGTTCGGCGCCAATCCACCGGGCCGCGTGCGCAACATCGCCCTTATCGATCGGAACCGAGAACCAGGCCGGATCGATTCGTTCGAGCGGGCTGGGTTCAACAATGAAGGGGGCGGTGATGCGATCGGCGCCATCGTCACACGAGGTGTCGCGTCGGTTGGGCCGTGGGTAACGCGCATTCGAACCATCGCCCGAATCAATCCGGTTGTCGGACCGAAGGGCTCGAGCTGATGTGTCGCGCGGGATGATCAAGGAACGCGTCGTGCGGACGGAACCGAACGCGCGCCCATCGCCTTGACAATTTGATTGGGGCGATGGTCCAATCTCTGCCGCCCGCTACCGCCGGCACCGGCCCAACCCGCGCGACATCTCTCAGACGCAGACGTTCATCGCGCCGCCGTCCCCTTCATTGATAAACCAAACCCGCTCGACGAAATCGACCATTCCGGTTGCGCCGTGACATCGACCCTCACGACAGACACATCGCGCCGGCCCAGACGCACCGCCCCTTGACCCGCGTGATATCTTTGCTGGCCTCATCGCGGCGTGCCACCGCATCAACCGGAACCCATTCGCGTGAACATCCAGACGCTGCTGCTCGACGGTGCAACGTTGACGCGTGTCGGTTACACCGACGTCGCGATTCCCGCTGAGTTCGTCGGGCTTAGCGCGAATGATCTCGCCCGCGCGCCGTGGCGTTCGCCGTTGTGGACCGATGGCGAGAAAGTGCGCATCGGCGCTGCGGTGTGGTTCGCGGACGTGGGCGAGCAACGCATCGCATTCGACCCGTTTCAGGCGGCCGATGGCGTGTTGCGCGCAAACCGGGAAGCGGAAGAACACCACCAGAGCGCAATCGCTCGAACGCTCGCGGAAGCGGGGTTTGCGCGCGAATCGGTGACGCTTCTCGTCATGACGCACATCGATGGCGCCGGTATGGCGGCGCACCGCGGCGCAGATGGAACGTGGACGCCGTTCTTCCCGAACGCGCGGATATTGATGAGCGATCTCGAGTTGAGTCAGTTCCTCGCCGCGCCGAAAGGCGACGACGCTCAAAGCGAAGCGTGGCACGCGCTGATCGAGCTCGGCATCGTCGACACCTATGCCGATCACGAGCAGATCGTGCCGGGCCTCTCGGCGGACGTGCGCGGCGCACACGGGCCGGGCCATGCGCTTCTGCACTTCGGCTCGAGCGACGCACCAACCGCGACCTTCCTCGGGCATCTGGCCGTGTCCCCGCTGCATCTCATCAGCGGTGAATGCGCCACGCTGCAGGAAGATCCGCCTGCTGCGTGGGCACTGCTGCAAAGAACCGTCGCAGATGCGCGCCTGCTGATCGGCCCGTTGTGGCCCACGCCCGGATTCGGTCGTTGGGAACGTGGCGAGCTCGTCACCGGCAATCCGCACGCCGGTCGCGGTTGATCCGATGCGATCCTGGACAATAGACGCCGACGACATCCAGATTGCCGACGACTTCGACGGCGAGCTCCTTCACAAAACCGTTTGGATCGAGAATTTCCTCGACGCGAACCGCGACGACAAATTCATCGTCGTCGGCACCAAGGGTTTCGGTAAGACGCTGCTGCTGAAGGCGAAACGCATTCGCTGCCAGGAGCTCGGCTATCTGTGTCTGCCGCACGACGCGCTGCTCGACAAACCGGTGGGCAACAAGATCTTCAGCCGTGAACTGCTCGGTATCTACGAGGCGGATATCGAACCCTGGAGCCGGGTGTGGATCACGTCGATTGCGTGCGCGGTGCTGAAGAACTCCGGCCTTCCGGACGACCTCGAAGTGTCACAGCGTTTTTCGCGGCTGCTTCGCAACACACAACTGCGCAGCGTGTTCGATCACTTCGTGGTGTTGCTCGATTATTCGCCGCGTGACGTACACCGCTGCGCGCAGGAAACGAACACCGTGCTGATTCCACTGCTGCGCGCGCTGAAGCGGCCCGTGGCGGTGTTCATCGACAGCGTCGACGAGTACTTCAACAAACATATTCATACGCCCGCGTGGCGCGCGAGTTTTTCCGGTGAGCTATCGCCCGACATCTGGTTTCTGGCGCAGATGTCGCTGGTGGAAGTCGCTTATCAGCTGCGGCGCATCACCAAACACCTGAAGGTATATGCGTCGGTGCGCAAGGAAGCCTTCAACCGGTTGGCCGCGGCAAGCCCCATGGTGCAGCAGTATCGCGGCAGCGCGATCGACGCGTCGTATAGCGAGGCAAGCCTGAAGCAGATCTTCGCCAACAACGTGCAGCGCGAACGCAAAACCAATCTCGTGCTGCCGGACAAACTCGCAGACGACCCGGTCGCCGCGTTTCTCGGCCGCACATCGACCACGCACACCTTTACCGGTATCGAAGAAGACGCCTTCGACTACATCGAGCGGCACACGTTGTTGCGGCCGCGAGATCTCATGACGGTAGGCCAGAAGCTGGCCGCCATCGAACCGGCGGAACGCGCGAACGAGCGCGAGTTCAAACGCGCGGTGAACGAAGCTGCGACGGAGATCGTGCAGGAATATCTGAACGAAATTGCGCCGCACCTCGGCGATGTCGACCTGGCGGGCCTGTTGGCAACCATCCCTGCGAACGTGCTCACGCGTGAGGTGGTCGAGTCGCTTGCCGCGCGTTACGACGAAGTGCCGGGCCACCAGGGCGGCGCGATCGGGCTCGAAGCGTTCGCCGCGCTGTTCGAAACAGGCTTGCTCGGTCTGGTACACACGGATCCGCTGTCGGGCGAACAGGTACAACGCTTTCTAACGCCGGGTGAATACGCCTTCGGCACCGCACGAGCGTTACCGTCGTCGCACCACTATCTCGTACGCTCGGTGTTGTCGGGCTACATCTCTTCGCTGAATTCAGGCTATGCGGATCGCACCGATCGCGCGAACGTGATCGGCAACGGCCGCGCGTGGCGCGATCCTGAATTGGGCCGGGCTCATCACGACCGTCCGACCGCCTACACCGGTAACGATCCATACGTTCACGTCTGTTACGCGCACGACGACTCCGACACCGTGCTCGGCGACATCGCATGGCTCACGCGGCAAGGCATCAACGTGTGGTACGACGAGGGCATTCCGGCGGGATCGCGCTGGAGCGACGAACTTGCCGCGCGCATCAGGCAAGCCTCGCTGTTCCTGTTTTTCGTGTCGCCCACCTCGGTGCACTCGAATCACTGCATCAACGAAGTGAATTTCGTTTCAGATCTCGACAAGCCGTTCGTTGCGGTGCAGATCGAGGAGACGATACTGCCCGACGGCATGAAGCTGATGATCGGCGCGAAACAGACGATCCGTGCATTCGGCTCGGCGGCTACGACGTATCGCGCGCAGATGCGCAACGTGCTGCTCACCCATCTTTCGCTGTAAATACCGCGCTGCGCTACGATGCGGGATCGCGCCAGGAGGTGCACATGAACCCGCTCGAATCGTTCCGCGTAACGCCGCTCGACGCCACGTTCGGCGCAACCGTCACCGGTCTGAAACTCGCAACTATCGACGATGCCGCCTTCTCACGGCTCTACCAGGTGTGGTTGCAGTACGGATTGCTCGTCTTCCCGGCCCAACACCTCACCAACGACGAACAGGTGACGTTCGCCAAGCGCTTCGGCGCGCTCGAATTTGGTCTCGCGCCCCTCAGCAACGTGCGCGCCGACGGCAGCGTGCGCAGCGACGAAACCAACGATGAAGTCGTGAAGGTGCTGAAGGGCAACATGGGCTGGCACTGCGACAGTACGTACATGCCGGTGCAGGCAAAGGGCGCGGTGTTCACCGCACACGTGGTTCCACCCACCGGTGGCGAAACGGGCTGGGCCGACATGTGCGCCGCGTACGATGCGCTCACGCCGCAGATGAAGACTCGCATCGAGAACCTGCGCGCGTACCACTCGGTTAAATACAGCCAGGCAAAGGCGGGACTTGCGGGCAAAGAAGGCGCCGACTACGGCGGCTACGGCTCCACCGTGAAAGAAGCACCGTTGCGACCGCTGGTGAAGGTGCATCCGGAAACCGGACGCCGCGCTTTGATGGTGGGGCGGCATGCCTTCGGCATTCCGGGTTTGGACGCTAACGAGTCCGAGAAGCTGCTCGATGAGCTCGCGGAGTTCGCGTGCCGTCCGCCGCGCGTGTATCACCACAAGTGGTCACCCGGTGATGCGGTGGTCTGGGACAACCGCTCGCTGATGCATCGGGCGTGTCCATGGGACATGCGCCAGCCGCGGGTGATGTATCACGCGCGCATCGCGGGCGATCCGGTGTCGGAGTTCGCGGCGCACGCCTGAACGGAAGCTGGGACCACACGACGGCCTGGCAACCCCGCGCCCTGATCGCTACTCGCGCGAATAGACAAACGTATTCGTGCTTCCGGTCGCCAGTTCGCCTTCCCGCAGGTTGTCGAGGAACGCTTCGAGGTTGCGCACCTTCGCGTAGTTGTTGGCTTTCCCCACCCGCATGTCATGCGGGTGATACGCGATCACCCAACGGAGGAGACACGGTCGCTCGGAACCGCGCGTTTCGGTCATAGAACCTCGAGGCGTTCGAGCCACAGCAGTTCGCACGAACTGGCGCCCGTGTCGGCGCGCGACAGCGAGCTGCGCCAGCGCCAACCGTCGTCCGCGCGCACTTCCACCAGCTTGCCCACGATCCGCACGCGATCGCTCACCTTCACGCCGGCAAGCGCCCTCGCCGCTTCCGCCGACGCGGCAATCACATGCACGTTGGCGCTGTGCTCTTCGATCTCGCGCGCCGGGATCGGCAATCTCGACGCGCGCCAGAAGTACCAGCGATGGTTCTGCGAAATGTCGATGTCGGCCAGAACAGTCTGATCAGCCATCGGCCCCCAACCGAGAGCCAGGTCCGTCGGCGCGAGCGCCGCTTCACGATCGTCGCGATAGTCGTGCCGCGACAGCACACGCGCGTCCATCGTGTAGTCCTCGAGCGCAGTGATGTGGTAGCCGGGGTATTCGAGCGCGCCATCGGCCAGTGTCGTAGCCACGACACCACCACGCGCGTGCGACCACAGCCAAACGGCGACAACGACACCGGCAAAGAAGGCCCAACGTTTCATGGCGCGATTGTCAGGGGCCGTGCTCCGGTAATCCGTGCTGACGATCTCAGGGCGACGATCCGAAAGTAGCGGAGGCATTCGGCTCACAAAGCCAGTCGACGACGGCCACTGCCCGGCGGGCGCTGACGCGCCTGCAATGGCGCAACCGCGGCTGCTTCGGTGATACGTGAAGGTTCGCGACGTGATTCGTGTAGTCGAGACAGACGGTTGGGTACTGGTTCGAATGCGCGGCAGCCACCGGCAGTTCCGACATCCGGATAAACGGGGTACAGTCACGATCGCCGGAAATCTGAACCTCGACATGCCGCGAGGCACGTTCAAAAGCGTGCTCAAGCAAGCAGGGCTGCAGGAGTAGCAAATGCGTTACCTGGTAATCCTAGAACGCAGCAGATCAGGTTGGGGTGCTCACGCTCCCGACCTACCCGGTTGTGTGGCGGTCGCACAGACGAAAGCCGAGGTGATCGAACTGATCAGGGAAGCCGTCAATCTGCACGTCGACAGCCTGAAGGCCTCAGGAGACATCGTTCCTCGCCCCTCTTCCGAGAGCGTATTCGTCGAGACCTCCGTCGCCTGACTACCTCCGACCAACCTTCCCTCAGTCGATCGGCCAGGGCATTGCCTTAGGCAGTTCGCCGCTTGCGGCCGCAGGCTCGGGCACTGGCACAACCTTGTCGACACGCTTCTCCGTACTGCGCCACCACGCAGTTACGCGTTCCACATGCAGCGGTTCCACCGCTTCACCGATTCGCGGCATCAACAGGTGAGTACCGGCCTTTGGCGCCAACTCGAGCAACTCTTCCGCCGGTTGGTCCCACGCGTGCATCGCGAGGCAGAACGTTCCCCAGTGCACGGGCAGGAACGGGCCGCCGCCGAGCAGCGCCAGCGCTTTCAGCGCATTCGCGGGTCCCAGGTGTATGTCGCCCCAAGCCGGATGAAACGCGCCGACTTCGAGCATCACCAGATCGAATGGGCCGAGCCGCTCGCGCACCACTTGATACTCGTTGGTGAGGCCGCCGTCGCCGCCGAAGAACACCGCGTGTCGTTCGGTGCGAATCACCATCGACGACCACAGCGTCGTGTTCCGGTCCCTCATGCCGCGACCCGAGAAGTGTTGCGACGGCGCGGCGGTCACCGAGAGATCGGCGTTCGGTAATCGATGGGATTCCCACCAGTCGAGTTCGACGATGCGCTCAGGACGCACACCCCACGCCTCGAGATGCGCGCCGACGCCAAGTGACGTCACGAACGGTACGTCGCGCTTCGCCAGTTCGCGAATCGTCACATAATCGAGATGGTCGTAGTGATCGTGCGACACGATTACGACATCTACCGGCGGCAACGCGCGCAGCGGCACCGGCACAGGCTGAAACCGCTTCGGTCCGGCGAATCGGGTGGGCGACGCACGCGGTCCCCATACCGGATCCGTTAGCACGCGCAGCCCATCGATCTCGATCAGCACGGTCGAGTGACCCAGCCACGTCGCGCGCAAGCCGCTATCGGTTCGCTTGCGCCACGCCTCCAGCGGGCTTATGGAGGGAAGCGGCCCGCGCGGCACTCTACGCACACCGCCGTACAGAAAGTCGGTAAGGCTCGGCATCGATGCGTTCGGATCGCGAAGTCCGGGAATGACCGGAAACACGTTGCCGAACCGTTCTCCCATCCACAGCGCCGACGCCTTCATGCGTTCGAGCCGCAGGCCCATCGGCTTACTTCCCAGTGATTTCATGCTGATTCGCGCTAGAACTACGCCCTCACGGTGCCCGGCGCGACCGGTGAATGCAAATGCCGCTCAGGCCAGTCCGATGCGCCTCGCGCCCTTACGGTATTGCTCTGCGTCGTCGGAGTGGAGTTGGAACGTATCCAGAAAGTCGGTGACGTTGTAGCGCGGTAGCGTCCGGCGAGTGGCAGCGGCGTAGTTGCGCGCTTCATCGAGCGAGCCGGCAAGCGCCAGACAGAGCGCCGCCAGGCCGAGCACGTGCGGGTGCGCGTTCACGCGTGCGGCACCCTTAACGGCCCACACCGCGGCCTCTTCGAACTGCCCGAGACGCACCAGCGACATCGCGCGCGTGCTGTACATCCCGAACAGCAGCGGGTCGAACGGGCTCAGAGCACGCGCATTGTCGGACGACGCGATGGCCACGTTCGGATCGCCAGCCTGCGCGTGAACGAACGACAGCGAGTAATGACCCATGGCGAAGTTGGGACTCAAGTCGATGGCACGTTCGTGCTCGTCGACGGATTGCGCCGTACGCCCGCGCAACCACAACGCGCGCCCCATCGCCCAATGCGCAGCCGGGTCGCGATCGTCCACCATCAGGCTCTTTCCGGCCGCGTCGTAAGCGAGATCGCTCTCCGGCTCGCGATCTACCCAGCGCTGAAAAGCATTCTGGAAATGTGTGAGCGACAGTCCCGCGTATGCGCGCGGCAAATGTCGGATCGAGCTGCACGGCCATTTCGAAGAAGTGCACCGCGCGTTCGTTGTCCGGCTTGGTGAAGCGATACATGTGCCACAGCCCGCGGTGATGGGCTTCCCACGCGTCGAGCGAATTCGGCGGCTTCAATATCGCGCGGTTGCGCTCCACGGTCTCGATTTCGCTCGCGATCGACGCGACGATCCGGTTGCCGATCTCGTCGAGCACCATGAACGCGTCGTCCGGTTCGTGCCGGAACTCCTCCGCCCACACGATGCGTGCCATGCGGGTCTCGGCCAGTTCCACTGAGACCACGAGCCGTCTGGCGTCGCGCCGCACGGCCCCGCTCACCACATAGTCGACGTTCAACATGCGGCCGGCCTCTTCAGGACCTATCCGGCGATCGTGCAGCGCGAACACGGTGCCCTGCGCGATCACGAACAGACTGCGCAGTTGCGCGAGCCGCGTGATCACGTCGTGCGCCAGCGCACTGCCATGCGCGTGCGAGACGACCACTGCTATCGTCGGCGAACGGCATCACCGCGATCGACGCGCGTCGCGGACCCGGCACCACGATCAGGTCGGCGCTGCTCGCGGCTCTCGGCGAGGCGCTGCTGGCAACCTCGGATGCACTGCTCGATTGCGAGCGCACCGCGCGCCACGCATCGCGGATCGGGGCCGCGTCGAGGCCTTCGTCTTCGAAGGCCCGCGTGGCGGTCTCGAGATGCGCCTCCGCTTCGCGAATGCGATTGCATCGCAGCAGCGCGCCGAGCATCCGTTCGTGTACACGCGGATCGAACGGCGCCAGCTGCAACCACCGGTCGAGATACTCGAGCGCCTGCTCGTCGGGCAGCCGGTCCACGAGATGTTCGAGCAGCGCCGCGTGACAGCCGCGGAAGCGCCTTCGTTCCGCCGTCAGCCAGCCGTTGAACGCCGGCGCGCGATCGATCTCGAGCCCTTCGAGAAACTCGCCGTTGAACAGTTGCGACAGCGTGCGCAACCGCTCGGGCGCGAGTTGTGCCGTGCCGTTCTCGACAGCGCGAAGCACTTCGAGCGCGTCCACGAAACAATCGGAGAGATCGAACTGCACGGCATCGCTCGGCGTTTGCACGCGCCGGTGCCCCGGTTCATCGACGATGCGGCGAATCTTGCTCAGAGACCAGCGCAACGCACCGCGCGGATCGTTCGGTACGTCCCACAGCAGTTCGCACAATTGCGTGCGCGCCACCGCGCGCGGCGCGAGCGCAAGATAGGCGAACAGCGCCAGCAGCTTGCGCGACGCAGGCAGTTCGAGAGGGGAACCGTCGCGACTGATCGTCATCCGTCCGAGCATGCGAACGTGAAGAGCGACGGCAGTTGCGTTGCTTGCGTCCAAATGCGGGTCGTCGGCACGGAAACGGGATTCGCAACGTAAAGCAGGCGCCGGGAGCAGTGCAACCCGGCGCCGGCGCCCGATCGGACACTTCAGTAACCCATCGCCGCGCCGTCCTTGCGCATTTCGCTGGCGCCCCAGTAAACGCCGGTCGCGGGGTCGCGCATGATCGCCTGATAGCCGCCGTATCCGCCGTCGCCGCGCGCTGATCGAATGGCCGCGCCGAGTCAGTTCGTCGCGCACGCTCTGCGCCGATGCCGGTTTCGAGTTCCAGCTTGCCGACGCCGCCCGAGGCGGCGCGCGACCAGTCTTCGGAGCCGACGTGACGAAAGCGCGCGGCGTCGCCGGCTTCCTGCACGTTGAGGCCGAAATCGACCATGTTGACGACGATCTGCACATGGCCTTGCGGCTGCATGTCGCCGCCCATGACGCCGAAGCTCATGAACGGCTTGCCGTCTTTCATGACGAAAGCCGGAATGATGGTTTGAAACGGCCGTTTGCCCGGCGCATAGACGTTGGGGTGATGCGGATCCAGACGCGAAGAGTTCGCCGCGGTCCTGAAACATGAAGCCGAGGCCGTCGGCCACGAGTCCCGAGCCCATGCCGCGATAGTTCGACTGAATCAACGACACCATCATGCCGTCTTTGTCGGCGGTGGTGAGATAGGTCGTGTCGCCCTGGCTGCAGCTTGACGTCGCCGGGCGGCGACGTTCGGATTGGCGTGCGTCATGTCGATCAGCGCGCGGCGCTGTGCGGCGTATGAATCGGAGATCAGCTGATCGATCGGCGCATTGTACGTCGCGGGATCGGCATAGAACTTCGCCAGGTCTTCGAACGCCAGACGCTTCGCTTCAACCATCACGTGCAATGCATCGGCCGAACCGCGGCCCATCTTCTTCAGGTCGAAGCCTTCGAGCATCTTCAGCATCTGCAGCGCCGCGATGCCCTGCGTGTTCGGCGGCAGTTCGTACAGACGTCGTAGCCGCGATAGTTCACGCCGACGGGATCGACCCAGTTGCCGGTGTGCGCCGCGAAGTCCTCGTAGCGCAGGTCGCCGCCGATGCGTTTGAAGTAGCGCGTCGATGGTCTGCGCGATTGCGCCCTTGTAGTAGGCGTCGCGGCCATCGGCCGCAATCAGGTCGTACGTGCGCGCGAGGTCGGGGTTCGTGAAGATCTGCCCCTGCATCGGGCGCCTTGCCGTCGATCAGATACGTGCGCTTCGCGTTGTCGAATTCCTCGATGTCATTCGCGGCGCGCCTCGAAGCCGTTCGAAATTGATCCGCCAGTAGTCGGCGATCAGCTGCGATACCGGAAAGCCCTCACGCGCATATGCGGACGCCGGCGCGAGCAATTGATCCATCGGCAACTTGCCGAAGCGTTCATGCAGCGCGAACCAGCCGTCGACCGCGCCCGGCACCGTCACCGGCAAGCGAACCGAGCGGCGGAATCGTGTCGCGGTCGCCGAGCTTTGCTTTGAGTTGCGTCGAGACTGCGCCCCATGGGCGACCGGCCCGAGCCGTTGTAGCCGTAGAGCTTCTTCGTTTTCGGATCCCAGACGATGGCGAACAGATCGCCGCCGATGCCGCAGCTGACGGGCTCCATCAGACCGAGCGCCGCGTTTGCGGCGATGGCTGCATCCACTGCGCTGCCGCCCTTCTTCAGCACGTCGACGGCGATCTGCGTGGCTAACGGTTGCGCAGTGGCGGCCATACCGTGCCGCGCGAGCACCGGCGCGCGCGTGGCGAAACCGGGGCCGCTGTAACGGTCGCCGCCGCCGGCTGCCGCGGGCAGAGCGTCGTCACCGAACGCCGTGCTCGCCAGTGCGCACCCTGCCAAACATCCCGCGATCATTGCTGCGATGCGCATGTTCCGTGTCCGGACGAACGAGACCCGGACCGTAAAGCACGCGTTGATGCCGCGCAACCTGCAACCGAAGCGCCAACGAATCGATCAGGGTGCGCGAACCGCGCGCGGGCCGACCACCGCAATCGAGCCGCCGCGATGCCGGTCGAGGTAACCCGCCAGGTGCGCGGTCAGATCGCGCGCATCGTCTTCGGCGCCGTGAATGAAGCTCGACTTGCGGCGGCGCATGAACGGCAGCCCCATCGCGTACATGCCCGGCGCATCGACCACACCGCCGTCGTGGCGCAGACGTCCCTTCGCGTCGAGCACCGGCACGTCGAGCCAGCGATAGTCGGGGCGATAGCCGGTAGCCCAGACCACGGTGCGGATCGATGCGAGATCGAGCGCGAGGCGCGGCGACGCATCGACACGCGTCGGATCGAGTCGCTCGCCGCGACACCGGCGCGTCTTCGCCCGCAACTCGCCGCGTCGATGCGATCGAGCAGCCGCGTCATCTTCAGGTCCGCCATGGCGCAGTGATTGCGCAACGAACCCGAAAACTGCGCCTTGCCGCCGGCGATACCGACGAGCCGTCCGACCAGTTGCACACCGCCGGCGCGCAGCTCGTTCAGATCGAGATTGCGCCGTTCCGGAGTGCCGACGAGTTGCGGTGACGGCACACCGCGCGCCCGCACGATGTCGTCGACGGCGTCGTAGCGCTCGTCGAGCACGCCGAGCACTTCCATCCACCGCTGGATGTCGCGGCCGCGATACGTGCCGCGGCAATCGAACGTGCTCGCCGACCGCGAGCCACACGTCGCGCCCCGAACGCACGATTTCCTCGGCCAGTTGCACGCCGCTCGCCGATGCACCGACCACCAGCACGCCGCCCCGCTCGAGCTGGTCGGGATTGCGATATCCGAGCGGCGCGATGGAAGCGATCTGCGGCGGCAACTCTTGCCGCAGCGCCGGAATCGCCGGCCAGTTGCACGTACCGCTCGCCAGCACGATCGCGGCACACCACCACTCGCCGCGATCGGTGACTACGCGGTAGCCGTCGGCGGCAGCAGTCACCGAACTCACATGGGTGTGGGTCTGCACGGGCATCCCATACTTGCGCGCATACCGGTCGATGAAGCCGACCACCTCCGGCATGGTCATGAATCCATCGCGATCCGCGCCGCCATACCGATAACCCGGCAAACGGCTCTGCCAGTTCGGAGTGAGCAACCGCAACGAATCCCAGCGCTCGTGCCGCCACGAGTTCGCGACTTCGCCGCGCTCGAGCACGAGGTGCTCGATGCCGCGTTCCGTAAGGCAGCGACTGACGGCGAGCCCCGCGTGACCCGCGCCGACGACGATGACGTCGACGGCGCGGACTCCGCGCGTTTGCAGTACGCAGTCACACCACCTCCACGGCGACGTTGGTGGGGTTGGTGATGATGTCGAACACCGCGGAACGTTTTTGCGACTGCGCTACGAGCGCCTCGATGTCTTCGCGCGACGCGTCTGCGTCGATCTTGAAGCGCACCGTCACGCCGTCGAAGCCGTTGCGTACGTCGCCATCGATGCCGAGGATGCCGGCCAGATCCATGGCGCCTTCGAGCGTCGCCTGTACCGAGCGCAACTGAATGTTGCGGTTCTGCGCGACGCTCGCGATGCCTGCCGTCAGGCAGCCCGCCAATCCCACGAGCACGTACTCCACCGGCGTTGCGCCGCGGTCTTCCGACGCGAACACGGCGGGATGATCGGCCTCGAAACTGAACGTGGTCTTGCGCTGCTGCTCTTCACCCAGGCCGAAGAAGCCGTCGACCGCCGATCGACTGTAGGTGCCGTTCACCCAATCGCACGTCGCGCGCCAGCGGAACTTCGCCGCCGCCGGTGCGGCCGTCAGCGCTTCGCGCGCCGCGAGCAACGCCTCCACGTTGACGCCGTTGTTTACGGTGCTGGTCGCCTTGTTTGCCTTGATGTTCATTCGTTCTCTCCGTTTGTGATGGCTGGTCGATGACCAGACGTCGCCACGTTCTCGCGCCGGCGTTGGACGCAGCGTGTGACGCGACGTGGTATCTGCGCGCGCGGTCGAACGCCAAAAAACCACGCTGGCTCAAACGCTCTCTACCTCGCCGAGCGGCCAACCTGTGCCGGCACTGAAAACAAACGGAAATGGAGTTAGACATGGCCCGCTACGACAACATCCTGGCAACCGTCGGCAACACGCCGATCGTAAAGCTGCAGAAGCTCGCGCCCGAAGGCGTCAACGTGTACGTCAAAATCGAGTCGTTCAATCCGATGGGCTCGGTGAAAGACCGGATGGCCCGCGCCGTCATCGAGCGCGCCGAAGCACGCGGCGAGCTACGGCCCGGGACAGACCGTCATCGAAGCGACCAGCGGCAACACCGGCATCGGCCTCGCCATGGTGTGCGCCCAGAAGGGCTATCCGCTGGTGGTCACGATGGCGGAGAACTTCAGCGTGGAGCGCCGCAAGCTGCTGCGCTTCCTCGGCGCGCGCGTGGTGCTGACGCCGGCGTCGGAGAAAGGCACCGGCATGCTGAACAAGGCGATCGAACTGGCCGAACGCGCACGGCTACTTCCTGTGCCGCCAGTTCGAGAACGAAGCGAACGCCGATGCGCACTCCGAAACCACGGCGCAGGAGATCCTGCGCGACTTCGCGGGTGACCGGCTCGACTACTTCGTGACCACGTTCGGAACGGGCGGAACGTTGAAGGGCGTTTCGCGTGCGTTGAAGGCGTCTCGCGCCGGCACGCGCGTGATCGCGGCCGAACCCGACAACGCACAAGTGCTGGGCAGCGGCATACCGCAGCCGACTGACGAGCGCGGGAAGGCGCGCGGCAGCCATCCGAATTTCCGGCCTCACGTCGTTCAAGGCACCAGCCCGGACTTCGTCGCGAAGCTGACGCAGGATGCGGTCGCCGCGGGATGGGTCGACGAAGTCGTTCCTGTGGACGGCGCGGAGGCGCTGCGCCTGGCGCGAGAACTCGCGACGCGGGAAGGAATTCTCGCCGGTATTTCCAGCGGCGCCGCTCTCGCCGCGGCGATTACGATCGCACGTCGCTCGCCGCCCCATACCAACATCGTCTGCATGTTGCCCGACACGGGCGAGCGCTATCAGTCGACGGTGCTGTTCGAGCATGTCGGCGAACACATGAATGCGGAAGAACTGGCGCTGTCGAATTCGACACCGGGTTGCCGCTTCCAGACGCAACCGGCCGTGCTCGCCGCAACGAAACCTGCGGCGCCTGCACCGGTTGCCCTCGACGCAGACGCGCAGCGCTTCGTCGACGCCACCGTCGCGGCCGAACCGGTCGTGATGTTCGCGTTGCAGTGGTGCGAGTTCTGCTGGTCCGTGCGCAAGTTCTTCGACGCGCTCGGCGTGCCATACACCAGCGTCGACCTCGATTCGGTCGAATACCAGCAAGGCGAACGCGGCGCGAAGATCCGCGCCGTGCTCGCACAACGCACCGGCGAAGCAACCATCCCGCAGATCTTCATCGGTGGGCGCTTGATCGGCGGCTGCAACGCACTGTTCGAGGCCTACGCCAACGGCAACGCGCGGCAGATGCTCGAAAGCACCGGTGTGGTGAGCGCGTTGCCGAAGATCGATCCGTACGCCTTCCTGCCGAAGTGGCAGCAACCGCGCCAGGCCAACGGGGATCGCAGATGAGCATCGAGCACGTTCCTATCGTGGATCTCGCCTCGAAGGATTCACGTCGCACATGCGCGGCAATCGACGCCGCGTGTCGCGACTGGGGGTTCTTTCAGGTGATCGGTCACGGCATCGATGCGTCGCTGTTCGACGCAACGCTCCGGCAGATGCGCGCGTTCTTCGCACAATCGCGCGAAGCCAAATGCGCCGTCGCCCGTTCGGAACGGAACCCGTGGGGTTACTACGACAAGGAACTGACGAAAAACACCCGCGACTGGAAGGAGATCTTCGATTTCGCCGCGTCGAGTTGCGGCAACTCGGTACCGCGCTGGCCGTCGGGGCTTCCGGGTTTCAGAGACACGCTGATCGACTACTACCGCGGCTGCGAGGCGGTTGCGATACGCCTGCTTCGGATCGTCTCGACGAACCTCGGCTTGCAGACGAACGCGCTCGACCGCGTGTTCGCGCACGGCCATTCCAGTTGGGCGCGGCTCAACTACTACCCGGTGTGCGCGCGGCCCGAGAACCCCGCGAGCGCCACCACGCCCAAACAAGGACACCTCGGCGTGAATCACCACACCGACCCCGGCGTGTTGACGGTGTTGCTGCAGGACCGGCAAGCCGGGCTCGAAGTGTTTCGCGACGGCCGTTGGTGGCCGGTCGAGCCGATCGACGGCGCATTGGTGATCAACCTCGGCGACATCGCACAGGTATGGTCCAACGACCGCTATAAGGCGCCGTTGCACCGTGCGCTCGCCAATGCCGCGGCCGAACGTTTCAGTGCGCCGTTCTTCTTCTGCCCGCCGTACGAATTCGACTACGCCCCGCTTTCGTCAACCGTCGATGCGGACAATCCGCCGCACTACCGCAACATCAACTGGGGCCACTTCTATTCGATGCGCACGCTCGGCGACTACGCCGATCACGGCGAAGAAATTCAGATCACGCAATTCCGGGTGTAGGAACAGGGCATGGCTTTCATCGATACCACGGATGCGAACTGCGCGACCGGCGAGGTGCGCGCGATGTACGAACGGCAGCAGCGGAGCTGGGGCTACGTGCCGAACTACGCGAAGCTCTTCAGCCATCGCCCGAAAGTGCTGACCGCATGGGCCGACATGATCGCCGTCATTCGTGCTCCGGTAGACGCGCGCACGTTCGAGATCGTGACGTTTGCTGCAGCCTGCGAACTCGGCAGCTCATCCTGCTCGCTCGCACACGGCCGGAAACTCCTCGAACGGTTCCTCTCGGCCGACGAAGTGGCCGCCATCGCAACCGGGCGCGAATCCGATACGACGCTGAGCGCCGCAGAAATCGCGATGGTGCGCTTTGCTCGCAAGCTGGTACGCAGCTCATCCGCGGTGACGCAACGCGATGTCGATGCGATGCGCGCGAACGGTCTCGACGACGCTCACATCTTCGACATCGCGTGCATCGCCGCCGGTCGCAGCTTTTTTGCCAACCTGCTGGAAGGGCTTGGGTCGCTGCCCGACCCGGCAATGAACGACCTCGCCCCCGAACTGGTACTGCGGCTCGCCGCCGGTCGCGCCATCGATCGACAGCCTTCGCAACGCATCACATCTACTACTGAGACGGTTCCCTGATCATGCGCGGTCGTTTCTTCTGGTCGATTTCCGCCGCCGGCCTGATGGTCCGCGGCGGCATACTCATGGGCGTGATGATCCTCGAGTGGCTCTACGAGCTTCCGATGTGATGCGCTACCTCGCGTCGCCGCCATGCGGCTTGTAGAAGATCAACTCGCCGAGTTCGACCGTTTTGATGTACTCGGCCGCCCACGCAGGATTGACGTCGCGGTGATGGAAATACAGCGCACCCCCCGTTTGATCCGTTAGTTGGAGGTTTAACGCGCGCCGGGCGATCTCCTTCGAGGACTTGTACGGGTTTTCCTCGAACGCGGAATCCGAACGCCCGTCGCACCACCACGAGAACTGGCATTGCCCCTGCTCCTGGCCTTGTTTGACCACCGCACAGACGGTGTCGGGATAGCCTTGGTGCCCCAGCCGGTTCATCACTACGTTCGCGATCGCTTCCATGCTCGTTTCGCCCTCTCCCCGCGCTTCCCAATACACGGTGCGGGCGAGACACGTGAGCGCGTCGTCGAGCGGTTCTCTGCCGGTAGGATCGAGCGCCTGAGCCTCCGGCTGCTTTAAGGTCTCCGACCGTGGCGCAATCTTGTTGCCGGCCGCCGCATTCTGTTCCAGCGCCTGCAATTTCTGTTTAGTGCTCTCCGGTGTTATCGGCGGCTCGGGCACAGGCGCAACATGCTGTTCGACAGATGCCTTCTCGCATGCCGCGAGCAGCAGCATTGCGACGACCGCCAGGAGCGTATTCCGTTTCATCAGTTGAGCCTCTGGTGGGGGAACAGCACACGTCCGGACGCCACCCAACGGCGCTACTTTACCGCCTTGCACACCAGTCACGGCTGCGGCAAGTTGCTAATCGTTAGATAACGCACAATCCGCAGTCAGAAGCATCAAACCTGACGCCAAAACTGAGAGGAGCTTCCCGATGAAACTCGCCGGCAAAGTCGCATTGGTCACAGGAGGTTCCGGTGACATCGGCGGCGCAATCGCGCGCCATCTCGCCGCGAACGGCGCGCGAGTGGTGATCACCTACGTCGGCGCGGAAGACGCGGCCGCCGCGACGATACGCGACATCGAAGCCGAAGGCGGCGAAGCAAGCGCGATACAACTCGATCAGCGATCACCGGACGCGATCGAGGCGTGCATCGAACACGTCGGCAAAACATGCGGCCGCCTCGACATACTGGTGAACAATGCCGCCTGGAACATCGGCATTCCGTTTCCCGACCTCGATGCGCTAACGAGCGACATCTGGGACCGCGTGCTCGAAACGAATCTGCGTGCACCGTTCCTGTTGGCACGCGCAGCGGCGCGGTTGCTCAAGGCCGACGGCGGTGGCCACATCGTCAACATTTCCTCGGCGGGCGGCATCAGCCCGGGCAGCAGCAGCATCGCGTACTCGTCGAGCAAGGCTGGGCTCAATCATCTGACCCGGTGTCTTGCAGTGGCCATGGCGCCCGATGTTGCGGTCAACTGCGTGGCGCCGGGACTGGTCGAAAACACGCGTATGGCGAAGCGGCTGCCCGAAGCCGTCGCAAAGGGAGCGCGAACGCAGGCCGTGCTCGGCCGCGTCGGGCAGGCGGACGACATCGCGGCGCAAGTGCTCACGTTCGTGACGTCGCGTTCGATTACCGGCCAGACGATGGTAGTGGACGGCGGAATGCCGGGGGCAATGCGCTGAGTCGGTCCCTCGGCGCGCCTCAACCCACTCGTTGGGTGCTGCCGGCAAGGCAACGGCACGCCGCTTCGAAGTCGTAGTACGGCGTTAACGTGGCCGCGCAATCGGGCCAGTGATCCGTCGTCACCCAATATTCGCACAAGCCGAAACGTGCACAGAGGCTCGGGAAGCGCGGATCCGTCTGCAGCCGCGACAGACCACCTTCCCTTTCACCGAAGAGCCAATGCAACCCGTAGTCGAGCGGCAGGAAACGACCACCGGGCTCGAAGAGGTGCGCGAACGAAGCGCGTTCGAGCAATGGGTACACCTCGTCGACGAGACCCATGTGGCAGCCATTGGCGGCGATCCTCAGCACCAGCGTGCCCGTTTCCGAAATCTGACGGTCCAGTTCTTCCAACAACCGCGCCGAATCATCGTCGGTCCAGTCGCGCATCCGCCGTGCACTCTCTATGTGACCTTCAGCAACGGCCGAATGCGGCCCCAACTCGCGAATGCGCGCGATGAGTTGCTCCATGCGCGACCAATCGCCCCGGTAAGCCGCGCGGTATAGCGGATTGATGGCGAAATAGTCGAGCTCGCGCCATCGCCGACGCGCGCGATCGAACAACTCATTCGCCTCCGCTACGCGACCCACCTCATTCAACAGGCTGGCGTAGTCGTTGACGACATTCGGCCGCAACGGATCGAGTTCGTAAGCGCGCACGACGAACGCCAATGCGTCTTGGATGCGACCGACCGTACGACTCCAGCGCTCGAGGCGAGTCAGTACGGTTGCATCGTTCGGTGCGTCGCGCAGCGCGTCTTCGAGATGCGACTGCTGCGCCGCAAAGCGTCCGCACACCGGTTCGAGTTGCGCGAGTGCGGCGTGTGCGAACGCCGCGCGCGGCTCTAGCGACAGTGCGCGATCGGCCGCTTCACATGCCCTGGCACGAGTGAGTTCGACCGCCGCACTCGACATCAGCCGCGTGGGACTCGGCGACATGTCGGTCGCAATGATGGCGCGCGAGAGCGCGAGTTCGGCCCAAGCCGCTGCGAACCCGGGTGCGAGCTCTACAGCCGCTTCCAGCAACGAGACGTCGCGCGCGCCGAGCCAGTGGGTGGTTGTGCCGAGCGCGCGCAGATACAGGTCGTATGCGATCGGATCGACGCGACCGATCTGTCCGGGACGCGCGAACGCAGCGCGCAACACCGTGGCCACCTCCGACGCAATCTCGTCCTGCAGCGTGAACAGATCGTCGAATTCACGATCGAAGCGACTCGACCACACGGTCGTCTCCTGCGCGCACTCGATCAACTGCACGGACACACGCACCTGCCGGCCATTGCAACGCAAGGCGCCATCGAGCACGTGTGTCACATGAAGCTCTTGTGCCACGTGGCGCGCCGCCTTGTCGGGCCCGCGAAACTGAAAGCTCGACGACCGCCCTATGGTGCGCACGCTGCTGGTTTTGATGACGGCCTGCAGTATTTCCTCCGCGATCCCATCCGAGAGATACGAGAGATCGGCATCGCGCGACAGGTTGTCGAAAGGCAGCACCGCAAGCAGCGGTGGCTTCGTGTCGTACGAAGCGCGGTATTGCTCGCGCGACTCCACGGTAGGGGCCGACGACGCAGGCAGTATTTCCCTTCGTACCGACGCAACTGACGCAATTGATCCGATCGATGCAATCACGCGATAGCCACGGCGGGGAATCGTCTCGATGAACCGCGGAGAATGCGCGTCGTCACCCAATACTCGTCGCAGTTGCGCGACGGCCTGGTGCACCACGTTGTCGACTACCACGACGTTCGGCCACACGCGTTCGAGCAGCGCGGCAGCCGACAGCACGGCAGGAGCCGCGTCGACCAACGCGATCAGCACATCCATTGCCTTCGCATCGATGCGCACACCATCGATCTCGTTGGCACCCGGCGTGGCCAGACGGTCGCCGATACGGAAATCCCCGACCGCAACCGGTCGAGGTCTTTCTGCGTTCAATTGCGATCCCCACTACGCGCCCCCGCTGCAAAATTTACCGCGCGGACGCGGAACGTCAAGCGTGGTACGGGTGAGCAGGCGACAACGACTTTACGGAGGGGACCGCTGACTACGGATGAGTTGACAGTGAGACGCCCGTCTTTAGAGCGGCGGCTAGCCGTTTCTCGCAGCCCGCCCATCGACGGAAACGGCAAACCGCGTCGGATCGCTGCTTATTCCGGCGCTTGCGTAACGAAGGCTACTGCGGCAAGTTTGCGCGACTACCCAACACCTCTAAGCCGGAGAAGTCATGGCTCTTCAAACGCTCAAGCCAACCGCCAGCAGGGAACTCATTCTCTCGACGATGAACCGCGACGGCGCGTGCATCATCGCCGACGTGGCCGATGCGGCGACGCTGCGCAACATGGTCAGCGAGGTGACGCCATTCATTGAGCGCACACCGTTCGGCGGCGATGACTTCACGGGCCGCAACACACAACGCACCGGCGCACTGGTGGCGCGCACACCGACCTGCCGCGATCTGATTCTCGAGCCAACGATTCTCGGCGCTGCACGAGAGTTCCTGAGCCCGTGGGCCGACCGGATCATCCTGCACCTCACGCAGACCATCTACATTCATCCGGGCCAAGGCGCGCAGGTGCTACACCGCGACCGGCTTGCGTGGGGAACGTACCTGCCGCTGTCGATCGAGCCGCAGTTCAACACCATCTGGGCACTCACCGACTTCACCGCCGCTAACGGCGCAACTCGGGTGGTGCCCGGCAGCCACACGTGGCCTTGGGAACAGAAGGCAACGCCCGATCAGGTGGTGCAGGCGGAGATGAGCGCTGGTTCGGTGTTGCTTTACACCGGCACGGTGTTGCACTCGGGCGGCAAGAACGAGTCGAACTCGTCGCGCCTCGGCTTGAACATCACCTACTGCCTCGGCTGGCTGCGGCAGGAAGAAAACCAGTATCTGAGCTGCCCGCCCCACATCGCGCGCACGCTGCAACCGGAACTGCAGGAGCTGCTCGGCTACACGCAAGGCAACTACGCGCTCGGTTACTACTCCGACCCCGAGTCGACGGAGCCGGGGCGCGACATCATTCCGCCCGAATTCGCGTTGGGCCGTAAGCCGCGCGAGGGGCTCGGCTTTTCGCTATCGGAGGCCACCGACTCCGGTATCACGTTCGAAGCGATGCGCGACAAGGTGCCCCTCGGCGAGGACGTTTAGCGCACCGCACTGGCGCGCCCCGATAAGGTGCATCTCGGCGAGCACGCTTAGCGCGCGGCCACCGGCGCGCCCCGATGAGGCGCATCTCGGCGAGCACGCTTAGCGCGCGGCCGCCAGCGCGCGGCGATAGCGCATCACACCGTCGATGCTCGAAACGAGCAGCGCGAGCCAGATGGCGGCGAACGTCAGCGCGCGCACCGGGCTGAGCGGCTCGTGGAATGCCCATACCGCAAGCGCTAGCGAGATCGACGGCGACAGGTACTGAAAGAAGCTCAACGTCGTTAAAGGCAACCGCACGGCGGCACCGGCAAAGCACATCAGCGGCACGATGGTGATGAGACCGCCGGCGACGAGCCCCACGCTCAGTTCGACGTCACCGCCGAAGTGAGATTGGCCGGTCCAGATCAGCCAGCCGAGCACGGGTAACACGAACGGCATCAATACCAGCGTTTCCGTGAGCATGCCGACGTCTGCCGGCACGGCAATCTGTTTGCGCAGCAGTCCATACACGCCGAAGCTGCCGGCCAACCCCAGCGCAATCCAGGGCGGCGAGCCGAACTGCACCAGTTCGTTGCCTACGCCCGCTGCCGCGATCAGGAACGCGCACCAGCCGAGCGGGCTCGGCCGCTCCCGCAGGATCGCAACACCGAGCGCCGCGCTGAACAACGGATTGATGAAGTAGCCGAGGCTCGCCTCGACCAGCTGTGAAGTGTTCACGGCATGCACGAATACGAACCAGTTGGCGGTGATGAGCGTTGCAGTAACGATCAGCACGCGTAGCTTGCGCCAATCGCGTATCACCGGCGCCACCTGCGGCCAGCGGCGCATGAACGTCATGGCGACGGCGAGCATCGGCACCGACCAGAAAATGCGATGCAACACGATTTCGAGTGCGGACGCCGCACCCACCCAACGGAAGTACAAGGGCGCGAGCCCCCAGACGATTCCGGCGACGAGCGCCAGCAGCACACCGCGTTGTGTTTCGGTCATGGTGTCGCGGGCAGTGGCGGCAACAACGCTTCGTAACGCTGGTCGGTGAGCGCGCGCAGGAATGCCGTCAGCGCCTCGATGCGGGCGTCGTCGAGCGGCAGCCCAGTACGCAAACGGTCCCGGTCTATGGTTTCCGGCACTTCCGGCGTACCCCAACCGCGTCCCGTTTCCGGATTCGTCAGATTCTGTTCGTTGATCGCGAGGTACTGGTTGTAGAAGAGGAGCACCGTACCGAGATCGCGAAACATCCCGTTGTGCATGTAAGGACCGGTGACTGCGACATTGCGCAGCGTCGGCGCGCGGAACTTGCCGGCCATAGCGTCGTCGTGAATCTCCGGGTTGTCGCGCAGTCCCCGATCGATCGCGGTGTGGCCGTTGACGGCGCGCACCTCGGCATTGGGCGGCAGACCGATGTTGAAGTACTGGAAACTGGTGAACGGTTCGCGCGCGCGGTGGCGGTTTTATCGAGGACGTGACAGTTCGAACAGTTCGTCAGCGGCGAGAAGAAAAGCATGCGGCCGAGTTCCTCTTCGCGGCTCAGCGATAACTCGCCACGAAGGGCGCGGTCGTAGCGAGAATCGTACGTCGAGAAAAACTCCGTGCGCTCGAACGCCGCGAGAGCGTCACGCACTGCGCCAAACGTCGCATCCGGCGAGTCGGCCACGCCGAGTTCGCGCAGCGTTGCGACGTACGCCGGGTTCTCTCTGATGCGAACCGACACCGCTGCCGCATCCGGCATATTCATTTCCAGCGGATTCAGAATCGGCTGGCCCGCCTGGTCCGGGAGGTCGTGCGCGCGACCGTCGTGAAACAGTCCGCCTTCGTACGCATCGTCTGCATTGCGACTCAGTGGCGGCGTCAGCGCGGCGTAAGTGAGACTCGGCGCGTTGCGGTCGCCAAGAGAACGGCCGTCGTCGCCCAGCGAGACAGCGCCCTTTACGCCATTGTCACGACTGTCGACGAACGCATGCGCCGGGTCGTGACAGGTCGCGCAAGATTGAGTGCGGTTCAGCGACAGATTCGGGTCGAAGAAGAGCGCACGGCCGAAGTCGACCAGCGCGGCCTCAGTGGCATGGCAAAGCGCGCCGGGTAGCAGCATTGCTGCGAAAAACAGCGCATTCGCCATTGACCCACGGCGTGTTTTGATCGATGCCAACGGCTTCTTCCGGGGTTGCTACGCCTTCTCCAACCCACACCAGTCCGCAAGGAACAGCGCAGTACTCTGCGTGATGCGGCGCACCGATTCGAGTTCGACGCATTCGTCGAAACCGTGGATGTCTTTCGATTTCGGACCGTAGACCAGCGCCGGAATGCCGGCGTACAAACCGAAGAAACGGTTGTCGGCCGTGCCGGTGGAACGCTCGTCGCGCAACGGTTTGCCGAACACGGTGCGATGTGCGGCATCGAGCACGGCACGAACCTCCTCGTGTCCCGACAACACGAACGGTTCGGCCTGAAAGCCCTCCCACAGCAGCGTCGGCGGCGAATTGCTGAGGTAGGGATCGCGCGCGGCCGCATTGCGCACGCAGTCTTCCACTTCGCGGCGCGCCTGCTGCAACGTCATCGACGGCAACACGCCGGCACGCATGTCGAACGTACACCACGCCGGTACCGAGCTCGCCCAATCGCCACCGTGAATCTTGCCGACGTTGAAGTTGGCGGGATGGTGGTGGTCGTGAAAGTGCGCGTCGTCGACCTTGCGCGCGTTCCAATCTTTCTCGAGTTCGCGCAGCGCCTGTATCAAGCGGAACGCCGACTCGATGGCATTCGAACCCGCATCGGCCTGATAAACGTGCACGGGATGGCCGGTGACCTTCACCTGGAACCACATCACGCCGACCTGCGCCACCGTCAGCACGTGCGAACTCGGCTCCGGAATCAGCGCCGCATCGGCTCGATAGCCGCGTTGCAGACACGCCAATGCGCCATTGCCGGTGCACTCTTCCTCTACTACGGATTGCAGGTACACCTCCGCCGCCGGGCGATAGCCGCAACGACGCAGGGCGAGCAGCGCATAGTGATTCAGCACGAGGCCCGCCTTCATGTCACCCGCACCCCGCCCGTAAAGCCAGCCATCGCGTACTTCCGCTGCGAACGGCGGGCGATGCCACATGTCGTGTGGCCCTTCGGGCACCACGTCGATGTGTCCGTTGAGAATGGCCGAGCGCCCTTTCGAAGTCGTTGGGCGCCACGCACCCACGACATTCCAGGCGTTCTCGTAGTCCTGCTGCAGCGGCGAATATCCCGGCAGATGGCGGATGTCGTCGAGACGGATCTGCCACCGATCCACAGAGAGATCCTGCTCACGGAACAGCCGGGCCATGAAGTCCTGTGCGGGCGCTTCGTTGTAGCGCGTGGACGGAATGCGCACGAGATCGGCCGTTACCGCAACCTGCTCGTCGAATCGGGCATCGACCGCATCCATGATGTTCTTCGCAACGTCGGCTGCGAGCGTCATATCGAACTCCTTGAACTGGAAATTGAACTGCGAATTGAGCTGTCGAATTGACGGCGGACTTCAGATTGAGCGTTTCGCGGCGATCATACGATGTTGAATTCGATCGCGCCGAGCTCCGCGAAGTCTGCGACGTACTTACCGGGCACGGCCGGATGCGCGGGACCGAGCGAGCCGGTCATCAACAGGTGCCCGGGCTCGACGACGTAGCCAAGTTCGATCACACGATTCACCAGCCACTTCAGCGCTTCCCATTGGCTGCCCATCAGGTCGCCGCTGCGCGCCTTGTGCAACGTTTCGCCATCGCGCCGAAACTGCACGTTGACCTCGTCGAGCGCGATATCACCCACCGACCGCGCCTGGCCGCGAATGAACCCGGCCGATGCGGAGTTGGCGGCGATCAGGTCGGTGCCGGTCATGCGCGTGCGGTCGTATCCGGGATCGGCCAGTTCGATCATCGGCGTGCACGTGGAAGTTGCTGCGCGAAGTTCGGGAATGCTCTTGACCGGCACGTTGATCCTTCGCGCCGCCCGAAAGCCCAGTTCGGTCTCGAGCAACAGTGTGCGATAGCCATTGCGCGCAATCGCGTTCGCAGCATCGCGCTCGCCCGCAGCGAACAGCACACCGGTAATCGGTCCGCCGAGGCCGAGCATCCGCTGCAGCGCCTCCGCATTCGCGGCCGACTTGTACCCAGCGACTTTTTCGCCGACCCGCAGACCGTTGAACGTGCGCTGCACCGCGTACGCCTCATCGAGGCTGAGCGCCGCGGCGACCGAAGGCGCCTCATATCGCTCGTTGGCGCGTTGTGCCGCAACGAACCGGCGGGCAATGGCGTCGAGATCGGTCATCGCGAGTGATCCTTGGAGAACCGCAGTGGCACGAGGCGTGCAATCTGACTCAGCGAGCCGGCCGCTTCAAGTCGTCACGGGCGGCCGCGACTGGACCATCGCCCCAATCAATTCTCGCAGTCGAGAAGCGAGTCGGACCCCGGTGCGATCCCGGCTGCTCCGACGACGACGTCATCTGCTGAATCTCATCGACACCGACGACTCAGATTGGACTCAGATTGAATGGCGTGATGGTCCGGCCTCTACCGTTCGTTCGCCACAGCCCGCAACGTCGATTCGGTTTGGCCGTCGGGTGGGCACATCTGAACCATCGCCCGATTCAACGCAGACACACCACCAACGCCACCGTCCGCTCATTGATGGACGAAGCCCGCGAGAACGATTCGTCTAGTAAGACGGCCCCGCATTGATTTGGGCCATGTTCGAACGCGCTCTGGTAACGGCCGTCGAAGTACCCGCGATCGCGGTCGACGCAAACAACGGCCCTGTTCGGAGCCATGCTCAACCCCACCTGCACCATCACATCTCTTGCACCGGGTGCGCACGGAGACTTCCTGCCGGCCTAGGACAACGCGGACGCGCGATGCCGACATCGGCCGCTACTCGGATCAGTCTCATGAGCGCATCTTGAATTGGCGTGTGAGGCAGACGCTTGGGACCGGAACAAGATGTACCGAGCCAATCGTCTCCTCACACGCCCTCATCTCGAGCCATCTACTCGAGCCATTCAGCGGTTGGGCGGCGCCGGATCGCCTAGCGTTCGAGCATCGGCACAACGCCGACAACCGTTTTCGGCCGCCGCGCCTCGTCGTAAAGCCCCCAATGCGCTTCTTCGGGATGATGGCCCGGAACCGGGTGGCTGTCGGCTACGCGCCAGGGCGCGTCGAAGGCAGAGAAGTACGCGAACGCGCGGCTTGCGGTCGGTGGGAACACGGACTGCAGTTGCCGATAGAAAGACGCCTGCCGCGCCTGCCGAATAGCCGGCCGCAGCGGGGGCCGTAGGCACGCCGGTCTCTTTCACGAGGATCGGTCCGCAATACGCGGCCGCCAGCAGACCAACCACGTTCACCACGAACTGCGCAGCCGTTTCATCTGATGCGGTCGCGAACCACGGTTGGAACACCGGATGAACGTTCGCAAGCATGAAATCCATCTTCGCCATGAGCGGCAACGCCGCGTCGGTGAGAAACAGATGGAATGGCTCGGTGGTGGACAGTGCGAGACCCGGCGCCTTTGTGCGGACGTTGTCGATTGCGCGAGCGAGTTCTTCGAACGTCGCGCGTTTTCCGAACGCCGCCTCGTTGCCGAGCGAAAGTCCCACGACGAGTTGCGGATGACGCCGCCACGCGGCGATCGCATTGCCGACTTCCGAATCGTTCGACACGTCCCACACGCCGACGATGACAGCTTTGAATCCGAGCTTTGCCGCGATGTCGGGCACGCGCTCGGCCCCATGCAGCGCGCCGTAGGTGATCAGTGCGTCGAAGTGGCTGCGCAGCACGGTCAGATCGTCAGTGATGCTGGCATCGTCGGCCTGGGTCGCTCTGCCGTCGACCATCTGCAGCTGCGTTGGTTGATAGGCAATGAAACGCGCGTGCGCCATCGCCTCTGAAAGCGCGGTCGCGGTCGAGTCGTGCCGGCAGATGGGCGCCGCGTGTGCCGACAGGCAACCGAGTAGGAGCATCGCGCAGACAAGGCTATGCTGGCGCAGGCCGCGGAGCCGCGATGCCTTGAAACCCACCGCCGACATACGCACTGAAGCCGAAGGGGCAATCGTGCCGATCGCGGAACGTCTGACCGTGGGCATCGGTCTGCTCGTCATCTTTGCGGCACTCTTCCTCGGCGTGAATCAATGGACCGCCCAGCGGGTGAGCGATGGTGCGCCGTCGTTCTACCCCGAAATCGGCATCGATGCCTATATACCATTCGTTCCGATCTTCGTGTTCGGCTACACGTTGTACTACGTGTGGCTGTTCCTGCCGATGCTGCTTCTTCGGACGCGCGCGCAGTTCTATCAGGTGATGATCGGTTTCAATCTGGTGCAACTGCCGGCGCTGCTGCTCTTTCTGCTCTATCCCTCGCATATGACACGACCGCTGGTTCCGGGTGACGACATTGCCTCACGCCTCGTCCGGTTTCTCTATCGCTTGGATCCGGGCTTCAACCTCCTGCCGAGCCTGCATGTCGGACATTCCGTCCTGGTGGCACTGTTTTTCCACACGTTCCGTCCGAGGTCGGCGTGGGTGACGGTCGGGTCGGGGCTCATCATCCTGTCGACGCTGCTGATCAAGCAGCACGTCGTGCTCGATGTGCTCAGCGGCATCGTGCTCGCGGTCGCCGCGCGCATGAGCGCACCGACAATTTACCAACGCTTCGGTAAAGGGGACTGAGCCGGCCTCAGCTCTGCACCAGCGACCGATCCACTCGCAGCAGCTGGTACTCGTGCGTCTTCAGGTACGCTCTTGCAACCAGCGCGCTCGCCACTGCGAACAGGCCCAGGGCCGTTACTTCCTTCGCAGATGCGGGCGTGATGGGAAACAGCAGCAACAACATCACGAACGTGCAGAAGAACAGACTCTCACCCGCCCGCGTGTCGCCAGAAGGCCAGAAATCATGACCACGGAAGGCCTCCGCCACCGCATCCACGTCGTGCTTTTTGCCGCTCGAGAGCAGCGCGTCGTAATGGCTGCCTTCCACTACGATCTCGCGCAGGAACGCGACACGGCCGTCGCGCGCGCTGACGTGCTCGAGCGGAAGCAACTTCACGCTTGCAGCGCGCATCGCGGAATAGACGAGTGCCGACCAGATCAACACCGAAACCACCTGAGCAACATTGGGGTAGAGAAAGCCGATCAGCCGCCAGATTCGTTCCAGGTAGCCGGTCGTTTGCGGAAAGTCCTTCACCATCGCAATGACGGTATCGATCAACTCGTTCATCGCATCCTCATCGACGTTTGCGTAGCGGCTCACCAGCAAGAGCACGCCGACGCATCCAACGGCAACGAGTTGTGTATTGAAGATTGTCGACAGGCGCCCCAGGCCGAGACGCCGGTCAGGATCGTCGAGGTCGAGCGGAAATCCATTCGGCGATTGGCTGCGCATGTAAATCGAATGAAGGTATGCGCCGTTGAATCGAATCAGGTTGATCAACAACACGATGGGCAGCGTGATGATCACGAACTGTTCCAGCGTCGTGACCAGATGCATGACGAGAGCGCCCGGCCAGTGCAGGTCGTCGAACACGGCGGCATACCAGCTCCAGTCGAAGTTCGTGGGGCACACGTCGCTGCCCTTCGTGATCTGCATGAAGTCCGGGAGCTTGTCGATGATCGTCACAACGAGCGTTCCCAGCATCGCGAAGGCGAGCGTACGGCCGTCGGAAACGAGCACCTGCACGCGATCCCTGATGATTGCGTACGCGGGTGTGTGCGAAAGCGGCGATGCCTTCGACTCGCCGTACATCATGCGCAGCGTAGAGCGAACCAGCAGCAGTGCGAGCGGCAACATCAGCGGGTAAGCCGTCCAGTTCGGACGTTCGAAAAGGCCACGCATCGTCACCGTGCTGCCCTGCGCGACGCGACCCGACTCGATGCACGCGTGCAGGGCCGCTGCGGGGAGCGGCCGATCGAAGCCATAGCCGAGGAGATATGCGCACACGAGAGGAACCGTACCCAACAGCGCGAAGCCGACATAGGCCGCGCTGGAGTGGCCGACGATCAAGCGGCGATGCAGTTCCCCCAACGTCAACGGCGCACCCCCCGATTCGCTCGTTGTCGCCGAATGGTACACCTCAGCGAATCCGCGCGGTTTGAACGCCCCACCGCTCCTGTGTAACTTGTCCGACCCAGGGCAGGAAGGACACGAGGATGGCGAACGCGGCGACGCTCACGGCAACCGTCATTCGATTGGCCAGCGGACGGGATCTGTCGTTCTGCGAGTTCGGCGATCGCGACGGCATTCCCGTGTTCGGTTTCCACGGCACGCCGGGTTCACGGCTGCAAGTAGCGCCCACCGAAGCGACGCCCCTTCCCCCCGGCTATCGGCTGATCGTTCCCGACCGACCCGGTTACGGGCACTCCACGTTCTATGCCGAACGGCGTCTGACAGACTGGCCCAACGACGTCGCTGCCATCGCCGACTACCTCCGCATCGATCAATTCGCGGCGTTCGGCCTATCAGGAGGCGGTCCGCACGTGCTCGCGTGCGCGCATGCGCTCGCACCGCGCCTCATCGGAGTCGGCTGTGTGAGCGGCGTGGGTCCGTTGTGGGATCCGGCCGCCGCAGAAGGAATGATGCCGCTGAACCGTTGGCTCACGGTGCTTTCGCGACACGCGCGGCCGTTACTGCGCGCGCTGATGAAACTGCAAACCGCCGCCATGAAGCGCAATCCGGAGCGCGGCTTCGATATGTTGTCGCGACAACTGCCGCGGCCCGATCAGGAGATCCTCGCGAACCCGGCGTTCCGCTCTGCACTCATCGAAGAGACACGCAACAACTCCACAACGGCCGGCCTTGCCGCCGCTCAGGATTTCGAACTGTTCGCAGCGCCGTGGGGGTTCTCGCTCGGCGACATCCGCACGCGCGTGCACTTCTGGCAAGGCGGACTCGACCGCAACGTTCCCGCACCGCACGCGGATCTGATGGCGCAACAGGTGAAGGACGCGGTGCTGCACAAGTATCCGGACGAGGGTCATTTCCTCGTGGTACCGCGTTTCAGCGAAGTCATCGCAACGATCACCGCCTAGAAACGCGCGACACGACACAACCGTTGGGAGAAAGCGAAGTGCAACCGCGCCGACGCCGATTCGGTGTAGCTGAAGGTATCGAAATCGCCGCATGGGATTGGGGCGGCGATGGGCCGCTCGCGCTGCTGCATCACGCCAACGGCATGTGCGGTGCTACATGGTCTCTGGTTGCCGAGCAGCTCGCGCACCGCTATCGCGTCGTAGCAATCGATGCGCGCGGACACGGCGACTCTTCCTCACCGCCCTCGCCCGAGGGATATCCCATGCATGCGTTCGTCGACGATCTAACGGCCGTCGCCCGAGCACTCCTTTCCGAAACAGGGCATGCGCGAATTGCGTACGGCATCGGCAGTTCGTTCGGCGGCATCGTCACCGCGATGACCGAAGCAGAGAACCCGGGCTTGTTCGAGCGCATCGCCATGCTCGACCCGCCGATCCATCCCGACGACGCGCTGCGCGCCCAACTCGACCCGAGCGGCGGCATCATCGATCCGCGCCAGCTGATCGCGGCGCAGGCACGCAAACGCAACGCGGTGTGGCCGTCGCGCGACAGCGCACGCGCCGCGTGGCAGGACAAGCCGATGTTCAAGGCATGGAAGCCGCGCGCGTTCGATCTGTATCTCGCCGAGGGATTTCGCGACAGAGCGGACGGCCAGGTCGAACTCAAGTGCCGACCCGACGTCGAAGCGACCGTGTTTGCGAACAGCGGCGATCTCGACATCTACGCCGCCGCGCCCGGTATCACCTCACCCGTGCTGTTGGTGCGCGCGGGTCGCGGAACATTGCCGCCGCAAGCATTCGACCATCTGTGTCGCCTGCTTCCGCGCTGCACGATGCGCACACCCGACGTGGGACATCTGTTGCCGCTGGAGGCCCCGGAACTGACGCTGCAACTGCTCGAAGAGTTCGCGGCTACGCCGGACGGCGGTTCAATACCTGCAGATGGTGATCGTGCTTCGACCGCGTGATGCGGTAGAAACACATCGCGCCAAGCGCCAGCAGATAGAACACCATCAGCATCGGTCCATAGATGAGGCCGAGGTTGAACACCGCCTCTGCCGGTACCGCGCCGGGCAATTCACCACGCGGAAAGTGGATCAGATCGAGCGCGATGCCGGCCATCAGCGTGCCGACGCCTGAAGTAGCTTTCGCCGCGAACGTACGCGCGGCAAAGAACAGACCCTCTTCGCGCCGGCCGGTCTTCAGTTCGCTCTCTTCGACGATGTCCGCCAGCATGGAGCTCTGCACGATGCCGAACATGATGATCATGGTCACCGCGATCACCGTGTGCACGATCATGATCGGGAACAACCACGGCGAGTGATTGGGCGGAAACCACTCGAGCAGGCGCAACACGATCGGAGCCGTGCCCCAGAAGATCGACACCGCGTAGATGCCGATGGCAGTCGCCTTCTTGTCGAAGCGTTGCGTAACCAATGTCGAAAATGCCGCCGCGAGCGCCGCCGAGATGAACAACGACAGCACGATCCAGCTCACCTGCTCCGGCGAGAACTCCCAGAAATAGTTGTTGATGTACGTGTCGAAATTCGTCGCCACGCCGGCGGCAACGGCCGCGAACAAACCGGCCATGAACAGCGACAGGAAGTTGCGATTCGACAGCGTTACGCCGACCTGGCTGACGATCTGACTGAGCTTGAACCGCTGCCGCGGCGGCGGTTGATGCAGGTGCGGAATCTGCCGATGCAGACCACCCGCTGAGAGCAGAATGGCGCTCACCATCGCCAACGAGCCGACAAAGCCGTAGGTCTCGAACGTGAGGCGGTCCGTCACGCCGTACTTGACCATGAAGTAGTGCCACATCAGGAACGCCATCGTGAGACCACCGGCCCAACCGAACATGTACCGCAGCGACAGCAGCCGCGTGCGCTCGTCGTAGTCTTCCGTCAGTTCCGCAACGATTGCCGTGCTGGGTGTTTCGTACATCGACACGAACAGCCGCACGAGCACGGACAGCGCCGTCAGATAGAGAAACAGGGAGAACTGCGACAGTTCAGGCGGATTCCAGATGAAGAAATACGCGATGGCGACCGGAATCGCCGCGGCATACATGAACGGATGGCGGCGTCCGAGCCGCGAACGCGTGTTGTCCGACCAGAAGCCGATGATCGGGTCGCACGCGGCGTCGATCATCATCGCGATGAAGATGGCGGTGCCGGCCAGCGAGCCCGGAAGACCGAGTACCTGGTTGTAGTAGAACATCAGGAAGTAGGAGAAGCCGTTGTCCTTCACGCCGAAGGCGACGGCGCCGAATCCGTACAGCCAACGCGTGCTTGGGCTCATTCGCTTGTCGATGTTCGCACTTCCCTTCTGTTGCCAAAAATCGTCACTGAAATGGCGCCCGCAGCGGACGTGCGACGGTAGCACGCCGCGCGGTGAAGGTTGCAAATTGCTTGCTACCCGACGCCGACCATGGATGATGCGACATCCACACAGCGAATCTCCACGTGACTCGACAGCTTCGCGCGTACCTGATCGCCAACGTCGCTTTCCTGGTGCCGAGCGGATTGCAGGCGATCATCTTTCCGTGGCTGATGGTGGTGGCGTTGCAGGAACCGGCAGACCGCGTCGGCATCGCGCAGATGATTGCACAGCTGCCGGGGCTGTTTTTTCTGCTGGTCGCAGGCTTCGTCGCCGATCGCTTCGAACAACGCCGCATTCTGATCGTCACGCACCTGCTGGTGGCGCTCGCGCAACTCTCCATGGCGTGGCTCGTCGGTGCGGGCGCATTGACGTTCAACTCGCTGCTGATGCTTGCGTTGATCGGCGGCATCGCCGGAACGTTCTCCGGTCCGCCGCGCGACGCGATGTTGTCGCGCGTCGCCGGAGCGCGGATTCAGCAGACAGTGATTCTCGTCATCGGCCTGCAGTTCGGCGCGCAGATGATCGGTTTCGCGCTCGCGAGCGTTACCGACCGCATCGGCGCGCCGACGCTGCTGGTACTTTCGGCCGTGATGTTCGCACTCGGCGCGATTCCCTGCGCGATGCTGCCGGGAAGCGAACCCGGCACCGCGATGACGCCGGCATCCGTTGCGCGAAATCGGCGTGGGGCTCGCGATGGCGCTGCGCTCCGAGCGCATCCGGCCCGCGCTGATTCTGACGTTCGCGCTCGGTTTGTTCTTCGTGGGCACCTTCTTCGTGCTGCTGCCGTTGATCATCCGCGATGTGTACCACGGCGCCGCTGCGGATCTGTCGCTCGCGTTCGGCCTGAACATGGCGGGCACGATCGTGGTGATCGCGTTCCTGATGCGCCGCGGCGGCGTGCAGCGGCAGGGTCGCGCCTTCATGATGTCGTTGTTGTTCGGCAGCGTGATGCTGTCGCTGCTGTACCTGAGCCCGCCGTATTGGGCGTTTTTCCTGCTGTGCTTCGTATGGGGACTGGGCGGCGGCCTGACGATGACGATGGGGCGCAGCATCGTGCAGGAATCGGCGCCGCCGGAACTCAGCGCGCGGCTCCTGTCGATCTACGCGTTCGCAATGAGCGCCGGGATGCCGATCGGCTCGCTCGCAATCGGCTATGCGGCACAAACTTGGGGCACGCTCAACGCTGCACTCCTGCCGGCGATCGGGATGGCCGCAACGGTGTTGCTGGTGCAACTCACTTCGAATTTCTGGCGCGTCGGGGTGCCCGCAACCATGACGGTGAGTACGTCGCCCAGCACCGCCTAGCACACGTAAAGGGGATTGGGTGTAGGAGGTTGGCGAAACCCAGGCGTCGGTTCGCCCTTGATTGGTCCTTTTTTTCACATGTTGGCCACAGGCCGGACCACACGATCGCTTAGAATTTCGTTCGTATGGCGCGTGACGTTTGCGCTAGTTATGCGAATTCACGTGCGCGGGATCAACTCGACGGCAGTCGGGTTCGCCCAGCAGTACTGGGATATCAAACATGGCCACCAACACCCTGGATTCGACGAACATTTCCGAGAACGGTATACCCGTCGTTCATATCAGGGCGACGACGGGCTGGGTCCCGGTCTCCCTCCGCGAACTGTGGCAGTATCGCGAAGTGATCTATTTTCTGGCGTGGCGAGATATCAAAACGCGTTACGTGCAGACGATCTTCGGGCCGTCGTGGGCCATCATTCAGCCGCTCGTTTCGATGCTGATTTTCACAGTGATCTTCGGCAAGCTCGCCAGAATTCCATCCGATGGGATCCCCTACCCGATCTTCAGTTTCGCGGCACTCGTGCCGTGGACGTTCTTCGCAAGCAGCGTGTCGAAGGCGTCCACCAGTCTTGCTGCCGGCGGATTCGTGAATCGAATCTACTTCCCGCGGCTTGCCATGCCACTGTCGGCCATTCTGGCCAACGTCCTCGATTTCATACTGTCGTTCTCGGTACTGCTGCTGATGATGGTGTACTACCGCGTCGTTCCGACGGCCAATGTGGTTTGGCTGCCGTTTCTGCTGTTGCTGGCCCTCGTTGCATCCCTCGGTGTATCGCTCGTGCTCAGCGCGATGAACGTGCAGTTCCGCGACGTACGCCATGCGCTACCGTTTCTCGTGCAGATCTGGATGTACGCAACGCCGGTCGTATATCCGGCGAGCCTGATCACCGATCCGGTCTGGAAGGCGGTGTACTCGCTCAACCCGATGGTCGGCGTCGTCGAGGGATTTCGATGGGCATTGCTCGGAACGGACACGGCCCCCGGTCTGTCCGTCCTGGTGTCGGCGGGCGTCGCGCTCACACTTCTGATCGGCGGCGCCTTTTACTTCAAACGCATGGAGCGCACGTTCGCCGATGTCATCTGAATTCGAAGCCGGGTCGCTGGCGATCAAAGCAGAAGGCCTGTCGAAGCAATATCACATCGGCAAGCTGCAGGCGCAGTCACTGAATTTTCAGGAGCGAATCCTCAAGAGCCTGTCTGCTCCGTTTCGACGGGCAAGCGGGCTGTTGCGGGGACACGCGGCGGCCGCGATGGATCTCGACGAAGCGTTCTGGGCGCTCCAGGACGTGTCATTCGAGATCAAGAAAGGCGAACGCGTTGCGATCATCGGCGGCAACGGCGCCGGAAAGAGCACGTTGCTCGAAGATCCTGGCGCGCGTCACGGAACCCACGCGAGGGTCTGCGGTGATACGGGGCCGAATCGGATCGTTGTTGGAGGTCGGAACCGGCTTTCACCAGGAACTCACCGGGCGCGATAACGTCTTCCTGAACGGATCGATCATCGGCATGCGGCGCGAAGAGGTGGCTCGCAAGTTCGACCGGATCGTCAGTTTTGCCGAGGTCGAACAGTTCATCGATACGCCCGTGAAGCAGTATTCGAGCGGAATGCGGATGCGCCTCGCGTTTTCCGTAGCGGCGCACCTGGAACCGGAAGTCCTGATAGTGGACGAGGTACTTTCGGTCGGCGATGCGGCATTCCGGAAGAAATGCATGGATCGAATGGACGAAGTCGCCGAGCAAGGCGCCACCATTCTCGTCGTGTCGCACCATGCGCAAACGATCACGAATATCTGCGAGCGCGCGCTGTGGCTCGACCACGGCCGCATGATCAAGGACGGACCGGTATCCGACGTCGTCTCTGAATACCTTCGAGACAAAGTGGCTTTGGTAGCGGAACGACATTGGGATCGCGAAAACGCGCCGGGGGGCGCCATAGCGCGGTTGTTGTCGCTGCGACTGGTTACGGAGAGTGGTGTCTGCACTGACTGCGTCGATGTTCGCGAGCGTTTTTGCCTCGAAAGCGAAGTCGAGGTCCTGGTTCCCGGGCACGGGATTCTGATGAAGTACGGTTTGTTCAACGGCGACGGCACCCAGGTGTTCGCCTCGTTCGACCTCGAGAATCCGATCTGGGGCAAAAGAGCCACGTGGCCGCCGGGGCGCTACACGCTTCGCATGTGGCTGCCCGCCAATTTCCTGCAGGTAGATTCCTACTCGGTAAAGGCCAACGTCTGGGCTTGGCAGCCAAAACAGAGCCACGAAGTCTGGATGCCGGATGCGCTGTGTTTTCAGGTCATCGACCGTGCCACCGACCGCATCGCGCGGGCGCAGATCGACGTCGGTGTTCCTGGCGTCGTGCGACCTCGCCTCGAGTGGGACATGTCGCCCGACATTCGAGAGTCTGGCGCGCCCGGTCTGATACGCGCGTATGCGAGTGACTGATACGCACCCGTCCAAGCTGGACGGCGCGACGCTCGTCGTCGCACACCCCGATGACGAAATCCTCTGGTTCAGTTCGATCATCGATCGAGTTGACCACATCGTCATCTGCTACCTCGACGTGTACGGCGACGCGACGATGTCCGACGCTCGACGCCGGGTTGCGCGCGAATACCCCATGAAGAACGTGACCTTTCTCGGTGTGACGCAAGCGCGCGTCTATCTGGGTGCTGACTGGTTGGGCTGGCCGGAGGCCACTGAATCGGGGTTGGCAGTCGCTGCCAGCGAACGGACGTTTGCCGATTTCGATGCGCGCCGCTACGAACCCAACTACCACGAACTCGTTTCGTTATTGCGCGAAACGCTGGCCGATGTCGGCACGGTGGTCACACACAATCCGTGGGGCGAATACGGCCACGAGGAACACGTTCAGATCAATCGGGCCGTGATGGCGGTGCAATCGTCGATCGACTTCGACGTCTGGTACTCGAACTACTGCAGCGATCGATCGTACGGGCTGATGCTGCGCGAAACGCACTGCGGATTTGCTTCCGAACTCGAAACGCTGGCGACGCAACCCACGCTCGTGAAGGAAATCGAAACGCTGTATCGAAATGCCGGATGCTGGACCTGGGCATACGACGACTACGTGTATTTCCCGAACGAAACCTTCATTCGTCACGACGCATCTCGACGCGGCAAGTCCTACCCGGCTTCCACGATTCCATTGAATTTCATCCGCCTCGAGCAATTGCCGAAGCGCCCCGCTCCGCCACCGAGCGCGCTGCGGCGCGTTGCCCGTTCGGTCAAGCGGCGCATGACGGCCGCCGCGAGCAGGCGTGGATAATCACCGATGTCCATAGAACAGCGTCTTCGTCACGCCGTACGCCGACTCAGGGGGCGTCAGTCGGTGGAAAGCACCGTCGTGGAATTGCGTCCGGAAGGCCGCAGCAGCGGTCGGATGCTGTTGTCGTATCACCCTGATTCTTTCGAGCGGCTGCTCGACGGCAACTCGCTCGATCGCCACCACATCACGGACTGGCACGGGTTCCAGATCGCACGCACGTTCCTCGACCTGGGTTTCGAAGTCGACGTCATCCACTTTCTGGACGAGAGCTTTCTTCCAAAACACCGCTACGACGTGATGGTAGACGTCATGGTGAACCTGGGGCGACTTGCGGATCACGTTGGCGCGGACTGCAAGAAATTCCTCCATCCGCACGGCGCACATTGGACCGTGAACAACGCGCGAACGTATGCGCGCCACGCGGCAATGGCGCAGCGCCGCGGCGTTTCGATCTTCCCCGAGCGCGCATTCGTGCCTAACAAGTCGGTCGAGCGGGCCGACTACATCACCTGCCGCGGAGGTGAATGGGGACGCCGCACCTTTGCGTTCTCGTCAACGCCGGTTTGGGCCGTGCCCCAGGTAACACCTGCAGCGATAGACGAGTTCATCGAGCGGGATATTTCGCGTTGCCGCGGTCGTTTCGTATTTCTCGGTGGCCGCGGCATGGTGCACAAAGGGTTGGACCTTCTTCTGGAGGCGTTCGCCGACATGCCGCAATGCCATCTGACGATCTGTGGCGACGTGGTCCGGGAGCCGCATTTTCAGGCGGCGTATCGAAAGGAATTGTGGTCCTTGCCGAACGTCAAGACGCTCGGCTACACCGATACCCTGTCCGATGAATTCAGGAGTGCATGCGCGCAAGCGATCGCAATGATCATACCGTCAGCCTCGGAACTGGGCTGTGGCAGCGCGATCGCCGGCATGATGAACGGTCTCATTCCGGTAGTAACGCAAAGCACCGACGTCGACACCAAGGATATCGGCTTCTGCATCACCAACGAGTGCGTCGAGGGGATCAAGGAGGCCGTCAATCACGTCAACGCCCAGTCCGACGCGACGTTGCTCGAGATGAGCCGCGGTGCCTGGGAGGCCGTCAATGTTCGATACGGCCGTGACCTTTTCCTCCGTGCCTACCGCGACGCGGTTTGCCGGGCATTGGGCACCGCTCCGTCGCCTAGATGGGAGGAGTCACCGGACGCTCCACTACGTATACCGAGCATTCGACAGTACGCGGGTGTGGAACTACGCGCCGCCGCGCGAACGGCGCGTGTTCTGATGGAAACTCACCAACGGTAGCCGAGCTTCTCCGCAAGCGGCGAGGTCGCCCGTTTCAACAACCAACGCTCGAGCCTGTTCACATGTGCTCGTTCGACCCACGCGCCGCTCACCTTCTTCTCGAGCACCGACCGATCGAGGCGCAGCTCGAGATAAGCTTCGATCCGATCGACCAGCGTTGGATCCTTCGGAAGATCCTCGTATCGAACGATCAGCGCATCCAGTTCCATCGCGTCTCGAAGATACCCCTCCGTGAGCCGTCGCCAATGTGCGCCGAACTGCGCCGGCGTAAACACGGGTCGATCCGGCCAGTCGTCGTACCAACTTCGACCCGCGTTTGCGTAAGACTGGTACGCGTTCAGCGGATTGCGATACAGCAAAAGAAAGCGAGCCTTCGGATAGAGCCAGCGCAAATAGAACGCATGCTCGGACCCGAGCCGTACTTCCTTGATCCCCCATCGAGAGGCACCGGCTTCGCTCGCAGGCTGCGCGAACATCGCATCGAGCGCTGCACGGTGTCCACGACGAAACGCGCCAATCGACGGGTACAGGTTTGCGATCCATTGTTCCGACAGAAGCTGGGGACGCGTGCCATCGTGGTAGTAATGTGGCAAGGGCCAGTCGCCCCTGAATGCAACTGTTGTCGCCGCCAAACGCTGAATGAGACTGCACGCGTTGTAGGGCTCACCCCACATCAACACGTTTGCATCGGACATCACGAGGCGCTGCACCAGGGTCGAACCGGCGCGCCATCCCGCAGACAACAGAAAAATCGGCCGCTGGTCGTCAGGCTCTGTCGAACTCGGCTCGAGAGCCGCCAGCTGACGCAATCCGGATCGGATGGATGGCGCGCTTGCAACGGCAAGACTGTGCTCCAAACGGGCCTGTGCGCTGCCTCGAAACGCGCGTGAAACGTACTCCAGCATGCCTAGGTCGCTTGCATCACGGTTGATTGTGGAATGGCGTCGATTCGACGAACCGCGTGGAGTCTACCCACATGCGTTCGCAGGTCTAGGTCGTTGTTGCGAGTGGGTGACTACAACTTTGCTACATCGCAAACGCCGCTGGTGGGATTCGCATGCGTTACCCTCGCCGCTCGCGTTTGAGGAAGACACTTGATCGACACCACACACCTCACCGTCAGGCTGTATCGGAATTGGGCCGAGTTCGAAGACCTGCTCGATGGATGGAACCGGTTTGCATCCGAATCGAGTTCCTGGACTTTGTGCGCCACCCGCGAGTGGTTGACCGCGTGGTGGATGGCATACGGGGAGTCGCGTGAGCTGTTCGTCATCGCGGCGTTTGATTCGAATCACCAACTCATAGGCGCGGCGCCGCTCTATCGCATATCCGACGGCGCCCCCTTGTCGAACCGAACGATTCGGACGCTGCGCTTTCTAGGTACGGGGACAGGCGGTACGAGCACCAATCTGGGGTTCATTTCACAACCGGGTCGAGAGGCGGAGGTCACCTGCCGCGTACTGGACTGGTTGAATGAGTCGCGTGCGCTCTGGGATGTATTGGATCTGCATCTCATGCCCGCCGAGTGGCAGTCGACGATCGAGCTGTTGCACCAGCTCGACGAGCGCGGCTGGATCGGTGTCCGATCGCGTGAACACCATCGCGTCGTCGTGTTTCCCGACACGTACGCCGCCTATACCGCGACGTTGTCGAAGCGAATGCGCACAGAGTTGCCGTATGAGCATCGCAGGTTGGTAAAGGCGTTCCGCACAGAGGTGCGTAGGCTCGAGACCGAAGCCGAGGTCTCCGCCGGGCTAGATACGTTAATTCAGTTGAATACGCAGCGCTGGGAGGCCCGCGACGAACTCGGCAGCTTCGGCGTGCCCGAAAAGCGTCGTCTGGCGAACGAATTGGCTCGCCGCTTCTTCGACTGCGGATGGCTCGATTTCTGGGTACTCGAACTCGATGGGAAAACCGCGGCGATGGAGTTCGCGTTCCGCATCGATGGCGTCTTTTACCCCCTATGGGTAGCCCTCGATACACAATTCAAAGACTACTCGCCGGGCGCCGTGCTGAAGGCGACGATCATCGAGCGGTTGATCGCGGACGGAGTTCGCATCTACGAATTCATGCAGGGTGCCGAACCCTACAAGGCCCGGTGGGGAATCGAAGAACGCAAGTACGACACGGCCGCTGTTGCGCGCCCGTTCAGCCGAGCTGCCTGGTTCTTCAGACTGGATGTTCTGAAGTTACGGGCGCGGAGATTCGTACGGCGGCGCACCAGTACATTGGCTGCCAAACTGCAGCGCAAACTTCCTGAGAAGCATGGCGAGATCGCATCATCGCCACCCAGTTGACACGTTAGTGTCCGGCAAAGAGCTGACCTTCCTCCAAGTCCTGTCGCACTTCGACCACCTGATCGACGTTTGGAATGGCCACCTCCTTAACGGAGCCGTTGGGCCAAACGACCGTCATTTCATCGATGCTCGTGTGACGACCCAGCCCGAAGTACACGCGATAGTGACCCTGGGAGTATCTCGAATTCTCGGCATGTCCCACCGTCTGCACCTGCTCGAGGTCACCTGCTCTCAATCGCACGCGCGCGCCAATTGCCTGTCGGTTGCCCGACGCGCCAACGAGATTCACCTCGAGCCAATGGTTGCCGCGTGACGAGTTGCTGAACATCTGTGTTTCCCAATAGCCCGGTTCCAGACGCGTGTCCGCGGCCGCCGGATCACGCGGCGTGCCCCCGAACCAGATCATGGCCCGCGACATCCAATGCGCCCATCGGTCGGGTTTTACACCGAGATTCGTGGCCAACACGAGATCACGATAGCCGTCACCGTCGATGTCGGCCCACGTATCCATTGCGTCCTGGAGGAAGAACGGTGAGAAGCGATTACGTTTCCAGACCATCGAACCGGTAGCAGAGAACATGCCCTTCGCATCACGCTGGAATATCCCCGCCGGCGCAGAAAACAGCTCTTCCACGCCATCGTTGTCTACATCGACCCACGTGACCGCTCTGTTGTTCGAAGGTAATCCGAGTTCAGCAGCGTTTACGACGCGAAACGAAGTTCCGTCTGCGAGCAACACGATGCTCAGGTTGGGTGACTCGACAAACACATCGGGCCGGGCGTCGCCATTTGCATCGCCGATGCGTAAACCGGTTGCCGCAGGGTCGCGCGGAAACTGCGTCAGCTGTTCCGCAGGAAGTGACCGCCCGCGTTCCGGTACAGCCGGACTCCAACCGCGTCCACCCAGATCAGATCCGGATCACCGTCTTCATCCACGTCGAGCCAGGTGAACTTTCCTTCGCTTGTAACATCGAGTCCTGCACTGTTTGCTGCCGTCGACGAAGCCGCCCGTCTCCGACTGGCGCAAGAGCTGGCTCGCAAAGCCGCCTCGACCGCAGACGATGAAGATGTCGAGTCTACCGTCGCTGTCGAAGTCCACCCAACCTACCTGACGCCCAGGGCAGCCCTGTTTGTGCGGCAACGCGCGCTCGCCGACATCGATCATGTGGCCCGATGAGTGTTTGAACAGCGAATCCCAAAGCGGTATCGGCATCGATTTGAGGGAACCGGATAGCGCGCCGCGTCCGATGAAAACATCGAGATGAGCATCGCTGTCGAAGTCGGACCAGGCCATGCCGTGACGATCGCGCATGTGCAGGGTGAAATCGCGCGAAGGCGGCGAAACCGCGTTTGCGCCCACGTATATTTCGACCGGATCAGGACCAGACTCCAGATGAAACTCTATGGGTACGGCATCCTGATCCGGGTGAAAGGCGAAGTAACCGTCACCGCCGCCGGCGAAGTGGATTGCCGTTCGCGTTGCACCGGATGCGAGTTCTTCGGCTTTGACTTCCACCGAATATCCGTCCACTTCGCGTGGCGTGACCGGCGAGAGCAGCTCGATGACGCCACGTACCGATGCCGGCGGAACCTGTCGCGTTCGCAGCACCAAGTCACTACCGCGCCAGTTGACATACAAGCCAGAACGCGACGCGACGGGCTCGTCAGCAGACAGTGCCAGGCCCGGAAAAGTCGAGTCTTGATCGAGCTTCCACTCGCTGAATGAGTCTTTGAAGCCGTACGCACCGGTATTGATTGCAAGCGATTGCCGGGCAGAGTGGTTGACCGTGAACAGATCGAGACGTAAATCGTCGTTCGCATCGACACAACCCACGTCGTGCAGGTTGTACGTCGCAAGCGGCAACTCGTGGTGTGTGAACCCTTCGGTGCCTTCGACCGAAGGCATGCACGCGGCCACCAAGCAGGCGCAGGCGAAAACAGAAGTCAGCCGAGGCGCCATCGACACGTTCAACTGCATGAATGGGCGATACGCAATTTTGTAGGCACAACCTATCGCGAACCCACCGTCAGATATTTCGACGTAGTTCGAATATTGTGAAACCTTCTTGTGGTGACGTGTTCACATTGCCGATGTAGACGTTCACGTCGCCGGCATGCGAGGGTCCGGTGCTCACGCTGACGCTATTTCCTCCGTCCCAATCTCGAGGTTTCGGTGTTCGTTCACGCAATACCCGATTACATCAACGCGAAAGAATACGGCGCCGGCAACTGGAAGGCCGTCGAAGCCAACCGCCTTCTCTGCGGATCTCTCGGCATCCCCGTCGAAACAGTGGCGTTTTCGGCTGTCGCCCCTGAAAGCCTTCTATCGAGTCTCACTCCAGATACACGACACTTGATGATCGAATACAGCCTCTGGCCGGACTTGCAAGCGACCGTAAAGCAACAATATCCGCACCTCAACGTGCATGTCAGAACGCACAACGCCGAGGCATACCATTACCTGCACCGCAATGTCAGACGTCGCCTCGACTATGTGCGACCGCGGCTGTGGCGGAAGTTCGGTGAGCTTCTCGTCCGTGACTCGGCATCCAGACGGCACGCAGATTCGCTGCTCGGCATCAGCGCTTGGGACGATGACCACTACTGGCGCTGGCTTCCCGGCACGGCGCCGATCGAGTACATGCCGTATTTTTCGCCTTGGCCGATGCTCCGGCGGCAGGTTCAGCCACGTGCGTGGGAGCAGCGCAAGCCCACGGTGGTTTCCATGGGCGGCAATTTCGATCCTTCCGGTCTAATGAATGTGGACAATTTCAATGCGTTGGCCGACCGCCTTTCGGCGGTTTCCAACGAGCGATGGTCGTTTCAGCTGACGTGGTGGTCCCAATGGCACGAAAAGGTGCCGCGCGTGAGCACGCGAGGTCGAGATCCTGCGGCAATGCGACGAACCCTGGGACCTGCTGTGCGAGGTACGCGCACTAGCCGTAATGACGCACCTCGGCTTTGGATTCAAGACCACGATCGTCGACGGATTGGCGGCGGGCTGTCATGTGATCATCCACCCCAAGCTCGCCGGTCGGCTTCCAAGCGAAATCGCCGACAACTGCATCGTCTGCGATCCCGCCAACGATGAAGATATGTCGCGGTTGGCGCATGCGCTTGCGCGCCCGCCGCGTTCTGCGCACGTCAACCAGAACCTTCGCGACCGGGCCGAGACCGCGTTGCGGGCAGCTATCAAAGCGTGAGCGGCCCGCCAAAATGCGCACCTTCCCGCTGACATTCCTCGACTCACATCCTCGTCTCAGAGACCACGGTCTGCCTCTCGCAATCTGCGTCGCGTATTTCCTGACGATGTCGTTCTACGGTCAGTCGTACGTGCTCGCGAACTACGACAACTCGGACTTCTACTCTCGGTACGTACCCGACGCGCTGCGAATCGCACGAGGTGTTGTTCCCGAAGACACGTTCGTGGGACCTGGATACGCAACGCTGTTGATGCTCGTTGCCGGCCTGGTGCCCGACGATCTGGCGGCCGGCAAATGGATCGCCATTACGACGGCCAGCCTCTGCGGTCTGCTGGCGTTTTATCTGTTCAAACGACTGTTCGGATATCGGCCTGCGCTGCTCTCGCTACCGATCATTCTCGTTTCGGGCGACTTCGCAATCTGCGCAATCGACCCGGGCACCGACATGCCGTTTCTGTTGTTTTGCACCGCCACATTGCTGTTCTTCACCGACAACAGAATGCAACCGAATAGCCGCGCCGCCCTTGCGGGGGCCTTCGCTGCGCTGGCGTACCTGACTCGGTACAACGGTCTCTTCCTGCCGGTAACGTGCGTCGTCGCTCTGTTGTTGCTGAACGCATTCGACCAACCGATGCGCCAACGGATCAAATCTGCCGCGATACACGTGCTGGCATTCGTCGCCGTCGCCTCACCCTGGCTCTACCTCAACTACATCACTCACGGCTCGGCCCTCTACAACACCAACTATCTCAACATGGCAACGGAGAGCTACGGATATCGCACCGATTGGGATGGCGTCGTGGCGGTCAAGCAGCTGTTCCACGGGTTCGGCGACGTCGTGATGCACGACCCGAAACATTTCGTCACGCATTACGCCGTGAATCTGCTCGACTCGTTACGCAACAGCCTGACGACCAAGCTCGCAATGCCGCCGATTGGTGTTCTGGCTTGGGCGGGCGCGGCTTGGGCGCTCTTCCAACGGCCATGGAACAAGGACGTCATCGTGCTGCTGCTTTCGGTTGCAGCCTACTTCGGGATCATGGCGTTCGGTCACTGGGAAGACCGCTACTACCTTTACGTCATGGTCTGTTATGTCGGCCTGGCCGGCTACTTCGCGGTGGCATCGTTCGATTGGTTCTGCGAGCGCTTCACGATCGACCGAGCGGTTGCTTTCACTGTAGTCGCGGGTGCAGCGCTACTCGTGTTTGCCGTCTCCGCACGAGACGCACGCAAGGACATCAAGCGATTGCTGGCAACGCAGCCCGTGGAACTGATACCCGCGAGCGAAGCGACTCAAGTCAATCTCTCCGGCTGGTGCAACGCTCATGGCTCGCAAACCGCATCTCGCGTACTTGACCGGCAGTCGCGCGACTTTTTTCCCGCAAGTGCAGTCGTTAGACGAACTCGAGGCGGCCGTGCAGGAAGCGCATGCCGATTTCCTGCTCTACGACAAGACTACGCTGGCGCTGCGACCCAACGTTGCAATGCTGGCCGATCCCGACAACCACATTCCCTGGTTGTCGCCCGTCTACTCGGATCGATCGAGGTCGCTCGTGCTGTACCGCGTTACGTCAGGTCGTCCAGCTGGGGGCACGTCGAGCATCGAAACGCTTCAATAGCGCGCCGAGTTCCTTCGACAGCTGCGCTTGAATCTCTTTGGTTTCGTGATGATCCGCGAGATTCATATTTTCGCCGCTGTCATGTTCGAGGTCATACAGCGCGAAGTTCTCTTTTGCATCCCAGATGCCTTGGAACTCCATGTACTTCCACTTCTTCGTGCGCACACCCAGTACCGTAGGTGTCATCGGATAGCTCGGCTCGAAAAAGTACTCGTACAGAAACGAGTCGCGCCAAGCGATCTGTTCCCCGCGCAGCAACGGCAGGAACGACGTGCCTTGCATCGTTGGCGGTGCGGCAAGACCCGCCACGTCGAGTAACGTCGGCGCGTAGTCGATGTTCAGGACCATCTCATCGAACGTGGAGCCCGGTTTGATCAGTTCGGGGCAGTGAACAACGAGCGGAATCCGGATCGATTCTTCGTACATGCAACGTTTGTCGAGGAGGCCGTGCTCCCCCAGCATGAAACCGTTGTCACTCGTGAAGACAAAGAAGGTCGATTCGAGTCGCCCCTGCTTCGTGAGTTCCTCGACGATCCGCCCAACGCCCTCGTCAACCGCAACGATCGTTCGCATGTAGTCGTAGTAGAACGCGTCAAAGTCCTTGAACTGACCGTCCCAGAGTCCCTTTCCGTCGATGCCGTCGACGCCGTGATACGAGCGCCGCTGCCTGTGTACCCAGTCCGGCGTGTTCGCATACGCAGCGTCATCGTCAGGCATCGGTCTGGGGACCGGAGCACCTTCGTAAAGCGATTCATGGCGAGGCGCGGGTTTGAACGGGTTGTGCACGGCCTTGTGTCCAACCGCAAGACAGAACGGCGTGTCACCGCGATCTCGCAACCAATCGACCGCAACGTCGGAAATGATGTCCGTCGTATATCCGCTGAACTGTTTTGCTGAACCATTGATGTTGAACAGCGGATCGAGGTACTCGCCTTGTCCGGCAAAGCTCGCCCAGTAACTCCAACCGGGACGCGGCTCGTCCGTCGATCCACCCATGTGCCACTTGCCGACATAGGCGGTTTCGTAACCCGCGGTCTGCAGCAGTTCCGGATAGATCGGTGTCGATCGAGGCAGGATCGTCTGGTTGTCGAGAATGCCGTGCTTGTGCGCGTACTGCCCTGTCAGCATCGAGGCTCTCGAAGGCGAGCACAGCGACGTCGTCACGAACGAGTTGCGCGCGTACGCCCCGTTGCGCGCCAGAGCGTCGATGTTGGGGGTCTTCAAAAACGGGTGGCCGAGAAAACCGAGCGCATCGAATCGCTGATCGTCCGTGATGATCATGACGATATTGCGATGCGGAGGGGGCGAAGCAGCATGCGTTCGGCCGCCCAGTGTTCGCCATGCGGCCCAACCGGCAATCCCGGCAGCGGCGCCAGCGAAGGCGCGACGCGAAAGCCGCCCCGTCAGCGCGCCTTTGCGCGCCGAATCGTCTGAGGGGTCCATCGATTTCCTCGCACCGTTCGATCGAATCGAGGCGACTCGATCAGTTGTTCCTGATCAGCGTCGCATCACCAACCGATCAGTTGGAACATCAGCGACGTCGTTGGTTCATTCTCGCGGTCGCGACGGTGAAAAGGAATTCAAAAAGTACAACGGACGATTTTTGGTCTCATTGAACATCCGACCGAGGTACTCACCGACGAGGCCAATCGCGGTGAGCTGCATTCCGCCGAGGAACAAAACCACGGCCATCAATGAGGGGTAGCCCGGCACCGGATCGCCGTGCGCGAGCGTCTTGATGATCACCACCGTGCCGTAAATGAAAGCGCCGATCGCGGTCGTCAGACCCAGGTAGGTAGCAATCTTCAGCGGCACCACCGTGAACGACGTGATGCCTTCGATCGCCAGATTCCACAACGCCCAATAGTTCCACTTGGTCGTTCCTTTTGCGCGACCGTCCCGCGCGTATCTCACCGCCTTCTGCGGAAAGCCGATCCACGTGAATAGACCCTTCATGAATCGATGCTGCTCGCGCAGTTGCACTACCGCGTTCACGGCGCGTCTGCTCAGCAATCGGAAGTCGCCGGTGTCGCGCGGAATCTGCACCCGCCCAACGCGACCCATCAACCGGTAAAACGCGTGGGCCGACGCGAGTTTTACGAACGACTCGCCGTCGCGTCGCGTGCGTTGGCCGTACACCACGTCGAAACCTTCACGCCAACCTGCAACGAACTCGCTGATCAGTTCCGGCGGATCCTGTAAATCGGCGTCGATGACGACCACCGCATCGCCCTGCGCGTGATCGAGGCCGGCGCTCAACGCGATTTCCTTTCCGAAATTGCGGCTCAGATCGACGATGGCTACGCGCTCGTCGCGCCGCGCGAGGTCCTGCAATCGTTCCAGCGACCGATCCGTACTTCCGTCGTTCACATAAACAATCTCGCCATCCAACGGGAGTTGCGACAGAACTGCGGAAATGCGTTCGTGAAACGAGTCGATCACCTCCTGCTCGTTGTACAAGGGCACCACGATGCTGAGCAGTTGGCGCGCTGTAGAGGCGGCGGGCCTCGACCGCATCCATCTTGTCCTACTCCTTACCGAACCCGTTGGGAGCGAGCAATCTAGCATTCCGCCATTCGTTCAACGTGAAGGGTTTGTGGTCGACGTCTGAAAATGGCGCTCGTACCAGTCGATGCTGCGGTCCGCAATGTCGACTACGTGCTTCATCTCGCGGATCTCGTGGCCCTCGCGCGGATACACGACCATCTCCGTTTCGACGCCAACGTCCTTCAACGCGATGTAGAACTGTTGTGCCTCCAGCCAACGGAACATCGTTGTCATTCTCCGCATGGATGAACAACGTGGGTGTCTTCACATTGCCCGCGTAGCGGATCGGCGAACGCTGCCACAAGCGATCGATCACACCGCCTTCGTGCGGAAATCCGCCGAATTCCACCGCCAGGTAGTCGTGGTAATAGGACAGATAATTGAAGCTGACGAGATTCGAGATACCCCCGATGGGTATGGCTGCCTTGAACCGGTCCGTTTGCGTCACGATCCAGTTGGTCAGTTGACCGCCGTAACTGCCCCCTTCGACCCCCAACCGGTTGGGATCCAGCCACGGATACTTCGCGAGCGCGGCGTCGACCCCTGCCAATACGTCCTTGGCGTCGCCCCCATTCTGATCGTCGAAGATCGCATCGGCGTGTTGCTGCCCATAACCGATGGAACCGCGGTAGTTCACGGTCAGCGTCGCCCATCCTTGGCGCGCGTAGATCTGCGCCTTGCTGGTGAACGCGATGCCCTGCTGGCTGTGCGGTCCCCCATGAATCGTCACGATCAGCGGATACCTGCGCGCGGTATCGAGACCAACGGGGTGCGTCAGAAATCCTTCCACGCTGCGGCCGTCGAAACTCTTGAACGTCAGCGCCTCGACTGTCCCCAGCGTTCTTTCGGAAAGCAGCTTTTGGTTCAGTGACGTAAGGCGACGACCGAGGGGTCCGGCGCCGCCTCCGGCGCGCACCGGACCCGTCGCGAAAAGCTCTCCCGGGTTTTCGGGACTTGCGAACGCAAACGCGATTACACCGCGGTTTCCGATGGACCAGGAGCCGACGATGCCCGGCTCGACGATGACGGGCTTGGGCCGACCGCCGCGAAGCGGCAGCCGGAACAGCGAAACGTTGCCGTTACGATGCACAGACGCAAGCAGGCTGCGCCCATCCGGCATCCACTCGAACGCGCTCTGCCGATTGTCGATCGCGGCGCCTACGTCACGTCGATTGCCCCCGTCGGAATCCATCAGATACACGTGCGTGTCTTCCATCGTCGTTTCCGACGAGGTGCGCGGACGCGTTGTGGCGAGGAACGCAATCGAAGTGCCGTCCGGCGACCACTTCGGCTGATACTCGGCGCTCGCCGTGTTGGTGAGGCGCCGTACCGTAGCGTCGTTCACCCGCACAGCGAAAATGTCGTAGTTGAAAACCCGATCGGCGTCGGGCTCGACGTTGGATAGAAACACGATCTCGTCACCTCGGGGCGACCAGTCGAGCGAGTGCTCGTAGAACGGCCCGTCGGTGAGTTGCCTCACCTGCTGCGTCGCGAGTTCGACAACGAAGATGTGCAGCCGACGATTGTCGTTGAACCGGATCGAGCCACCGGATTCCGCCGGTTTGTACAGGTATCTGCGGATGACCATCGGATCGCCGTTGGCGTCCGCTTCAGGACCCGGCGTAGCCGATACGAACGCGATCCGGGTGCCGTCGGGAGACCAGACCAGGCGTTCACCGGTCCCCGACAATGGGTGATTCGTTCGTTGCACGGGAGCAACGAACGTGGCGCCGGTGCCGTCCGCTCCGGCAACGACGAGCCCGGTGCGCCCAGAAGCTCGGCCGAAGTACGCAAGCCGCTGCGCCGTCCGGAGACCAGCGCACTCCGGAAACCCAGTCGCCCTCTGCACCGATACGAACGGACTTACCCGTGGTCAGGTCGAGGAGTTGTGTCTGCGAATACGGCGGCCCGGCTTGTCGCTCAGCTTGATGCGATACGTGACGCGCTTGCCATCAGGAGACGTCTGAACGTCTTCGACGGTCTTGAGCCGATAGAGATCCGCAGGGGCGAGCCCCTCCGCGTGCGCCGCACCCCCAAGCGCCAGCGTTAACAAGACGATGATCCGCAGTTCCATCCATCCCAGCGTCCATTCCGGCACGGTGTCGTTCTCCTTTGACGAGTGACCGCCCATTACATCCCTGGAACAGGGGAAGTGTGGTCCGCTCCGTACACTTCGGCGATTGAAACAAGCCGCACGCTGACACGCCACTGTAGGTTCGCACCTACATGAGGTTGCAATGGGACCGATGGGCATCTAGCGTTCGACCTGCCGTTGATGAGCTGTTGTACGAATACGAGGAGGGGTTCGATGCGAGGCCTGGATCGAGCGGTGGTTCGCCACCTGACAATAATGTTCGCGGTTGTCCCCTTGCTGAATCTGGGTGTATCCACCTACCGCACGGGCTGCGGAGGCTGGCGCGGTGCCCGATGCGAGGGAATACCACATCAGTGCGGAAGACGTCCTTCAGATTTCGGTATGGAAGGAAGAAGGCCTCGAGAAAACCGTCGTCGTCAGACCGGACGGCGGAGTTTCGTTTCCGCTCGCAGGCGACGTCCCAGCCGCAGGAAAGACGCCGGTAGAACTGGAAACTGAGATCGCCACCCGCCTGCAGCGTTTCATTCCTGACGCGGTGGTGACCGTTTCCGTCATGGAACTCAAAGGCTTACGCATCTATGTTTCCGGAAAGGTGAAGACTCCGGGGCAGTTCACGGTCGGCCGTTACGTCGACGTGCTGCAGGCCATAACGCTGGCAGGCGGACTGACGCCGTACGCGAACGAATCGGGCATCAAAATCCTGCGTCGAGAAGGCGGCAAGGAAGTGGTCTACGAGTTCAACTATGGCGACGTGAAAGACGGTAAGAACCTGAAGCAGAACATCGTGCTGCAGACGGACGATGTCGTCGTTGTCCCTTAGCCCCTGTAGAGAGTCCCATTCAAGTTCCAAGGCGCCGCACGACCGGAGGCATACGTGACTGACCAACAGAATCGACACGCCAAGAAACTGTCTCTGCGCTTGGCCGCGCTGTTCGGTGTGATGGCGGCAGGCGGCGCGCAAGCCGCCTGGGTAACAGACGGGGCGTTGAGGCTCGATTCCCGCTATGACGACAACGTCGCTCTCTCGAGCACGGATGAGGAAGGCTCTTCCATCACCACCGCTCACGGCGAGCTGGAAGTACGCCAGGTCACGGAAAACTCCGAAGTGTCGGTGATCGGCGGCGCCAACTATGTCGCCTATGGCGAGTCGCAAGCCGGCGACACCGAACTCGACAACAAGGACGTGGAGTACATCGACCTGCGCTCGCACTACGACACCGAACGCACGACCTATGGACTGCGTGGATCGGGGCGGCGCGACGTCACCCTTGCCACAGTCGGCTTCATTCGTGACCCGATCGACATCACGACGGGCGGTGCGGCTTCGGGAGGTACTACGACCGAACCGCCGGGGACCCCCACCGCGGGCAACCCGACCGGCACAGCCGGCGATCCTCTAGGAGCCGGGACGCTGGATGGCGCGTCGGTGGACAAACAGGTGCGACGCTACGATGTGATTGCGAATCCCTATATCGAATACGAGTTGTCCGAGCGCACCACCGTGCAATTCGACTATGTGTATTCAAGCCTCGACTATCGGAATGCCGACCAGACCGACCTCGAGGACAGCCAGACAAATGCGGTTCGGCTCGAACTGCGCCAACGCGTAACGGAACGCGACCTCGCACGGTTCCGCGTCGGTGCGGCGCGGATGGATCCGGAAACGAGTAGCAATAGCGATGCGTATCAAGCGACTGGCGGTTGGGAGCATCGCTTTTCGGAGGAGACCGGCATAAGCGCCGACGCCGGCGCGAGCTACAGGGATCGCGACGGTGAAACGGACGTCGGGTTCGTATTTACGGTCCGCGGGTTCCGCCGCACCGAAGTGGGCGACATGTTTGTGCAGGTGCAACGCTCGCTAACGCCGACCGGCTTTGGCGAGCTATCCGAGACGGACCGCCTGACGCTAGGCATGCGCCGCAATCTCAGCGACACAGTCCAACTGACGGTCAACGGAGACAGTTACAGTGCGTCGAACAGCGACGGCAACGACCGCAGCTACATATCCGTCGGTCCGCAGATCCGCTGGATGTTCTCACCGTCGTTTTCGCTGGGCGGTACATATCGATACGCCTGGGCCGATCGAGAGGGCGAGCCCGGTGGTGCCGCATCCGGGAATTCGGTGGGTGTTTTCATTGAGTATCGGCCCGAACGCGAGATATAAGCCCGGTTGATTTTTGGCGCGACTCAGTAGAACCGTCGACCAACAAACAACCAAAGGCGGTGGCCGATGCAATTGTTGAGGAACCTCAGGAGTTTCATTTCCTACCCGTACTATCGGGAGTGCCTCAGAGGCATTGCAAGCAAACAGTTTCCTGTATTTCTCAGTTACCCGATCAACCCGGTCGCGCGGCACGGCTTCGGTAAACCCACTCACCCCGAACTGTATCGTCTGCTGAACGCACATCGCGCGCGCTTCGAGGCGCATACAACCAACTTTCAGAAATATGCTCGCAACCTCCTCGCCATTGAGGAGCAAGGTACTCCCGAATCGTTAGAACCGTATTGGAACAACGGGTACTTCCCGGTGCTCGACGCGATCGCGTTGTATTCGTTCATCGCGAGCGATCGTCCGCGGCGCTATATGGAGATCGGCTCCGGTAACTCCACCAAATTCGCGAAGCGCGCGATAAAAGACCATGGGCTCTCTACACGTGTCACGTCGATAGACCCGTTCCCACGCGCTCAGATTGACACGCTTGCCGATACAGTCCTCAGAAAGCCCTTGGAGGAAATAGATCTCACCGTGTTCGATGAATTGGAATCGGGCGACATCCTGTTCTTCGACGGCTCGCATCGCACTTTCATGAACTCGGATGTAACGGTGTTCTTTCTGGAGGTGTTGCCTCGGCTCTCACCAGGCGTGCTGGTACAGATCCACGACATCTTTTTGCCGAACGACTATCCACCTACAAGAACTCGACACTACGAATCCGAGCAGTATCTGCTGGCGACGATGTTGCTTGGCGGTTGTACGAATTTCGACGTGATCCTCGCCAACAACTTCGTCGAGAACGATCGCGAACTCTGCTCTTCGTTCGACTACTTCTGGAGTGCGAAGCCGAGCGTTAATCGTTGGGGCAGTTCGTTCTGGCTCAGCGTAAAGCGCCGCGACTGAGCAACAGGCTTACTTGCCGGTGAATTTCGCCGCGCGTTTTTCCTGAAAGGCGAGTACCGCCTCGCGATGGTCCGCGGTATGCATGGTTTGCGCCTCCGCCGACAGACACATCGGCATGATCATGCTCGACACCGAGCGCAGATACGCGTTCACCGCCATCTTCGATGCAGCGATCGCCTTGCGGCGCCCCTGCGGCGAGTCGCTCCGCGATCTGCAGCGCCTTCGGCATCAGCTCTGCCTGTCTTCCACATAGAAGTTCACCAGGCCGAGGTCGATGCCTCCTTGCCCTTCACGCGATCGCCGGTCATCAGGTAGTACTTCGCCTTGTTCACGCCGATCAGAAACGGCCAGATCAGCTGGCCGCCGTCGCCCGCGCCGATGCCCATGTTCACGTGTGTGTCCGCGAACACCGCATTCGGCCCCGCGACCACGACGTCGCACAGCAGCGCCACGTTCGCGCCGAGGCCCATCGCATAGCCGTTCACCGCACGTGATGATCGGCTTCTCGCATTCGAGGATGTGATCGACGATCTGCCGCGCCTCAGCCCACATGTCAGGGCCGTTCGGGTTCGGCACCGATCGGTCGCCCGGGCCGAAGTCGCCGCCGGCGCAGAACGCCCTGCCCTGCTCCGGTCAGCACGAGCACGCGCAGTTCGCGGTCGTTCGCGAAGTCGCGGCTGAACCGCGCGAGTTCCGCGTGCATGCGGCCGTTCACCGCGTTCAGTCGTTCGGGCCGATTCAGCGTGACGACGGCAATGCCGTTCGTCGCGCCGTTCGATCTGCATCGTCTCGTAGTTCTCTTGCAGCAGCATCGCATCCCCTCCCTTTGTCGCCCGCCCTCCCCTTCGAAGATGTCAGGCCATTTCGAGCCCGCCAGGAACCTTCGTCGCGCCATTCGCGGATGATCCGGAAAAACTCTTCGGGTCCGCCGCCGTACTGCGCGTCGAGCAGGCTGTTGCCGTGCCCGGCTTGCCTTCGTTGTTGTAGTAACCGGGCGTGCATTCCATGAAGAACTTCTGGTTGTTGCTCTTCAGCCGATTGATCGTCGCAACCCAATCGGCTTCCGCCCCTGCAGAGGCTCCACGACGCGGGCCTGCCGCGACATTGCCTGCTTGACGATGTAGGCGATGTGCCGGCTCTGCTCGTTGAGCATGTGCGGGAAGTTCGCAGTGAAACCCGACCCTGCGTCACCCCCATGAAAAAACAGTTGGGAAAGCCACGCGACTGGAAACCGTGGAACGTGGCATGCCGTTCGCCCACTTCTGGTCAACGTCTCGCCGTCGCGGCCGATCATTTCGTAGCCCGCGCGGCGCGTGTAGTCGGTGCCCACTTCGAAACCCGTCGCAAGATGATGCAATCGACTTCGTACGCTTTGCCGTTTACGACAACTGCGTTCTCGGTGATGCGGTCGACACCGCGACCCTTGCGTGTCGACCAGCTTCACGTTCGGGCGGTTGAACGTCTGCAGATATTCGTCGTGGAAACACGGCCGCTTGCAGAACTGCCGGTAGTACGGCTTCAGCGCCGCGGCGGTGTCCGGATCTCGCACCACCGATCCACTCGCGCGCGCACCTGTTCCATTTTCTGGAAGTCCGCCAGTTCGACCATCGCGGCCATCTGCTCCGGCGTTGATTGCCATCGGGCTTGCGCTGCGCGATGCCGCCGAGGTTGCGGATGATGTCGGTCCAGCCGTCGGCAACGAGGTCTTCGTCCTGGATGACCGCCGGTCACGAGCACGTTGAAGTTGGTCATGCGTTTTTGCTGCCAGCCCGGCTCGAGCGTTTGTGCCCATTTCGGATCGGTCGGCCGGTTGTTGCGCACGTCGACCGATGACGGCGTGCGCTGGAAGACGTACAACTGTTTAGCGGCGGCGCCGAGATGCGGCACGCACTGCACCGCGGTCGCGCCGGTGCCGATCATCGCAATGCGTTTGTCGTGCAGACTTCGTCAGGTTGCCGGTCGAATCGCCGCCCGTGTAGTCGTAATCCCAACGGCTGGTGTGGAACGTGTGGCCCTTGAACGTTTCCACGCCCGGATCGCCGGCAGCTTCGGCCGGTTCAGCGGACCGTTCGACATCGCCACATAGCGCGCGCGCATTCGTCGCCGCGATTCGTCGTGATGATCCAGCGCGCCGCGTCTTCGTCCCAGCGCATCCCCGTCACTTCGGTCTGGAAACACGCGTTCTCATAGAGGTCGTAGTGCTCGCCGATGGCGCGGCTGTGCGCGAGGATCTCCGGCGCGTGCGTGTACTTCTCTTTCGGGATGTAGTTCAGCTCTTCGAGCAGCGGCAGATAGATGTAGGCCTCGATGTCGCACTGCGCGCCGGGATAACGGTTCCAATACCACGTGCCGCCGAAGTCACCGCCCTTCTCGATGATTCGGATGTCTTCGATGCCGGCTTCGCGCAACCGCGCCGCGGCGAGCAGTCCGCCGAACCCGCCGCCGATGACGATGACCTCTACTTCGTCCTCGAGCGGCGCACGCGTGAAACCGGGCTCTACGTACGGATCGTCGAGGTAACGCGCGAAGTCGCCGACCACCTCACGATACTGTTCGTTGCCATCGGCGCGAAGTCGCTTGTCGCGTTCCTCGGTGTACTTCCGGCGCAGTGCATCGGGATCGAATCCAAGCGTGTTTTTGCTTTCGAGCGGCATCGGCTTGACTCCACTGAATGGCCCGCACTGCGGGTGATGAGGACTGATACTAAACCCATCCGCGGGCGGGCAACCACCGTACGCAGGCGACGATCAATGCGTAGGCCTTGCAGCGAATCCGATACGCGCCGAACGCGCCTTTACGCAGCTGTTAGACGAGGCCGTTAGGGCTGAATGTCGCCGGGCGCGCGCTCGGTCTGTTTGGAAGCCGCCTTCTTTTCGGCGCGGTAGTGCGACGGAGTCAGCCCGGTCCAACGGCGGAACGAACGGGCGAAATTCGACTGGTCGGAAAATCCGAGCAGGTACGCCACGTCGGTGACCGCGTGGCGCAATTCGTCCATGTAGCCGATGCCGAGTTCCTTGCGCACGCCGTCGAGCAAACCACGGAACGACATGCCCCGTTCGCTGCAACCGCCGCGCCAGCGTGCGTTCGCTCATGTGCAGTCGCTGCGCGAGCGCTTTACGCGACGGTTCGCCGTTGTGAGCATTTCCATCATCGCAAGCTTCGCTCGGCTCAACACGTCGCTGCGATCCATCTGCGCGATGTATCGCAACGCCACTTCGTCGTTAGCACGTGCGAGCGCCGGATTCTGCCTGCGGCAGAAATTTCTCGGTCTGATCGCGCCGAAACACGATGCAGGTGCGCTCGGCGTCGTAACGCACCGGGCATGAAAAGTACCTCGCGAGTTGTTTGGCGCACGGAGGCGCCGGGCGTGTCATGTCCACGCGCAGCGGCTTGAATTCTTCGTAGCTGATTTCGCGACACATCGCGACGATGCCCGCGCTGATCGCGTCCGACCCCTTCCTGCGGCCACCCTTCGACGGCTGCGATCACCAGTACCAGTTCCGACTTCGGTCTCCTCGATCGATATTTCGATCGCGGTCGACAGCAGCCGGTGATATCGCACGAGCCGCTGCAACGCTTCACGCACGTTTCGGCTCGCGAGCCACGCGTAGCCCACTGCGTGCAGGTTCGCCGGATGCGTCGCCATACCCACTTCGAACCCGAAGCACGGGTTCTTGGTCAGCTTCACGCACTGCGCCCACAGCTTGCGGATCGCCGGCGCGCGCAGGCGGCTGTCGGGGTCGCGATATGGCTCGGGATTGATGCCGGCCGCGCGGAACACCTGGCGGGTCGACCTGGTATTCCTTCAGCACGCGTGAGGTCGCTTCGTGCCCCAGTGCCAACGTTGTCATGTGTTCGATCATCGTGGCCGGGAGTTTAACCGGTCATCGCCCGAATGGCCGAGTTCGGACGACAATTGGCACGGCCAGACCAGCGCCATCGCCCACGTTCTCTAGAATGCGCGCCGCTCGACGACCGCCACGCGTGCCGTTGGCCAACCTACGCTACACCCGACATACATGAACAAAGCTAAAGCCGCGGCACTCATTCAAGAGCAGTTCGATCGGCAGGCTCGGGAATCCTTCGGCAACGTCGCTATGTCCGCCACGATGGCACTCGACCTGGTCGTGGCCACGTGGCGTTCGGCGGGTGAGATCTTCACGCGCCGGCATGGCGCGCCGCCTCAACCGTTCACGCTCGCCGCGATGGCGCTGATGCACGGCGCGGTTACGCCCGAGTTCGCGACCGACCCCAGCGTGCAGGCCTACTTCATCCGGTCGCTGTTCCAGATGACCCGCAATCTCGATGAGTCGCACTGTCGAAATGGGATCGTGAACTGATCGACGCCACGCTGGACGCCGCCAGCGATCTGGCGCCGCAATGGTTCCCCCGAAAGAAGTAACATGCGCGGCCTCGGTGGTTTCGTCCAGTAACGGCCGGCGGAGGCGAGCGATGGCTTACTGGTTGATGAAGTCCGAACCGTCGGTGTTCGGAATCGACGATCTGAAAGCAAAGCCGAAGCAGCACATCGTTCTGGGACGGCGTACGCAACTATCAGGCGCGCAACTTCATGCGTGACGGCATGAAGAAAGGCGACAAGGTGTTCTTCTATCACTCGAGTTGTCCGGAACCCGGCATCGTCGGTATCGCGACGATTGCGCGCGAAGCGTATCCGGATGCAACCGCGTTCGATAAGAAAGAGCCCGTACTACGATCCGAAGAGCGACTCCGGATAAACCGATCTGGATGGGCGTCGACGTCAAATTCGTCAAGCAATTCAAACGCGTCATCAGCCTCGAAGAGCTGAAGCAGGAGCCGCGCCTCGACGGCTTTACGCTACTGCGGCGCGGCAACCGCCTCTCCGTCATGCCCGTGAGCGAAGAGCACTGGAACGTGGTGCTCGGCCTGGAGTAACAGGGTAATCATCGACGGGATCTCGCTGCTGCAGGCGTGCACGAGGACGCCGCGGGTATCGAAAGACGCGTGGCGCGCATCCAGTCCCATGGTGCGTTGGCTGATCGCCTCGCGCGCGCCGGTGCTCATCATGACGTTCTGTTCCGCAGCGGTCGGCGGCATGCTGGCGCTGCTGAACGGACCCGTCGACCCGGTCGCGTGGGTCGCATGTCTCATCGGCTTACTGCTCGCACACGCGACGAACAACCAGCTGAACGACTTCACCGACTCGGCGCTGGGAATCGACAAGGACAACTACTTCCGCAATCGCTACGGCGCACACGTTCTCGAAGACGGACTGCTGACGCGCCGGCAGCTGCTCGTCAGCATCGCGATCACCGGCGTCGCCGCACTGCTGATCGGTGTCTGGCTGACGCTGCAGATCGGCGGCGCCGTGTTATGGCCGCTGGCGGGCGGTGCGCTGCTGCTGCTGTTCTACACGTATCCACTGAAGAAGCTCGGACTCGGCGAGCTGGCAGTGCTGCTGGTCTGGGGACCATTGATGACGGGCGGCAGTTACCTCGCCGCATCGGGCACCTGGAGCACGTGGGCGGCGTCGATCGGCGCGGTGTACGCGCTCGCGCCGACCGCGGTCATCTTCGGCAAACACATCGACAAGTACGCGTTCGACCGTGAGAAAGGCGTTCGGACGCTGCCGGTGCGTCTCGGCGCCGCGCGGGCACGACAGGTAGCCATTGCGATGCTGGTGCTGCCATACGTCGCAATCCCGGCACTGGTGATCCTGGCGCGGCTGCCCTCACCGAGCTTGCTGGCGATGATCGCGCTACCCGACGCAATACGCGCGATCAGGGTTTACCGACACGGTCCGCCCGATGCGTGCCCACAGGACTATCCGGCGGAAGCGTGGCCGCTGTGGTACTCCGCATTCGCGTTCGTGCACGCGCGCAGCTTCGGGATTTACCTGCTCGCCGGTTTGATCGTCGCTTGGTTGCGCCTTTAGTGGCTCGTTAGCCCGTGCGCCGCTTCGCCGAGCCGTATGCCACTTTGCCGCGGATCTCGCGCGCCTGCAGTCGCGGCATGATCGATTCGCTGAAAAGTCGCACGTTGCGCTCCGCTTCGTCCCACGGCATGCCCGCGTAGCTGAACACGCCGACGTATGTTTCGGCGCCGATGCGGTTCGCGTTCTCGAAGATCCGCTCCACGCACATTTCCGGCGTGCCCCACGTCTGGATGTTCATGAAGAACTCGATCGCCGCGTCGGGGCCGTTCTTCTGGATGTTGTCGGCGAAGCGGCCGTAGTACTCGTAGCCCTTCTGCCCCTTCAGATGGTCGCCGCCGAACTGGTAGTGATCGAGCACCGTCTGCCAATAGCCGCCGATGTAACGCTTCGCGTACTCGTACGCGCGGTCGCGATCGGGATCGACGAACGTCCAGCCCGCAATGATCGGCGCCGGCGGTTCTTCGCCGTTGTGTTCACGATAGAGCTCGTTGTACTGCGCGATCTCTGCTTCTACTGCCTCCCACGGCTTTTGCGGCACCACGAGAATGCCGACGCCGAGTTTCGCCATGATCGGTAGCGACTCCGGCGACACCGCCGCAGCATAAGTACGGCCGCGGAAGGTCAGATACGGTGCGGGCCGAATGTCGGTGCGCGGCTGCTGCACGAACTTGCCCTGATACTCGCAGTAACCCTGTTCGAGACCCTGCAGCACACACTCTGCGCTCTCGACGAAACGCGGACGCGAATCGCCCATGTCCTGTCTGAAGCCGTCGAACTCTACGCGGCCTGCACCGCGGCCGAGGCCGAGAATCAAACGGCCGCCCGACAGATGGTCGAGCATGCTGATCTGTTCGGCGACGCGCATCGGATCGTGCCACGGCAACACGACAACCATCGAACCGAGTTGCACGCGTGTGGTGCGGCCGGCCATATATGTCAGGAACTGCAGCGGATCAGGGCACATCGTGTAATCGGTGAAGTGGTGTTCCACAGTCCACACCGAGTCGAAGCCCAACGGCTCAGCCAGGCACGCGAGGCGCATGTCCTGTTCGTACACTTCGCGATCGGTCGTGTGCTTGCCCGGATTCTGAAAAATCGACGCCATACCCACGTGCATTTGCGTTACTCCTCTCTCCGTTTTCGGTAACGATTCGTGACGATCAATAGCCCGGCGGCGGAATGAACCCCTGCCACTCGCGTTCGAGCAACTGCGCGAAGCGCAGCGTCGTGCGGTCTTCGAGATACGGCCCGATCGCCTGCAGACCGAGCGGCAAACCGGCGCGATTCAGCCCGGCGGGAAATGCGGTGGACGGTTGGCCCGTGAAGATTGCCCACATCGGGTAAACGAGATTGATCGCGTACGGCACCGTCTCGTTGTCGACACGCAACGTGCGTTCGTTGAACTGCGCCGGTCTGATGTTCGAACGCGGCATCAAGCGTCATCGGGCCGATCAGCACGTCGTAGTCCTTGAAGAACGCGCGCCACGCCGCGCGCGCCGACTCGCGCCGATGCACCAACGCGAGATATCCGGCCGCATCGAGCATGAACCCTTCTGCCTGTGCGGACAGTACACTGCCACGCGGTATCGCCGCTGCCGATGCCTCACGCTCCGCACGCGACTGGCCCTGCGAGGTGATCACCGTCAGCAGGGTCAGGTAGTCACGGAAGTATTGTTCGAAGTCGAGACTGCCGGCATCGCCTGCGCGACTTTAGCGCCTCGTTGGGAAAGAAACTTCGCCAGTTCCTCCACCTTGCCCTGCATCTCCGATGCAGGCTTTCACCCACGGCATTGGCGGCATCACCGCAACGCGAAAATCCTTCAACTGAGCGCCGCGCGACTCGGGCAACGCGAGTTTCCAACCCGCGTCTTCGCCGATGCACGGCCCGGCCATGACGTCGAACAACAGTTCGAGATCGGTCGGCGCTCCGCGCAAGCGGACCCTGCACGCCCATCAGGCCCGCGGCATTCGGCAGATCGGCCATCGGGAACGAACCTTCGCGCGGAATCGCCGTTTCGGACGGGCGATGTCCGTACACGCCGCAGTACGCGCCGGGAACGCGGATCGAACCGCCGATGTCGCTGCCGATTTCGAGCGGCGTCATACCCGCTGCCAAAGCCGCGCTGCCACCGCCGGTGCTGCCGCCGGGCGTGCGCTTCAGATCCCACGGATTGTTGGTGCGGCCGTAAATCGGGCTGTCGGCCTGCCAGTCGCCGAGCGCGACCGGAATGTTGGTTTTGCCGAGCAGACACGCGCCCGCTTCGAACACCGCTTTCGCGAGCGTGCCCGTCGACCGCCGGCCGGTAGATCCTTGAACGGCAGCATGCCGGCGGTTTGCGGCAGCCCGGCGGTCTGCGTCGATTCCTTCAGCGTCATCGGCAAACCGAGCAACGGCGCGCGTTGGCCTCGCGCAATCGCGGCATCGGCAAGGCGCGCTGCATCGCGCGCGCGGTCCGCCGTGCGCACCGGAATGGCGTTCAGCGCGCCGTCGCGCTCCGCGATCCGCTGCAGGTGCATTTCCACCAGTTCGGACGGACGAGACCTTCCGCGCGCGCAGCGCGCCGAGCATTTCGCGTAGCAGTGCTGAAGATGCCGATGGGCTGGGACATGAGTCGCTAACTCCTGACCTGCTGGGGGACTCGAAGCGTACGCGACAATCAGCGTTTGATTAAAGCCGCGCAAGCCGATTGAATCGCACCCTCACCCGCGAACTCCAGGAGAAGACTCATGGCTAACCACACACCGGATTGCAGCTGCGTTCCACCGTGAAAAAAGAAGGCGTGCTCGAACTGACGCTCGTCAACACGCCGACGCCCGATCCGAAACCCGACGAAGTCGTCGTGCGCGTAGACGCATCGCCCATCAATCCGTCCGACCTCGGCCTGCTGCTTCGGCGCGGCCGACATGACGCACCGCGAAAGCCTCCGGCACGCGCGGCGAATCCGGTCGTCACCGCGAACATCGCGCCGAACGTGCATGCGGATGATGGCGGGCCGGCTCGATCAGTCGCTGCCGGTCGGCAACGAAGGCGCCGGCGTGGTCGTTGCCGCGGGCTGCTTCCGAAGCCGCGCAGAAACTCGTCGGCAAAACCGTCGCCATTCTCGGCGGCGCGATGTACTCGCAATATCGCGTGATCAAAGCAGTCGCAATGTCTGCTGCTGCCGCCGGGCACGACCGCCAGCCGAAGGCGCGTCGTGTTTCGTCAATCCGCTGACCGCGATCGGCATGGTGGAAACGATGAAGCTCGAAGGTCACAAAGCGCTGGTGCACACCGCCGCCGCGTCGAACCTCGGCCAGATGCTCAGCAAGCTGTGCAACAAGGACAGCATCGGGCTCGTCAACATCGTGCGTAAGCCCGAACACGTGAAGCTGCTGAAGTCGATCGGCGCGGAGCACGTCTGCGATTCGAGCCAGCCGTCGTTCATGGACGATCTGACGAACGCGCTGGTCGCCACCGGCGCAACGCTCGCGTTCGACGCAACCGGCGGCGGCAAACTGGCCGGGCAGATCCTCACGTGTATGGAAATCGCCGCCAACAAGACCGCGAAGGAATACAGCCGCTACGGCTCGACGACGCACAAGCAGGTGTACATCTACGGCGGTCTCGACCGCAGCCCGACCGAGTTCAACCGCAACTTCGGCATGGCGTGGGGCATCGGCGGCTGGCTGCTGACGCCGTTCCTGCAGAAGATCGGCCCGGAGGAAGCGCAGAAGCTGCGCGAACGCGTCGCCGCCGAGATCAAAACCACGTTCGCGAGCAAATACACGAAGGAAGTCTCGCTGTCGGAAGCGCTCGCCTCGTCGGAGATCGCCGTTTACGGCAAGCAGGCGACCGGCGAGAAGTACCTGATCAATCCGAACAAAGGTCTTCGCTGACAGTCAGAGTGAGGGGCGCGGCCAAACGGCCGCGCTCGGGTTTTGCGCTAGTCGAGCCGTATCCGCGACACGCGACCGTCCGCGACGTGATAGATCTTGTGCGGTCGCGCCGGTCGCTTTTGCCCTACGGAACTGTTCCATCCACGGCATGTCGAGCGGCGTTTTGCGCCGCACCGGCGTGATCTGGAACTCCATCGGATACGCCAGGCGCGGCTGGTCCGTCGTGTTCGGCGCGGTGTAGTGCAGCGTTTCCGAATGGTGGAACGTCGCGCCGCCCGCCTTCAACGGACATGCCACCGCTTTTGATCACGTCGAACGGTTCGTCCACGACCAGCACGTTGTGCTGCGGTTCGTCGTCATGACGGTGTTTGAGCAAGCCGCGTTTGTGCGAACCGGGAATGAACTGCATCGCGCCCATCTCGACGCGACACGTCGTGCATCGGCAGCCACACGCCGAGCGCGTAGTAGTCGAGTTCCGGTTGCCAGTACGCGTGATCCTGATGCCACAGCGCCGCGCGGCCGCCGGGCGGTTTGCGGATCATGTGGCCCCAGCTCGACAGCCTGTCCGCATCGATTTCCAGCAGCGCCGCGGCGTAGCGCTTTGCGTTGCGCCAGTGGTTGGTCGTCAGTAGCTCCGGGAATTCGATCTCAGGATAGAACGCCTGCGCGAGTTTGCTCTCTTCGCCCGGCGCCAGCGTGCCGGAGCGGTCGACCGGCGCGGTCGCCTTTTTCGCGTGTTCCGTCGAAAAGATGTATTCGAAGATCTGCCGCATCCACGCGATCTCTTCGTCGGTCGTCATCCGTTCGACGACGAGATAACCGTTGTCTTTGAAAAACTTCACCTCGCTGCGCAGTGGGTTCGACTTCGAACACCCGTCGACGGCGGCGGACCGAATCTGAGTGGTTTCATGATGCGTTGGCCTCCAGGTGTGCCCATCGCGAGCGGAACCGTTCGGTCATCCACAGACACACGTCCCAGATGTCGGCGAGCGGTTTTTCGTCGACCGGATCGACCGGCTGATACGGCGGCGGTCCGAACTCGGGATTGATCGTCAGGAACGCGCGGCCCTCTTTGGCGCGCGCATCGATGATGCGGTCCCACCAGCGCTCGAACAGACCGGTCCACTTCAGATCCGATGCCGACGCGCGGATCGGCGACCTGCGGCGAATGCGCGGAACCGACGCGCGCGTGAATGTGGTCGGCGCGCTCGATGGCGATGATCCATCATGGCGCGTACGGCGCCATCTTCAGGTTGTTTTCCGCGACGTTGGTGAAGTGGCTGAAGTCGGCGGTGATGCGCAGCCACGGCAGCGCTTCGAGGATGCGCTGCGTCTGCCACGGCGAATACAGACAACGCGTGCGGTGCGTTTCGAACACCATCGGCGCGTCGATCTCGCTCGCCATCTCGATGACGTTGTTGAAGAACGCGACGCTGCGCTGAGGTCGAAGTAGTCGCGCCCCGGATGGCAGTTGACGAGGATCGGCCGGGTCTTCTTCACCGCTTCGAGCTGGGTTTTGAACGCCGCCTCGTCGTCGCAGAACATCATCGCGACGTAGTCGAGGCCGAGTTCGGCCGTCAGATCGCCGAACTCGGACGGATCCATCCGCCGATGCTCGCGCACTCGACGCCGTCGTAACCGGCCGCCGCAAACGCGCGCAGCCGGTCCGGCATCTCGCCGAGATGCTCCATGCCCCAATCGCACTTCAGCAGCTTGAGTTTCATGCGCGTCCCGCTTTCGGCCATCTATTGGAGTCAATTGAGATTGTCTGAAATCGTTTTCCATTTCGACGGGGAATCAGGCCGATGGCCGCCGCATCGAACTTTCCCTCACGATCAAGCGCGGCGACAGCACGATCGTGCGCGCCGACCGGCTTCCTGCCGTCGCGAGCAACTCCGCGGCCACCCGACCGATTTCGTAAGCCGGCTGCGCGACCACCGACAACTGCGGACTGGTGAGCGTCGTCCACGGCGAATCGTCGAACGCGACCAGCGCGACGTCCTTCGGAATCGACAGCCCCAATTCACGGATGGCCCGCAACGCGCCTGCGGCCATCGGATTGTTGGCAATGAACAGCGCATCGGGCGGTGCGCGCAACGTCAGCAGCGACAGCGCCGCCTGATGACCGCCCGACTCTTTGAAGTCCGCGCGTTGAATCAAATCCTCGTCGAGCGTCAGCCCGGTGGCGGTGATCGCGCGGCGGTACCCCTCGAGGCGCTCGTTAGCGGTGTACACGCGAGACGGGCCGGTGATACACGCGACGCGACGACTGCCGAAATCGATCAGGTGGCGTGTGGCTTCTTCCGCGCCGAGGCGATTATCTACGACAACCGCATCGACATCGCGCCCGGCCGAGCGATCCACCGCGACGATCGGAACGCGTTGCGCGATCAATGGTGCAACGTTCGATTCCCTGTCCGATGCCACTGCAATGACGACGCCGGCCATACGTTCCGCGATGGCGACATCGATGTACGCCGCCTCGCGTTCCAGATCTTCGTCGGAGTTGCACAACACCAGCCGGTGATGCGCCTGCCGCGCGACGTCTTCGATGCCGCGTACCACCGCGGTGAAGAACGGGTTCTCGATGTCGGAAACGATCGCGGCCCACACGCTCGTGTGCTGGCGGCGCAGCGCACGCGCCGAACCGCACGGTACATAGCCGAGCGTCGATGCCGCCTTCAGGACGCGCGCCTTCAGATCGGGACTGACGCCGCTGGTACCGTTAAGCACCCGCGACACCGTAGCGGGCGATGTGTCTGCTGCGCGTGCGACATCGGTGATCTTCGTCAGCCGAGCCTTCATGTTCATCGCGGAGTCCCGGGATTATCGCGTTGAAATCGTTTTCTAGATTGCGGTACTGTATTTGCCGCAATCCGCCCCTACAAGGAGTCCGCGTGGCCTACCCCAAGCGACGGAAGCAGACGTCGCATTTTTCTGGAGCACGGCTGGATCGTCGTTCCCGACGCGATCGATCCCGACGATCTGCGCGTGCTGACCGCGCACTGCGACGAGATCCTCGCGAAGAAGGAAACGATGGCGTTCGACTGGGCGTGGGAAAAAGGCACGCCGCGCGAAGAACGCGAATTCAAGATCGTCCAGGCGAGCCCGACGCGTTACTGGCCCGAGATTCAATCAGTCGAAGTTCCGCTTGTGGGCCATCGAGTACGCGAGTCGGCTGATGCGGACAACCGCTCGAGTTCTGGTACGACCAGTTCCTCGCCAAGCCACCCGGCAACAGCGCGCCGACGCTGTGGCACCAGGACGAAGGCTACTGGGGTCGCAATCTCGATCGAGCGCGGCATCACCTGCTGGATGCCGTTTCACGACGTCGACCCGTCCAACGGCTGCATGCACTTCATCGACGGCGGCCACAAGCTCGGCGTGCTGACCGCACCGCCAGCCCGACAACGTGCAAAGCGATCTGCTGACGTGCGACCCGCCGGCGGACGGCACAGTGGTGCGCGTGCCCGATCAAGCTCGGCAGCGTGACGTTCCATCACGGCAAGACCCCGCACATGACACCGGCGAACACGACCGTCGCAGTGGCGCACGGATTCTGTCGCAGCACCTCCGCGTCGTCGGCACCGAAGGCGAAGGCGACCACTACCCGTGGAAGGTCTACGTCAACCAGTTCACCGGCGAGCGCTTCATACCCAGAGTCGCGCTGACGCTACAGACGCGCGGTTCACTCCGCCACGCACTTCGTCGCGGGCAGGTCCAGCGCTGGCCGCTGCTGCGAATTCGAGCACGCACTGCTCGCCCCGTTCTTCAGCAACACGAACTGAATCGGCAGACGCAGCTCGCGGCCGTTGATCGCGTTGCCCTGCGCATCGCGATACATCTTGCGGTTCGACGATCAGCATGCTGCTCGCGCGTCAGCGCATCGTCGGCCAGCGCGACGTCGGCGCCGTTGAGCGCCGCGACACGATCAGCTTCAGTTCGGCGCGGCTCTCGGCGTCGTGGCATCGACGATGCGCGCGGGTTCGGCGGTCGCGTCGGATCCGACAGCCTTACAGCGCGGCTGACGACCAGACGCAACGCCCCAACGATTTCAGCCGGCCGCACACGCTCACCGCCGCATGATCCGGTTCTGCAGCCACGCCGGCTTGTGAACCACGCCGTCGCCCGCTTCTGCCGACGTCAGCGCCGCGGTCCCGGGCGCGACGATTCCGCTGGCGCCGGACAGATCGTCGTCTGTCGATACGCCAGCGCCGCGGCCAAGCGGCGCTCGAGCGGATCGCCGAGCGCGTGCGCATAGTCGTCGCCCACCGAACAGCCGGTCACCAGCCGCACCCGGCATTGCTCACGCGTGTTCGGCCGGCGAGAAGCCGTCGGGGTAGTCGCCGAAGCCCTTTGTCGTTTTCGCCTTTGAATTCGATGCTGAAATACGTGGTGCCGCAGTTGTCCTGCGGATAGAAGCCGTACGGTTTGCCGCACGTCGTCGAACCGATCTGGATCACTTCGACGTCGATGCCCTCCAGCGAGTTGATGATCGATTCGCTCGCCGAACAGGTGTTCGCGATCCGGTCAGCACGAACACGCGCGGCAGATTCGAGCGTCGGCAGCGGCTGTCCCGGTGGCGCCGAGAACCACTGCGGTCTTCGATGGAACGGCGTACGGCGCCAGCGGGTCGCCCGTCACCGGATCGGTGGTCGGGTGTTTCGCGTTGAATACGCGTCGTTTCGAATGTCTTGCCGGCGGTGCGTGCATTGCCCGCAATCATGTACGCGAGTTCGCTCGCGATATCGAGATAGCCGCCGCCGTTGTAGCGGATGTCGAGCACCAGGTCGGCGATGCCCGCGGTCTTCAGTTGGTTCACGGCATCGATGAGTTCCTGCTCGGCAGTGGCGAGGTGATCGTTGAACAGCATGTAACCGACCTGACCGCGCCGGCTGAATGGCGTGCACGTTCTGCACCGGCGTCGACTGTGATCGTCTGCCGACGTCATCGTGATCGTGCGCGGCGTCGCGCGCGCCCGAGATCCAGCATCGACGAACGTATGACTCTCACCGGCTGCTGCCGGAAACAGCCCGGCGTTGATTGTGTCGACGTCAGCCTGCGTGGCCCGTTCACCGCATCGACGCCGTCGACCTTCCAGCACGCGTCGCGCCGCGCGCCAGAGGCGGCGACAGATTCGTCGCCGGCGTACCCGGATCGGTGTACGCGACGACGATCTGCCGCGGCGGCGTCGACGCGACGATCGCCCACGTCGCGCCGTAAGCCGGCCGATGACGCCCGATTGCGCCAACGCTCCCACTCGCCGTCGGCATCGTGAAGTGAAACTGGTCTTTCGCGCTTGCCCGACGGCGTCGTCGCGGTGGTCTTCAGCAGCGCGAAGTACGCCGGCGTCGAATACAGCGCCGGGATCGCGATCGGCGATTTCGTCGTACCACAGGTACAGATCGTTGCTCCACGATCGCAGCCAGTTGTTCTCCGTCAGCGACGATCCCTTCTGTATCGGGATACGGCGCTCCGGTGATCGGATCGGTGACCCGTGCGCGGCGCCGCACACTGCGCCTCGAACGCGCTGGCCGGCGCGAACACGCCCGCCACCCATCCCGAGCCGCCGCTGGCACCGCCGCCGCCGCTGCCGCCGCCTCCGCCGCATGCCGCGAGCGCAATCAACGCGAGCGAACGCAGCCAGTAGACGTCCGCAAGTGCGTGTGTCATGTGATTTGTCAGGCCGTTTAGTGCGACGACGAAGAATTCACTGTACGCGCGGCGATTGTCGATAGATGGCGGCTCTTGCGCGAGCGCCGGCGCTTGATCGAACAACCGTTTCCGGAATAACGTCGCACACTCTGCAGCGACGAATCGACGATGACCGAACAGTCCGCCAATCTGACAGCATCGATCTGGTCCGCGCTCGGCGGCAGCCGCTGATTCGCGTCGAGTCCGCTGCAGTTTACGCGGCGACGGTGCGCTGCCATCGGCGTTTGCCGTCACCGATCTCGCCAGCGCGTCGATCGCCTGCGCCGGCACTCGCGATCGCGGAATTGGTCGATGCGCGCACGCCGGCGCATGCCGATGCCGTCCGCGTCGATCGGCGGCTCGCGTCGTTCTGGTTCGCATCGTCGCTCCGGCCGAACGGCTGGTCGCTGGCAGCGCCGTGGGACCCGATCGCCGGCGACTACCGGACGACGCGACGGCTGGATCCGTCTGCACACGAACGCGCCGCACCACCGCGCGGCCGCGCAGCGCGTGCTCGGTGCGCAGAACGACGACAAGACCGCATGGCGTCCGCCGGTTGCGCGGTGGGCGACGGACGACCTCGAAACCGCGATCGTCGCAGCCGGCGGCTGCGCCGCGCAGATGCGCTCGACTCGCGGAATGGCCCGCTCATCCGCAAGGCCGCGCCGTGGCCGCCGAACCGCTCGCGCGCATCGAAACGACCACGCGCGGCGCAGATCGCCAACTGGCGCGGTCGATCGCGGCCCGCCCGCTGGCGGGCATCCGCGTGCTCGATCTCACACGGGTACTGGCCGGCCCGTCGCGAGCCGCTTCCTCGCCGGTTTCGGCGCCGACGTGCTGCGCATCGACCCGCCGCGACTGGAACGAGCCCGGCGTGGTGCCGGAAGTGACGCTCGGCAAACGCTGCGCGCGGCTCGATCTGAAAAACCCCAACGACCGCACCCGGTTTCATGCTGCTGCTGCGCAGGCCGACGTGCTGCTGCACGGCTATCGCGCCGACGCGCTCGAGCGCCTCGGCTACGACGCATCGGCGCGGGCGCAGCTGAATCCCGGTCTCGTCGACGTTTCGCTGAATGCGTATGGCTGGTCGGGCCCGTGGCGCGATCGCCGCGGCTTCGACAGCCTCGTGCAGATGAGCGCCGGCATCGCCGACGCCGGCATGCGCTGGAAACACGCCGAGCGGCCGTTGCCGCTGCCGGTGCAGGCGCTCGATCACGCGACCGGCTATCTGATGGCCGCCGCCGCGGTGCGCGGCATCACGCGGCGCCTGAGCGACCGGCCGCGGCAGCACGCGCGCAGCTCGCGCTGGCGCGAACCGCGACGCTGCTGGTGGACGCCAGGCGATCAGCACGACGCTCTTCCGCGCTTCGCGCAGGAATCGGCAGCGGACCTGGACGCCGGCGATCGAACGCACGCCGTGGGGCGATGCGCGGCGCGTTGTCGCCGCCGGTGTCGATCGACGGCGCGCCGATGCGCTGGGACCTGCCCGCCTGCGAACTCGGCTCCGTCGAAGCCGCGCTGGCGCTGAGCTTCCGCGCGAAAGCGCGTCGACGTCGTCGAGGATCGCCGCCAGGTACTGATAGCGGACTTCGCGCATCTGCACCCAACGCCGATACCAGTCGCGCATTTCGCGCAGCGCGGGCACGGTCCTGCGACGTGCGGTTCCATCTGTCGCGCAACGTCCATCGTTCCATGATCGTTCTCCCTTGCCCATTTCGATTCGCGACTTCCTTCACCGCGGTGCCAGCATACGAGCGCGCTCCTGACAGCGATCTGTCAGTAGGATTCACGGCCATGAGCCCATATATCTGAAGTCTCCTGACAACGGTGTGGCAGTAGGCCGGCTTACCGCGTCAGCTGCGGTGGTAGCATCGCCGCCATGAGACCCGCCGACCGCCTGTTCCAGATCGTCCTGTTGCTCGGCCGCGGCCGCGTGCTCACGGCCAAGACGCTCGCCGAGCGTCTGGAGGTATCCGAGCGCACCATCTATCGCGACATCCAGGACCTCGCGGTTTCGGGCGTGCCGATCGAAGGTGAAGCCGGCGTCGGTTACTGCCTGCGGCGCGGCTACCAGATTCCGCCGCTGATGTTCGACGAACAGGAACTGCAGGCGCTGGTGTTCGGCGCCGACGTCGCCAAGTCATGGGGCGACACGCGGATGGCACAGGCGGCCGACCGGATCCTCGCCAAAATCGACGCGGTGTTGCCGGACCGGCTGCGGCCGCAACTGCACTCGCAGCGGCTCGTGGTGCCCGATGTGCGGATGTCGGAATCGACGACGAGGATGCTCGGCGACGTGCGCGACGCGATCAACAGCCGCATGCGCATGTTCCTCGAATATCACGACGTCGGCCGCGAAACCACCGAACGGATCGTCTGGCCGCTGACGCTCGCGTACTGGGGCAACAGCTGGACGCTCGGCGCGTGGTGCGAACTGCGGCAGGACTTCCGCAGCTTCCGTGTCGATCGCATTCACCGCGGCGCGGCGTCTGCGCTCGACGTTCCCCGACGAGCCCGGCAAACGTCTCGAGGACTACTTCGCATCGTCCGGCACCCGCGGCGCCCGCGCGCCTCAAGAACTCCCGTCAGTGATCCAAGCTTCGCCGCGTGTCAGCCGCGCGGCTGCCGGCATGATGATGGCCGGCGTGATGGCGACGCTGCTGGTCGGCAACCTGCTCAGCAGCCTCTCGCCGATGTACATCGGCGCGCTCATGGAGAACATGCATTTCACGAAGCCGACGCCGGCCTCGTGATGACGGTGGAATTGCTGGCAGCCGCCGCTTCGCTGACGTTGTTGTCGCGTCAGCTCGTTGCCTTCCCGCCGTTTCGGCTCGCTGCCATGGGAACGGCGGTGGTGCTCGCTGCGCAGCTGGCCTCCGCGTTCGCCACCGAACTGCCGCTGCTGTTGTGCGTGCGCGCGTTCTCCGGCATTGGAGCATCGTTAGCGCTGCTCGCCGCCAGCATGCTCATCTCGCGCCGCCACGACCCCGATCGTTACATCGCGATCGCCATGGTGGGCACCACGCTGGTCTTCACCGCAATCATGGGCGCTTGCGGCATCGTCATCGCGCGTTACGGACTACTCGGCTTCTACCTCGTATCGGCCGGCACCGCGCTTGCTCTGCTGCCGCTCTTCGTACTGATTCGGGTGCAACAGGATCCGGCCGCGACGCATTCATCGGAATCCACTCGCGTTCCACCAACGATCCTGTCGAGGCGCGGCGCAATGATCGTCGCTTTCGTGGTCGCCATCGTCGGACTCACCTTCATCGGCCAGGCGGCCTGGAGCTTCGCGCAACGCAGCGGCACCAACGCCGGCATCGCGGCACCCGAAATCGCGGGATGGCTGGCCGGCTCGAATCTGCTGACCGTCGCTGGGCTCCATGACTGCCGTATGGGTATCGAGCCGCATCACCAGCATCGTGCCGCTGCTCGTCGGTGTACTCGCCACCGGCCTGACATGCGCGGTACAGATCGGTGCGCAATCCAGTTGGGCCTTCGAAGTACCCGTACTGCTGAACGGCTTCGCATTCGGCTTCTCCACGCCGTTCGTATTCGGCACGGGCGCCCGCCTCGACCGCAGCGGCACCGTCGTCGCCTACCTCAACAGCGCGGTGTTGTTCACCCAGGCGCTAACTCCACTCTTCGCAGGCGAACTGATCGAATACGGCTCCTACCAGACGCTCGGCCTCATCCTCGGAATCGGCACGGTGCTCGCCACCGCGATGATCGTGCCGGCGTGTCTGGCGGCACGATTGGATGAGCCGTTCAGTTCGAGCTTTGAGCAGGACGTCGGTGGAAGCAGCCGATCTTGCTGACTCGCATTTGAACAGCGCCCGAATCAAACGCGCGTCGCTGGCGGCTCGGTCTGTTCGTGGCCGCGCCACGGTCCTGGCAATGACAGGGTGTGCAGATGCCACGAGAAGCTGGGATCTGAAACAGTCTCCGCCGTTGGACCGCCGCATTGCACACTTTTGGACCAGCGCCCTATTCAACGCCGGCGTTGCCAAACCAGCTCGCTCGAACACGCCAATTCGTCGCTGATCCACGCGTGTTCGACGTACCACGAGGCGGTGAGCGGAACGCTTACCTAAATCTCACACGGCTGACGCACGTTGATTCGGGCCATGTTTGATTCGGGCCATGTTCGAAGGTGACGACGCACGAGAGCGCGCGAGAGATGACTCCATACCGGACCACCCCTCACCCTCGCCCAGCCGATTTTGAAGTTCCGTAGAGAACCGATCAGGCGCCGGCAGCCGGCTCCATACCCGTGCCCGTCTCCCTTCCTCCACAGCAACAACGTACCCGCCGCTCCCGGCCATCAGCGACGCCACGAAGATCGCGATTTTCGCCGCGGCGAAATCCGTGCTCCGACGGAAACGCCTGGTCCGCGATGAACAGCGACATCGTGAAGCCGATCCCCCCGAGCGCCCCTGCGCCGAGCAGTTGGCGCCACGAGTAGGCATCGGGCTTCGTTGCAATGCCGAGGCGTACCGCGAGTGCGGCCGCAGCCGACGATGCCCAGCGGTTTGCCGATCACGAGCCCAGCACGATCGCGAGCGATCAACCCGTGTGGCCGTTCGACGATGTCTAACGACAACACCACGCCGGCGTTTGACGAGTGCGAAAATCGGCAGCACGAAGTAACTCGACCACGGCTCGACCGAACGCAACAGTTTGTCGGCGGGCGATTCGATGCGGTCGTGGATAGCATCGAGCGCGCGCATCGCGGGTTCCGACGGGCCGTGGCGCAGCACGCCTTCGGATGGCGTATTCGATTTCGTTCCGGAATCACCGTGTCGGCTTGTGCGATCAGCGCGCGCAGATTCGGCGGCGGCCGCGTCGGCGTGACGATCGCGAGAATCACACCGGCAAGCGTCGCGTGGATGCCCGCCTGATGCAGACATGTCCACAACATCGACGCCGAGCACCGCATACGGCAACGGCCGTAAACGCCCGCGTAGTTCAGCCCGGCCAGCGCCAGGTCATCGACGACCGCTGCGACGACATACTGCGCGTCGATCGCGCCCGAATAAAACAGCGCAACGACGACGATCGCGACGAGATCGTCGACGATCACCGCAGCCGTGAAGAAAACGCGCAGCTCCACCGGCACGCGCTCGCGCAGCACGACGATCAGCGCAATCGCAAACGCCGTGTCGGTCGCAATCGGCACGCCCCAGCCCGCCGCGAGCGGCCCCGCCGGAATCAGCATCAGATAGATCAGCGCCGGCAACGTCATGCCGCCGATCGCCGCCGCGAGCGGCAGCATCGCGGCGCGGCGTGTCGCGAGGTGACCGATCGTGAACTCGCGTTTGATCTCGAGACCCACCACGAGGAAGAACACCGTCAGCAGGCCGTGATCGATCCAGTCGCGCAGCGGCATTCCGGACGAACGGCCCGCAAAATCGCAAACCGAACGGCGTGCTCCAGAACGCCTCGAACGCGGGTCCCGCTGACGAATTCACGATGGCGATGCCGATGATCGACATCACGCAGCAGCAGGAAACCGGTCGACGGCCCCCACCGCACGAAGTCGAGCGTCGCGGACTGCAGGCGATGGCCGAGCGAACCCAGCATCGCCTCCGACCAGCATGTTCTCGTCCCACGCCCCTTCGTAGCGGCGGCCATTGATGAAGAACGTCGGCGTCAGCAGCGCCCCGCTGCGCTGCGAGCTCTCGCGATCGGCGCGCACGCGTTGCTGCGCTTCGCGCCACGCATCGGCATTCGTCTCATCGAGCGGCGGCAAACCGAACTCGGCCGAAATCGTCTCGAAATCCCCCGGCGAACGTCGGCCCGCGTTTCATCAACGCGTCGTGCACGCCCCAGAACTGATCGGTCGTCGCGGCCGCAACTCCGCCAGTTCCGCCGCGCGTTGCGCATCGTCGTTGCCGGTGTTCGGCCGGTGCCGGAACACGTAGCGCATCCGGTCGCCGAGTTTGTCGCGCAGATTGGCGATCACCTCGTGCGCCGCATGGCAATACGGGCATGTGTAGCTGCCGTATTCGAGCAGCGTGATCGTGGCGTCCGGATTGCCGAGCATGTGATCGCGCTGCCTCATCCACCGCACGGTCGAGCCTGTTGGGAAGCAAGTCGGCCATCGACGCAGTCTCGAGAACCACGAGCCGCGGATTGTATCGAGCCGCGCTGGCGAACTGCGCACCACGAACCGATTGCGGCGCGACATCTCCACGCGGCAAGGCAGACTGTGCCGCCTTTTCGATTCAACGACGGAGACACTCGATGCGAACCCGACTGATCACGATGTTCGGCGCGCTCGCACTACTCGCCGTGCGCAAGCGTGGCCTCGGGCCGAAGCGCCGATCTGAAGGATCCGAAGCAGAAGCTGAGCTACGCGATCGGCACCGAGATCGGCGCGAACCTGAAAAAACAGGGCTAGACATCGATCCGAAGGCGTTCTCCGCCGGGCTCGCCGACGCGCTAGCCGGAAAGCTGCAGATGACCGACGCCGAAATCAAAGAAGCGATGAACTCGGCGCGCAACCAGCTGATCGCGAAACAACAGGCGAAACAGCAGGCCGATGCCGCAGTGAATCAAAAAGCGGGCGACGCGTTTCTCGCCGCCAACGCAAAGAAGGACGGCGTGAAGACGACCGCCTCCGGTCTTCAGTACAAGGTGTTGAAATGCCGGCACCGGTAAAACGCCGGGGCCGAAGGACACCGTCAAAGTGCACTACCAGGGCACGCTGATCGACGGCAGGTATTCGACAGCTCGATCGCGCGCGGCGAACCGGTGAGTTTCCAGGTCGACGGCGTGATCCCCGGCTGGACCGAAGCGCTGCAGCTGATGAAAGTAGGCGACAAGTTTCAACTCTTGATTCCGCCGAAGCTCGCTTACGGCGCGACGGGCGCCGGCGACAAGATCGGTCCGAACCAGGTGTTGATTTTCGAAGTCGAGTTGATCGACATCGAAAAGTAACGTCGGCGTGTCGACTCGCGGTGGTTACCGGTACGCCGCCGCGACGTCGATCGTCACGGTCATCGACTTGCCGCCTCTGCGTAGCGTGAGTTTCACCGAATCGCCGACCATCACGAGCGCGGACCGCGCGTAGAAGTCGGCGACCTGATCCGTACGGTGACCGTCGATCTCGACGATGACGTCGCCCGGCACGATGCCGGCTTTTGCCGCACCACTGTCCTTCTCCACCGCAACGACGACAACACCGTTGCCGGCATCGACGTTGAACGATGTCGCGAGTTGCGTATTGAACGGCGCGGCACGCATGCCCAGGCTGCCGTGCTGCACGACGCCGCGTTCGATCAGCCGCGACGCAATCGCCGATACGATGGTGCTCGGTATCGCGAAGCCGATCCCGACGTTACCGCCCGCCGGCGCAACCACAGCCACATTGATGCCTACCAGGTCGCCGCGCAGATCCACGAGCGCGCCGCCCGAGTTTCCGGAATTGATCGACGCGTCCGTTTGAATGAAGTCCTCGTAATGCTCAGGTGCGAACGCACCGCGACCGAGCGCACTGACGACGCCGGTCGTTACGGTTCGACCGAGCCCGAAGGGATTCCCGATGGCGACCACGAAGTCACCGACGCGCGTCGCGGAATCGACCAACGCGACCTGCGAAAGATGGTCCGCGCCTATTTGCAGGACTGCGAGGTCCAACTGCGGGTCGACGCCGATCAGCTTCGCCAAGAGCACGCGTCCATCCGACAAGGTCACGGTGATTTCTTCCGCATGATCGATCACGTGGTTGTTGGTAACGACATAGCCCCGCCGCGCATCGAAGATCACGCCGGATCCGGCCGGCCGGGTGCGCGCGCGCTGCAGCTGTTGCCGCCGAGTCGAAGAAACGCCTGAAGAAGGGATCGTCCATCAGCGGATTGGACGCGTGCTCCGCGAAGGTTGCGACGCTGACGACGGCCGGTGCAACCTCATTCGAGCATCGGCGCCAGGCTTGGCACTTCCTGGTCGTTTGGCACGCGACCGGGGAATGACACCGCGGCGGCATTGGCCGCGATCAGCACACCCAACAACACGGCAGCACGCAATCGACATCGTCTTTCGGGCGGACGAAGGGGCTCCGGGATCTGCCGCGCTTGCATGCGAAGGTCCTACTGTTGTGCTATCGCGTCCAGTTGCATGTTCAGCCGCAGTACGTTGACGCGCGGCTCGCCGAGAAACCCGAGTTGCCGCCCCTCGGTGAACTCGTCTACCAATGCCCTGACCTGCGCCGGATCGAGGCTGCGCACTCTGCGCGACTCGCGCCACCTGATACTCCGCCGCCGCCGGGCTGATGTGCGGATCGAGCCCGCTGCCCGACGCCGTGACGAGATCGGCCGGTACCGGCGCGGTGTTCCCGGGATCCGCGTCGCGGAGTGCCGCTATGCGCGCCGTAACCGCGTCCGTCAGCGCCGGGTTCAACGGCCCCTGGTTCGAGCCGCTCGACGCAGCCGCGTTGTACGGCACACGGCCCGGTCGCAGAAGGGCGCGACCAGAAGTGACCGGGATCCGCGAACGGCTGGCCGATCAGCGCGGAGCCGACGACCTTGCCGTCCTTCTCGATCAGGCTGCCGCTTGCCTGCCACGGAAACACCACCGATGCGATCGCCGGTGACCGCTGCGGGATACAACGCGCCCCAGCAGATATCGTCATCAGCACGATCATCACCAGCGCGGGTCTCAAGTTCGAAGCAATCATGATTGACCTCTGTTCCTTTGAATGAAGGGCTTCACGCGGCGCCGACCAGCGCGAGCAGCACGTCGATGACCTTGATGCCGATGAACGGCGCGACCACGCCGCCGATGCCGTAGATCAGCAGGTTGTCGCGCAGCAGCGTCGCGGCGCCGACCGCGCGGTATTTCACGCCGCGCAACGCAAGCGGAATCAGCGCCGGAATGATCAGCGCGTTGAAGATCACCGCCGACAGAATGGCGCTGTTCGGCGTCGTCAGATTCATCACGTTGAGCGCATTCAACTGCGGATACGTCGTCGCAAACGCGGCGGGAATGATCGCGAAATACTTGGCGACGTCGTTCGCGATCGAGAACGTCGTCAACGAACCGCGCGTGATCAGCAGCTGCTTGCCGGTCTCGACGATTTCGATCAGCTTCGTCGGATTCGAATCGAGATCGACCATGTTGCCGGCTTCCTTCGCGGCCTGCGTGCCGGTGTTCATCGCCACCGCGACGTCGGCCTGCGCCAGCGCCGGCGCATCGTTGGTGCCGTCGCCGGTCATCGCAACGAGCCGGCCCTCCGCCTGCGAGTCGCGGATCAGCTGCAGCTTGCGCTTCCGGCGTCGCTTCGGCGAGGAAATCGTCGACACCGGCTTCCGCCGCGATCGCCGCCGCGGTCAACCGGTTGTCGCCGGTGATCATCACCGTGCGGATGCCCATGCGGCGCAGTTGCGCGAAGCGCTCCTTGATGCCGCCCTTCACGATGTCCTTCAACTCGATCACGCCGAGCACGCGCGCGCCCTCGGCGACCACCAGCGGCGTGCTGCCGAGCCGCGCGATGTTGTTGACTGCGGTTTCGACCTCGGCCGGGTACTTGCCGCCGTTGCCGGTGACATACGTCGCGGATCGCATCGGCCGCGCCTTTGCGGATCTCGCGGTTCTGAAAATTGACGCCGCTCATGCGCGTCTGTCGCGGAGAACGGCACGAACGTCGCGCCCATCGACACGATGTCGCGCTCGCGGAATCCGAAACGCTGCTTTGCAAGCACGACGATCGAACGCCCTTCTGGCGTGCTGTCGGCGAGCGATGCGAGTTGCGCGGCGTCGGCCAGTTCCTGTTCGGTTACGCCGGCTGCGTGCACGAACGACGCGGCCTGACGGTTGCCGAGCGTGATCGTGCCGGTCTTGTCGAGCAGCAGCACGTCGACGTCGCCGGCCGCTTCGACCGCACGGCCCGACATCGCGATCACGTTCGCGCGCAGCATGCGGCCGATGCCGGCAAGTCCGATCGCCGACAACAGCCCGCCGATCGTCGTCGGAATCAGACACACGAGCAGCGCGACCAGCACGGTGATCGTGATCGGGTTGCCGGTCTTCGCGACCTCGACGCTGTACACCGAAAACGGCAGCAGCGTCACCGTGGCGAACATGAACACGAGCGTCAGCTTGACGAGCAGGATCATCAGCGCGATTTCGTTCGGCGTTTTCTGCCGGCGCGCGCTCTCGACCATCGAGATCATGCGATCGAGGAACGACTCGCCGGGATTGGCGGTGACGCGCACGACCAGCCAGTCCGACAGCACGCGCGTGCCGCCGGTCACCGAACTGAAGTCGCCGCCCGATTCGCGGATGACCGGCGCCGATTCGCCGGTGATCGCCGATTCGTCGACCGACGCCACGCCTTCGATCACCTCGCCGTCGGCCGGAATGAAATCGCCCGCTTCGACGATGAAGACGTCGCCCGTGCGCAGCGCCGCGGCGTTGACGCGGGTCACCGCCGCATCGCGCTTGCGGCTAGCGCCAGCTTCTTCGCGATCGTGTCGCGCTTGGCGGCGCGCAGCGTGTCGGCCTGCGCCTTGCTGCGGCCTTCGGCGATCGCTTCGGCGAAATTCGCGAACAGCACGGTGAACCACAGCCACAGCGTGATCGCGAGGATGAACCCCGCCGGCGCTTCGCCCTGCCCCGCGAGCGCCTGGAACCACAGCAGGGTCGTCAGCACGCTGCCGATGTAGACGACGAACATGACCGGGTTCTTCCACTGGTTCTGCGGCAGCAGCTTCACCAGCGCGTCGGTCATCGCCTGCTTGAAAATGCTCGCGGTCACCAGCGAGCGCTGCGGTGAGGCAGACGGCTGCCGGATTTGCGGAGACTGCTTGCGGGGTGCTCATGTGTTTGCTCCGTGATACAGCTGCAGGTGCTCGACGATCGGGCCGAGCGCGAGCGCGGGGAAGAACGTCAACGCGCCGATGACGATGACGACGCCGACCAGCCACAGCACGAACAGCAGACCGTGCGTCGGCAGCGTGCCGACGCCGGCAGGAACTCTTTTCTTGACGACGATGGACCCGGCGAACGCGAGCACCGGAATGATGATCCAGAAGCGCGCGAAGAACATGACGATGCCGAGCGCGGTGTTGTAGAACGGCGTGTTCGCCGACAACCCCGCAAAGGCGCTGCCGTTGTTGCCGCTCGCCGACGAGAACGCGTACAGGATTTCGCTGAAGCCGTGCGCCGCGGGATTCGCAACGCTCGACCTTGCCCGCGTCGACCATCGTCGCGATCGCGGTACCGAAGAGACACGTGAACAGCGGCACCAGCACGGCGATCGACGCCATCTTGATTTCGTACGCTTCGATCTTCTTGCCGAGGTACTCCGGCGTGCGCCCGATCATCAGGCCGGCGACGAACACGGCGACGACCACGAACATCAGCATCCCGTACAACCCCGAACCGACGCCGCCGAAGATCACCTCGCCCAGTTGGATCAGCCACATCGGGACCAGCCCGCCGAGCGGCGTGAACGAGTCGTGCATCGAGTTCACCGAGCCGTTCGACGCCGCGGTCGTCGCAGTTGCCCACAGCGCGGAATTGGCGATGCCGAAGCGCGCTTCCTTGCCTTCCATGTTGCCGCCGGGCTGCGTGTCGGTGGTCGTCTGATCGACGCCGAGCGCCGTCAGCTGCGGATTGCCCTGGTTCTCCGCCCACGCGCACACGCCGAGCAGCACGACGAACACCAGCGTCATCGCGGCGAGAATCGCCCAACCCTGCCGCGTATCGCCGACCATGACGCCGAACGTGTAGCACAGCGCCGCGGGGATCAGCAGAATCGCCAGCACCTCGAGGAAGTTCGACAGCGGCGTCGGATTCTCGAACGGATGCGCCGAGTTCGCGTTGAAGAACCCGCCGCCGTTGGTGCCGAGCTGTTTGATCGCGATCTGCGATGCCGCCGGCCCCACCGCAATCGTCTGCTCGCTCTGCGTGACCTTCTGCATGACCGCATTCACCCGCTGCATCCTTCAGCGGCTGACCGTCGGCGTCGAGTTGCGCCTTCTCGTATTCGACCGATTCCACCATCGACGCGGTCGGATATGCGGAGAACGTCTGCACGACGCCCTGCGAAACCAGCACCAGCGCGAGGACGAACGACAGCGGCAGCAGGATGTAGAGCACGCTGCGCGTCATGTCGACCCAGAAGTTGCCGATCGTCGAAGCGCTCTGGCGCGCGAGAGCCGCGCGTCAGCGCGATCACCACCGCGATGCCGGTTGCGGCGGACACGAAGTTCTGCACGCCGAGCCCGGCCATCTGGCTCAGATAGCTCATCGTGCTTTCGCCGCCGTAACCCTGCCAGTTGGTATTGGTCATGAAGCTGATGGCGGTGTTGAACGACGAGTCGGGCGACACTGCGCCCATGCCGGCCGGATTCAGCGGCAGCGACGCCTGAAGACGCTGCAGGCCGTACACGACGAGGCCGCCGACCAGGTTGAACATCAGCAATGCGATGGTGTAACCGACCCAGTTCGTCTCCTTCGATGCATCGATGCCGCACGCACGGTAGATGCCGCGCTCGACCGGGCCGCCGATGCGGCTCAGCAACGAGGGCCGGCCCTCGTAGACGCGCGCCATGTACGCACCCAGCGGCTTCGCGAGCCCGATCAGCACGACCACGTAGAACGCCAATTGCAGATAACTGTTGCCGCTCATCAGAATTTCTCCGGATACAGCAGCGCCACGACCAGGTAGATCAGGATCGCCGACCACCAACACGCCGCTCACGATGTAGATCCAGCTCATTGCGGCCTCCGCAGACGTTCGAAGTAGAAGGTCAATCCGCAGCTGACGGCGACGAAGCCGACGATCAAGCCGACGTACAGGAGGTCCATGTCGTCATCTCCAGAACAGGTTTTGCGTGTGCGAAATGGTGGGGCTTGGCGTGCAACGGCGCAGGAAATATTCGGTTGCAGCGGATAAAGAACGCGTAAGGATCGACGCGACGCAACTTCATGACACATCGACCGCAGAGCGTGAATAGGGGGTTCCCGCTAAGCGGCGTATGAACCGAACCTGCGCTCAGCGTCGACGCGCCTGCTTATGATCGAAGAACCGCACCAGCGCGCAGCACGCATCGTCAATGCGGCGACAAGATCCGCGACGACTGCGTCAAGAAGCCGTAAAGAAGCCCGTGTATCCGCGGCTGCCGCGATGCAACAGCGCTGGATAAATTGTAGGGTGCCGACACCGAACGCGAATGTCCGTCGAGCGCCGTCTGCCACCGATGATCGAGCAACGTCCCGATCCCGACCAACTGCTGGAAAAAGTCCAGCGCGCCGAGGCGCGTGCCGGAACGGGCCGGTTGAAGATCTTCTTCGGCGCCTGCGCGGGCGTCGGCAAAACCTACGCGATGCTGACCGAAGCCCGCGAAGTACAGCACGCGAGGCGTCGACGTCGTCGTCGGCGTAGTGGAAACGCACCGGCGCGCCGACACCGAAGCGTTGGTAGAAGGTCTGGAGGTCGTCCCGCAGCGCCGCGTCGAGTATCGCGGTGCGGTGCTGCATGAACTCGACATCGATGCGGTCCTCGTCCGGCACCCGGGCCTCGTGCTGGTCGACGAACTCGCGCACAGCAACGCGCCGGGGTCGCGCCATCCGAAACGCTGGCAGGACATCAAGGAACTGTTGGCGGTCGGCATCGACGTGTACACCACCGTCAACGTGCAGCATCTCGAGAGCCTCAACGACGTCGTTGGGCAGATCACGGGCATGCGGGTCTCAGAAACGGTGCCCGATCGCGTGTTCGACGAAGCCGACGAAGTCGAACTGGTCGACCTGCCGTCGGACGATCTGATTCAGCGCCTCAAGGCGGGCAAGGTGTACATGCCCGAGCAGGCCGCGCACGCGATTACGCAATTTCTTCCGAAAAGGCAATCTGATTGCGCTGCGCGAACTCGCGCTGCGCCGCACCGCCGATCGCGTCGATGCGCAGGCGCGCGAGTATCGCGACGACGAAGCGATCAAACGCGTCTGGCAACTGAAGGAACGCCTGTTGGTCGCCGTCGGGCCCGGCGCGCATGCGGAACAGGTCGTTCGCGCCGGACGCCGGCTTGCGGGCAGTCTGCGCGCGGAATGGATCGCCGTTTATGTCGAGACGCCGGCGCTGCAGCGGCTGCCTGAAGCCGAACGCGCGCGCATCCTGCGCGCGCTGCGGCTCGCGCAGGAACTCGGCGCCGAAACCGCGACGGTGCCGGGCCAGAATGTCGCCGACGCGCTGATCGCTTTCGCGGGCGAACGGAACGCAGGCAAAATCGTGCTCGGCCGATCGAGCGCCCCTGTGTGGCGTCGTTGGTTCGGCACGATCGACCTATGACGCTCTGTCCGCGCGCGCGGGCGCCGTCGACCTGCTGGTCGTCGGCGGCGACAGCGACGAGCAACCAGCGCGCTCGCCGGTGCACGTCGACGGAGCCCGATCGGCGCCGATTCGGTTCGAACTGGCGCGACGTACGTCGAAGCGATGGGTCGCCGTCGCTCTCGTCACCGTCGATCGCGCTGTTCCTTCGCGATCACATCGAAGTCACGAACATCGCGATGCTGTATCTGATCGCGGTCGTGTGGGTGTCGGTGCGCGCCGGGCGCGAGGTCCAGCCGTGGCCGCATCGATCGTCGGCGTCGGTCTGTTCGATTTCCTCTGCGTTCCGCCGTACTTCACCTTCGCGGTGTCGGATACGGAATACCTGCTGACGTTCGCCGTGATGCTGATCGTTGCGCTGACGATCACCGAGCTGACCTCGGGCATGCGCTATCAGGCACGCATCGCCGCGCATCGCGAACGCCGCGCCGCGTCCCTGGCGGCGATGAGTCGCGAACTGTCCGGCGCGCTCACTGCAGAACAGATCGCCGAAATCGCCGTGCAGCACGTGCGAGGCGTGTTCGAAGCGCCATCGCGTTGCTGCTGCCGGACCGCGCGGAAGCAGCTGCACGTCGCGCCTGACCGGGCAAGTAAATGCGTTGCCGCAACGTCGATCTCTCGGTCGCGCAATGGGTACACGACCGTTGGCAGCCGGCCGGGCTCGGCACCGATACGCTCGCGCGGCACCACCGATTCACTACGTGCCGCTGCGCGCACCGGTGCGCAATCGCGGCGTGCTGGCGCTGCGCCGCGCAACGAACGGCTGATCTTCGTGCCCGAACAACGCGCCTGCTCGATACGTTCGCCGCGCAGATCGCGCTCGCGCTCGAACGCGTCCACTTCGTCGAAGTCGCCCAGGAAGCCGAACTCGGCATGGCATCGGAACAACTGCGCAACTCGCTGCTGGCATCCATCTCGCACGATCTGCGCACGCCGCTTGCGGTGCATCACCGGCGCCGCCAGCAGTCTCGCCGAGCAAGGCGACAAACTTGTCGGCCGAAGCGCGACGCGAACTGACTGCGACGATCTCACGAGCAGGCGATGCAGCATGAGTGAACTGACCGCCAACGTGCTCGATATGGCGCGCCTCGAAACCGGCGTGGTGCAACTGAATCGCCAGTGGCATCCGTTCGAAGAAGTGGTCGGCGCGGTGCTCGATCGCCTGCGCACCCGCCTCGAAGGCCGTCGCATCGACATCGACCTTTCGAAGTCACCGCCGCTGGTCTGGCTCGACGGCGTGCTGATCGGCCAGGTGCTGACCAATCTGCTCGACAACGCCGTGAAATACACGCCGCCGCGCATCGCCGATCGAAGTCCGCGCAGCCGCCGTCGACGACGGCGTCGCGGTGTCGGTGTGCCGATCACGGCGCCGGGGCTCGCTGCCGGGCGAAGAGCAGCGCGTATTCGACAAGTTCTATCGCGCGCAGCCCGGAGAGCGCGACCGGCGGTGCCGGGCTCGGCCTCGCGATCTGCCGCGCGATCGTCGAGGCGCACCGCGGCACACATCCGCGGCAGAGAACCGCGCGGAAGGCGGCGTTCGCTTTACGTTCGTGTTGCCGCAGCCGACCCAGCCGGACGGGACCCACGCCGGAATCTGACGACGCCGCCGGGCCGCAATGAGTGATCCGCATCCGATCGTCGTGCTGATCGAAGACGAGCCGCAGATCCGGCGTTTTCTGCGCGCCGTGCTGCCGTCTCAAGGCATCGAGCTGTTCGAGGCCGAGACCGGGCGCAAGGCCTGGTCGAGATCGGCCTGCGCCGGCCCGACGTCGTGATACTCGACCTCGGCTTGCCCGACATCGGCGGCGTCGAGGTGGTCAAACGGCTGCGCGAATGGAGCGAAGTGCCGGTGATCATTCTGTCCGCGCGCACCGACGAAGCCGACAAGATCGCCGCGCTCGACGCCGGCGCCGACGACTATCTGACCAAACCGTTCGGGGTCGGCGAGTTGCTCGCGCGACTGCGCGTGGCGATGCGGCGCGCGGCGCGCACCGAGGACGGCGCTCAGCTCTTCACCGCCGGACCGATCAAGGTCGACCTCAGCGCGCGGCGCGTCGAAGTGTCCGGCGCAGTCGTACACCTGACGCCGATCGAATATCGGCTGCTCGCGCTGCTGGTGAAGCACGCCGGCAAGGTGCTCACGCACCGGCATCTGCTGAAGGAAATCTGGGGACCGTCGCACGTCGAAGACGCGCACTACCTGCGCATCTACATGGCGCAGCTGCGCCGCAAGCTCGAAGCCGACCCCACCCAGCCGCGCTATCTGATCACCGAACCCGGCGTCGGCTATCGGCTTCGCGCAGACCCTGATTTCGGCAGCGTTTGCGCCATGCGCGGCGTCTGCGCATGCGAACGATGTTCGCTCGAGATCCCAATCGGAGAACATGCCGTGCGTATCGGGGCGGACCGACGCAGCGACAACGTCGAAGACCGGCGCGGCGTGGGCGCCGGCGGTCCGCGCAATCGGCGGCGACTCGGCACGCTCGTATCTGCTGCTCGCGGCTGGTATTTCGGCTTCGATCCGACGCCGCTGCTGCAGCAGATGCAGATGGACGGCGCGCCCGAACAACAGCAAGCACCGCCGCCCGACCTGCAGAACGACCCGCCGCCGATTTCGTCGCGGCCGTGCTCGGCGATACCGAAGACACGTGGCAGGCGATTTTGCCGAAAACAATGGCAAACGTTACGTAGACCCGAAGCTGGTGCTGTTCACCGACAGCGTGGCGTCCGCGTGCGGCTACGCCGAGGCCGCGATGGGGCCGTTCTACTGCTCGCGCGATCAGAAGGTGTACATCGATCTCGGCTTCTATCAGGAACTGCGCGATCGCTTCAACGCGCCGGGTGATTTCGCCGAGGCGTATGTGATCGCGCACGAGGTCGGGCACCACGTGCAGAACCTGCTCGGCATTTCCGAGGCAGGTGCAGGAGAGACAGCAGGCCGTCTCGACAGCCGATGCCAATCGCCTGTCGGTGCGCCTCGAACTGCAGGCCGACTGTTTTGCGGGCGTGTGGGCCAATCGCGCCGATCGCGCCCGACAGATTCTCGAAGCCGGCGACGTCGACGAAGCGTTGACCGCCGCCAGCGCGATCGGCGACGACCGTCTGCAACGCCAGGCGCAAGGGCCGCGTAACGCCCGACTCGTTCACGCACGGCACTTCGGAACAGCGCATGCGCTGGTTCAAACGCGGGCTCGAATCCGGCTCCATCGACCACTGCGATACGTTCAACACCACGCAGCTGTGAGCGCTCGCGCGCTGGTACTCGGCGCGCTGCTTTCCTGCCCCTTTGCGTACGCATCTACCGATGCGTCGCCGATTCCGGTGCGCGACTTCGCGCGCCAACCCGAATTCGAAGAAGCCAAACTCTCGCCGACGGGAAAATACCTCGCGGTTGCACTACGCCGCGACGGAGCGAAGATCCTGGTGGTATTGCGACATGACACGCTCGACGTCGAGAGCGTCGTCAAATTCAACGCACCGAACGAAGTAGATCGCTTCTATTGGGCGAACGACGAGCGGCTGCTCGTGTCGCTTGCCGTCACGTTTGGCGCCTACGAAGTGCCGCTGTCCACCGGCGAGCTGCACGCGGTGGATGCCGATGGCCACAACGCACGAATGGTGTTCGGCCAGCGCGCCGAAGACCGCGATGCGCCCGGCCGCGTCGGTGGCGTGAAGGATTTCGTCGGCGGCCACAGCATTCTGCACTTGTTACCGAACGATCCGCGCCACGTGCTGATCGCAACGTATCGCAGCAACAAGGGCCGCGAACAAATCAGCGAAGCGGCGATGCTCGATATCTATTCCGGAGCGCTTCGCACTGTCGCAACCGCACCGCTTCGTGATGCGTTCATGCTGGCTGACAACGCCGGTGTGGTGCGCTTCGCGCTCGGTCGCAACAAAGACTTCGATTTCGAAGTGCACTACCGGCGCGACGCGAAATCGCCGTGGCAACGCGTGGCCACCGCTTCGATCGGCGAAGGTCAGTTGTTGCCGGTCGCGTTTGCCGATGCGCCGAACAAGGTCTACGTCGTCGACAGCCGCACCAGCGACACCAACGCGTTGTCGCTGCTCGACCTCGACAGCGGCGCAATACAACAGCTGTTTCACGATCCGCGCGTCGATCTCGACCGCGTGGCGCTGGCCGAACCGGATCGTGTGCTGTACGCGGCGCGCTACGTGCCAGGCACGATCGACTACTACGTGATCGACGAAGCAAAGCCGTATGCGGCGATCTTCAAGGCCGCATTGGCGCGTTTCCCGAACTCGAGCGTCGACATCACGAGCGTTACGCGTGATCACCGGCGCGCCCTCGTGCATGTCGTTAGCGACCGCGACGCCGGCACGTTCTACGAGTTCGACGCGAGCGACGCATCGTTCACGCGCGTGCTGACGGCGCGGCGCTGGCTCGACCCTTCGCGACTCGCGCCGGTCACGCCGGTTTCTATCGTCGCGCGCGACGGACAGACGCTGCAGGGTTACGTGACACGCTCTAAAGCTGCGAGTGATCCAGGCCCGCTCGTCGTGATGCCGCACGGCGGTCCGTTCGGCGTAAGCGATCTGCCGCTGTTCGATGACATCGCGCAGTTGTTCGCGCAATACGGATACGCGGTGCTCACCGTCAACTATCGCGGTTCGAGCGGCTACGGACGCAAGTTCCTCGCGGCGGGCTTCGGTCAATGGGACGGCTTGATCCAGCGCGACATCGCCGACGCCACCCACTGGGCTGTTTCGAACGGCGTCGCCGATCCGAAGCGCATCGCTATTTTCGGCATCAGCTTCGGTGCGTACTCCGCGGTGATGAACGCGATGCTGGAACCCGACCTCTATCAGTGCGTCGTGGGGATCTCGGGTGTTTATGACCTGCCGCTGATGCTCGAGTCCGGAGATGTCCGCCGGCGCGCCGTCGGCCGTTCGTTCCTGCGGCAGGCAATCGGCGACGATCGCGCGGCTACTAGAACGGAGTTCACCGGTGTACAACGCAGCGCGTATCACAGTGCCGCTGTTCATCGCGCACGGAACGCTCGACGCGCGAGCGCCGGTGGAACACGCGCGCGAACTGCGCGACGCAATGGCCGCACGAGGTCGCCCGGTGGAGTACCTCGAGAACGCGCACGAAGGTCACGGCTTCTACGGCGAAGACAACCGCACCGAACTCTATGAACGTACGCTGCGCTTCATCGGCCGATATCTGTCAGTGCCCTCACCCGAGCCGTCGCCCAAACCGTCGCCCATGCCGTCGCAGTGAATGCGAAACGAATTCGCGCGTCGTTTTGCTTGCCGAACCCGCGCTGTTGGGCATAGCCTCACCTCTCGCACCTTCGACGCGGTTCGCCAGGTGACAACGCACCGTTCGCCGCACAACTCGCTTCACAACGCGGCTCGCCTCGTACTGGCGATGCTCGTTCTGCTCGGCGCCGGCAACGGCAACGCGACCACACACACGTATTCGTTCAGCGACAACGATGAGTATCTGACGCAGGCGAACGACTATCCGCGCTGGGCCGCGCTGGTGACTCGCCACACGGCACAGTTGGTTGAGATCGACGCGTGTATCGACGATGCGACCAAATGTCCCAGCGCGCTGAAAGGTTACCGTGAAGTGGTACTGGCAGGCCGCACTCTCGCGCCCAATCGACAAGTCGCACTCGTCAACAAGTTCATCAACAGCCGGCGATGGATCATCGAGCCGCGCCGCGACGACGACTGGCACACGCTGGAGGACTTTCTCCAGGTCGGCGGCGACTGCGAAGACTACGCAATCGCAAAGTACTTCGTACTGCGGCAGCTCGGTTTCCCGATCGAACATCTGCGAGTTGCCGTAACGTGGGACTCGCGTGAACAGGACTATCACGCCGTCACCATGGTCAATCTCGACGATTCGGTGCTCGTGCTCGACGTCGATGGACCGCCGCGGCGGCAACTCAGCAACTATCGGTTCCTGTTCTCGATCAACGAAAGCGGTATCTGGGATCACAACGCGCATAAGCGAAACCAGAACCAATCGGCGGATGGCACACGCACACACAGGGGAGCGCAGCAGCTATGAAGAGAACGATACTCGCGGCCGCAACGATTTCACTCGCATCGTTGGCCGCAGCAGAACAGCCGGTAGCGCAAAGCCCACTTTCCGGTCCAAATAGCAAAGTCGAGGCGCGCCTCGACAAACTCGAGCGCATCAACGTGACGGCCTACAAGGCACCGCAGGCGAGCGAAGGCAGCGACGCTACGATCGACGCGATCCTGCAGAAGGCCGATGAGGCCGAACACGCCGACTCGGACGCCGCTCAGTAGCGGATCCGCGCCGCGTTCTCGTAGCTCGACAGCCGACGATGGCGGATTACGCCGACCTCGAACTTCGTCTGAAGCGTTCGATCCGACGCCATCGCGTGCCGGGTGCGTCGCTGGCCGTGCTGAAGGGCAGCCGCGTCGTTGCCACCGCCGCCGCGGGAGTCACCAATCTCGACACGCGTGTTCCCGTCACTCCCGACGCCGTCTTCCAGATCGGATCGATCACGAAGGTCTTCACCACGACGTTGATCATGCAACTCGTCGACGAGGGGTTGTTGTCGCTCGACACGCCGATCGTCGAGTACCTGCCGGAGTTCCAGATTGCCGACCCGGCAACCCGGCGCAACGTTACGGCGCGACATCTGCTGAGCCACACGTCCGGAATCGACGGCGATCTGTTCGCCGACTCGGGCCGCGGCGACGACGCCATCGCGCGCCTCATGCCGATGATGACGCTGTTGCCGACGTTGTTTCCGCTCGGCACCAAGATGTCGTACTGCAATGTCGGCTTTGCCGTGCTGGGGCGCATCATCGAGGTGCTGCGTCGCGAAACATACGACCACGCCATTCGTCATCGCATCTTCAAACCGCTCGGCATGAAACAGGCGATGACGTTGCCCGAAGATGCATTGCGCCATCGCTGCGCCGTTGGGCACATCGCGGACCCCAAGGATCCGAAACGACAGCGCGTGGCGTTCGTTACTCATCTTTCACACGGCATGAAAGCCGCCGGCTCCACTCCGGCGATGAGCGCGCCCGATCTCATGAAATTCGTCGCGATGCATCTCGGGCACGGCCGCATCGGAAACGGCAAACGCGTCCTGTCGGCGGCTTCTGCCGTTGCGATGCAGCGGCGGCAGGTGCGCCTGCAGAAATATGCGCCTCCTCGGTCACCGGCTGGGGTCTCGGCTGGGCGCTGCAGGATTTTGGCGGACACAAGGTGATCGGCCACGACGGCGGCACGATCGGGCAGTACTCATTCCTGCGCGTGTCGCCGGCAAAGCGCTTTGCAGTTGCGCTGCTCACGAACGGCGGCGACGCGATCGCCGTGTACCAGGAGATCGTGTCCGATCTGTTCGGCCAGGCCATTCGCAAACGCGAGCCCGCGATGCCGCCTACCCAACACGGATCTGCGCGTCGACCCGGCGCGTTATGTGGGGCGTTACGAGAACATCCAGTCCACATACGCGATCGACGCGAATGGCGACACACTGCGATTTTCGATGTTCCCGAAAGGCGATCTGGGGATGCGGCTCAGCGACCTGCCGCTGGCATTCATCGACCGCGAAACCGCGGTACTGCAACACCGGCAATCCGCAACTCGACCGGATGTCGACACTGTTCTGCGACCTCGTCGATGGGCGCTATCGATTGATGCAGGTCGGGCTGCGGCAATACCGCCGCGTCGATTGAACTGCGGGCTAAGCCGCGCCCAGTACGAACGCTTTGATCGTGAGAATAACCAACGAACCCAATGCGGCTGGCACGAGTATCTGACGGGTTTCTCGGCGTTCCGTGATCATCAGTTCTGCGGCATACAGTAGAACCAGCAACGCGACCACGAACCAGGCAGGCTGCCGGAATATCGGGCCTGCGGATACGGCAACGACCACCACTGCCAGCCAGATGAGGTAGTCCATGCCGGTGGTACGAAATTCGGCGTGACGCCGTACAGGGCTATATCGGACGGCAATCCCGATCATAAGAGCGACTACCGCGAAGTAGACCTGTTCCGCAGTGTGCCGCCATCCCACGCTCTCCTCGCCGTAGCCGAGAGTCATGTAAACGACTAACCCGATAACGCTGAAGATCGCACCGCGACGAACCATGTCTCGTGCGGCGCCCGTTGACCCAGCCCAGTCCGACGATTGCGAACAGGCCCAGCACGCCGACGGCAGTTGCACCGGCGGCAGAGGGCACCTCGCTGACCTGAAGGCTCGCCACCAGCAGATAACCCGGAACAGCGATCTCCAGAACCCGGCGAGGCAGTTCGACGAGTAGAAATTTGCGGCGCGTGCCACGTCCGAGCCAGCGCCACATCCCACGCTCTTGTCCGCGCCGCGGCGCGTACCATTCGAACCGTTCGGCAAGGTACAGACCGCCGAACACGACCGTGCAGCCAAACAGATAGATTCCCGCAAGCAACCAATCGCTTGCATGGCGCAGCACGACTCCGCTCACTACGAAGAAAATCTGAATGCCGTAGATGATGACCACGGCTTCCGGATGCGTGAATCGCCGCTCCATCAGCCGATGGTGAACATGGTTCTTGGTTGCACGGAACCAGTTGCCGTGCTGTCGAATCCGGCGATAGAGAACATACAGAATGTCGGCTATCGGCAAGCCGAGTAGCAGCACGGCTGCGGCAGGACTGAGCGATGGGTCCACCCGTTCGATCAGCAGCACGGCCAACAGGCCCAGCGAAAAACCGATCACCTGGCTCCCGCTGTCGCCCATGAAGACGACGGCGGGATGAGTGTTGTATCTGAGAAAGCCGAACACCGCCCCGATGACCGCAACGGCAATGAGCACCGCCAACCCGCCATCCGCCTGATGTGCGAGGAATCCGATCGCGACGAGACTCAGGATCGCTTCGCCACCGGCCAATCCATCGAGGCCGTCGGAATGGTTGATGGCATTCGTCATTCCGACCAGGGCAAATACCGAGAATGCCATCGCGATGCCGGTGGGCACGCTTGCTCCGTCAATGAACGGGAATCGGGTGATGTAGAGCCCGGCCATGACCACGATCGGCAACACCGCCAACGCTTGGCCGGCAAATTTCACATAGTGGCCGAGTTCGCGGCGGTCATCCCAAGCCCCAAAAACGAACAACACCACAATGGCCCAGACATAACCGACCACGATGGGATCGACCGGCGCCCACACGAGGATGGCCGAGACGACTCCTGCGGCAATGCCCCATCCGCCCACGCGGGGAATGGGATAGGAATGCACCTTGCGCGCCGCCGGCTCATCAACCATGCCCAATCTCGGTGCAAGGCGGATCATCAGCGGAACAATCGCAAGGCTGGCCAAGCCCGCGGTGAACAATGCAAAGGCTGTTTCCAACGGTAACTCCGACTACTAGTACGGCACGCGTGGAAGGTGAATAGCATCCATCGTGCCAGGTCCCCAATGTCTCCCACCGAGAGTATTCCACAGCCCACACTGAACCGAGTGTTTGACTTTGTGAACGGGTCTAACCGACCCGCAAATGGATCGCCGAGTGCGACCTCGCTATCCTTTGATCCAATCCCTTAGCAGGCGTGTTTGAGTGGGCAAGTTGCGTTGCGCGGTCATCGGCACGGGCGACTTCGTCGAGGCGTGTCACATACCTGGGCTCCAGTCTCACCCTGATGCGGAAGTCGTCGCCATTTGTGGAAACGCTGACCGCGCACGTGCGGTTGCCGCCGCACTCTCCTCTGGGATTGAACGACCGTGGGTACGACTCAAGGAGGTGTAGAAGAGAAGAAAAGCCGGTTTCAGTCGAACGTGCGCGATGGCGCGGGCCTCAAGTGATCGTGGGGGGCGACGCGATCGTGCAGATAGCGCTGCTCCCAAAGCGCGAGGCTCAAGATCGGCCAAAGGCCCCACGCAAAGTCATACTGTCTCGAGAGATGCTGGTCGAAAAGCTTGCGTAAGGCGCTGCGGTCGATCGGAACACCCAGCACCTGATCGCGAGCCAGGACGGCGTCCTCGAATAGTGCCCGCAATGACGTTCTCAGCCATTCCCCCATTGGAACCTCGAAGCCGCGCTTCGCACTCGACTGGTGCCGAACGACGCGCGCAAGCGCCCGTCGAAGAGGCAATTTTCCCATGCCGGTTTTGGTGTCTATGCACGACTGCCAATCCACCTTCAGGGCCGTCTCAATGACCTCCTTGTCCAGCAACGGTACGCGCACCTCGAGCGAGTGAAACATGCTGGCGCGGTCGACTTTGAGGAGGACCATCGTCAGGTGGGTCACGAACTCGTTCCACCGCAGCCAGTGCGCGGCAGAATCTGCGTCCGATCCTCGGAACTCGAAATCGGTGTATCCGTCGGGCAGCGCAGGAAGATCGGGGAACACGCGCTCGAGCCATCCGCCGGGCAAATGGGTGTGTTTGGCAACCTGCATATCGCCCAGCGTGGGCCACCTCAGGTGGTCCCTCCCCTTCGTAGCGCCGAATACCCGGCGCGCATGCCAGTTGGCGGCCCGAAGCGGGTACGGGGTGGCAAAGTCACCGGCGGACTGAATCATCGGAATCATGCGTCGGACATAACCCCAGAAAAGCTCGTCGCCACCGTCGCCTGACAGGACCACTTTGAAATCTCGCGCCGCGATCTGCGATACCAGTGAGGTCGGAATGATCGAATAGTCACCGAACGGCTCGCCGCACGCATCGACCGCATCCGACACCAACGCCTCCGCTCGATCCGCGGTAACGCGTTCGAGGTGGTGGATTACCTGCAACTCTTGTGCGTACGCGGCGGCATCGGATGACTCGTCGCTGCGCGGATCCGCGGTGCCTATGGTGAAGGCGTGGATCCCGTCCGCGCCGGACCCGCGCATTTTCGAGACAACCAACGGCGAGTCGATTCCACCCGACAGAAATGCGGCAACCGGCACATCACTGATCATTTGCCGTCGCACAGCGGCGCCTACGGCTTCATCGACAGCGTCTACCGCCGCTTCGCCCGTCAGCGATGCCACGCCTGCTCTCGGCATCGTGAAGTGACGCCCTCGGCGTTCTTCGCGCCGGCCGATGTCGACTTCGAGCCAGCTGCCCGGTTCGAGCATTTCGGTGTTTTGAAGGATTCCGTAAGGGGCTGGGACAAATGCAAATCTGAGGTAAAGCCCCAGCGCATCTGCGGATGGGCCGCATCCCGCGCTCCACGGATGCGCGATCAATTGATCGTATTGCGAACCGAACACGACGCCATTGCGGCGAGCGAAGCACATACAGCGGCTTGATACCTGCGTGATCGCGAGCCAGCAGCAGGCGCCGATTCACCGAGTCGTAAAAGCCGATGGCGAATATGCCATTGAAGCGCTTCAGCGCATCGGGACCCCAAGCGACCAGCGCCTGCAGTACGACCTCGGAGTCGCTGGTCGATCTGAATCTGACGCCGCGTTGTTCCAGTTCCTTTCGCAGCGTTCGGAAGTTGTAGATCTCGCCGTTGAACACAAGCGCGTGCCGACCGTCGTCGGTGAGCATCGGCTGGTCTCCCGCATGCGAGAGATCGATGATCGCAAGGCGGCGAAAGACCAGTGTGCAGTGGCCGTCAGCTGCCGACCAGGAGCCCTCTCCATCCGGCCCCCGGCGTTTCATCAGCGCGCTGATGTGCGGCCAATTCGCCGACGACGGGATACCGGAAAACGAAAACTCCCCTGCGATTCCACACACTCGCCTGTTCCGCACCCTTGTAGATTTTTCAAAGCGCACTCGGAGCAAAGCTCCGCGGGCAATTCAATCGTGGCGCGGTCGCGCGACTGTCAGTCTTTGTTCTGACGTTGCATGGCATCGCCGACCATTCCGATGACGCATGTTATCCTGCCAGGCCATTTGGGATGCGACCGAATGAAACAGTTGGGAACTGAATCGCTTGGGAATCGGAAATCACCGTGACTGATACTCGATCAATGCCGCGAGTGACGATCGCTATTCCAACGTACAACCGCGCCAATAAGACGCTGCCGCAAACTCTGCAGAGCGCACTGGATCAAACGTACGAGAACATCGAGATCATCGTTTCGGACAACTGTTCGACCGATGATACGGAACAGGTCGTGCGCCGCTTCGGTGCGAAAGTGAAGTACGTTCGCCAATCCGAGAACGTGGGCCTGAACGGGAATTTCAATCAGTGCGTAGATCATGCGACGGGCGACTATGTTCTGTTACTGCATGACGACGATCTCATCGATCCGGATTTCGTCGAGTCCTGTATAGCGGCGGTCGGCGGGTCCACATCGGTTGGACTCATTCGAACCGGAATTCGAATCATTCGTGCCGACGGTGCCGTGTTGTTCGCGAGGCCCAATCGGGCCGTGGCCTCGTCGAGCATGGCCGATCTGATGTTTGCGTGGTTTCGAAACGAGACCACGCAATACTGCTGCAACACGCTGTACAACACGCAGGCGCTGCGACAGATCGGCGGATTTGGGTCACGCCACAATCTGTTTCAGGACGCGCTAGCCCAGGTCAAGGTAGCCGACATGTGCGGTCATGCGCATGTCGCTGATGTGAAGGCGAGTTGGCGACGACACGACGGCAATGCCGGTTCGCTCGCGAAAGCTCGCCTCGAGAACTGGTGTGAGGACAGCCTCGAGGTCATGGATGCCATCTGCGACCTGGCTCCGCACGCGCAACGGAGTTGCGCCGTTCGGGGATGCAGTTCTTCTGCAACATGAACTATGCAAACGCTGCACAGGCACCTTCGCTGCCTGCCAGGATCAGCGCGTATTTGCTTGTTGCTCGCCGCTTCGGATATGCGGCATCACCGTTTCCGCCGCTTTATCACAAGGAACTCAAGCCGTGGCTGAGATCCCTAAAGCGCAGAATGTTGAATCGCGTCTCCATCGCGTGATCTGACCGGCATGCGGATCGCCTTCTTTGTCGATGCTTTTCCCGTCGTCTCCGAAACGTTCATCCTGAATCAGATAACGGGTTTGATGGATCGTGGGCATACGGTAGACATCTTTGCCCGGCATCGCCGCCGCGGCCACAGCGTGCACGATGATATCTCCCGATATCGGCTGCTCGATCGCACCCATGATTTGGACGGTTCCAGATCTCGCCCGCAAAGGTGGCTGACGGGCTTGCGACTGCTTCTTGCGATGCGATGGCTCACACCCAACGGGCTTGGGTTGCTGGCGAAGGTTGTTCGCCATCGCGGCAACACACCTCCTTTTAACACGCTCGGCGTTTTGAAGATTGCGTCGCAAGAGCGTTCCGAAGGCGCCTACGATGTCATCCATTGTCAATACGGCACGCTGGGCCGCCCGCTCCTTCATCTAAAGAACATCGGCCTGATTCACGGTCGCCTTGTCACCTCGTTCCGAGGCCATGACGTAACACAGCATGAGAAAATCGAGCCGAACTACTACACCGAGCTGTTCCGTGAAGGTGACTTGTTCCTACCCGTCAGCCTAAGCCTCGAATCTCGACTGCTCGCTCTGGGTGCTCCGCGAGATAGAACTTTCGTCCATCACTCTGGAATCGACTGTGCACGCTTTCCCTTCCACGAACGCGTACGAGCGCCATCCGAGGCGCTGGTCGTACTGACAATCGCGAGACTGGTCGAAATGAAGGGTGTGGCTTACGGCATAGAAGCGGTTGCAACGCTGCTACGCTCCGGCGTGTCTGTCGTATATCACATCGTCGGTGATGGACCGCTTCGTCAACAACTTACGGATCTCATTCAAGAGCGCGGTGCTTCGGCGCACATACACCTCCACGGGGCAAAGCCCAACGAGGCCGTCATCGAGTTTCTGGCCGGCGCGCATGTTCTTCTGGCACCAAGCGTCACCGCAACTAACGGCGAAACCGAGGGGATTCCCAACGCCGTAAAGGAAGCGATGGCGACCGGTCTGCCAGTGGTTGCGACGCGACACAGCGGAATTCCAGAACTCGTAGAGGACGGCGTGTCCGGCTTCCTGGTCGATGAGCGCAATGCCGCCGCCTTGGCGGAGCGCCTTTCGTACCTCGCGGTTCACCCTGAGACATGGGGCGCCATGGGGCGAGCGGGACGCGCGATGATCGAAGCGCAGTTCGATCGGCACGCCTTGAACGATGAACTCGTCAGGCTTTACGCCGCTCAGTCGAACTAGTTCGGCCATTCTCCCTTTGCGCTTGCTCGACCGGTTCCGGCAAATCGAGTGCGTGGCGCCAGTCTGCCTGAACGTTGCGCCAGTCAAACCGAGCGATTTCTTCCTCGTTGCGCTCCAACACGACAGAGGCGCGGACCAGAGCGGCGAGACCTTGCGCCCAATCAGAATCCGCTGCGATCACGTGACCGGTTTTCGTGCGCTCGACAATGTCCTGCACGGCCGAATTCGTAGGGACAATCGCGACAATCGGTACGCCGGCACGTAGGTACTCGGGGAGCTTCAAATGCATGATCAACTTGCTGTTCGGTAGATCCTCCAGAAGCAACAACTGGTAGTCGTACTTTCGAAGTTCGGTGAGAACCTGCGATCCTGGTACTGCGCCATGATAGGTAAAGCCGAACTCAGCCTCGCGCGTACGGAAAGGTTCGAACGAATAACTCTGTCTTCCATATAGATGGAGTTCTACATCAACCCCGTTTTCGCGTGCCTTCCGAAGCGCTTCCAGGAACTTCCCGCCTGGAACTTTAGGAGGCTTGAACATGCCTCCCATGAACACGATCCGCACAGGTGCGCGATTCGACGCGGGCTTTGCGGCATACGAGAACCCGGGATCCTCGCGCGCATCGAAATGATGATTGATTACGGCGACCCTGCTCGGTGCAACGCCATGCAGATCTTCGATGGCGCGCTTGGCGAAGCGATTCGTGGTGACATTCATGTCGCTCTGCAACACGAGTTCGTGCTCGAGATTTCGAACTCTGGATCGATAAGGACCAAACACCCCGTTGAAGTAAACTTCGTCGTGGCTCCATAGGTCCTGCCAGTCGATGATCCACCGAATCTCGGGATATTCCGCCTTGAGTTTCTGACCTACGAGACACAACGTGTGTGGTGGAGCGCAAGTCAGAACAATGACGCGCTTGCCTGCCGACAGGTCTTGACCGATCAAACGCTTCAATTTGTTTACAACGGGTGCCACATAAAGACGATGCCGTGTCGGAAAATACGCAACGGAATCCACCAATCTCTTTACCCGATGCAAACCGATCGAACGCAATACACCGAACGGATTCGGCCAGGGCTTGACAATCAGGTTGGGCAGCGGCGCGACCCTGACGTCTCGATTCGAAACATACACGACCTCAATGCCAGCACCACCTAGTTTTCCGAGCGCCTTAACTCGGCTGTTGGCACCGTTGTCGACTACGACGTATACGATGACCGGCCGATCGACGTCTTCATGCTTCGTGGCGATCAATCGTTAACTCCATTGGAACCGAGCAAACTGTCTTGCAACGACCGCTGATATCGATCGTCATCTGTTGCTACAACCGTGCGGACATGCTGCCGACCACCCTCGACTCGGTGTTCGCGCAACAGTATCGGCCGGTCGAGATCATCGTGCTGGACGACGGTTCCACCGATGCAACCGCCGACCTTATGGCCGGTTATCGCGATCGCTTGACCTACCACGTTCAGCCGAACCAAGGGGTTGCTCACGCCAGAACCAACGCGGCTCGACTCGCGCGTGGAGAATTCATCGCGTTTCAAGACGACGACGATCTCATGACACCGGACCGCCTCGACCTTCTCTACGACGCGCTCGTAGCGCATCCGGAGTGTTCGTTTGCGGTTGGCAATCTCGAGGTGATCGGCGAACACGACCGGATCGCAGATCTGCTCGCGTCGCGCCCCGCGTCGACTGGCACGCCGCATCTCACAATTCATCAGGACGGATTCGAAGCGGTGCTTTGGCCGCGAGTGTCCGCAACGAATCACACAACTCTGTTTCGCCGACGTGACGGAGAGCGAATAAATTGGTTCGACGCGCGCTACACGATCGGGGGCGAAGACAAAGATTTCTTCGCAAGACTTGGAAAACTCGGCCCTGTTGTTCACGTCGATCGAACGGTTTCGTTTTATCGCAGAGGCCACACGTCCCTGACCCATCGTCAGCAGATCTCCTACTTCGCGGCGTTGCGTCTGTTCGAAAATCATTTGCGTGCCCTGAGCAACGACGCATATCCAATGCGCGAACGACTTCGCCAGCGAATACTCATAACGTTGAAAGCGATGACGACTCTGCGACACCGCGGCGTCCCCATTCCCGCGGAAATCCCAAAGGATTTCGCCAGAGACGCGCTGTCTTTCTTGAACGGCAACCAGAGGCTCGCGTACTACTTCCGATCTTTAGTCACCGCTCCGCTGGCAGGGTTCCTCAAACGCCATGTGTAAGTGTCTGTGTCAATCACGCCAGATCTTCCACGGCGGGTTGCGGTCGTTCCAGAGTTCCTCGAGCAGTTGACGGTCTCGCAGGCTGTCCATCGACTGCCAGAACCCATCGTGTTTCCAAGCCATGAGCTCACCCTCGGCCGAGAGGCGTTCCATCGGTTCACGCTCCCATGTGGTCGCGTCGCTGTCGATGTATTCAATCGCCTTCGGCTCCAGCACGAAGAAGCCTCCATTCACCCAGGCACCGTCACCTTTCGGCTTTTCGTGAAAGCCGCTGACTTCGTTGCTCCCATCTGAGAACTGAAAGGCGCCGAACCGGCCTTTGGGTTGCACTGCGGTGAGCGTCGCGAGCCGCCCGTGCGACTTGTGGAATTCGATCGCGGCCGTGATGTCGATGTTGCCGACACCGTCGCCATAGGTGAGACAGAACGTATCGTCGACCAGGTGACCTACCCGCCTGAGCCGGCCCCCCGTCATGCTTCCTTCCCCGGTATCCATGCATGTCACGCGCCACGGTTCGCCCTTCTCGCGGAATGATCTCCATCTGGTTGCGGCCGAGATCGAACACCACGTCTGAATTGCGAAGACAGTAGTTGGCGAAATAGTCCTTGATGACCTCGCCCTTGTAACCCAGGCAGACGACGAAGTCGTCGATCCCGTGAGCCGCGTAAATCTTCATGATGTGCCACAGAATCGGCCGCCCACCGATCTCGACCATCGGCTTGGGACGCACCGTTGTTTCTTCGGCAAGACGTGTCCCCAGACCGCCCGCGAGAATCACCACCTTCATCGGTTGCACGCTCCTTTTCTGATCACAGCACCCGCCCCTCTTTTCAACGGTCGCGTAGCTTACCTCCAGTCTCGGCCATCTTAGCGCCGGGGATGCGAGCACTTTGTGGTCCATCCAACGTAGGAGGAGGGATGTTTCTGCGATGTGAGTCCGATGGCTGCAACTCCTTTCAAGATCGCTGATGCGGCCCCGGGCGCCCGTATGATCTACTCACGCGTCGCTGTAGAACGTCGGAAAGTCCTACCCGGAAACGGCCTATGCCTGAACCTGTCTTCGATCGCGCCGGATCCGACGCATCAGCAGCGATGCGCGCGCTCATGCAAGAGCTGTTTCCCATTTGCAGAAGCATCACGGGCAACGGCGTGCGTCAGACCCTCGAGATCCTCGGCCGGCGGATTCCTGTTTCGATCACTGAAGTTGCGACCGGCACGCGCGTTCTCGACTGGACCATCCCGAAGGAATGGAACATTCGCGACGCCTGGATCAAGGACCTGTCTGGGCGCCGCGTAGTCGATTTTCGCGCCAGCAATCTGCACGTTGTGAGCTATAGCGCGCCGATACGGAAGCGTATGTCGCTCGCCGAACTGAAGCCTCACCTGTTCAGCTTGCCGGAACATCCTGATTGGATTCCCTATCGGACCTCGAACTACAACGAAGCCTGCGGATTTTGCGTGCCGTATCACGTGCTTGAACCCTATGGCGAGCCGCAACTCGGGAAACGCGGTTTGTATTCCGCGATTGGCGGAGACAGCAAGACGGCCGAACGTCAGTTGACGATGCTGTGGCTGCTACATATGTCGGATGGTCAGCACTCGCTGCTCGACATCGCCGAAAAAGCGAAGATCACATTTCGCGAAGCAGCCGAAATGGCACGCGTTCTCGAAAAACACGGCCTGCTGCAGGCATCCACCACAGGTGGACCGTGAGGAAGCGACTGAAGCAAGCCCTCTGGGACGCATCGCCAGCGTTGTTCAACATTGTGACGCGACCGCGGCGCGGCCAGATGTTCTCCATCGGCATCTATGAAGGGCGCTCGCCATTCACATTGACGAGCCATCCCAGACATCGCAAATCCGATTCTCACGCGCGAGAGCATCACCGATGTCCCGGCGGCCTTTGTGGCCGACCCATTCATGGTGCGCCATCGCGACGCGTGGCACGTATTCTTCGAGATTCTGAATGAGGCAACCCGCCTTGGGCAGATCGGTGTTGCAACGAGTTCGAACGGACGTGACTGGCGTTACGCCAAGACAGTTCTTGTCGAGCCCTTTCACTTGGCATATCCCCATGTCTTCAGCGCCAATGGGGAGTTCTACATGGTTCCCGATACGCCGGATCAGGGCGTACTGATGTACAAGGCGGTGGACTTTCCCTTGCGCTGGCAGCGCACTCATACACTGCTCAGCGGTGGCAGGTTCTCCGATAGCTCGATTTTCCAACACGGCGGCGGCTGGTGGATGCTGACGGCATGGTCGCTCGGACGATCGAACCTGAAGTCGCTCCGCCTGTATTACGCGGATGAGCCCACTGGCCCATGGCGGGAACACCCTCAAAGCCCCGTCATCGAGCCAAACGAATCGGCTCGCGGCCCGCAGGCAGGGTTGTTATGAGTGACGGTCATCCCGTTCGGTTCGCTCAAGACGGCTTTCCAAAATACGGCAGTCGGGTGCGTGCGTTTGAAATTCTCGAACTCACCCGGCTTCGCTACGTTGAGCGTGAACTCACGTGGCCGACCAGTGCTGCAAGGCTCGGGTAACGGGTGGAACGCACACGGCATGCATCATGTGGACGCGCATGAGATTGGCGACGACTCGTGGTTCGCCTGCGTCGATGGCTGGTACTCGACGCCGTGACCGGAGCTGTTGAGACAACCGCGTCGAACTCGGCGTTCGAGGTGCGTTGCGATCCGTTGATGGACGATGCCCTCGCGGCGGAATGGGACGCCCTGCTCGCGATTTCAGCCGCAAACCTCGTGTTCCTTAGTCCGGCTGGTTACGCGCCTGGCACGAGACCCTTGGGCGGGCATCCGCGTCATCATTCCGCAGATACGGGACGGCGGACGATTAGTCGCGGCGGCGGCATTTCAAGAGTCCGGCGGAATCGTGCAATTTGCTGGCGCTGGTCCATCTGATTACTCAGATCTTCTAATTGCAGCGAATCTCAATTCGGACACCCAAGCACGGCTAGTGAACCTGCTATTGGAATCAGCAAGGTCGTTCATCCCAAGATTTCGATACTTCAAACTGGGACGCCTACGGCCAGATAGTCCGACACTGAATCTCGATTGGATCGCGGGCAGTGGCAAACGGCTCTTCTCGGTGGTTCTTGGGCACGTGCAGGCGCCGTATATGGATATGAGTGTTGTCCAAGATCGCCTCCGAAAGAAAAGCCTGCGACGCCATAACGCGGCCTCCTTTCACACGGCGCAGTGGCATGCCATACGTACAATCGCGCAATCGACACGCTTCCGCGACTTCACGACTTCTTTGAGCAGCACGTAGATCGCTGGCAAAGCGTAAGAAGACCGAGCCTTTTCAGTGTTCAAGCTAACGGGATTTCTACCGACGCGCGACTGAGTACCTGGGGGCAGCTGGACAGCTCCGATTCACTACGCTTGAACTGAATGACCGACTGATTGCCGCGCACTTTGGCTTCGTTCACGGAGGGCGCTTCACTTGGTACAAGCCCACGTATGACCCGACTCTTGCGAAGCTCTCCCCCGGTGAGGTCCTGATCAAACGCCTGCTCGAACAGGCAACCCTCGAGCCCGTAACCGAGTTCGACTTCACCGTCGGCAACGAATCATTCAAATCGCGCTTCGCTACAGACGTTCGCCAACTTACTTATCTCTATGTTACGGATTCGCGATTTGCGGCGCTGACTCGACGCGCTCGTTTGTCGCTTACCACTCGCCTGCGTTCGGCCATCGGCGAGTCGCGGTGAGTCGCCATAGTAGGTGCTGGCGTCTGCCAGGATGTCGTTGCCGAGCGTAATCGCTGCGCCGTCCGCACCGGTCCACTCGGGGATGATCGTTTCGACCTTTAGCGTCGCCTGTGGCGTTCCGCTGAGGAACGCCTTGGTCACCGTCGCGACGCCGCTATCCAGGTCCAGCCCTCGGCCGGTGACGTCTGGCACAGCCAACTGGATTGCGCCATCGGTGATACGCCAGCGCGCGTCTCGCGCCACAATGTCGAAGCCGTCGGCATACTCGCCCAGATCGTCCCGTACCAGTTCCGGGTCCAGGCCAAAGACAAACGGTTCGTCCTCGCCGGGACGCGTGCGAATGGTCAGGGCCTCCAGCAGGTCCCCACGGTCCAGTTCTCCCTTGCCGCCTTCCCAGGCGAGGGAGATTCCCGGAGTCAGGGAATCTTCGCCATGTGCTACGGCCGCTTCCGCCATGGCATCACTGATCTTCGGGGCCGAGTGACTGATTACGAGCTCCGCCTCGTCCTTGCCCGTCAGGATGGCCGTGGCCAGCGCAGCCGTCGAGGCGTCGATATCAACCGTCGCGGAATCAATTGACGGCACGACGGCCAGTTTGCCGTGGTCATCAACGGTAATGGCGGCGTCCGAAACGTCGGCGGGTCGATCCCCGTCGCGAGCTCCGTCACCATCGCGCAGTGGACGTTCATCGACGGTGAGCGTCTGAGTGACGGGATCAACGCTCAGGAGAGGCTGCAGAGTCGTGGCTGGCACGTGCCATGTGGTGTCGTCACCAGCAATGACGAGCGGAGTATCGACCGCAGCGACAACCGATGGCAGGGCAGGGGAGAGCGTTGCGGTCGTGACCGCGGAGGGGCAGCTTCGGTAAAGAGTGTGACGGGATCGGTTGAGAAGCGGGAGATGCGATCCGCCAGTTCCGCGTTGGTAGCGGCGTAGTTCAGTTTCACCCCTGCTTCATCAGGGACGATCGCCGGTTGCCCTGCCGCGTCAAAGGCAATCGAAGCGTCAACCGGTGGGCGAAGACCGCTGGCTCCAGAGTAACCAGGCCTCCGCCTGCATTTGGCCGCAGCGCGACCACCGGTGCAATCTCAACCCCACGGACCAGCCCGCGAGCTATTGCCTGCGACTGCTCCCAGAGATTTCCCTGGCGCCCCCACCCCAACGCGGCATCGACTGTGGCGGCGCTATCCAGCGTGGCGCCGGCGTCTGCCGGGGTCAATTGAAAGGTGCGGTCATCTGCGGTGAGTGTAATCGGCGACTTCGCGTAGGCAGCGAAGCGGGCATCGAGCTGATGCCGCGGTCCCCGGGGTCATCCCGCCCAGGTCGAGATCTCCAACAGTAACGCCCTGGTAGATACGACCAGCGTGTGAGCTGGCGTACAGGGCCAGGCCAATGCTCCCGGCCAGGGCAAAGGCGAGGAACGCCACAAAAGTCATCGTGGCAATACGCACCAACCGGGGCGCCGGGCGAGGCAGCGTCAATGGCGACTTGCTTACCTCGGCGGGGGACCCCGCCGGTTGGTGAGGTTCATGCATGCTCCAGCGGGTAGGGCGGGTAGGGCAGGTGGGATCGAACCTGGAATGGACTTCTGCGGGTCAGTATACGAGTCACTTTTTGTACGTACAGTGGCATCCCGACGGGCTGTTGGTCCCAGAGTCACAACCGTGACCAATGGCTATACGCGCCGGCCCGGTTGCCGGGTTTCCCCGTAGGGGATAGACTCGCGCGGTTTACGCGGCGGAGCGTCCGCCTTCCTCATTTTTCGAAAGGATCAGCCAGTGTCAGATCAGGGAGACCGTACGATCATCGTCTACCGAAGCGCCCCTGCAGCGATTGGCCCGTACTCGCAGGCGATCATGGCCAATGGTTTTGTGTTCACCGCCGGGCAGATTCCGCTCGATCCGGAAACGATGAACTGGTGGATGGCGACATCACCGCGCAGACGGAGCGCGTGATGGAGAACCTCTCGGCTGTCCTGGCTGCCGCCGGTTCCAGTTTTGAGCGCGTGGTAAAGACGACCTGTTTCCTCTCCGACCTCGATAACTTTGCCGCGTTCAATGCCGTTTACGGCCGCTTCCTCGGCCCGAACCCGGCCCCCCGTTCCACCGTTCAGGTGGCCAAGCTCCCGCTGGGCTCGCTGGTCGAAGTGGAGTGCGTCGCGCTGGTGTAGGGGGGAGACGCGTTCAGGGCTTAGAGGCTGTTATGGACTTTGAGCTGCGAGATGGAGCAATCGGTGGAGCATGAGCAGGAAGAACGCGAGGAAATAGAGGCCTTCGACCGTTTCTGGCAAGCGTTCGTCATCTTTGGCCAGTCGCCGGAAGCGTGTCGCCCAGGCAAACGAGCGCTCCACGACCCACCGCCGAGGCAGCAGCACAAAGCCGCGTTTGGCCTGCGCAAGCTTGACGACCACCAGATCAATCCCGTGCTGGGCGGCAGCGTGATGGGCGGCTGGTCCGGTGTACCCCTGGTCGACGTAGGCGACTTCGACCGTCTGCCCGGTCGCGTCCTGCACCGCCTCGGCCAGGATCGCCACCTGGTCTCGCTCCTGGGCGTTGGCCGGCGTGACCTGGAGCGCTACCAGGTGCCCCAGCGTATCGACGGCGATGTGCACCTTGCTGCCCTTCCTCCGCTTGTACCCGTCATAGCCCGCACGGGCCCCGCTCTCCGGGGTCGATTGGCGCGTGGTGCTGTCGAAAACGACCGCACTGGGGTCGGGATCTCGCCCCTCCATCCAGCGCACCATCTCGCGAAGATCGTGGGTCATCGTCGCGAAGACCCCGGCGTCCTGCCAACGCCGGTACTGCTGATAGACCGCCTCCCACGGCGGCATAGCCGGGAATGTACCGCCAGGGCGCACCGGAACGGGCCAGCCAGCGCAGCGCGTTGAACACCTCGCGCAGATCATGCCGCCGCTGAGGAGCGTCAGGCGTCATCAAGCTCAGATACGGGACGACAAAGGCCCACTCCTCATCCGTGACATCGGGTACGGCTTGCGGGGGGAAAGTTCATGTTCCATCCCCCAAGCCTCAAGATCCCATAACACGCTCTAAGGCGGCCGGCAATAGGGAATCGCCCATTCGGAACTCCTTCGCCGTCGATGGATATCGTGCGAGTCCCGAATAGGGAATTGAGACGGCGCCTCACTTTCGGGGCGCCGTCGAATGCTGCTCAGGGCCAATCGATTCGCGCTATCGCACGGGAGCACACACCAGATCGGCGGAGCATTCCGAGTTGCCACAGCATTCAAGTTGACTGCCGGGGGTGTTGGTGCAAGGCTGGCCATCCGGCACGCAGCAGACCGAAATGTTTTCGATGCCTGCGCGCTGACCGCATACGCTGCCCTTGCAGCACTGGCCGCTGGAACTGCACGTCGCGCGCACTGCCAGGCAACACTTCTTTTTCTTCTTCTTTTTCTTTGCGGCAACCTCGCCCAAGCCTGCCTGGCTCAGCAGTGCGCCTACGAGTCCGCCCGCGGCAACCCCAACGCGGCGCCGTGACCAGCCATCGAATGAAGACCCGTCCATCCCAACCCCCACAATACTTGCGAGACGGGGACCAGCAAGGGGGATCCCTGGCGGATCCTACCGCTTATTTGGGAAGATGGGAAGCCCCCTCCGGTAGATGTGATTTGGCCTGTCATCGTGCGGGAACCAGTTGGAGCACGGCCTTCAACTGGCTGCCGCACGATCATCGACAGCCCTGCGGCGGCCCGTACGGTGAAGAGGCTTCCTCGGCGCTGCCATTTCGGGGGTGCGTATCTCTTATTTCCACCATGCCTTGACGCAATAAGAGCGTCCGGCAACAGGGGATCACCTTCGACGTGCCGTTGTGGAGGCGGGAGTCAAAAGGGGCGGATAGTTGCCCCGTTTACCGATCTGCCAGTCACCGCGCGAATGATCAGTTCGCCCGGTGACTGGCGCTTTAAGGGAATACGGAACGACCTTTGGGCAATCTCCCTGGTTCCTCATTCCCTTACTCCCTCCAGGAGCGTCTCCCCCTACGTCAGCGACTCCAGCCACAGCACTGGCTCGAGGGAGCCCCCGTCCGTATTGATCTTCCGGGCTTTCTTGAGCTGCTTCTTCGCCTTCTTCTTGGCTTTCTTGCTGTTCGCGTTCTTGACCTTCTTCTTGGCCTTCTTGATCTTTTGTTTCTTCGCCAGCCTCGCGCGAGGCCGAGGAGTCCTTGTCCCCGGTGACGCCGTCCACTGACTGCGGACGGGACGCCGTGGTGAGCAGCCAGTTTCGCGATTGGTCCGGTGTCGGGCGCTGGCCCTGGCTGGCCACGAAGTTGGCGATGGCGCCAGCCACGTGGGGGGATGCCTCACTCGTGCCGGACTCGGCAACTAGCGCACCGTTCTGGTTGTAGGAGGTTATGCATCCACCGGGTGCCGTGATATCGACGGCTGATCCGTAGTTGCTGAAGCTCAGGAACATGTCATCGTGATTGGCCCAGCAAGGCTTCGGACCAAGCCCGCCTGGCTTCCCGTCTGAATCGGAGAAGCCCGAGACGGTGATCACTTCCGGATAACTGGCGGGAACACGCTCATCGGCGTTGCCGCCCTGGTTACCGGCGGCTACGACGACTGTAACGCCGGCATTCACCACCGCGCAGACTGCGATGTGCAGCGGCTGATCGGTACAACTTCCTCGCTTCTGGCTCCCGCTGAGGCTGAGGTTCGCAACATCGATGGTGGCGGCGGCTCGCTGCCACCCAATCCAGACCGCAGATTACGTCGCTGAACGCGCCACCACCTTTGCTGTCCAGCACCTTGACAGCCCACAACCGTGCGCCCGGCGCTACGCCGACGACGCCGACATCATTGTCCCTGGCGGCAGCGATGCCCGCGACCTGGTGTGCCGTGGCCGTTGTCGTCTTGCCAGGCCGTGCTGCTTCCAATGCAGGAGTACCCGCCCTGGACATCGAGGTCAGGCAGTTGCGAGATGCCGGAATCGACGATGGCGATGTCCGCATTAATGGGGGAGGCAATATCCAGGTGGTCGGCGCCGTCCTGATGCGGAACTCCCGAGCGCGTGACGCCGGTGGGCACGATCTGCGCTTCGGCCGCCACCTGGCCATCGAGCGCTATCTGCTTTGTCTTCGGTTTGCGCTTGCGTGACGCGCGGGCGTCGCTTGTGTCGACTGGCTGCTCGCGGACGATGCCAGCAAAGCCCGTGAAGACGTTGGTGTAGATGTGGGTGACGTCAACGCCCATGGCGTCGGCAGCGGCCTGGGGGTCCTCGCTGTCGTCCAGCACCACGATGACGTCGCTCCCGGCAGATGGCAGCGTATCGCCATCAGTGACGGTGGTCTCTTGCGCCGAAACCTCACCGAGAAGCGTGGGCGGCAGCAGGCTCGTCGCCAGCAGGAGGATCATCAGGGCGAGCACCACCCGGGTGGGCCACCGTACGTCAGTTGTCAGGTCAACGCGATTCGACACACAAATCTCCCGAGCATCGGCGTCAGTGGAGTACGTCCGGCAAAGTGTAGTCCCCATCGACCATAACGTTGATCGGGACAAAAGAGTTCATTCGCCCGTCTGAATGTGAGAGGAAAAGTCTTCCGCTCCACCTGGAACTGGAAGGACTGGCATTTCAGTTATTGAGATACTGATCGCTAGGTGAGAGCCGGAGACAG
>CAWGGQ010000001.1:0-14174 GCA_963822125.1 uncultured Gammaproteobacteria bacterium | reverse complement strand
ATCGCAGGGCGCGTCCCGACCTCGATCCCGATGCGGCGTCCAATCTCGGCTTATGGCTGGTGTTCGAGGCGATGACGCAGTCGACGCCCAACGCCTCCATCGAGGGGCGCGCAGCCAACAGCCATCGCGCGTGGCTCGACGCACACATGGCGCGCGAAGCCATACGCGCAAAGTGGGCAGATCCTTCACCCGATCACGACGCCGTGCTGATGCCGGTGTGCTTCGTTCCGCCATTCCCGCACCTTCAGAACGGCGAACTCGCGGAACGAACGCTGATGTGCAACGGCACCCAACGCATGTACATCGACCTGGTTCGCTGGACGATCCTCACCGGCGTGGCCTACCTGCCGGCGACCGTGCCGCCGAATCGGCCTCGGCACCTCGAAGCTGCCGATCGGCATGCAGGTGGTTGGACCCTATGGCGGCTGACTTGCGCACCATCCGGCTCGCCGGACACGTCGCCGCGCAATGCGGCGGGTATCAGCGCGCCGCCGATAGCGTGAAGGTTTGGAGCGAGGTGGCGGCTCCCCCGAGCAAGTTGATTGGGGCGATGTTCAGGTGGGCGAGTGGTCCCGGGTTTCGATCACGAGAACGAAAAGTGCGTTGCGAACCCGCCGGGTCGACGCGCACTGCCGCAAGATCTATCAGCGGTGTTCAGCGTGACGCGATGAACTAGTGTTCCCGCGCCGCCAGTTGTTGCGTCTTGTACGCGAGCTCTTGTCGCATGCGCGGCAGCTCGGCGTTGATGCGCCCTTGCTCTTCGGAGAGCCGTTGCATCAGCGCCAACAGGTCTACACGAGCGGCCGGTGTCAGCGTGGGATCGAACTGCTGCGTCGTGCTCGAGACGAGTTCCGTTTTGATTTCGTCGAGCCGATATTCGCGTTGGCTGATGGCGTCTTCGAGATCTCTCACTTCGCAGCGCGCGAGATAGAGATCGCGTCCCGCGTGATACGGCGCGAGAAATGCGTCGCGCATGTCGTCGGGACAGACGTTGTCGTAGCCTTCGCCGCGCTCACCGACGTCGTAGCCGTTGTTCGGCTCGCAATACTCGCGCACGCCCTTCTCCCAACCGGCCATGTACGACGCGCGATCGGGAATGACGCCGTGCTTCACACACGCGTTCTGGTGGTTGAGCAGTTGCGTGCTGCGATAGCCGTTGGCGCCATCGCGATAGCCGATGGTCTGCCAATCGCCCGCAATGCACTGGCTCTCGCTGACCGAGTTGCTCGAGCAACCCGCGAGCATGAACAGCAGTGCCGCCATGGCCGGCGAAACACACGAGTGGAGCCGCATCGGAATCTCCTGCATCCGTTGGGACCACCCGGAATAGTAGACGCTGGCGCCGGCGCGCGAACGGGCGCCAATCACAGTCCGCGTGCGGCGCAGCGCCGGTTGTACGCGCCTCTAACTCCGCCAACGACCCTGCTAAGACGACACGGGGCTAAGACGGCATCGGCGACGCGGCGATGAAGCGCTGGAACGCCGGACGGTCGGTGCAACGCGCCGAATAGCGCTCGAACGCCGGCCGCGCTTCGAGTGCTTTCGTGCCCAAACCCCCAGCCGATCTGCGACGCGAGATACACGTCGACCGCGCTGAAGCGTTCACCCAACACGAATGGACCCGGCGTAACTGCCTTCTCGAGCGCGTTCAACGTCGCGTCGTAGCTGCCGTAACCGAGCGACATCGGGGGCACCGACGCGGGTCGTTCGAGCATACGGTCGATGATCGCGGACTCTATGCATGCGGCGCCGAAGAACATCCAGCGGTAATAGGGCCGCGCCGCGGCTCGCCGAACGGCGGCGCGAGGCCCGCGTGCGGGAAACGCATCGGCCAGATAGGCGCAGATCGCGCCGCCTTCGGTCACCACCGTGTCGCCGTGCCGGATCGCGGGCACCTTGCCCATCGGGTTGATCGCCAGATAGGCGGGCGCCTTCATCGTCGTGCCGTAGTCGAGCAGCTCGGTCTCGATACGGCTGCGCCGACCTCCTCCAGCATCCAGCGCACGATGCGGCCGCGCGACATCGGGTGGGTGTAGAAGACGAGCTCGTCGGTCATGCGCGTGTCACTCCGAAGCAAGCGGGCTTCGGATACTGCGCGCGAGGTGCTCGGCTGTGAATCCCGCGCGCCGATCACTCCTGCCAGGTGATGGCAGGTCACGTCACAGAGGACGGGTCACCGGCAGCTCCGCGATCCCCCGGATGAAGTTGTTGGGCTGGCGTTTCACGTCGCCGACCACTTCGATCCTGTGGAACCGCTTCATGATCTCTTCCCACAACATGCGGAGCTGCATTTCGGCGAGCCGGTTGCCCATGCAGCGGTGGATGCCGAAACCGAACGACACGTGCTGGCGCGCATTGGGCCGGTCGATGATCAGCTTGTCGGCATCCTCGAATATCGCCTCGTCGCGATTCCCCGACAGTACCACATGATCACCTTGTCCCCTTCGCGGATCCGTTTGCCGCGCGAGTTCGGTGTCACGCAGCGCGGTGCGGCGCATGTGAATCACCGACGTCTGCCAGCGGACCATCTCGGCGACCATGTTCGGGATCAGGTTCGGCTCGTCGCGCAGCTTCTGGTACTGGTCGGGCGATTCGTTCAGCGCCAGCACGCCGCCGCTGATGGTGTTGCGCGTCGTGTCGTTGCCGCCGACGATGAGCAGCAGGATGTTGCCGAGGAACTCGCTCGGCCGCGACATCATGTCCCGCGTCGACTCGCCGTGCGCCAGCATCGAGATCAGATCGTTGCCCGGTTCGCGCGCCGCCGCGCTCGACCCACAGTTTCGCGAACGTGCTCGCGCAGTCCTGCAGGTCGCGCTGGCGCACTTCGGCCGGTCAGCCCCGCATCGCCCATCAGCTGCGGCGACGCTGTGGTGATGTCCGACCAGTAGACGAGCTTGTGGCGATCCTCGTACGGGAAGTCGAACAGCACCGCGAGCATGCGCGCAGTGAGCTCGACGGAAACTCCTCCACCCAGTTGAACGTCTCGCCGACCGGCAGGTTGTCGAGGATGTCGATGACGCGTTCGCGGATCAGCGGCTCGAGCACGAGCAGATTGCGCGGCGCCACCGACGGCGCGACCGTTTTGCGCTGGATGCTGTGGCGCGGTTCGTCCATCGCGATGAAGTTGTCGAGCTGGCACTTCCTCGGTCGCCTCTTCGCCGATCGTGATGCCGCCTTTTTCCGACGAATAGATCTGGTGATTGGTGTCGACTTCCTTGATGTCCGCGTGCCGCGTCACCGACCAGTACGGACCGTTGAGGCTGTCCTTGCAGTAGTGCACCGGATCTTCGCGGCGCAGGCGGGCGAAATACGGCCGCCAGCTGTCGTTGCCGTACAGTTCGGCGCGGCTGACGTCGATGTCGGCGAGCGGGGTCGACCAGGCATCGGCGGCTCGTTGAGTTGTCCAGGTTGGCTTGGCTCATCGTGATCCTGCGGATACGGGAAAGGCGCGGACTTTTGCACAGAATGTGCGCCGCAGTCACTCGCGCGACGCGGCGCGGGTTCGCTTGAAGCTCCCACGGCGTCGACCGCACACTAACTCGCTCGGTTGCCGCATGGCGCGCCGCCCCGTGCCGTCTGCCACCGGCTCACGTCCGACCTTTGAACAATTTCTCGAACTTTTCCGCGAACAGGCACAATCTGGGGGCGTGCCTCGCGATGCTCGAAAACTATATTGCAGACATCCAACCGATTGCGCGCGTGATCGTCGCGGCCGGACTCGCGGCCTCGGGGCCGTCGCGGACGCCACCCGTGCTGAAAGCGACCGACTGGCTCGGCCACGTGGTGACACGCGCGACGGCAAGGAACTCGGCACCGTGCGCGACTTCGCCATCGACGAACACAGCGGCAAAGTGGTCTACGTGGTCGTCTCCGTCGGCAGCTTTCTGATCGAGAACAACCTGATCGCCGTTGCGCCCGACGCGCTCGTGCCGGCGGGCACCGACGACGGCGTGCTACCTGCTGGTTGCCGACCCGAACGGCTCGGACGCAAAGCGGTTCGCGAGCGATGTCAATGGCCGACGAAAGCCGATGTCGTGCGCAGCGGGGATCAGCGACATCGCGGCGTCCCAAACCGCGGAACCCGCCGCAGCCGCACCCGCCCGCACCTCCCCTGCGACCGGCACCGCAACGATCGAGAGCCGCTCGAAGACCGCGCACCTGTCCGCGAGCGAACGCTTCATCAACGCAACCGAACCGCCACCGGCCCGGCGAAACCCGCGAACGGCACACCGCCCGCGCCAGTGCGTCGCGCCCGCCGCCGCTCACTGAGTTCGACCAGCTCGACAAAGACGGCGACGGCGTGCTCAATCGCTCCGAGTTCGCGCCGGTGATTTCGCCGAAGGACAGCTACTCGAAGATCGACACCAACGCCGACGGCGTCATCGAGCCGCAGGAATTCGACGCGTACCAGGAAGCGCACCGCCCGTCGAACTGATCGTTCATCGGGCCAATTGCGAATCGCACCACACAAATCGCACGATCAGGACAGCCTGATCAATCAGATACAGTAGGTGTGATCCCCACTTACGTTCGCCGGGAGCGGGAAGGCCCACTTTCTTTTCGACCAAGCTCTATCAGGCGATCGGCGCGATCCCCGACACGGTGAAGAACTGGACGTTCAACACCTTCATCCTGCTCTACTACAACCAGATCCTCGGCGTCGATCCGACCTGGGTGTCGATCGCGCTCGCCATCGCGATCGTCTTCGACGCGGTCACGGATCCGCTGGCCGCCTCGCTCTCCGACAACCTGCCGACGCGCTGGGGACGGCGCCATCCGCTGATGCTGATCGGGGCTCTCCCGCTCGGCCCGGCTCTACTTCGTGTTCGTGCCGCCGTCCGGCCTCGGCGAGATCGGCCTGTTCTCCTGGCTGCTCGCGTTCGTGCTGCTCACGCGCGGGCTGATGACGCTCTTCTTCGTGCCGTGGGCGGCGATCGCCGCGGAGCTCTCCGACGACTACGACGAACGCACGAGCGTGATGTCGTTCAGCTTCGCGGCCGGCTGGACGATCGGGGTCGGGTTCCCGGTGTTCGTCTACAGCTTCATCATGCCGGCGACGCCCGAGCATCCGGTCGGCCAGCTGAATCCCGCGAGCTATCCGAAGCTGGCGCTCTGCGCCGGTGTGCTGCTCGCGACGGGCGCGCTCGCGACGACGCTGCTGACGCGGCGTGAGATCCCCTATCTGCGCCAGCACGCGGTCGCGCCGAGAGGCTTCAGTGTCTCGGGCACGATTCGCGAGCTGTGGCGGGCGCTCCAGAATCGGCAGTTCGCGCTGATCTTCGTGATCGTCCTGCTCACGTCGGCGATCGGCGGGACCACGGCCAACATCGGCATCTACATGACGACGTACTTCTGGGGGCTCACGGCCGAGGACTTGCGCTGGTTCGCGCTCGTCGCGATCGGCGCGCTGATCGCGTTTCCGCTCGTCGCGCTCCTGCAGAGGCGCTTCGACAAGAAGCACGTGCTGCTCGTGTGCGCGACGATCAACCTGCTCGACGGCATCGTCCTGATCCTGCTGCGCTTCCTCGACGTGCTGCCGCAGAACGGCGATCCGCGGCTGCTCGTGATCCTGATCGCGGCCGGCTGCTTCGGCGCGGCGATCGCGGTGATCCAGGGCGTCATCGGGGCCTCCGTGGTCGCGGACGTCCTCGACGATCACGAGCTGCGCACGCACTATCGCCAGGAGGCGATGTTCAGCGCGGCGCTCTCGTTCTCGGGCAAGGCGGTCTCGAGCGTCGGGATCGTCCTCGGCGGGCTGATCCTCAGCTTGATCGATCTTGCGCCCGGCTCCGTTGCCCGGCCGACGTCCCGCCCGACACCATCCGGCGTCTCGGGCTCGTGGTCGGGATCTGCGTACCGATCCTGTACGTGATCCCGATCAGCCTGATCACGCGTTACAAGATCACCCGCGAGGAGCACGCCGAAATCCGACACGCGCTCGACGCACGCCGCGCGACCGGGATCTGGCGGACTGTCACCGGTACATCGCTGACGGCCGTAGCGCACTTCGAGGGCCATGCGTTCGCGCCTTCTTGAGTTTCTTCACGACGAGTCCCATAGGAACGATCGATCATCCGTTCGATTTCGCCGCGCGGAATCGAACCGTCGAGCATGCACCGTGTTCCAGTGGGTCTTGTTCATGTGGTAGCCGGGAATCACCGCTGCGAAGGTGTCGCGCAGGAACAGCGCTTCATCCGGATCGCACTTGAGGTTCATCCGTGCGCCGGCGTCGCCCGCCGAAGCGGCGCGAACATTCTGTTGGCGATCTTGTACACGTAGGCATCGGGGCCGAACGGAAAATCTTCGAACGCTTCGGGACGCTTCAACAAGTACGCACGCACTCCGTCGAAGTTCATGACGCTTCGACCGCGGCACCGCATTCGACGAGCAGTTCACGCAGCACCGAGCGGCGGCAACGCGACTCGTCGGCGCAACGCCGTACCGTGCCGATCCGCATGCCCTCCTTCGGGCTGCGTTCGCTGCCGAGCCGGACGATGCGGATGGTCATGAACCCGGTCGCGTCATGCGCCGTATTGTGTCTGCAGGTGTTCGAGGATCTCGGCGGACTCGCCCATCTCTACACCGCAGTTGGGATCGACGACATCGGCACCGCGATGGGCCGGCGCGCTGCAACAGCACCGGGAACAGGTCGCCGACCGAACGAGTAGAGGGAAATAGCCACCGTCGACATCGGCTCCACAGGCGCCGTTCCTGCAGCGCGCCGGCCGCATCACGGTGCCGTATCTCGTCGATCCCAACTGCGGTGTAGAGATGGGCGAGTCCGCCGAGATCCTCGACACCTGCAGACACAATACGGCGCATGACGCGACCGGGTTCATGACCATCCGCATCGTCCGGCTCGGCAGCGAACGCAGCCCGAAGGAGGGCATGCGGATCGGCACGGTACGGCGTTGCGCCGACGAGTCGCGCTGCCACCGCTCGGTGCTGCGTGAACTGCTCGTCGAATGCGGTGCCGCGGTCGAAGCGTCATGAACTTCGACGAAGTGCGTGCGTATTTGTTGAAGCGTCCCGAGGCGTTCGAGGATTTTCCGTTCGGTCCCGACGCCTACGTGTACAAGATCTGCGACAGAATGTTCGCGCTGCTGGTAGACGGCGACGGTGGCGCACGGATGAACCTGAAGTGCGATCCCGATGAAGCGCTGTTTCTGCGCGACACCTTCGAAGCGGTCATTCCTGGCTACCACATGAACAAGACGCACTGGAACACCGTCATCCTCGACGGTTCGATTCCGCGCGGCGAAATCGAACGGATGATCGATCGTTCGTATGGTCTCGTCGTGAAGAAGCTCAAGAAGGCCGACGCATGGCGCTCGAAGTGCGCCACGGCCGATCAGCGATCTACCGCTGACAGTCCGCCAGAAATCGCGGTGGCGCGGCGTGCGTCGAGTGCGCGACGGATTTCGGCATGCGCTTCACGAGTGATCTTGTACCGGGTGATCAGACTGAGCGGAATCAGGTGCAACAGCGGAATGCAGATTCCAACCACCAGACCGAGGCGCATGATCGTGTCCGGCGGAACGTCGGCCGGTGCAACGCCACGAGGCATGTCGATCATGCTGAGAATGAGGCCGCCCATCGACGATGCCAATGCTCGAAATCGCTTTGCCGGAGAACGACAGCGCCGCGTTGAACATCGCTTCCTGCCGGTAGTGGGTGCGCAGTTCGTGATCATCGAGTACGTCGGCGATTACCGACGCGCCGATGATGCCTCTGAATGACCGCCACCGATGCGCCGAAGACTGCCATCCCGACCAGAATCATCAGCAGCATCGGATCGCCGTTTTGCGGCAACACGTCGAGGAAGCGCAGCCCACCACGATGATGCCGTCAAACAGGCTGATCGTGGCGCAGACGAGCATCACGTGTTTCTTGTCCCAACGACGTTGCGTGGCCGCAACCAATGGAAACGCAATCAGAGCGCCCGACCGACGCCAGCGCGAACCAGCGCAGATCGTCGGTGGTGAACCCCCAGAAGAACGTCGACATGTAGATGCCGATGTTGGCGGTGGTGCCCGTGATGGCAGACGACAGCAGCACGATCACGAACACCAGCGCAAACTGCCGATTCTGCAGCGCGCGCCACAACTCCTGCCGCGCCGAAGAAGCTGAAATCACTTGGCGCGGCGGCGTGCTGGCGCAGATACGGAATTTCGCGCCACGTCAGCAGCGTGGTCGCCAGCGCTGCGCCCGACAGCAGAATGCCGCCGCACAGGGCCATCGCCGGATAGTGCGTGCCATCGAGTTGGCCGATTGGATGCTCGGCGGTGCTGGGCATCAGCACGGTCAGCACGAACAGCGGAAACGAAATTCCGATCAACCAGCCGATGGCGAACCTGAACGACATCACGCTGGTACGCTCGGCGTAGTCGTCGGTGAGTTCGGCCGCGATGGCCGCCCATGGCACGAAGAAGAACGTCATCAGTACGCGCGTCAGAATCACGAAGCTGGTCAGCCACAAGAACAGACCGGTCTCGCCGAGGCCGACGGGCGGCACGAAAACGAAGTAGAACGCGGACCCGAGCGGCAGCGCGCCGATCAACATCAACGGATGACGGCGTCCCCACCGGGTCTGCAGATTGTCCGAAAGCGAGGCCACCAACGGATCGGTTATGGCGTCGAAGATGATCGCGATCGCCAGTGCGATCGAACACGCGCGTTGGATCCACGCCGAGGATCTGGTTGTAGTACAGCAGGATGAAGGTGTTGAACGTCCAGTTCTTCACCGTGTCCGGAATCGAGCCGATCGCCTGATACAGTTTCGTCGAGAAGGGAAGCGGGCCGACCCGCTCTCGCCGAACGTAAGTGGGGATCACGCCTACTGTAGTCTGATTGATCGGCTGTCCTTGGTCGTGCGATTTGTGTGGTGCGATTCGCAATTGGCCCGATGAACGATCAGTTCGACGGGCGGTGCGCTTCCTGGTACGCGTCGAATTCCTGCGGCTCGATGACACCGTTGGCGTTGGTGTCGATCTTCGAGTAGCTGTCCTTCGGCGAAATCACCTGCGCGAACTCCGAACGATTGAGCACGCCGTCGCCGTCTTTGTCGAGATGGTCGAACTGAGTGAGCGGCGGCGGGCGCGACGCACTGGTCGTGGGCGTCGTGGCCTTTGCGGGTTTGGCCGGGGCCGGCGGCGGTGCGGTTGCGGTAATCACGCGTTCGCTGGCTGAGAGTTTCGCGGTTTTCGAGCGGCTCTCGATCGTTGCGGTACCGGTCGCAGGGGAGGTGGTTGTGGCGGGTGCGGTTGCGGCGGGTTCCGCGGTTTGGGTCGCCGCGACTGTCGCCGATGCTTCGCTGCGCACTACATCGGCTTTCTTCGGCCATTGACCATCGCTCGCGAACCGCGTTGCGTCCTTGAGTCCGTTCGGGTCGGCAAGCAGCAGTAAACGCCGTCGTCGGTGCCCGCCGGTACCAACGCGTCGGGCGCAACGGCGATCAGGTTGTTCTCGATCAGAAAACTGCCGACCGAGACCACCAGGTAGACGACTTTGCCCGTGTGTTCGTCGATGGCAAGGTCGCGCACCGTACCGAGTTCCTTGCCGTCGCGCGTGATGACGGAGTGTCCGAGCCAGCCGCTCGCGCGAGCCGGGGATGCCGCTCCGGCATCGGCCGTAGTTCCTGCGAACCGACGAAGGAGCAAGCCAAGCAATTCAGGCCGTGGCGAAAGCTTGTCCGCGACGTAGAGGGGTCACCGATTCAGCAAATGACACACCCGCATCAGATTGTCCTGTTCGCGGCCAAGTTTTGAGCTGTCGTTCAAAGCTCTCAGGTGTATCTGCTACGGGTGCCGTTTGGGCTCGGTGGCTTGGCATCAAAGCAGCAGAACGGCTTCGGATGCCGAGCTAGTGGTTCTGCCGTCGAACTCCGGGCGCGCAGTTGCTCCGATAACTCCGTCGCGATTCTGTACAACGGTCCAGCCCCATCACCGTTTCAGCAGTCAAGACTCTGATCGACCAAGCCATCGCAGACAACACGCAGCCATCCGACGCCTGGTCGACGCCGCTCGCCGACATCGACGTCAGCCGTTCCGCACTCTACGGCGACGACTGTTGGCGGCCGTCTTTTGCGCGGCTGCGTCGGGAAAATACATGCACTACTGCCCGGACAGCCGGAACGGTGCGTACGCTCGGTGACGCGTCCCGCCGACATCGAGGAAGTGAATACCAGTCACAGATCTACTCGTCCGAAAAAGGCGGCATCACGATCGGCGAAGGGCGACCGAAGACGTACCCGCTCGACAACTCATCGCGATGGACGAACCGCGCCACGGCTTCCAGCGCAGAACAGTGGCGCCGTCAGTCACCGGCGATCTTAAGAAGCTCGAGCCGATGATTCGCGAACGGTCATCGACATCGTCGACAAGCTGCCCGTTGGCGAAACGTTCAACTGGGTCGAGGAGTATCCGTCGAACCCACCGCGCGGATGCTCGCCGTGCTGTTCGATTTTCCGTACGAGGACCGCCACAAGCTCGTCTACTGGTCCGACATCACGACCGCGTCGCCGCAGCTGATGGGCGACCCGGGCTCACCGCCGAGGTCCGGCAGCGCGACCTGCAGGATGCGCGAATACGTTCGCGCAGCTGTGGGTCGAACGCGCGGCGCGCGAACCGGGCAACGACCTGATTTCGATGCTGGCACACGGCGAATCGACGCGCGACATGATGTCGCGGCCGAAGGAATTCCTCGGCAACATCCTGCTGCTGATCGTCGGCGGCAACGACACTACGCGCAATACGATCAGCGGCGGCGTGCTGGCGCTGAACGAATCGCCCGATCAATACCAGATGTTGCGCGACGACCTCGAGCGCTGATTCCGAACATGGTCGCCGAGATGGTCCGCTGGCAGACGTCGGTCGATCCACATGCGCCGCACCGCACAGCGCGACACCGAAATGAACGGCAAGAAGATCCGCGAAGGACGAGCAGCTGATCATGTGGTATCTTCTCCGGCAACCGCGACGACGCGGTCTTCGAGAATCCGGACGACCTGATCATCGATCGCACGAACGCCCGCGCACACCTTTCGTTCGGCTTCGGTGTGCACCGCTGCATGGGCAACCGCCTGGCGGAAATGCAGCTGCGCGTGCTCTCGGAAGAATCATGCAGCGTTTCCACACGATCGAGGTGGTGGGCGAGGTGAAACGTCACCCCCAACAACTTCATCCGCGGCATCGCCGAGTTGCCGGTTCGAATCGACCCCGGTAAGCGCGTCTCGATTGTTCAGGTAGAAGCACTCTCCGGGCCGGATGCGGCTTCCCGCGCGGCAACTTCTGAACGAGGCGCCAACTCGTCTGGCCGTGGGACCCACTGTGTAGCCACGATATGTGGAACGTGGTTCCAGTGCGCGATCGCTATGCGCTGAGTTCTGAACTGATCGGCCAGGTCGCGTGTCGACAACGTGAAGCACTCCACGCCGCCGCGGTACTGATGTGCGTTGGCAAGATAACCGGCGAAATCGTCGCGCACGTCGCGAAGCGGGTCCTGGAAGACCGGAGTCAGATAGACGCGTCCGTTCGTCGCGCGTTCGGAGACGCAGAAGGTATGAGGAATTGCGTTCGACTGTTCGGTGGTCGCAGCCCCCGCCGCGCCTGCGCATAACAGCAACGACAGAATCTCGCATACAGTCCGTGAGCGCATGGTAGTCACCTCTCTTCGCATCACTGCCATCAATTTTGAGTGCGGTGCTGTCGGAAGGTTCGTCTGACGATCAGCCATGAACGCCTGAGATTTTCTCACTCGTCTGCGGTCGGCACCGGCTCGCGCGTTGCGGTTGCTGCCATCACCTGGCAGGAGTGATCGGCGCGTGGGATTCGCACCCCGGCACAGCGCGTGCAGTATCCGTAGCCCGCTTGCTTCGGAGTCACACGTCATGACAGACACCATCGTTTTCTATACCAATCCGATGTCGCGCGGCCGCATCGTGCATTGGATGCTCGAAGAAATCGGCGCACCGTATCGAACGGAACTGCTGAATTTCGACAGGTACGAACAAAAGGCGCCTGCGTTTCTGGCGATCAACCCGATGGGCAAGGTGCCGACGATCGTGCACCGCGGTGTCGTCGTTACCGAAGCGGCGGCGATCTGCACGTATCTTGCCGATGCGTTTCCCAAAGCGGGTCTCGCGCCGGCGTTCAACGATCCGGCGCGCGGGACGTACCTGCGCTGGATGTTCTTCGGCGCCGCATGCATAGAGTCCGCGATCATCGATCGTATTTTCGAACGACCCGCATCAGTGCCTTCGATGTCGCTCGGTTACGGCGGCTGCGACGCGACGTCGAACGCGCTCGCGAAGGCAGTTACTCCGGGTCCATTCGTATTGGGTGAACGTTTCAGCGCAGTCGACGTGTATCTCGCGTCGCAGATCAGCTGGGGTTTGGGCACGAAAGCACTCGAAGCGCGGCCGGCGTTCGAGCGCTATTCGGCGCGTTGCACCGACCGTCAGGGTCTCGAGCGTTTCATTGCCGCGTCGCCGATGCCGACTTAGCCCCCTGTCGTCTTAGCAGGGTCGTTGCGTTAGAGGCGCGTACAACCGGCGCTGCGCCGCACGCGGACTGTGATTGGCGCCCGTCGCGCGCCACGCCAACATCTATATTCCGGGTGGTCCCAACGGATGCAGGAGATTCCGATGCGGCTCCACTCGTGTGTTTCGCTGGCCATGGCGGCGTTGCTGTTCGTGCTCGCTGGTTGCTCGAGCAATTCGGTCAGCGAGAGCCGGTGCATTGCCGGCGATTGGCAGACGATCGGCTATCGCGATGGCGCCGACGGCTATCGCAGCACGCAGCTGCTCAACCACCAGAACGCGTGTGTGAAGCACGGCGTCATCCCGATCGCGCGTCGTACATGGCCGGTTGGGAGAAGGTGTGCGCGAGATTGCGAGCCCAACGACGGCTACGAAGTCGGCGAGCGCGGCGAAGGCTACGACAACGTCTGTCCCGACGACATGCGCGACGCATTTCTCGCGCCGTATCACGCGGGACGCGATCTGCTATCTCGCGCGTGCGAAGTGAGGGATCTCGAAGACGCCATCAGCCAACGCGAATATCGGCTCGACGAAATCAAAACGGAACTCGTCTCGAGCACGACGCAGCAGTTGATCCCACGCTGACACCGGCCGCTCGTGTAGACCTGTTGGCGCTGATGCAACGGCTCTCCGAAGAGCAAGGGCGCATCAACGCCGAGCTGCCGCGCATGCGGCAAGAGCTCGCGTACAAGACGCAACAACTGGCGGCGCAGGAACACTAGTTCATCGCTTCACGCTGAACGCCGCTGGTCGATTTGCGCCAGTGCGCGTCGACCCGGCGGGTTCGCAACGCACTTTTCGTTCTCGTGATCGAAACCTGCGGACCGCTATTCGCCGTAACTGAACGTCGCCCCAATCAATTTGTTCGGGACAGGCGCGTTGGGTTCGGATCGACGAAGTCTTGCTTCGCTGCCATTGAGTCGATTGCTTCAACCAGACAGCCGGCATTTGATTTGGGCGATGGTTCATTCCGGCCGCCATACACCAGCGGTCCGACCGGCGTGGAACGCGTCATGCAACGCGTGCGCCCATCGCGCGCCCATGCCTTCATTGATAAACACGAGCTCGCTTAAATGAACCGCCGCGGCCCAGTCACGCCCGTCGTGGAGCCGCCACCTCGCTTTTTCCCAAACCTTCACGCTATCGGCGGCGCGCGATACCCGCCGCATTGCGCGGCGATGTGTCCGGCGAGCCGGATGGTGCGTAAGTCACCCCATAGGGTCCAACCACCTGCATGCCGATCGGCAGCTTCGACGTGCCGAGGCCGATCGGCGGCACGGTCGCCGGCAGGTAGGCCATGCCTGTGAGGATCGTCCAGCGAACCAGATCGATGTACATGCGTTGGGTGCCATTGCACATCAGTTTTCGTTCCCGCGAGTTCGCCGTTCTGAACGTGCGGGAATGGCGGAACGAAGCACACCCGCATCAGCACGGCGTCGTATCGGGTGAAGGAGTCCCGGCACTTTGCGCGTATGGCTTCGCGTGCCATGTGTGCGTCGAGCCACGCGCGATGGCTGTTGGCTGCGCGCCCCTCGATGGAGGCGTTGGGCGTCGACTGCGTCATCGCCTCGAACACCAGCCATAACCCGAGATTGGACGCCGCATCAGGATCGAGGTCCGGACGCGCCTTGCGATC